>NZ_CP090349.1:4505000-5105000 GCF_021398735.1 Methylobacterium oryzae
CCGAACCTCGCGCGGACGGTGATCGCGGCGAACTCGTTCCAGGTCGCCACGGTGCCGCTGACCGACAACCTGCGGCGCTCGATCCTGCCCGAAGGCCATGTCTCCTCGGACACGCGCAAGCTCCTGCTCTACTTCCGCCTCGACCATACCGGACGCCTGCTGATGGGCGGCCGCGGTCCGTTCCGGGAGCCGCGCGACCCCGCCGACTGGGCCCATCTCGAGCGGATCGTCGGCAAGCTCTTCCCCCAGCTCGACGGGATCGCCTTCGACCATCGCTGGTGCGGCCGCGTCGCGATCACCCGGGACTACCTGCCCCATCTCCACGAGCCGGCGCCCGGGCTCCTCATCGATATCGGCTGCCAGGGCCGGGGCGTCGGCCTCCAGTCGGCGATGGGCCGGGCGATGGCCGCCTACATCGCGACCGGAGATGCCGGCAACCTGCCCCTGCCGCTGACGCCGATCGAGCCGCTGCCGCTCCACGGGCTGAACCGGCTGTACGTCTCGGCGATCATCGCCTGGTACCGCCTGCGCGACGGCGGCATCCGCTGATCCTACCGGCTCGCCGTCACCGCGCGCGCCACAGCGCCCCGATCAGGCCCAGGGCGGCGAGCGCCAGCGCGAGGAGCATCCACCACAGGGCCCCCGGCCCGACATGGGTGAGCACGACGGCCCCAGCCGGCGGCGCCAGGGCCTGGGCGGCCAGGGCCGGCCGGGCGAGGCGGCCGACCACCAGCGGGTAGCGCACGGGGCCGAACAGGGCGAGCGGGACCGTGCCGCGAGCGATCGAGTAGATCCCGTTGCCGCCCGCGTAGAGCACCAGCCAGAGCGCCACGCCCGGCAGCCCGGCCGCAAGGAGCCACAGCCCGAGGGCGATCAGGCCGAAGGCGGCCGTCAGTGTCCAGAGCGGGTGGTGGCGGCCCTTGAGGGAGATCTCGGCGACGCGGGCGCTCACCTGCGCGGGCCCGATCAGCGCCCCGTACGAGACGGCGGCGGCGAGCGACACGCCGCGCGCCTGCAGCAGGGTGAGCAGGTGGACCGACACCTGGGACATGATCGCGCCGCCGAGGACCAGCACCCCCGCGAACAGCAGGAACGCGCGGCGCTCCCGGGTCGATAGCGGCGCGGACCCCGCCTCCTGTGGCCCGTCGGAGACCGGGAGTTCCGGCGCGTGCGGGATCATCGCGAGGATGAGCGGCAGCGTCACGGCGAGGTGCAGGCCGGCATAGGTGAGGCAGGCGCCCCGCCAGCCGACATGGGCCACCAGGAAGGCCGAGAGCGGCCAGCACACGGTGCTGGCGAACCCGCCCCAGAGGGTCAGCGTGGTGATGGCCGGCCGCGCGGCCGCGCCGTAGAGCCGCCCGAGGGTCGCGAAGGCGGGGTCGTACAGGCCGCAGCCCATGCCGGCGCCGAGGATCAGCCAGCCGGCGAGATAGATCGGCAGGCTCGGCGCCACGGCCACGACGGTCAGCCCGGCGGCGAGGAGCAGCGCCGCGAGGGCGAGGACCGGCCGCCCGCCGTGCCGGTGGATCGCCGCCCCGACATGCGGCGAGGCGAGGGCCGCGACGAGGAGGCCGAAGGCCAGTCCGCCGACCACCCAGGCGAGGGGCCAGCCGGTGCTCTCGGCGATGGGGGCCGCCATCACCGCCGGCAGGTAGAACGACGAGCCCCAGGCGAGGATCTCCACGACGCCGAGTGCGGCGATCACCGGCCAGCGGCTGGCTTCGCTCATGTCCGGACCGCCGCCACGGCCCGCGGGCGCTCAGGCCGTGGCGACACGGCGGCCCTGCTCGTCGACCACCGGCTCGCCGTCCTCCTTCACGAACCCGCCCCGCTGCGGCGGCAGGAGATCCAGCACCGCCTCCGATGGGCGGCACAGGCGTACGCCCTTCGGCGTGACCACCAGCGGCCGGTTGAGCAGGACCGGATGCGCCGCGACGGCGTCGAGCAACTGCCCGTCGGTCAGGTCCGGGTTGCCGAGGTCGAGCTCGGCGTAGGGCGTGCCCTTCTCCCGGAGCACGTCGCGCACCGACAGCCCGGCGCGGTCGAGGAGCTGTAGCAGCAGCGCGCGGGCCGGCGGCGTCTTGAGATACTCGATCACGTGGGGCTCGATCCCGGCGTTACGGATCATCGCGAGGGTGTTGCGCGACGTGCCGCAGGCCGGATTGTGGTAGATCACGACGTCGAACGGCTCAGACATGTGCGGCGTCTCCCGAGGGGCTGAGGCAGGCGGCCAGGGTCTCCGCCGCCGGCGTGCAGATCTCCGCGCGGCCCTGGCAGCAATCGCGCATCAGGAACGCGATCAGATCGGCCAGCACCGGGTAGGCGGCACTGTAGAGGATGGAGCGACCGTCGCGCCGCGAGCTGACCAGCCCGGCGCGGCTCAGTTCCTTCAGGTGATGCGACACCGTGGCGGCCGACACGCCGACCGCCGCGGCCAGCGTCCCGGAGGCGAGGCCCTCCGGACCGGCTCTCACCAGCGCCCGCACCAGCCGCAGTCTGTGCTCCTGCGCCAGGGCCGCGAAGGCCGTCAGGGCTTGCGCGTCGTCCATTTTCCCGACAATCTTCAAACGGTTGTTTGAACGTATGAGAAAGCGTCCCGGTGAGCAAGAGCCCGGCCCCTGCCCCTTCGGTCCGTGACGGCCTGCCGAATCTCAGCGCGGCGCATTTCGCAACGCCGACCGACGGGGCCGGTCGGGGGATCCCGCTCGCGCACGCGCCGCGCTTCCTGATCCTGTACGGGTCGCTCCGCGAACGCTCCTTCAGCCGGTTCCTGGCCTATGAGGCCGCGCGGCTCCTGGAGGCGATGGGCGGCGAGGTCCGCATCTACCACGCCGACGGCCTGCCGCTGCCCGACGACGCGACCGCCGACCATCCGAAGGTGCGGGAGATCCGCGCCCTCTCGGCCTGGTCCGAGGGGCAGGTCTGGGTCTCGCCCGAGCGGCACGGCGCGCTCACCGGCGTGATGAAGAGCCAGATCGACTGGCTGCCCCTGTCCGAGGGGAGTCTGCGCCCGACGCAGGGCCGGACCCTCGCGGTGATGCAGGTCTCGGGCGGCTCTCAGAGCTTCAACGCCGTGAACGCCCTGCGCGTCCTCGGCCGCTGGATGCGGATGATCACGATCCCCAACCAGTCCTCGGTGCCGATGGCCTACCGGGAGTTCGACGAGGCGGGCCGTATGAGGCCCGGGCCGCTCTACGACCGGGTCGTCGACGTGTGCGAGGAACTCATGAAGTTCACGCTGCTGACCCGCGGATGCGCCGATTACCTCGTGGACCGCTACAGCGAGCGCAAGGAGCGCGATCCCGACCGGCTCGCCGGTGTCGCGGCCGATATCGGCTTCGCGAAGCCCTCACCGCCGGGCGCCTGAGCCCCGCCGGCCCGAGCGCGCCGCCACGCGGTCCGGCCCGGGCCGGTGCTCACTGGAATCGCCGCATCTCCGGCGCCAGCGAGCGTCCCGCTTCGAGGAGGGCGCGGACCTTGCGGGTCGCGTGCTGGAGGATGTCCGGCCGCGCATCCTCGTAGGACGTCTCCTCGACGAAGCTCCGCAGGGCCTCCGTGATCCGGTCCTCGATCTCGTCCATCAGGGCGAGCCCCTCCGGACCTTCCCGCCGCAGATGCGCGTCTGCGAGCGTCAGGTAGGCGGCGCTCGCCAGCAGGAAGGCGATCCCGTTCGCCTCCTGAGCCGCCGCGGAACTCGCGTCGCCGCCGTCCATGCCGTCTGCGACGTCGTCGTCCATCGGCTCACATACTCCCCGTTCGTTGCTCACGCTGTGCCGCTCCCGCCGCGTCGCGCCAAGTAGAGAAAAAGGGTCGGTCCCCGTCCCCATTCGGGCGACGTCGGGGGCCGATCCGGACCGCCGGCCCCGCGTCGCCGCCGGGCGCCGGACCGGTCCGCTCGCCTCTCCCCGGGCCTCAATGGCCCGGATCGGCGCGGTCCTCGGTCGCGCGCCGCTCGCGCATCCGGAGCAGTGCCCGGCGCCAGGCATCCACCACCGCCGCGCGTGCGCGGGCATCATTCTCGCGGTCGGACTCCGCCGTCCGGGCCTTGCCGTCGGCCTGCCTGCTCCGGGCTCTCGGATCTCGGTTCATGATCGCCTCCTGTCGTGTCCAGACCGAGAGACACCGGATCCCGGGACGCCGCGGTGAGGCGGCGCACGCGGACCATGGAAATCGCGTGCGGCGGAGCACAGGCGGCCGACGGCCCCGCGACGCGCGCAATTTTTCTGATCGTGGACCGAAGAGTTTTTCAGGAGCGCCCACACTCATTTTCGGAGTACTGTCACGGCGCCGGCATGTGCCCTCGTGCGATGCCGCAAATATTGATGCGGTGCAATAACGATCGTATTCAAAACTCAGCCGATCTCCGGGGCCGAGACGTCCCGGCACCACGGGGGCGGCGCATGGCACAGTCGGAGGCGACGGGCATCACGGCCGGCCGCACCTCTACGTGCCGGGGAGGATCACGGGCTCCATGAGGAAGAACAAGGTCATCTCGGCGGAAGAGGCGATCGCGCTGATCCGCGAGAACGACGTCGTGACCACCACGGGGTTCGTCCAGAGCTGCATCCCGGAGGCCCTGCACGCCGCCCTCGAGAAGCGGTTCGTCGAGACCGGATCACCCCGCGGCCTCACCCTGATCATGACGGCCGGCGCCGGCGACAGCAAAGGGCTCGGCACCGGCCGCCTGCACCATGACGGCCTTCTCACGCGGGTCATCGCGGCCAATTTCGGCCGCATGCCCAAGGTCGCCAAGGCCGCGCAGGACAACCTGATCCGCGGCTACAACCTGCCCCAGGGCGTGATCTCCCAGCTCTACCGGGCCTGCGCGGCGGGCCAGCCGGGTCTGTTCTCGAAGGTCGGCCTGAAGACCTATGTCGACCCGCGCCACGGGGGCGCCAAGGTAAACGAACTGACTACCGAGGACATCGTCAAGCTCGTCGAGGTCGATGGCGAGGAGTGGCTGTTCTACACGGCGACCAAGATCGACGTGGCCTTCATCCGGGCCACCTCGGCCGATCCGTCGGGCAACCTCTCCTACGAGAAGGAGGCGCTGACCCTGGACTGCCTCGCCCAGGCCATGGCGGCCCGCAACAACGGCGGCATCGTCATCGCCCAGGTCGAGCGCATCGTTGACGACGGCTACCTTCTGCCGAAGGACGTGCGCGTGCCCGGCATCCTCGTTGACTGCGTGGTGGTCGCCGAACCCGAGATGCACCGGATGAACTACGGCGTGATGCACGACGCGGCGCTCGCCGGCGAGATCCGGGTCCCGGTCACCGGCATCAAGCGGATGGCGCTCAACGAGCGCAAGATCATCGCGCGCCGCGCCGCCTTCGAGCTGCCGCCGAACGGCGTGGTCAATCTCGGCGTCGGCGCGCCCGAGGGCATCTCGTCGGTCGCCAACGAGGAGAAGATCACCCCCTACATCACCCTCACCACCGAGGCGGGCGCGGTCGGCGGGGTGCTGGCGTCCGGTTCGAGCTTCGGCGCGGCCACGAACGCCGACTGCATCATCGACCAGAACCAGATGTTCGACTTCTACGACGGCGGCGGCCTCGACATGACCTGCCTGGGCATGGCCGAGTGCGACGCGGCCGGCAACGTCAACACCTCGCGGTTCGGCGGCAAGCTGAACGGCTGCGGCGGCTTCATCAACATCTCGCAGAACGCCCGCACCGTCGTGTTCGCCGGGACGTTCACGGCCGGCGGTCTCGAGATCGCGGTGTCCGACGGTCAGGTGCGCATCGTGAACGAGGGCAAGGCCCGCAAGTTCGTCACCCAGGTCCAGCAGAACACCTTCTCGGGCCCCTACGCGGTCGAGCGGTCGCAGCCGGTCCTCTACGTGACCGAGCGCTGCGTCTTCCAGCTGACTCCGGAGGGCTTGGAACTGATCGAGGTCGCGCCGGGGATCGACATCGAGCGCGACATCCTCGCCCACATGGATTTCGCGCCCGTCGTGCGCAATCCGGTGCCGATGGATCCGCGCATCTTCCGCGAGGAGCCGATGGAGCTGATCTCTGATCTGCTCAACCTCGATCTGAAGTCCCGCGTCAGCTACGACGGCGAGCGCAACATCCTCTTCGTCAACCTGGAAGGCTGGTACTGCCGGGTAAAGGGCGACATGGACGAGCTGCGCATGACCATCGTCGAGGCCTGCCGGAAGGCGGGCCAGCGGGTCAACGCCGTGATCAATCACGACGGCTTCCGGCTCAACGAGAACTTGGTCGACGACTACGCCGGCATGGTCCAGTACCTGCAGGCGAACTACTACGCGACCACGACCCGCTACGCGACCAGCGCCTTCCTGCGCCTCAAGATGGAGGAGGCCCTGAACAAGCGCGGGGTCGCGCCGCACGTCTTCGAGCGCAAGGAGGAGGCGCAGGCCTTCGTCAGCAGCACCGAGGACAAGAAGGCCCGCAAGCGCATCTCCCCGGCGGTCGCGTCGGCGGCGTGACGGCCGGCCGGGTCCGCTCCGGGCGCGCCGGGCGCGCCGGGCGCCGCTCGCGCCACGGCGCGGTCGGTGCCGCGGCCAGCCTCAGGCGACCGGCAGGCCGAGGACCCGCCGCGATTCCTCGGACAGCACCGCGTGGCGCGCCGATTCGGGGCCGTCATTCGGCGTCCGCGCGGCCGCCTGCGTGACGAGGTCCCGGAACCGCTTCTTGTCGAGGGCGCGGCCGCGCAGGCTTCCGAGCACGGCGTCCAGCACCATGCGGACCGCCCGGGCGCGCTGGCGCTCGCGCTCCAGTTCGGCGGCGAGCAGCGGATCCCCGAACTGGGCCGCGCCGAGCGGCGCCACCAAGACGGCGCCGTCGATGACGGCGGGATCCCGGTCGTCGGTCTCGACCGCAGAATCCGTGATGCCGTCGAGGATCTTGGTCGCTTCGGTCAGCAGGATCTTGTGCTGGACCGCCGCCGAGAGGTTCCCCGGAACCTTCTGGCTCGCCGCGGCGATCAGGCGCTTGAACTCGGCCCGATCCAGCCCGAAACGGCCGATGCTGGCCCGGAGCGCCGCCAGCACGGTGCGGAGCGCCTCGGTCCGGTAGGTCGCCTTGAGGAGCTGATCCCGCAGCGCCCCCGCCGAGGCCATCTCGACGAAGGACGTCTCGGGCAGTTGCTGCACCTGCTCCGCCAGCTCGACGATGGCGCGCTGCATCAGCGCGGTGCGCTGCTCGCGGATCTCGTCCGGCGCCAGCTGCTCGCGTCCCTTGCGGAGCCACACGAAGAATTCCGTCGCGTCCCGGTCGAGGAAATCCTCGACGCGCAGATCGATGTAGCCGAGCTGCGCCAGCTCCAGGATCATCAGATTGAAGCTCGCCGGCACGAACACCCAGGCATGGGCGTCGGCGTAGTAGGGCAGTTGCGCGGCGCCGAGCCACTGCGGCTCGTCGGTGAGCGGATTCGCGGGAATGGCCGGCCGCGTGTCCTGGCCCGACCAAGCGCCGACCGTGCCGTTGTCCTTCAGCGCCATGTTCAGGGCGTAGTCGATGTGGGTCCGGACCGTGTGCCGGTTCCGCTTCTCCAGGAACGCCGCGACCGCGTCCGCCGTCCCGGTGAGGGAACGGTAGAAATCGAAGCATTTGCGCTTGTCGGGCACGGCCAGGATCACCACGCCGTCCGGCCGAAGCAGCGTCTCGGCGGCGCGCAGGAAGGTCACGATGTCGGTCGTGTGCTCGATGACGTGGCTGGCGATGAACGCGTCGAAGGTGCCGTGCTGGTCGACCGGGACCGCGTCCGCGATCGAGCCGCCTGTCCAGACGAAATCCACCTCCTCGATGCGGTCGACCGTCTGGTCGTGATACTTCTCGATGAGCTCCGAGCGCGGCGCGTGATCGATGACGAACGTGTTCCAGCCGTCGCGCTTCGGCGCGAGCGGGCTGAAGCTCGGGCCAATCTCCACGATGCGGGCGTCCTTGGTCAACGACCTCAGGAGTTGCTGCGCACGATCCATTGCCACTAAGCTCCGATCAAACGCTTCGCGAATGCGCTGTAGACGCGCGGTGAAGGCCGCGTTGGCGGGAAGGAATACCGTTGCACAAGAGGCCGCTCGCCGCCGTCACGATGGCCTACAACGAGAAGACCATGCTTCCGCTCTGGCTGAAGCACTACGAGCGACAAGTCGGGGCTGAAAACTGTTATATCCTCGACCACGGTTCCGACGACGGCTCGACGACCGGACTGCGCGCGAACGTCGTCCGGTTGCCGCGGTTGCCCCTGAACGAGTGGGAGCGCGCCCACACGGTCAGGGATTTCTGCGCATCGCTGTTCATCGGCTTCAAATATGTTCTCTATGCGGATAGCGACGAGCTGATCCTCCCCGATCCGGACGTATCGTCTACTCTCTCCGATTACATCGCCGCGCGGCCGCTGCCCCCCATCCTCGATTTGTTCGGGGCCGACGTCATGCACGTCGGGGACGAGGCCCCTATCGACGTCGCGGCACCGATCTCCGGCCAGCGGGGCTACATCCGGCCGATATCCACCCTGTGCAAGGCGACCATCGTGTCGGAGCGGGTCGACTGGCACGTCGGCTTCCACTGCCTGATCCAGGACCACCGCCCCGATTTCCGCGACCTGTTCCTGTTCCACCTGGCGTATCTGGACCACGACATCCTCTTCAGGCGTCAGCAGAAGCGGAATGCGGCCGCGCCGATCGGCATCCCGAACTCCCACCACGCCATCGACCCGACGGAGTTCCTGGCCTTCGTGAAGGCCGATATCGGTCGCGTCCCGCGCCGCCCCGTTCAGATGCGTCCGGGTGAGGCCCATTTCGAGACCACGAAGCGGTTGTTCGCCGACGCGATCGAGCGCAAGAGCGCGATCCAGGCGCCCGACCTCTGGACGCTGCCCGAGCGCTTCGTCGGATCCTTCTAGGGCAGGACAGTCGAACCGGCTCGGAGAACGCCGCGTCTGTGCCGGCACGGCCATCCGGTATATCTCGGGCCGCCCGACGCCGCTTCGGCCATGCCGGCGAACCCTTGGGGAGCTTCGACCCTGCGCGACGATCAGAGCCTCATCGCGCCGGGCGCGGACCGGAGCAACGCCGCCGCGCCCTGGGCCGAACGCGTCGCGGATCTCGCGCACGCGGCGCTCATCGGCGAACTGGAGACCTGGCCCAAGCCCGGCCTCGTGAGCCCGGTCGATTCCGGCAGCCACGACGACATGGATGCGGAGACGCTCCGCCGCAGCGCGGCGGCGCTCCGGCCGTTCTTCGCGGAACTGGTCGCGGCGGGCGCCCGCGATGCCGTAATGGCGGAACTCCGGGCAATCGGTCTGGCCGCCGAGACCGCGATGATGCGGGCGACCGGCGGCGTCAACGCGCATCGGGGCGCCATCTTCTCGCTGGGGCTGATCTGTGCCGCGGCGGGAGCGCGGGGCGTGGGGCCCGGTGCGGAGCGCGCGAGCGCCGAAGGGCTGGCGGAGGCGGTCAGTCACCTCTGGGGGACAGCGATCACCCGGGCGCCGGTCTCGGCCGTCAGCCACGGCGGCCGCGCGGCGCGGCGCTTCGGCGTCGGTGGCGCCAGCGCCGAGGCCGCGGCGGGCTTTCCGACCATCCGCGCCGTCGCCCTGCCCGCTCTCCGCTTCGGCCGATCGTGCGCCCCCCACGATGCCGAGGCGGCCCGCGTGCACTGCTTCTTCGCCCTCCTGGCGGTCGTCGACGACACGAACCTCCTGCACCGCGGCGGTGCCGACGGCCTCGTCGGCGCGCGCGCGGCCGCCGCGACCTTTGTCGACGCCGGAGGCATCGCGGCCCCCGACTGGCGGGCGCGCGCGGCGGCGATCCACCGCGCCTTCGTGGCCGCGCGCCTGAGCCCCGGCGGCTGCGCCGATCTCCTCGCCGCGACGCTGCTGCTGGACGCCCTCGCCTCCCCACCCTGACGCGCGCGCAGCCCCGGGGCGCGTCGGTCGCAGTTTCGCGGATGCGGGCTCTACCTACATGCGGATTCTATCCCGCCCTCCCCCCCGGACCGCCCGTGACCCTGTTCAGGATCGCCCTCCTCGCGCTCGCCGCGCTCTTCCTCGTGCCGGTGGCGATCTCCGCCCTGCTCTACGCGACGCGGGCGAGCGGCGACTGGCGTCTGGCGGATCGATCCAGCGCCGGCCTGCTGCCGCGCGCGGACGCGCATCCCGGCGCCGTGCTGCGCATCTTCTCGGCGCGGACCGTGAGCTGGCGCGGCATCGTGGCCACGCACAGCTGGATCGTCGTCAAGGAGCGCGGCGCCCGCGCCTACAGCCGGTTCGACTACACGGCCTGGGGCCAGCCGATCTGGATCGACCGGTTCGTGCCGGACGGACGCTGGTTCGGGAACCCGCCGACGGTGGTGTTCGCGGCCGACGGCGCCGAGGCGGAGGCGATGCTCCCGCGGATCCGGCAGGCCGTGGCCGAATACCGGTTCAGCCGGCCCGGCGACTACGTCGTGTGGCCCGGCCCGAACTCGAACACCTTCGTGGCCGCCGTCATGGCGGCGGTGCCGGAGATCCGCGAGAGCCTGCCCACCACCGCGATCGGCAAGGACTTCCCCTATGACGGGCGCTGGATCGGCCTGACGCCGTCGCGGACCGGGATCCGCATCAACCTCGGCGGCTATGCCGGGGTAACCCTCGGCTGGGTCGAGGGCCTGGAGCTGAACCTGCTCGGCGGCGTCGCCGGGATCGACCTGCGCCGGCCCGGTCTCAAGCTGCCGGCCCTGGGTCGGGTCGGGCTCTGAGCACCGACGCGCTCCCGGGGCGCGCGACCGTCGGCGCCCCGGGACGCGCCGCTCACGGCGCGAGGTCGTGGACCGGCTCCTTCACCGGCGTGGCGCTGCTGTTCAGCACGGTGCTGCCGGTCGAGACCGGCTTCAGCACGGCCCGGTCGATCTGCGGCGGGGTCGGGAGCTGGAGCTGCGCGCTCGTGTCGGCCCACTCGCGCGCGACGCGGTCGGGATCGTCGTTGAGCTTCGTGCCGTAGCTCGGCACGATCTCCCGGATCTTCGCCTGCCATTCCGGCGTGGCGACCTTCTGGGCGAAGACCTTCTCCAGCACCTGCAGCATGATCGGCGCCGCCGTGGAGGCGCCGGGCGAGGCCCCGAGGAGCGCCGCGATGCTGCCGTCCCTGGCGTTGACGATCTCGGTGCCGAGCTTCAGCACGCCGCCCTTGTTCGGGTCGCGCTTGATGATCTGCACCCGCTGCCCCGCCTGCCAGAGGCGCCACTCCTCCTTCTTGGCCTTCGGGAAGTACTCGCGCAGCGCCGCGATCCGGTCGTCGTCCGACAGCATCAGCTGCCCCGCCAGGTACTCGACCAGCGGGAACTCGTCGACGCCGACCTTCATCATCGGCCAGATGTTGCTGGTGGTCGTGGAGCTGAGGAGGTCGAAGTACGAGCCCTCCTTCAGGAACTTGGTCGAGAAGGTCGCGAACGGCCCGAACAGGATCACGCGCTTGCCGTTGATCACGCGGGTGTCGAGATGCGGCACCGACATCGGCGGGGAGCCTACGGACGCCTTGCCGTACGCCTTGGCGAGATGGAGCGTGGCGACGTCGGGATTGTCGTTGATCAGGAACGAGCCGCCCACCGGGAAACCGGCATACTCGTCGCCCTCGGGGATGCCGGATTTCTGCAGGAGGTGCAGGGCACCGCCGCCCGCGCCGATGAACACGAACTTGGCGTCGGTCGTCCGGCGCGTCCCGTCCTTCAGGTTCTTGGCGGTCACCCGCCACGAGCCGTCGCCGTTCTTGGTGATGCTCTCGACCTCGGTGGAGAGCCGGAGGTTGAAGCTCGGCTGCTTCTTCAGGTGGGCGACGTACTGGCGGGTCACCTCGCCCCACTCGCAGTCGGTCCCGAGCGGCGACCAAGTCGCGGCGACCTTCTGCTTCGGGTCGCGGCCCTCCATCATCAGCGGCACCCACTTGCGGAGCTGCTCGGGATCCTCCGAGTACTCCATGCCGGCGAAGAGCGGGCTCGCCTTCAGGGCCTCCCAGCGCTTCTTCAGGTAGGCGATGTTGTCGTCGCCCCAGACGAAGCTCATGTGGGGCGTGTAGTTGATGAAGGCGCGCGGGTCCGTCATCACGCCGGTCCTGACCTGATGGGCTAGGAACTGCCGGGTCACCTGGAACGCCTCGTTGATCTCCACCGCCTTGGCGATCTCGATCTGCCCGTTCTTCTTCTCGGGCGTGTAGTTCAGCTCCGCCAGGGCCGAGTGTCCTGTGCCGGCGTTGTTCCAGCCGTTCGAGCTCTCGAGGGCGACCTGATCCAGCCGTTCGACCATCTGGATCGACCAGTTCGGCTCCAGCGCGTTCAGCCAGACGCCCAGCGTCGCGCTCATGATCCCGCCGCCGATCAGCAGCACGTCGACCTTGCTGTCCGCGCCCTCGGCCAGGGCCAGCGCGCCCGGCAGGGCCGCCAGCGCTAGGCCGGTGGCGGCCGTGCCGAGGAGCCGCCGCCGGCTCAGGGGCAGCACGTCCGCGGCCCGGCGGTCGCGCCGGTGTTGGGTCTCGTCGTCGCCACGCATGGGCAGATCCCGCTTTTGCGTACCGCACGGCCCGATCGGCCGCCGCGCGTACGGAAGACACTCGATGCGACGGGCGCGAATCCCGCCCGTCCGGCCTTCCGGATCGTTTCCCCGTTCCCGTCGCGGCACGCTCGCGGTCTCGCTCAACCCGGCACGACGGTCCTGCCCTGGCCCGCATCGCGTCCGTCGTCCCCGAGCCGCACGGATCGTGGGACGACGGGGCGCGCTCGCGCGACGCAGAGGCCTTCCCTCCGCCTAGGCGCGCGATCTCGCCGGAGAACGGATCACCGGTTCAAGACCTCGCTCGCGCGGTGGCGCGATTGCCGGGTGGGCGGGAAGATGCTGGCTGGCTTGGCTCAGCAGATTGATGGTGGCCTCATAGAGGACGGGGCCTGAAAGGACAATTACTGCCAGGGTTGCAATCGCCGCCATCCTGTCAGTCCGTCGCGACGACCGGCGCGCATGGCGGCGACCCGCCGATAGACTGGCCGCGATCGGTCGCCCGATCCGTCGCCCGGTCCGTCGCCCGGTCCGTCGCTCGACGCGACGGCGTGGCGAAGGCGCGCCGCTACGGGATGTGCTTGAACCGGATGATACTGCGCGACAGGCGGCCGTCATCCCAGTTGGGCATCACGCGCCAGGGAGTCGTGACGTCGGCGTAGTCGCCGTCGATATGGATGGTGCGGCGCTGCTCGGTGCCGACCCATTCGGGCGCCCACGCGGTCTGCACGCTGGTGACCCACTGGTCACCCTCGATCCGGTAGCGGCCGATATAGGCGACGAGGGTCTTCATCAGCGCGGCCCGCTCGGCGTCGGTGGTCGCCGGCGTGCGGGCGCTGCCCTCGAGGTTGAAGGCGACCCAGCCGTCCTTGGTGAAGATGACGCGACCGCGCGGCGTGCCGCCCATGGCGTCGACGAGCGTGCCGGTCTCCTTGTCCTCGACCTTGTAGGAGACGAGTTCCCAGGTGCCGACGATCCGGTCCGCCAAGCGCGCCCCGACCACCGCCGCGCCGACGCGGTCCGGCGCGGAGGCGCTCCAGGCCAAGTCGGCCGCCAGGACACCGGAGAGCGCCAGGAGGATTCGGACGGCCGCGGCGGCCGATCGTTGTGCGGGCATGGTCTGGACCGGGGACTCGCGTGTCGCGGCGCCGGAACGCGCCGCCACCGCGTTCTGCGGGCCGGCACGGCGCGTTCCAAGCGCCGCGCGAGCAGTGCTGGTAGACCGTCTGCGCGCTTGCGGCCGTTGCCGCGGGCGAGCCGTCGTCAGCCGCCGTTGCGGGCCATGCGGGTCGTGACCGTGCCGGCGGCGAGGCTCGGCAGCGGGTCCTGCGTGCCGCTGACGACCACCAGCCGCTGAACCTCGCCGCGCAGGAAGGCCTGGAGGAACCGGTCGTAGTCGCGGAACGATACGCAGCCGTTCGAGTCGCCGCGCGGGCCCAGCATATAGGTGTGTGCCAGCAGGCCGACACGGCCGTAGACCGCCTCGTTGCCGCCGACCGGCGTGAGGCGGATCGCCCGCACGCCGTGGAAGGGCCGTTCGCGCTCGGTGAGATCGTAGGTGCCGGGCGGAGTCGGGCCGCGCATCCGGACGTTGACGAGGCGCGGCTCGTCCAGCCCCTCGCCCAGGCCGGAATGCGCCTCCAGGCGCTCGCCGTTCGGAAGGGTCACGGTCCGGGCTGCGATGTTGTAGACCGCGATGCCGGCCGAGGGGCCCGGATCCCGGGCCGGGGCCAGCGGCGGCGAGACGCGCTGCTGCGGCGGCGCGACGTCAGCCGGCTTGCTCTCGAGCGCCGTGTAGGCCAGCGCCGGTCCGCGCTCGATGCCGAACAGCTTCTCGATGAACGAGCGCTCTTCGGGTTGGGGGATAGGCTGAGCCGCCTGCGGCATCTCGCGGCGCGCCATGCGCCGGTCGGACCGCCGGGCGAGTGCGGTGCCCGCGGGCCCGCGGAACTCGGGCGGACGGGGGATCGGCAGCGGGACCACCATCGCGCTGAGCGGTGTCTCGGTGACCTGCGTTCCGGGCTGCGCGTCGGCGCCGGCATCGGCGCTTTCGGGGACGGGTTCGGGCGTCAGCGAGGGTGGGGCGATCTGATTCCAGGCCCATCGTGACTGCGAATTGCCGAGGGCGTCGCGACCGGGCTCGGGCGATTCGGCGGCCTCCGGCTCGGCGGCGGCGGTCTCGGCCCTGTCCTCCGCGGACGGTGCGGGCACCGGCGCTTCCGTCCGGGCGTTCTCGATGCCGGTTATCGGGACCGGGGCGCGATGCAGGACGCTGCCCCCGAGGGCGGCGAGCGTCACCGCGCCGGTGAGCACCGTCAGGGGCGCGAGCCAAGTGCTGCGCGCGTTCCGGGTCTTGAGGCCGTCCAGCGGCACGGATTCGACAGCCATCGCGGTTGCCCATGCTCCTCGTCGCGAGGCGGGGCTTGCCGGCTGCCGCCTTCCGCACAGGATACGGATCCGCGGCGGGCGGACCGGCCCCGCTCAGCGTGAGACAGCGGGGTCGGGCCGGCTTTTCTGGGGCGATGCGATGGTCGATCTTGGCTCGATCGGGACCATTTTCGGGCGCGCCGCCGCAGTTCTCGCAATACGTCTCGGTCTATTCGAGGCCGAGATACTGCTAATTGTTGTCGATCTGGCGCCCGAGAATGGCGATCGCTTTCTCGTAGACCGGCGCCGCGTTCCAGCCCTGGATCGCCGCGAAGTTCGGCTCGCCGGGCTGGTAGCCGGCGCCGGCCCGCCAGCCATGCGCCTTGAGGAAATTGGCCGTGGACGACAGGGCGGCGCCGACGTTGTTGAGGTCGCCGGTGCCGTAGGCCAGCACGTTCTTCGGCAGGAACTGGGTGTGCCCGACCTCACCGTGCGCCGCGCCGCGGGTATTCGGTGTCAGGAGCCCGCGATCGACCAGGGTCAGCGCAGCGTAGAGCTGGTCCGTGAAGTATTCGGAACGCCGGCAATCGTAGGCGAGCGTCGCCACCGCGGAGAGCGTGTTGACGTTGCCGCGCACCGCGCCGAAGCCGGTCTCCATGCCCCAGATCGCCAGGAGCGGGCCCGGCGGAACGCCGTAGCGCTGCTCGATCGAGTCGAAGAGGGCCGCGTTCTGCTGCTTCAGCGCGCGGCCCCGCTTGACGATGGTCGGGCCGCCGCGCTTGGCGAGAAACTGCTCCAGCGACAGCTTGAAGCTGTGCTGCCCCCGGTCCGCCGAGATGGTGGCGGTCGAGTAGGTTGTGTTCTGCAGCGCCGCGAGGCTGGCCGCGCTGGCCCGGCCGCGCGCCTCCTCGGCGAATTGCCGCTTCCACGCATCGAAGCCGGCCGCGGTGTTGCCGCACTGCGCGGCCTGCGCCTGCCCGGCGCTGAGAGCGATCCCGGCGAAGGCCGCGACCGCGATGGTCTGACGCCGCAAATTCTCGATCACGCGAAACACTCCTTCGGCGCGTCGTCGCGCCCTGTCCTGCTGGGGATACCGGGTCACATCTCGTCGATATCAGGGCGAGAAAATGTCGAAGGCGCGACCTGCAGGCTTCCCGCCCTCAAATCATCGCGCATCTCGGGATCTGCGACGAGACCGCAACGGCAGGGTCTTCGGAGCATCGTGAACACCGCGTGTGCGAGAAGCCGACGCGCGGCCGATGCGCGGCCGAGGCGTTCGTCACCGGGCAAGATCAGGTAGCTCGAAGGGTCGCATATCACCCCTCGTGCATAGATGTGACGCGTGGCACATCAGTATTTTGCCAGCAAATGGAATGGCCGTTGGCGTGTTTGACGGACATGTCACAAGCTTGTCAAACGAACGACATAGCTTTGCCGGCGGAAAGACTTCTGCGGAGAGGCGGGGTGGGGTCGTTGATGATCCGGGCGGCGTGGCACGATCGAGATCCCGCCTCCCTCGCCCATTGTGACCGCCCCCTGCCTTGTCGCGACGCCGCTCGGCGCTCTCGAGGCGGACAAGCGCGAGCCCTTGGCTGGATCTTGGTCTGACCGACGGACGCGCGGTGACGCGAACTGAGCTGGTGAACGCCTGCCTCAGACCTGCAGCCCACGGTCGAGGCGAGCCGTCGGGCCGACCTAGCCGACAACGAGACAGGACGCCCATGGCCCTCGGAATGCACGACACCGGTTCCTCGCGCGCGGGCACGCTCGGACCCGATCTCGACCGCGACGGCGTCGCCAAGGCCTACGGCCGCTGGGCCCCGGTCTACGATCTGGTCTTCGGGCCCGTCTTCGCGCAGGGCCGTACCCTGGCGGCGGCCGCCGCCGAACGGATCGGCGGCCGCATCCTGGAAGTCGGCGTCGGCACCGGCCTGTCGCTGCCGGCCTACAGGCGCGCCCGCAGCATCGTCGGCATCGATATCTCGGCCCCCATGCTCGAGAAGGCGCGTCAGCGCGTGGCGCGGCTGCGTCTGCGCAACGTGGAGCGCCTCGCCGTCATGGACGCCGAGCAGCTCGACTTCCCGGACGCCGCCTTCGACGTGGTGGTGGCGCAGTACGTCGTCACGGCTGTCCCCAATCCCGAGGCGGCGCTGGACGAGTTCGCCCGGGTGCTGCGCCCCGGCGGCGAGATCGTGATCACCACGCGGATCGGCGCCGAGGCCGGCCTGCGGCGCGCGGTGGAGCGCACCCTCGCTCCGGTGACGAGCCGCCTCGGATGGCGGACCGAGTTCGCCTGGGAGCGCTACGCGGCCTGGGCCGCCGGCGCGCCGGTGGAGATCGTCGAGCGCCGGGCGCTCCCGCCGCTCGGCCACTTCTCCCTGCTGCGCCTGCGCAAGCGCGCCGCCTGAACGCGCAACAGCTTCGACCAACCCACCACCATCGATCGGGGACCCACATCATGGCGAGTTTTCGGGAGGCACTGCGCGTTCAGCGCTGGGACGACCACCGCTACTATCACCACAACCGCGTCAATCAGAGCTTGCACGTGGTGAGCGCGATCAGCTTCCTGGTCGCCTACGCCCTGGCGTTCAGGGATCCGGCCACGGCGGCCCTGATCGGCTGGCTGGTGGCGATGACCTCGCGGCAGGCCGGCCACCTGTTCTTCGAGCCCAAGGGCTACGACCACGTCAACGACGCGACCCACGAGCACAAGGAGGAGATCAAGGTCGGCTACAACCTGCAGCGGAAGGTCGTGCTCCTGGCGATCTGGGCCCTGTCGCCCCTGCCGCTCTACTTCGACCCGAGCCTGTTCGGCCTGATCGCGCCGCACCAGAGCACCGCGGACCTGATCCGCAACGTCGGCTGGATCTGGCTGTGGCTGGCGCTCGCCGGCCTGCTGTTCCGGATGGTGCAGCTCTTCGTCCAGCGCGACGTCCAGACCGGCCTCGTCTGGGTGACCAAGATCCTCACCGACCCGTTCCACGACATCAAGCTCTACCACAAGGCGCCGCTGGCCCTGCTGCACGGCGAGCTGGTCGAGGAGCGGGAGCCGCACGAGCGCGGCGCCTGAGCGGGGGGCGCGCGCCGGGCCCGTTCCCCGGCGCGCCGGATCAACCCTGATCCGGTGCCCGCAGGCCCAGGCGGGCCCCGAGGCCGCCCAGACGGATGGCCGCGACCTCCCGCAGGATCGACCGGCGGATCGCCCTGTCGCTCGGCGCGCCGCCGTCCCACCAGCCGTCCGCCCGCATGGCCCGCGCCGCCGCCTCGAAGCGCGTCGCCACGGCCTCGAAGGCCGCGTCGTCGTACGCGAGGCTGAAGATCATCCGGCCGGTCCCGACCCACGACAGGGCCAGCCCCTCGGCGCGCAGGTAGAATTGCAGCATCCAGTTGTAGCGCGACGGCTCGGTGTACAGGACCGTCCACACCGTCGACATGTTGGCGACCCGCACCGGCAGGCCGGCCTCCGCCAGCCGGGCGTTCAGGTGACGTGCGCGCGCGTCCCAGGTCGCGTCGAGGTCGGCGTAGAGTGCGGCCACCGCCGGGCTGTCCAGCCGGTCGAGGAACGCGCCCATCGCTCCCATCACGTAGGGATGGGCGTTGAAGGTGCCCCGCGCGAAGCAGATGTCGACGGGCCGGTCCTCCCTGTACCGGCGCATCAGGTCGGCGCGCCCGCAGAGGACGCCGACCGGCAGGCCGCCCCCCAGGGTCTTGCCGTAGGTGACCATGTCGGCGCGCAGGCCGAAATACGCCTGCGCGCCGCCGCGGGCGAGCCGGAAGCCGAGGAAGACCTCGTCGAGGATCAGCACGATGCCGCGGGCACTGCACACCGCCCGGAGGTCGTGGAGCCACTTGGTGTAGGCGGCGCGGTCGAAGGACGCCCTGCGGCCGCTGTCGACCAGCGCGGAATCGGCCGGCGCGCCGGCATTCGGGTGCATCGCCTGGAGCGGGTTGACCAGGACGCAGGCGACGTCGCGGCGGCCGGCGAGCACCCGCAGCGTCCGTTCGGACATGTCGGCCAGGGTGAGCGTGTCGCGGGTCGGGACCGGGTTGCCGATGCCCGGCTGCACCTCGCCCCACCAGCCGTGATAGGCGCCGCACAGGCGGACGATCCGGCGGCGGCCGGTGTGGTAGCGGGCGAGCCGCACGGCCTGCATCACCGCCTCGGTCCCGGACATGTGGAACGAGACCTCGTCGAGGCCCGAGATCGCCTTCAGCCGCGCGACGTTGCCGGTGACGACCGGGTGGAGCGGCCCGAGCACGGGACCGAGGGCCGAGACCCGCGCCGCGCCCTCCTCCAGGCAGGCCCGATAAAAATCGACGCCGAACAGGTTCACGCCGTAGGAGCCGGCGAGGTCGTAGAAGACGTTGCCGTCGAGGTCCGTGACGGTGACGCCGGCGGCGGCGGCCGCGAAGGCGCCGGTGCCGAGATGGGCGCGCACGTGCCGGGCGTACTGGAACGGCACCCGGTAGAGCCCGGTGAACTGGAGATCCGAGAGCCCGTCGCGGACCGCCTCGGTCTCGGCGCGTGTCCGGGCGAAGCGCGCCCGGAACAGGTCGGAGAGCCGCGCGAAGCCGGCCTCGCGCCGGCGCGCCACCGCCTCGTCCGGATCGTCCGACCGGAAGAAGGCGCGCTCCGAGTAGGCGTAGTTCGGGATCAGCCCGGCGACGCGCCGGGCCATGCGGGCGTGGCCGGTGAGCGAGCGATGCTTCGCCCGGGAGAGCTGCAGGCGCTCGGCCGCCCGCGGCAGGGCGAGCACCGCGGCGACGGTGGTGGCGGACAGGGTGACGAGGAGCGCGGACATCGCCCCGCGCCCTACCGGAGGCGGTTCACGGCATGATGACGGTTTCCGGATCCCGGCTGCGGACGGTTCTGGCGCGTGTCGGGGCGCAGGAGGATCTCAACTTCCTGCTGACGAACCGCCTGCCGCGCCGTCTCGCCACCCGCTTCATGGGCTGGTTCAGCCGGATCGAGCAGCCGCTGATCCGCGACCTCTCGATATCGACCTGGCGGCTGTTCTGCGACGTCGACCTCCGCGACGCGCGGGAGACGCACTTCCCCAGCCTCCACGCCGCCTTCGTGCGGGCCCTGCGCCCCGGTGCCCGGCCGATCGCGGCCGATCCGGCCGTGCTCACGAGCCCCAGCGACGCGATCCTCGGGGCCCATGGGCGCATCGAGGCCGGACGCCTGTTCCAGATCAAGGGCCTGTCCTACCCGCTCGCCGACCTGCTCGGCGGGGATGTCGCGCTGGCGCGCGCCCACGAGGGCGGCAGCTACGCCACCCTGCGCCTGACGGCCGGGATGTATCACCGATTCCACGCGCCGCACGACCTGCGGGTCGAGTCGGTGCGCCATATCTGGGGCGACACCTGGAACGTGAATCCGATCGCCCTGAAACGCGTCGAGGCGCTGTTCTGCCGGAACGAGCGCGCCGTCCTGCGCCTGCGCCTCGCGGAGGGCGGCCACGCGGTGACGCTGGTGCCGGTGGCGGCCATCCTCGTTGCCGGGCTGCGGCTCGGCTTCCTGCCCGAGGGTCTCGCCCTGCGCGAGACGGGCGGACGGACCCTGCCCACCGCGGCGCGCCTCGCGAAGGGCGCCGAGATGGGCTGGTTCGAGCACGGCTCCACCATCGTGGTGCTGACGCCTCCGGGCTTCACGCTCTGCCCCGGGCTCGCCGTCGGATCGATCCTGCGGGTCGGCGAGCCCCTGATGCGGCTGCCACCGCTCCCCGGATCGCCCGGCCGCTGAGCGTGTCGCCTCAGGCGGCCCGCACCGCTGCCAGGTACTCCGCGACCGCCGCGTTCAGGGTCTCCGACTGTCGCGACAGGGCGGTGGCCGCGTCCAGGGCCGCGGCCGCGGTCCGGCCGGTCTCGCCCGCGGCCTGCGTGATGCGCCCGATCGTGACCGTGACCGCCTGGGTGCCGTCGGCGGCCTGGCTGACGTTCCGCACGATCTCCTGCGTCACCGCCTCCTGCTCCTCCATCGCGGCCGCGACGCCCGTGGCGATGGTCCGAAGGTCCAGGACAGCGGCGGTGATCGCCTGGATGACGTCGACCGCGCGGTGGGTCTCCTTCTGAATGGTCGCGACCTGTTCGGAGATCGTCTCGGTCGCCCGGACGGTCTGCGCCGCCAGCGCCTTGACCTCGGTGGCGACGACGGCGAAGCCGCGTCCCGCCTCCCCGGCGCGGGCCGCCTCGATGGTGGCATTCAGCGCGAGCAGGTTCGTCTGCGCGGCGATCCCGGCGATCAGGCTGACCACGGTCCCGATCCGCTCGGCGCCGTCGGCGAGGCTCATCACGAGGGTGTTCGTCTCGACGCCTCAGTGGCCGCGCGCCGGGCCATGTCCGAGGAGCGCGTGATCTGGCCGTTGATGGACCCGATCGACGTGGCCAGTTCCTCGCCGGCCGCCGCGACGGTCTGAACGTTGACCGCTGTCTGCTCGGCCGCCGAGGACACCTGGAGCAGCTGCGTCGCGGTCTCGCCGGCGCTCCGGTCCATCGTCGCGGCGGCGGCTTCCATGGACGAGGCGCTGGCGGACAGCGCCTCGGTCAGGCGATCCATCCGGGCACGGAACGCCGCGGTGGCGCTGTCCAACGTCTCGGCGCGGCGCGCCTTCGCGGCCGCCTCGTTGGCGGCGGCGGCATCCGTCGCGCGCTTCGCGACGAGCGCGTCCTTGAAGACCTGGACAGCCTTGAGCATCGCGCCGATCTCGTCGCCGCGGTCCGCACCGTCGATCCGCACGTCGAGGTCGCCCGCGGCGAGACGGGTCATCGTTGCCGTGGTCCGCGCGATCGGGCGGGTGACTTGGACGAGGATCACGCGGATGCCGTACCCGACCGCGAGCGCGGCCCCGGCGAGTGTCGCGAAGAGCAGGATTCGCAGGCGCCGCGCCATCGCGTCCGCGCGTTCGAACTCGGCGCGGGCCTCGCGGACCTGCAGGTCGGACAACTCGCCGATGGCCGCCGTCGTCGGACCCATCGCGCGGAGCAGATCGATCCGGGTCGCGGTCACAGCGTCGAGGTCCCCCTTCGTCAAGGCGCGGACGAGGTCGGTGACGATCGCCACGTCCCGATCGAATCGCGTCGTCAGGCTCGCGACGAGCTGTGCCTCCTCGGGCGTGAGGTACGTGGTCAGGTAGGCGGACCAGGCTTCCTTCGCCCGTGCCAGCTGGCGATCGAGGATCGTCACGGCTTCGGACGCCTGAATCGCGTGGAACTCGAAATCCCGCGTCGCGGTCAGCATGGCATCGAAGGCATCGCGCATCGCGCCGAACTGGCTGAGCGGCATGACCCTGTCAGCGTAGATCGATTCGAGGCCCCGGAAATCTCTGTAGAGCGCGTAATTGCTGAGCGCTGCTGATCCTACGAGGAGTGTACCCAGCACCCCGAGAAGCGCGAAAAGCCTACCTTTGATCGTGTGAATCATCGATGGCGACCGTATCGTAGTCGGAGTCTCGAGCGACGATGGCGGTCTAACACTCCGCATGAGCGTTTCAAGAATTTTCATGTCCTTCGAGACGGCGATACCGTGAAAATTTCACGCCGTAGGATCTGGTTTTTTGAGAAAAACGACAGTTTATTGAGATCAAGATTTGTTCATCGGTTCGATCGTGCGAGCAATGTTAATTCTGTTCCTCGGATGGACGTTGAAACGCGGGCGTTCAGGTGATGCGTCCAGTTCGATGCCGGCGGCTCCGTGAACGCCGCGCAGCACCACAGCTACGACTCGCGCACAGCGCCGTCGATTCTGCGGAACGGTGTCCTGCTGTAGCCCGGTGTACAGACCTTCGGGTGGCGGGCCGCGTTCGACGACGAAGCCTGCCGCTCAGCGCTGCACGGCCTCGATATCATCCTCGTAGATCGAGTCCGGCTGGCAGGCGTGCCATTCCTTCTTCTCGTCCGCCTGCCCCTTGCGGCCCCAGCAATAGCCCGCCTGCGCCAAGCGTCCGCTCAGCCGATCGCGCAGCCGACACTGCTCACGCGTGATGGCGGGATCGCCGGTGCTCTCGCAGGCGCGTGCGGCGTTCGCCTCGGCCGTCAGCAATTCCGGGACGGTCGGAAGCTGCTGCTGGGCGCGCGCGCCCGTGGCGGCGAAGACCAGAGCGAGGACGGCGAGATCGGCGCGCATGGGCGCACGATAATCGAGCTCCGGCGTTCCGCAACCGCGGGCCAATCGACGCCGGCGCCTTTGGGGCCGTGGCCGCCGAGGTCGGCTCGTTGCTTCGGCCATCGATCGATCGCTCATGGACTCTCCGCGAGCCGGTCATCACCCTGTGGCGGCCGCGCGGACATGCGCGAACAGGCCGCTCCCGCCGCGCTCGATGTCCTCGCGCACGGCATCCCGGGCCGCCTCCGGGTCACCGCGGCGCAGGGCGTCGATGATGCGGCGATGGGGGTGCGGCTCCCAGTCGGGGACGCCGTCATCGTAGAGGTGCGACAGGATCGGGCCGCAGCGCACCCACAGCAACTCCACGATCTCGTACAGGATCGGCATCTGTCCGAGCCTGCACAGCGTCAGGTGAAACTCGGTGTTGAGGTTCACCGCCCGCGCGAAGTCGCGGCTCGCGTGACAGTGCGAGATCTGCGCGTGGATCGCCTCGAGGTCGTCGACCTCGGCCGCGCGGCTGGCTGCCCCAGCGGCGGCGGCACGCCCCTCGAGATCGGTGCGGATCGCCCGGATCTCCAGGAGCTGATCCAGGGTCAGGCGGGGCACGACGACGCTGCCGCGCGCGTCGAGGGCGAGGGCCTTCTCGGCGACGAGCCTGAGAAGGGCCTCGCGCATGGGGGTCGCGCTGATGCCGAACCGGGCCGACATCGGCCGGAGCCGCAGGCGCGTGTCGGGTCGCAACTGCCCGCGCATCAGCGCGACGCGCAGCTCGCGGTAGGCCCGCTCGCTCAGGCTCTCCTTGACGATCGGACGGACCCAGTCCGGCACGATATCGCCTGTTTCCGGTTCGGACGCCGAAGCGCTTGACATATTCCTCCCCTTCGTCCGATGTTTGTTATAACAAATTACGCCTAGCGTCGACGGCACGTGCCGCGAGGCAGGCCGCCGGGCCGGCAGGCTCGGCGGGAGACAGGGGACGGAAATGCTTGCGTTACGCAAGGCGACCGCCGCCTTCGGGGCGGACCTCGTCCACGTCGATGCGCCCGCTGCCCCGGGCACGGGACGCGTCACCGTCGCGGTCGCCGCGGCCGGCATCTGCGGCAGCGACATCCACGCCTTCGAGTGGACCCCGGGCTACGGGTTCATGACCGCGTTCATGCCGGTCACTCTCGGTCACGAGTTCTCCGGGACGGTCCGGGCGGTGGGGGACGGCGTGACCGCGCTCGCGGTCGGCGACCGAGTCACCTGCTGGCCGACGGTGCCGTGCGGCGCCTGCGCGGCCTGCGCCGCCGCGCGGCCGCAGGATTGCCAGGGCCGCCGCATCGTCGGCCTGCACGCCGACGGGGCCTTCGCCGAGCAGGTCGTCGTCCCGGCCGACAATTGCCGCCGCCTGCCGGACGGGTTGCCGCTGACCGTCGCGGCCCTGGCGGAGCCGCTTGCGGTCGCGGTCAACGCGGTGGATGTCGCGGAGGTCGGTCCCGGCGACCGCGTGGCGGTGCTCGGGCCGGGCCCGATCGGCCTCTGCATCGCCTTCGTGGCACAGCAGCGGGGCGCGGACGTGCTGCTCGCCGGGCTCGACGACGCCGCGCGCCTCGACCTCGCCCGGCGGATCGGCATCCGCCACACGGTCGATCTCGCCGACATCGGCCTGGACGACGCCGTCCGGCGCACCTTCGACGGGGAGGCCGACCGGGTGGTCGAGGCGACCGGTTCCGCCCGGTCGGTCAGTGACGGGTTGGCCGTCCTGCGCTCGGGCGGCGTGATGGTGGTGGCCGGCATCCATTCCGGCTCCCTCGACCTCGACCTGACGGGTTTCGTGCGCAGCAAGCAGCAGCTGCGCGCGGCCCACGACACGACGGCCCGCGCCTTCGACGCCGCGCTCGCGCTCCTCGCGGCGCATGCCGGGACGCTGGCGGCGCTGATCACCCACCGCCGCCCCCTCGCGGAAGCCGGGGCGGCGTTCGAGCTGGCGCGCAGCCGGCAGGCCATGAAGGTGCTGCTTCTCCCGGAAGCGGCGGCGAGCCGGGAAACGGAGCGATGAGCATGGGCATGCGAGCCGTGATCGCCGACGGACAGGGCGGTCCCGAGGTCCTCCGGATCGTCGAGCGTCCGCGCCCGGAGCCGGGACAGGGCCAGGTGCTCGTGCGCGTCGAGGCCGCGGGCATCAACCGTCCGGACGTGATGCAGCGCGAGGGCCGCTACCCGCCGCCCCCCGGCGCCTCGGACGTGCTCGGGCTCGAACTCGCCGGGATCGTCGAGGCGCTCGGGCCCGGCGCGGGCCGCTTCCGGACCGGGGACCGGGTGATGGCGCTGGTCCATAGCGGCGCCTACGCCGAGTGGGCCGTCGTCGACGAGGCGGTCGCTCTGCCCGTGCCGGAGGGCCTCCCGGCGGTCGAGGCGGGGGCGATCCCCGAGACCTACTTCACCGTCTGGAGCAACGTGTTCGAGCGCGCCCGGCTGCAGGCGGGCGAGAGCCTCCTGATCCACGGCGGCTCCTCGGGTATCGGCACCACGGCGATCCTGCTGGCGAAGGCCCGGGGCGCCCGGGTGATCGTCACCGCGGGCTCGCCCGAGAAATGCGCGGCCTGCCTGACGCTCGGCGCGGACGCGGCCATCGATTATCGGCGGGAGGATTTCGTCGCCGCGGCCAAGGCCGCCACCGGCGGGAGCGGGCCCGACGTGATCCTCGACATGGTCGGCGGCCCCTACATCGCCCGCAACCTCGATGCCGTGGCGGTCGACGGGCGCATCGCGCAGATCGCCTTCCAGCAGGGCTCGCGGGTGGCGGAGATCGACTTCCAGCCGCTGCTGATGAAGCGGGTGACGCTCACGGGCTCGACGCTGCGCGCCCGGCCGGTGGCCCTGAAGGCGCGCCTCGCCGAAGCCCTCGCCGAGCACGTCCTGCCGCTGCTCGCGGCGGGCCGCGCGCGGCCGCCGATCGATTCCGTGTTCCCGTTCGAGCGGGTCGCGGAGGCCCATGCCCGCATGGATGCGGGCCAGCATATCGGGAAGATCGTCCTGTCGATGGGCGACGCCGCGCACGGGAGCCGCTGATGTCCGAGATGTCCGAGCGCGCCAACATGACCGGTGCCCACGCCCTCGCGGCCGCGCTCCACCGGCACGGCGTCCGCGACGTGTTCGGCCAGAGCATCCCCTCGGCGCTGTTCCTGGCCGCGCCGCACCACGGCATCCGCCAGATCGGCTACCGCACCGAGAACGCGGGCGCCGCCATGGCCGACGCCTACGCGCGGATCTCCGGCCGGGTCGCGGTGGTCGCGGCCCAGAACGGTCCCGCCGCGAGCCTGCTGGTGCCGGGCCTCGCGGAAGCCCTGAAGGCCTCGATTCCGGTCGTGGCGATCGTCCAGGACGTCCACCGCCGCTTCACCGACCGGAACGCCTTCCAGGAACTGGACCACCTCGCCCTGTTCGCGGGCGTCGCCAAGTGGGTCCGCCGGGTCGCGGTCGCCGAGCGCATCGACGACTACGTCGACATGGCCTTCGCGGTCGCGGCCTCCGGGCGGCCCGGGCCGGCGGTGCTGCTGGTGCCCCTGGACCTCCTCGACGAGCGGCCGGACTTCGAGGCCGCCGCGCCGCGCCGGTCGGCGATCCTGGGCACCTACCCCCTCGACCGCACGGTCGCCGACCCGGCCCGGATCGCCGAGGCCGCGGACCTGATCGCCGGCGCGCGGCGTCCCCTCGTGATCGCGGGCGGCGGCGTCCATTCCTCCGGGGCCTACCCGGAACTCGCGGCCCTGCAGGGTCTCGGACTGCCGGTCGCCACCACGGTGATGGGCAAGGGGGCCGTCGCCGAGACCGACCCGCTCTCCGTCGGCGTCGTCGGGTACTTCATGTCGCCGCGGGCGCGCTCGTCCCACCTGCGCAGCCTCGTCACGGAGGCCGACGTCGTCCTCCTCGTCGGCAACCGCACCAACCAGAACGGCACTGACAGCTGGTCGCTCTACCCGGCGGACGCCCGCTTCATCCATCTCGACGTCGACGGGGGCGAGGTCGGCCGCAACTACGAGGCCCTGCGCCTCGTCGGCGACGCCAAGCTGACCCTCGCCGCCCTCGCCGAGGCGCTCCGGCAGCGCGACCTCGCGGGATTGGAGGGCCGCCGCGCGCCGCTCGCCGACACGATCGCCCGCGCCCGCGAGGCCCAGGCCGGCGACATGGCCCGCCTCGTCGACATGGAGGCCGCGCCGATCCGGCCGGAGCGGATCATGGCGGAGATCGACGCGGTCACGACCGCCGAGACCGTCGTCGTCGCCGACGCGAGCTACGCCTCGATCTGGATCGCCAACTTCCTGACGGCGCGGAAGGCCGGCCAGCGCTTCCTGACGCCGCGCGGCATCGCGGGCCTCGGCTGGGGCCTGCCCTTCGCCCTCGGCGCCAAGGCCGCCCGCCCGGACGCGCCCGTGATCTGCGTGACCGGCGACGGCGGCTTCGGCCACGTCTGGTCGGAGCTGGAGACGGCGCGGCGCATGCGGCTGCCGGTCATCGTCGTCGTCCTGAACAACCAGATCCTCGGCTACCAGAAGCACGCGGAGCTGAGCCTGTTCGGCGACTTCACCGACGTCTGCGACTTCGAGGCGGTCGACCACGCCGCCATCTCGCGGGCCTGCGGCTGTGCCGGGACGCGGGTCGAGCGCCCCGAGGATCTCGCACAGGCGCTGCGCGACGCGCTCGCCGGCGGCGCCGTGACGGTGATCGACGTGATCACCGACCAGCGCGCCTACCCGCCGATCACCAGCTTCGAGGGCAAGGACGCCCTCGCCTACTGACGCCGACGATTGACCCGACCGGAAGGCGCGCGAAGCGCCGGGTCGACGACTGACACGGGAGGAAACGATGAGAGTTCTGGCGCGTGCACTCGCCGCCGCCCTCGTGCTGGGCGCCGCGGCCCAGGCGGCGGGACCGACGACGGCCCGAGCCGCCGACGTGAAATTCGGCGCGCTCTTCCCGTTCAGCGGGCAGCTCGCCCTGCTCGGCGAGGAGAGCGCCCGGGGCGTCGAGATCGCCGTCGACGAGATCAACGCCGCCGGCGGCGTCCAGGGGCAGAAGGTGGTGCTCGCCCGCGGCGACGCCGTCGACAACAACCAGGCGATCGGCGAGGCACGCCGCCTCATCTCCCTGGAGAAGGTGGCGGCGATCTTCGGCTCCTACTCGTCCGCCCGCTCCATCGCCGCGAGCCAGGTGGCCGAGCTGTCCGGCATCCCGTATTTCGAGCTCGGCGCGGTGGCCGAGGAGGTCACCGGGCGCGGGCTGCAATATCTCTACCGCACCAACCCGACGGCCGAGGACATGGCCAAGCTGGCGGTGGAGATGATCGTCAACAAGGTCGCCGCCGGGCTCGGCAAGAAGCCCGAGGACCTGAAGGTCGGCATCATCTACGAGGATTCGAGCTACGGCACGTCGGTGGCGGGCTTCCAGAAGAAGTTCGCCGCCCAGGCCAAGCTCAACGTCGTGACCGCGCAGGGCTACCCCGCCTCGACGGTCGACATGTCCTCCCTCGTCCTCGACCTGAAGGGGCGCGGCATCGACGTCCTGCTCCAGACGTCCTACCAAAACGATTCCGTGCTGTTCCTGCAGCAGGCCAACGAGGCGGGCTTCAAGCCGGGCGCCATCATCGGCGGCGGCGGCGGCTACTCGATGCAGCCCACCGCCGACGCGGTCGGCCACAAGGTCATGGAGGGCGTGCTCGACACGGATTTCACACAGTACCTCGTCAACACGAAGTACACGCCCGGTATCGAGAACTTCGTCGCGGCCTATCAGAAGAAGTACGGGAGCGCCCCGCGCTCCGGGCACTCCCTGAACAACTACGTCGGCGCCAAGCTCATCCTCGAGGCCATCGGCAAGGCGAAGGGCTTCGAGCCCGACACCATCGTCAAGGCCGTCCAGGCCATCGACGTGAAGGACGGCGTCACCGCGGTCGGCTACGGGTTCAAGTTCGGCAAGAACAACCAGAATGAGCGCGCCGCGATGATGGGCATGCAGTGGCAGGGCGGCAAGCTCGTCACGGTCTATCCCGACAGCGCCGCCGTCGCGCCCATGGAGATGCGTAAGTAACCGCAGGTCTCCGAAGGTAACAGCGCCGCCGTCACGCAGGTCCACGGAGATCGGGGATGGACGTCTTCCTCCAAGTGCTCGCCAACGGGGTGATGCTCGGCGGCCTGTTCGCGATCGTCAGCGTCGGGCTGACCCTGATCTTCGGCATCGTGAAGGTCGTGAACTTCGCCCACGGCGAGTTCCTGATGGTCGGGATGTACCTGACCTATCTCGCGGTGACCGGGCTCGGGCTGCACCCCTTCGCGGCGGTGATCCTCGTCGTGCCGGTCCTGTTCCTGCTGGGCGCCCTCACCCAGCGGTTCCTGATCCAGCCCCTGCTCGCCGCTGGCGACCATCACATCCAGATCTTCGCCACGGTGGGCCTGTCGACGGTGCTGATCAACCTCGCCCTCCTCGTCTTCGGGGCCGACATCGCCAACACGCCGCCGTCGGGCCTGCGCCAGCCGCTGGAGATCGGCCCGGTCCGGGTGCTGCTCGGGCAGGTGGTGATCCTCGGATCCGCGATCGTGCTGGTGGCGGGGCTCCAGATGTTCCTGGCGCGCACCCGCACGGGCCGGGCGATCCGCGCGGTCGCCCAGAACCGCGCGGCGGCCGAGCTGATGGGCATCGACGTCGACCGGATCTACGCCCTGACCTTCGGCATCGGCGCGGCCTGCGTCGGGGTGGCGGCGGTGCTGATCGCGCCGCTCTACCCGACCTCGCCCAACAGCGGCACCTACTTCGTGCTGATCGCCTTCGTGGTCGTCGTGCTCGGCGGCCTCGGCTCCATCCGCGGCGCCTTCGTCGGAGCGATCCTGATCGGCCTGATCGACAGCGTCACGGGCTTCTACGTCGGCGCCGACATGCGCGAGGTCGCGGTCTTCGGCGTGTTCCTGGCGATCCTGATCCTGAAGCCCTCGGGCCTCTTCGGGCGGCAGCTGCGGCTGTCCCACGTCTCGCCGTGAGGGAGCCCGCGATGACCGATATCCCGCTCGCCGCAGCACCGTCCGCGGCCCCGACAGCCGCACCGTCCGCCGCACAGTCCGCCGCATCGTCCGCCTTCCCGCGCCGGGGCGCGGCAGCGCTGGCGCTCGTCCTCGCGGCCCTGGTGGCGGTGCCGGTCGCGGTCGGCAACCCGTTCATCTACCACGTCTTCATCACGATCTGCGTCTTCGCCGCGCTCTCGACCGCCTGGAACATCGTCGGCGGCTACGCCGGCCAGCTCTCCCTCGGCCACGGCATCTTCTACGGTCTCGGCGCCTATTGCGGGATGCTGCTCGTCGGCGCCGGGATCAGCCCGTGGATCGGCATGGTGGCCGGCGCCGCCCTCGCCGTGCTGGTGGCGCTGGCGATCAGCTACCCGTGCTTCCGGCTGCACGGGCCGTTCTTCTCGCTGGCGACCATCGCCTTCCTCGAAGTCTTCCGCGTCCTGGCGCTGCATTTCCGGGACCTGACCGGCGGCGCTACCGGTCTGATGATCCCGCTGAAGTTCGGCTGGACGTGGATGGTGTTCCGGGATCGCTGGCCGCCGCTGGCCATCGCCTTCGGGCTCCTCCTGCTGACCCTGGCGGTCGCGTGGTGGATGCGCAGCCACCGGATCGGCTTCTATCTCGTCGCCACCCGCGAGCGGGAATCGGCCGCGCGCGCCGCGGGCGTGCGCACGGTGCGGGTGCGGCTCGTCGCCGTGGCGGTGTCGGGGGGGCTCACCGCGATGGTCGGTACCTTCCACGCCATGTACCTGACCTTCATCGAGCCGGCGGCGATGTTCTCGCTGACCCTGTCGATCCAGATCGCGATGTTCGCGCTGATCGGCGGACTCGGCACGGTGTTCGGGCCGCTCCTCGGCGCGCTGCTCCTCGTGCCGATCACCGAGCTGGCCCGCGGCTGGCTCGGCGCCAAGGCCCTGGGGCTCCACGGCCTCGTCTACGGCCTCGTTCTGGTGCTCGTCGTCCTGTTCCTGCCCAACGGGCTGATGGGCCTCGTGTCCCGCTTCGCGCGGGCCCGCGCTGGCGGCCGCGGCGCGCAGGCGGCGTCGGTTCCGGCCGTTCCGCGGGCCCCGGAGCGGCCGCCGGTCGGCGCGGACCTGATCCGGGTCGAGGGCCTGCAGAAGCGCTTCGGCGGCCTGCACGTCACCAACGATGTCGGCTTCACGCTCCGGGAGGGCGAGATCCTCGGCCTGATCGGCCCCAACGGGGCGGGCAAGACCACCGTCTTCAACATGATCTCGGGCTTCCTCAAGCCCGATGCCGGCACGGTGAGCGTCCGCGCGCCGGACGGGACGTGGCACCGGCCGGGCCGGCCGTCGGATTTCGCGACGCTCGGCGTCGGCCGCACCTTCCAGATCGTGCAGCCCTTCGCGGCCATGACGGTCGAGGAGAACATCATGGTCGGCGCGTTCCACCGCCACGGCGACGTCCGCGAGGCCCGGGCGGTCGCGCGCGAGACCGCCGAGCGGATGGGGCTCGCGCCCTGGCTCGGGAGCGAGGCGCGCGGCCTCACCATCGGGGGCCTCAAGCGGCTCGAGGTCGCCCGCGTGATGGCGATGCGCCCGCGCGTGCTGCTGCTCGACGAGGTCATGGCCGGCATCAACCAGACCGACGTGCGCCGCGCCATCGACCTGATGCTGTCGATCCGCGACACCGGCGTCAGCATCATCGCGATCGAGCACGTCATGCAGGCGGTGATGGCGCTCTCCGACCGGGTGATCGTCCTGAGTTCCGGGCAGATCATCGCCCAGGGCAGCCCGCAGGATGTGGTGCGCGACGCAGCCGTGATCGAGGCGTATCTCGGCAAGGAGTTCGCCCATGCTCACGCTTGAGCGCGTGGATGCCGGTTACGGCGCGACCAGCATCCTGCACGCCGTCTCGCTCGAGGTGCGCGCCGGCGAGGTGGTGACGATCGTCGGCGCGAACGGGGCCGGCAAGACGACGACGCTGCGGACCATCGCGGGCCTGGTGAAGCCCACCCGCGGCCGGATCCTGTTCGAGGACGAGGACGTCACCCGGCTCTCGGGCCACGAGATGGTGGCGCGCGGCGTCACCCTGATCCCGGAGGGGCGCCAGCTCTTCCCCGAGATGACGGTGCGGGAGAACCTGCTGATGGGCGCCTACCGCCGCGCGGCGCGCGAGCGCCAGTCGGAGACGCTCGCGGACGTGCTCGACCTGTTCCCGCGGGTGCGCGAGCGCCTCGACCAGAATGCCGGCTCCCTCTCGGGCGGCGAGCAGCAGATGGTGGCCATCGCCCGCGGGATGATGGCCCGTCCCAAGCTCCTGATGTTCGACGAGCCCTCGCTGGGCCTCGCCCCGATCGTGGTGGCGCAGGTCTTCGCGGTGGTGGACCGGATCGTGAAGACCGGCGCCACCGTCCTGATCGTCGAGCAGAACGTGTTCCACACGCTGCAGGTGGCCGACCGGGGCTACGTTCTGGAGAACGGCGAGATCGTCCTCGCCGACGCGTCCGCGGCCCTGCTCGACAACGACCACGTCCGACGCGCCTATCTGGGGATCTGAGATGACCGAGCGGCAGACGAACCCCGAGGCGATCGTCCGGCGCGCGAGCCACGCCGGACGGCGCGTCCTCGTCACGGGGGCCGGCCGCGGGATCGGCCGGGCGATCGCGGAGGGGTTCGGCGCGCGGGGCGCCCTGGTGGGCGTGGCCGACGTGAACCCGGACGACGTCGCGGCGACCGTCGCGGCGATCGAGGGCGGAGACGGTCGCGCCCTGCCGCTGCGCCTCGACGTCGCCGACTACGCGGCCGTCGAGGCGGCCCTGTCGGAGGCCGCCGCCGCGATGGGCGGCGCGTTCGACACGGTGGTCAACAACGCCGGCATCTCGCCCAAGCACGACGGGGCGGCCCACCGGGTCTGGGAGATGGACCCGGCGGAGTGGAGCCGCGTCGTCGCGGTCAACCTGACGGGGGCGTTCAACACCGTCCGCGCGCTGGCGCCCGCGATGTGCCCGGCCGGGCGCGGCTGGATCGTCAACATGTCGTCGGTGGCGGCCAAGACCCACTCCCCGATCGTCGCCTGCCACTACGCGGCCTCGAAGGCCGGCCTGATCGGGCTCACCAAGCACCTCGCGGCCGAGCTCGGCCCGTTCGGCATCCGCGTCAACGCGATCGCGCCGGGGCGGATCGAGACCCCGATGGTCCGGGCGGTGGGCCGCGCCGTCAACGACGAGCAGGTGCGCCTGACCCCGATGGGCCGGCTCGGCGCCCCCGAGGAAGTCGCGGATCTCGCCCTCTACCTGACCTCCGCCGAGGCCAGCTTCGTCACCGGCCAGACCGTCGACGTCGCCGGCGGCCTCTACATGACGTGAGCCGGGACCGGTCGGACAGGCGATGGACGGGAGGACGGCCATGAGCAGCGCGGTCACCGCGGCCGGGATCACCGGGCGGACCCGGGTCTACGGGATCCTGGCGGACCCGATCTACCACGTGAAGGCGCCCGAGGTGATGGGGGCGCTCTTCGCCCGCCACGGCGTGGACGGCGTCCTCGTCCCGCTGCACGTGACGGCGGACGGCCTCGCCGCCGTGATGGACGGGCTGCGGCACCTGCGCAATTTCGGCGGCTTCATCGCCACGGTCCCGCACAAGACCGCGATGACCGGCCTGTGCGACGCCCTCACCCGGGAGGCCGAGCAGATCGGGGCGGTCAACTGCGTCCGGCGGGAGGCGGACGGGCGCATGGTCGGCACGATGCTCGACGGGATCGGCTTCGTCGAGGCGCTGCGCGCCTCGGGCCTGGAGCCGCGCGGCCGGAGCGCGGCGCTGGCGGGGGCCGGCGGCGCGGCGAGCGCCATCGCCTTCGCGCTCGCCGAGGCCGGTGTCGCCCGCCTGACGATCCTGAACCGCACCGCCGACCGCGCCCAAGCGCTGGCGGAGCGCCTGCGCGCCGCCTATCCCGGGCTGGCGGTCGCGGCCGAAGGCGTCCAGGCGGAGCACGATCTCCTCGTCAACGGCACGTCGCTCGGGATGCGCCCGCAGGACGCCGCCCCCTTCGACCTGGGCGCCCTCCACGCCGGCCAGTTCGTCGCCGAGGCGATCATGGATCCGGAGATTACGCCGCTGCTCGCCGCCGCGCTGAGGGCGGGCTGCCGCGTCCAGAAGGGCCTGCCGATGCTGGAGTGTCAGATCGCCCTGATGGCCCGCCACATGGGCGCCCTCTGAGGCGGGAACCGGGGACTGAGCTTGGGGCGCACCGTGGGACCGACCGACATCGACGCCGTCGCGGCCGGCGCGTTCGACTACGTGATCGTGGGCGGCGGCACCGCGGGCTGCGTCCTGGCCAACCGCCTGACCGAGTCCGGGACGCACCGGGTCCTGCTCCTCGAGGCGGGGGGACGGGCGCGCAGCCCCTGGGTCGCGATCCCGGCGGGCTTCAGCCGCCTGCTCCAGCACCCATCCTACAACTGGCGGTTCCGGACCGAGCCCGAGGCGGCGACCGGCGGCCGGGTGATCGCGGTCCCGCGGGGCAAGGGCCTCGGCGGGTCGACGCTGATCAACGGCATGATCTACGTGCGCGGACAGCCGCAGGATTACGATGCCTGGGCGCAGGCCGGGTGCCGCGGCTGGGGATTCTCGGACGTGCTCCCCTATTTCCGCAGGCTCGAGGATTACGAGGGCGGCCGCGAACCGTTGCGCGCCCGCGGCGGTCCGCTGCCGCTGACGGAAGTGGCCGAACGTCCTGCGATCGCGGAGGCCTTCATCGCCGCCGCGCAGGCGGCAGGCTACCCGCGCAATCCCGACTACAACGCGGAGAGCCAGGACGGCTTCGGCTACTACCAAGTGAACCAGCGGCGCGGCCGGCGGGTCAGCGCCGCCGATGCCTATCTGCGGCCGGCCCTGGCCCGCCCGAACCTCGCCGTCGTGACCGACGCGCACGTCCTGCGGCTGACCTTCGACGCGGGTCGGGCGAGCGGCGTCGCCGCTCTGGTCGGCGGCCGCGAGCGGCTCTTCCGCTTCCGCGGGGAAGTGATCCTCGCCGCGGGTGCGGCCCAGACCCCGCAGATCCTGGAACTGTCCGGCCTCGGCGATCCGGCGATCCTCGGAGGGCTCGGCGTCGCCGTGCGGCGCGCCCTCCCCGGCGTCGGCGCCAACTACATGGACCATTACTGCACGCGCATGAACTGGCGCGTGCGCCTGCCGGTGACGCTGAACGAGCAGACCCGCGGCCTGCGCCTCGGCCTCGCGGCGGCGCGCTACCTCGCGACGCGGCAGGGCATCCTGGCGCTGGGGACCGGTCTCGCCCACGGCTTCGTGCGCACCCGGCCGGGGCTCGACGGGCCCGACGTGCAGTACTTCTTCATGCACGCGAGCTACGCCAACGCCGCCGAGCGCAAGCTCGACCGCCTGCCCGGCATGACGATCGGCGTCACGCAGTTGCGACCGGAATCGCGCGGGACGATCCACGCCGCGTCGCCCGACCCGCTCGCGCCGCCCGCCATCCGCCCGAACTTCCTCGCCACCGCGGAGGATCGCCGGGCGATGGTCGAGGGCATGAAGATCGCCCGCGCCATCGTCGCGCAGGCGCCGATGGAGCGCTTCCGCGGGGCCGAGCTCAACCCCGGTCCGGACTGCCGGACCGACGCGGACTGGCTCGATTTCGCGCGCCGCGACGGCCAGACGATCTACCACATCTGCGGCACGTGCCGCATGGGCGACGATCCGGATTCGGTGACGGATCCCAGCCTGCGCGTGCGCGGCGTGGCCGGCCTTCGGGTGGCCGACGCCTCGATCATGCCGCGCATCGTCTCCGGCAACACGCAGGCCGCGGTGTTCATGATCGCCGAGAAGGCCGCCGACCTGATCCTTGCCGATGCCTGATCCGGTCTGGCCATCGGGCGCCGCGGCGCGTACGGCAGCCCCGCGCCGGTCTCGGCCGCGTCTCGGCGTCGTCCGGCGCTTCGCGACGCAGCAGACCGCAGGTCAAACGCCCCGGCACGACCGGCGGCAGAGGTTCGACGTCATGCTCTACATGGTCCACATGCAGGTCAACATTCCGGCGTCCCTCCCGAAGGAGGAGGCGGCTCGCCTGAAGGCCGAGGAGAAGGCCTACGCCCAGAAGCTCCAGCAAGATGGCCGATGGCGGCATCTCTGGCGCATCGCCGGGCAGTACGCCAATTACAGTGTCTTCGACGTGGCGGGAAACGATGAACTTCACGAAGTCCTGAGTTCGCTGCCGCTCTACCCGTATATGGCGATCAGCGTGACGCCGCTGGCGCAGCATCCCTCCGCGATCGCGGCCAACTGACCGGACCACCGCCATGCCTTACATGATCGAGACCTTCGACAAGGCCGGGAGCCTGGACGTCCGCAGGGCGAACCGCGCGGAGCATCTCGTCTACCTCGACCGGATCAAGGACCGGCTCCTGGCCTGCGGCGCGAAGCTGAACGACGACGGGAGCGACGCCGGCGGCGGCCTCTACGTCGTCGACGTCGAGACCCGCGCGGAGGCCGAGGCGCTCATCCACGCGGACCCGTTCTACAAGGTCGGGCTCTTCGAGCGCGTCGAGATCCGGCGCTGGCGCAAGGCCTACCTGGACGGCCGCAGCTATCTCTGAGACCGAGGGAACGCGGTTTCGAAGGACAGGCGGCCTTCCGGTACGGGGCAGCCGCTGAAGAACAAGAGATTGGGAGGAAACAATGATCCGTCGTCCTTGGGTGGCGGCCGCCGCGTTCGGCGCCGCTGCCCTCACCGCCCTGCCCGCCTCCGCGCAGTACGCGGATGGCGGCATCAAGATCGGCATCCTGACCGACATGTCCGGCGGATACTCGGATCTGGCCGGCCGCGGCTCGGTGACGGCCGCGCAGCTCGCGGTCGAGGATTTCGGACGTCCGATCAACGGTCGGAAGGTCGAGCTCGTCTTCGCCGATCACCAGAACAAGGCGGACATCGCCTCGTCGATCGCGCGCCGGTGGTTCGATACCGAGGGCGTCGACGCCATCTTCGACACCAATTCCTCGGTCGCCGGGCTGGCGGTGCGCGAGGTCGCGCGCAGCAAGGGCAAGATCGACATCAACTCCGGCGCCGGCTCCATGGCACTGACCAACGCCGCGTGCTCGCCGACCGGCGCCCACTGGTCGTGGGATACCCACTCGCTCGCGGCCGGCACCGCCGCGGCGCTGGCGGACGATCCGAAGAACACGTGGTTCTTCATCACGGCCGACTACACCTTCGGGCACGATCTGGAGGCGCAGGTCACCCGGGTCGTGAAGGCCAAGGGCGGCACGGTGCTCGGGTCGGTCAAGCACCCGTTCCCCAATCCGGATTTCTCATCCTACCTGCTGCAGGCACAAGCGTCGGGCGCGAAGATCATCGGCATGGCCAACGCCGGTGCCGACACGATCAACACCATCAAGCAGGCAAGCGAGTTCGGCATCCTGCAGGGTGGCCAGAGGCTGGGCGGGCTCAACATCTTCCTGACCGACATCTACTCCGTCGGATTGCCGGCGGCGCAGGGCATGATCCTGACGACGGGCTTCTACTGGGACATGGACGACCAGACGCGCGCCTTCGCGCGGCGCTTCGGCGAGCGGATGGGCGGCCGGATGCCGACCATGGTCCAGGCCGGCGACTACTCGGCGGTTCTCCACTTCCTGAAGGCGGCCGAAGCCGCCGGCACGGATGACGGCCTGAAGGTGATGGCCAAGATGCGCGAGCTGCCGATCCAGGACTTCTTCGCCCGCAACGCCACGCTGCGCCCGGACGGCCGCATGGTCCACGACATGTACCTCGCCCAGGTGAAGTCCCCGGCGGAATCGACGGGGCCCTGGGACTTCTACAAGATCCTGAAGACGATCCCGGGCGACCAGGCGTTCCAGCCGCTCTCCGAGAGCACGTGCAAGCTGGTGAAGGGCTGACGCGCGCCTTCGCGGCTCGTCGCTCACAGGGGGGCGCGGGCCGTGCACCCCTGTCTCCACCGGGGTCGCCGCTCGCGACGGCCCTAGTGGGACGTGCTCTCGACCGCGGCGGCGAAGACGTAGCCGACCCCGCGCTCGGTCACGATGAGCTTCGGGTCGCTGGGCCTGCGCTCGATCTTCCGGCGCAGCCGCAGGATCTGCACGTCGATGCAGCGATCGAAGACGTCGTCGTGGACGCGGGTGACCTGGAGCAGGTACTCGCGCGTGAGCGGACGCTGAGGTGCGTCGAGGAACGCCGCCAGGAGCGCGTAGTCGCGCTTGCCCAGGACGACCTCTTTTCCGTCGGGATTGATCAGACGCCGGCGTCGGCGGTTCAGGACCCAGCCGTCGAAGCGCCGGCACGGCGCCTCCGCCGGACGGGACGAGGCCTGCGCCGCGACGCGGCGGAGGACGACGCGCACGCGCGCCAGGAATTCGCGCAGGCCGTAGGGTTTGACGATGTAGTCGTCGGCGCCGAGTTCGAGGCCGAGCACGCGGTCGAACTCCTCGCAGCGATGGGCCGTCGTCAGGATGACGGGAACATCGCTCACCGCGCGCAGGTCCCGCAGCAGGTCGAGGCCGTTCTCCGCGCCCGGGCGAAGATTGAGCACCACGAGGTTGAACTGCGACGGATCCGCGAGCTCTCCGCGCGCCTCGGCCCGCGTCGACGCCGGGACGACGTCGACCCCGTGCCCGTCGAGGTATCCGGAGACGACACGCTGAACCTCCGCGTCATCGTCGACGAGCAGAATGCGCAGGCCGTGATGATGCATAAGCGATGCTCCTCCGGAGTCCCGACTGGCGCGATCATCGGAGCAGCGGTCCGAAGGTGTCCGGCCGTCCCGGGGCGGCCGGATGCGCGTCGTCATCCCGTCGCCTGCCGATCGGCTTGGCCGCTGCTCCCACGGCGTGACGGTTCATCGGCAGGCCCGCTCGTAGCGGCCCCACACCGGGCTGAAGAACAGGCGACAGTCGCCGAAAAAGCCGCCCGCGGCGTATCCGCCCGCCGGGCTCCACCAGCCATGGCCGCCGAAGCGGTGATGGAAGCCGTGATGGAAGCCCCCGTGGTGGAAGCCGTGATGGAAGCCGCCATGGTGCCCGAAGCTTCCTTGCCCGAAGCCGCGCGCTTCGGCTCGTCCGGGCACGGTCGCCAGGGCGGCGAGGGCGAGACAGGACAGGATCGCGGTCTTCGTCGAGGTGATCGTCATGAGATGTCTCCCGTTGCGATACGGGGACGATGCACCGGAGAGCCCGGGGTGGACTGTGACCCGGGTCACAGTTTCAGTGTGATCCTCCGGCCGGTCAGCGACGCGCTCGGGGGAGCGGCTAGGACGTCGTCGCGCGCGGGTGGCGCAGCCAGACCTCAAGGGGCTGGCTGCGGCCGCGGATCGCCGCGGTCCGGCTCTCGAATCCTCCCTCCGACCGCTCGAGCCCGGCCGCCTGCGCCAGCTCGGCGCTGAGTGCCAGGCGAGCGTGGGCGTCCGCCGCGACCGCCAGCAGGCGGCTCGCCACGTTGACCGTGTCGCCCGTCGCGGTGATGTGCTGGTTGGTGTCGCTGCCGAGGCGCGAGAGGATCACCGGCCCGTAATGCGCGCCGATGCGCAGATCGAGGGCCGGCCCGGATCCGTGCAGGACCGGGCTGTCCGCGACCCAGGCGCGCGTGCGGACGATGAGTTCCTCCGCGGCCTGGACGGCGTGCGCCGCCTGGTCCGGGTCCGGATCGAGGGCGCCGAACAGGATCATGGCGCCGTCGCCCATGAAGTTCACCACGACGCCCCCGCGCAGGGTCACCGCTTCGTCGACGAGATCGTGGAACGTCTTGAGCATCGCCCGCGTCCGCGCCGGGCCGAGCTGCTCGCTCCGGCGCGTGAAGCCGGTGAGGTCGACGAACAGCACGGGGATGTCGCGCGCGATCGGCTCGGCGAGGTAACCCGGGTCGCGCGCGAGCCGCTCGGCCAGGGCGGCAGGCTGCATCCGCCGCAGCACCTGCTCGGACCGCGCCACGCGCGCGCTCTGGCGGCGCTCGAGCGTCTGGCGGCCGACCGCGCAGACCAGCGCCGGCAGTCCCACGGCCGCGAGCGGCAGGGCGGCGCTCAGCCAGATGCCGTGGGCGAACGCGACGGCGCCCGCGGCGAGCCATCCTGCCGTCGCGAGCAGGACCAGGATCAGGCCCGGGCCCGGCGGCAGCACCGCGATGGCGAGCGCGGACCCGACCGCCAGGAGGACCGAGGCCGCGGCGTCTCGCTGCCGCACGCCGGCGTCCCGGACGAGGGCGTCCCCCGTGGTGAGGTGGGCGATGCCGGTAGCGAGGAGTTCGACGCCGGGCAAGACGGGATCGAACGCGGTGGCGAAGGTGTCGCCGCCGCCGAGCGCGGTGACGCCGATCACGACGATGCCGTCCGAGAGCGCCGCGGCCGGCGCCGTCCCGTCGAGGAGGGCGGCCGCGCTCACCGTCGCGATCGTGCGTCGCGGACCGTAGGGGCGCAGCGGAAGGTGGTAGCCGAGGTCCAGCGACAGGGCGCGGTCGCCGATCTGGACGCGCCCCTTGCTGAGCACGGGGTCGTTGCGCGCCGCCAGGGCGGCCGCGCGCAGCACGAAGGACGCGGCGACGCCGTCGGCCGTGCGCACGACCAGGGGGAGATGGCGGGGTACGCCGGACGCGTCCTCGGCGACGTTGACGACACCGGACGCGACGTCTTCGCCGAGCTTCGGCGACGGCCGGTGGAGCGCGGTGGCGAACGGGATGCCGTCCTCGCTGGCGCTCCCGTCGAAGACCGCAGCCGAAGCCAGGATCGCTGTGGTCTTCCCGAGGGCGACGGCGAGCGCGCTGTCCGCCTCCGGCTGCCGCCCCGCCTCGAGGAAGAGCACGTCGACGGCGATCACGCGCGGGCGGGCCTCCGCCACCCGCTCGACGATCCGCGCCATCGTGGTCCGCGAGACCGGGAAGCCGCCTTCGCGCCGCACCGTCGCGTCGTCGACCGCCACCACGGTGAGGTTGGCGGGCGGCGTGCGCGGGCCGGCGAGCCGCAGGCGCAGGTCCGTGAGGGCGGATTCCAAACGATCGAGGGGCGTCGCGCGCCCGGTGAGATGGAGATGGCCGAGCCAGGCGCCCCAGGCGAGCGCGCCGAGCGACGCGGCGAGCAGGAAGACGCGCCGCGCCAGCCGGAAGGTCCGGTCGGGCGTCGGAGCCGCCGGCCGACCGGCCTCGCTCAACGCCCGAACCGCTCGAGCAGACTCCTGACGCGCTCCTGGGGCCAGCGCCGGACCTCCAGAGGGTCGCGGCCGTCATCGACGTCGACCCCCTCGCCCGGCCCGAGCGTGACGGCGACCTGCGGGTCGGTGCGCCGGGCGACGTCGACCCGTCCCTGGGCCACGAAGACGGAGGTGCGCGCCCGCGTCACGTCGACGGCGTAGACCGTGCCCCGCACCGAGGCCACCGCGTGGGGGGTGAGGATCTGGAAGCCGTCGCGGCGGACGCGGCGGCTCGCCGGGATGGTGACGAAGACCGCGTTGCCGCCGATCTCGGCGCCCTTGAGATGTCCGTCACCGTCGGGTCCCACAGGGCGCAGGCTGCCCGCGCGCTCGGTTTCGAGCGTCAGGCCGTCGGCGCAGTGCAGGATCCGCAAGGGCGGATCGAAGCGCGTCGTCTCCGTACATCGCGTCTGCGCTGCGGCGCTCGACGCCGCGATGGTGAGGGCGGCCGTGGCCGCCAGGCGCGCTGTCGTTCTCATGCGGTGAAGCCCTGTCGCCCCGATCATGTCTGCGCCCGCGCGCCCAGCGCGACGAGCCGGTGTGAGGCCCGCACGGTGACGCGCGCGCGGCCGAGATCGATGAGGCCCGATCTCTGCCAGTCCTGCAGGACGCGGTTCACGCTCTCCCGCGCCGCGCCGACGAAGGCCGCGAGTTCCTGCTGCGTCACCTGGATCTCGGCGCCGTAATCCTCCGACAGCATGATCAGGCGCCGGGCGAGGCGCATGTCGAGCGGCAGCAGCGTCGCCTCCTCCATGCGCGCGCTCATCCAGCGCAGGCGCTGGCACAGCAGGCCGATGATCCGGACCGCCAGGGCGGGATCGCCGTGGAGCAGTTTGAGGAAGGCCCGCCCCTCGACGACGAACAGGTCGGCCGGCTCGAGCGCCACGGCCTCGGCGGTCCGTGGATGGCCGTCGAGGAAGGCGATCTCGCCGAAGACGTCGCCCGGCCCGAGCAGGTTGAGGGTGACCGCGCGCCCGTCGTCGGAGCCGGCCCCGATCCGGATCTGCCCGCGCCGCACGGCGTAGAGGGCATCGCCCGGATCGCCCTTCTGGAAGAGGATCTCGTGTCGCGCGAGGCTGCGCGTCGTGCAGAGCCCGGCAATGGTCTCGATCGCCTCCGGACCAAGCTCAGCGAAGAACGCGTTGGCCTTCAGAAACCGAACGAGCGTGTGCGGCGTGCTCACGACTGCATCTCTCCGGCCGTCGAGCTGGGGCTTATGCGCGTGTCGAGGGCCGATTAGCAAGGCTTACACTGCGAGAGCGGAGGAAGATCATGGGCTCCGCCCGCGGGCGTGCTCACGGCGGCGACGATTGTTACAGGCCGCGCGCCCGCTCCAGCATGCCGGTGGCCCGTCCGCCGATCACCCCGCACGGCGCCTGGCTGTCGCCGGCGGCCGCGCGGGGCAGGATCGAGGCGTCGAAGACCGTCCGAACGTCGCGGCCCGCTCGGGCGGTGCAGCCCTGGAGCCGGTCGGTGACCGCGGCAGCACGGATTCAGTCCGCCCTCGCCGCGCCGGACGGGCGGAACGCCCGCGCGCTGCCGCGGGCGCGGCAGAGGTCGGCGCGGGCCGCGTTCGCCGTCACGTCGGCCGGGTGGGACAGGTCGTTCGCCTCGATGACCGGCGGCGTCGCCATATCGGCGCGCCGCGCGCGATCAGGCCTCTCGAGAGCGTCTGCGGCGGGTCGGAGCGACTGTCGCGCGCGGATCGTACCCCCGTGGACGATCACTTGTCCGAGCGCGTCTTCCTCGGATCGTCGGAGGGATTGATGTAGTCGAGCCCGAAGGGCCCTGTTCCCGAGACCTGGATCACGGCCGGGTCGCGCGTCGTCCACAGCGCGTGGGGCATCTCGGCCGGCAGATACAGGAAGGCACCCGGCCGGAGAGACTGACCCCGGCTCGCGTCGATCGTCTTCCCCATGTCGTGGACGAGTGTGCCGGACAGCAAGGTCACGCTCTCGTCGGTCGCGTGCGTGTGCGGAGCGATGACGTAGTTCGGCGGGAACCGGAGCCTGAGCGTGAACGGTCCGGGCTTGTCCGGATCGCCGGCGATGATGCTGATCTCGCTGCCCTTCGGGAGGGAGGGCGGCGCGGCGCGCCACTGGACGGCTTCGTCACCGGTGACCATGACCATCTCGCCCGCGCGCGCGTCCGGCGCGAGGCATGCGAGGAAGAGGACGAGACAGCAGCTCTGGCGCAAACGCATCGACAATCTCCAGATCGGCGCTGGGGCGAGCCCGGATCGAACCTGTCCGCTGACGCCGAGCCCACTCTACCGTCGGCGGCGCTCGCGACAGGGTCCGTCCTGTTAGACCGCGCGCCTTCGGACCCGCTACGGCAGAACGCCCGTACCGACCCGGGCAAATCGCACGACCTTGCCGGAGACCCTTCCAAGACGGTCGCGCGCTCGCGTACTCTCGGCCTTTCGGGAGAACACGGGTGACACCCTTCAGGCTCAAGCAGGTCCTGGCCGTCTGGGACGCGCGCGAGCTGGATCTCAAATGGGCCCTCGTCGGACGCATCGCGCTGATCGCGATCCTCTGCGCTGCCGGAGCGGCCGCCTACGCGATGCACGACGTCGCGGCGAAGACCCGACAGCGGAACGCCGAGACGGCCGATGAGGTGCATAAGCAGCTCCGCCTCCAGCTCCTGCGAATCGAGCGGGCAGCCGACATTCCCCAACGCTTCCCGGATTGGGAGATCATCACCCGGTACGCTCTGCAACCGGGCCAGTGCGTGCAGCTGATCCCGGCGGAGGCCGGTCCGACACGGTCGAGCTGCTTGGGCGTCGAGGCGCACGCGCGCGCCGCACCCGACTGGTTCGCGACGCTCTACCGGTTCCTCTTCTTCGCCGGATCCACCGTCAGCCTGCCGCTCGAGCATCAGGGGTCGCGGATCGGGATCGTCGAAGCGGACTTCGATCCCGACGCGGTCGTCGGGTCGGCGTGGATCGTGCTGAAGCAGGTGTCCGGCGCTCTCGCGGCCATGACCGTCGTCCTGTGCGTGCTGGTCTACGGCGCGGTGGCGCACGCGCTGCGTCCCGCCAACGAGATCCTGATCGGTATCGATCGCGTCGCGAAGGGCGACCTCGCGTGGCGTCTGCCCAGCCTCCGCCTGCGCGAGCTCCGACGCATCGCGACGGTCTTCAATCAGCTCGCCAGCCATCTCCAAGTCGCCACGCGGGAACGTGCCGAGCTCGCGCGCCGGCTGATCGATGCCCAGGAGCAGGAGCGGCGGTGGCTGTCGCTCGAACTGCACGACGACGTCGCGCAGCGTCTGACGGCGTTGAGCCTTCTCGCCCGGTCGATCCAGGAGGGCGCGCGCTCCTCGTCGCCTTCGGTCGTGGCCGAGAGTGCCGAACTCGCCACCATGGCGTCGGACGCCGTGCGCGCGCTCCGGAGCACCCTCGCCGCACTCAGGCCGCCCGAGATCGACGATCTCGGGCTGCGGGTCGCGCTCCGGAGTCTGATCGCCGCCCAGGCGCAGCGCGCCGGGGGCCGGATCCACGTCACGCTCGCGGCCGACGCGCAGGCCGATCGCCTGCCCTCCGACGCGGCGGCCCATATCTACCGGATCGTCCAGGAAGGCCTCACCAACGCCGTCCGCCACGCGGCCGCGCGCACCGTCGCGATCGCGCTGAACGTCGCGGAGACCGACGGCGGCGCCGAGGTCCAGCTGATCCTCACGGACGACGGGAGCGGCGCCCCCGTGGAGGCGCTGGAGCGCCCGCATTCCGGTCTCGGCCTGCTCGGCATGCGCGATCGCGTCCACGCGCTCGGCGGGCAGATCGTGACGGAAACGGCCCCGGGCGGCGGGTTCCGCTTGCGGGTCCGCTTTCACGCCGCGCTCGCGGGCGACGAGGTGTCATGACCAAACGGCGCATACGCGTGATGCTCGTCGACGATCACGCCGTCGTGCGGGAGGGCTATCGGCGGCTCCTGGAGCGGCAGCCCGACATGGAGGTCGCCGCCGAGGCCGGGGACGGCGCGGAGGCCTATCGCGCCTACCGCATGGTGGAGCCGGACGTCGTCATAATGGACATCAGCATGCCCGGCCGCGGTGGGATCGACGCCATCCGGCAGATCCGGCAGGTGGATCCGAGCGCCCGCATCCTCGTCTTCAGCGTGCATGCCGCGGTGAGCTACGCGCTCCAGGCCATACGCGCCGGCGCCCGCGGCTACATTACCAAGAGCAGCGCTTCGGATCTCCTCATCGAAGCGGTGCGAAGCGTGTTCGCCAACAAGCTGACCCTGTGCGCGGAGATCTCGCACCTGCTGGCCGCGAGCCGGCTGGCGGAGGAGACGTCGCCGATCGACCAGCTGTCGCCTCGGGAATTCGAGATCCTGCGGATGATCCTCGACGCACGGCACACGGACGCGATCGCGGCCGATCTCAGCCTCTCGCCCAAGACCGTCGCGAACTATCACTACGCCATCAAATCGAAGCTCGGCGTCAGCTCGGACGTGGAACTCGTCTACTGCTGCATCCGGTGCGGGCTGATCGATCCCTTCGCGGTCGTCGGAGCGGACTAGAACGCGCGGGCGCGCGGCCCGCAGCGGTATGCGTCACACGTCCAGGTTCGCGACGCTCAGCGCGTTCTCCTGGATGAACTCGCGCCGGGGCTCGACCACGTCGCCCATCAGCTTCACGAACAGGTCGTCGGCATCGGTGACGTCCTTGACCTTGACCTGCAGCAGTGAGCGGACGTCGCGGTCGAGCGTGGTCTCCCAGAGCTGCTGGGCGGTCATCTCGCCGAGGCCCTTGTACCGCTGGAGCTGAAGGCCCTTGCGGCCGAAGGCCATCACGGCCTCGAAGAGCGCTACGGGCCCGTGCAGAACCGTCTCGTCGGACTTCCGCATCAGCGTGGCCGGCTCGCCGTAGATCTCCCGGAAGGCATCGGCCCGCTCGGAGAGGCGCCGGGCCTCCTGCGAGGTGATCAGGCCGGCGTCGAGGGTCGAGACCTGGCGAACGCCCCGGAGCGTCCGGCTGAGGCGATAGCCGCCCTCGAACGACTCGCCCTGCCAGCCCCGCTCGATCTCGTCGGCGATCGCGTCGAGCCGGCGGGCGGTCATGTCGGCCAGGACCTCGGCCTCACCCGCCCGCGACGCCGCCTCGGCATCGAAGGCGCCGGCCAGCACCGCCTGCTCGACCACGGAGCGGTCGTAGCGCGTGTGCAGGCCCTGCAGGATGCTCCGGAACGTCCGGGCCTCCTCGACGAGGCTCTTGAGCTGCGCCCCGGCGAATTCCGCGCCGGTGGAGAGTCGCAGGATTGCGCCGTCGGTGCCCTGGTCGATCAGGTAATCCTCGAGGGCGCGCTCGTCCTTCAGGTAGATCGCCCGGCGCCCGCGCTCGGCTTTGTAGAGCGGCGGCTGCGCGATGTAGAGGTGGCCGCGCTCGATCAGCTCCGGCATCTGCCGGAAGAAGAAGGTGAGCAGCAGAGTGCGGATGTGCGAGCCGTCCACGTCCGCGTCGGTCATGATGATGATGCGGTGGTAGCGCAACTTCTCCGGGTTGAAGCCCTCCCGGTCCGTGGAGGAGCGCCCGATCCCGGCGCCCAGCGCCGTGATCAGGGTGCCGATCTCCGCGGAGGACAGCATCCGGTCCGCGCGCACGCGCTCGACGTTGAGGATCTTGCCGCGCAGGGGCAGCACGGCCTGGAAGGTCCGGTCGCGGCCCTGCTTGGCCGAGCCGCCGGCGGAATCGCCCTCCACCAGCAGGATCTCGCACTTGGTCGGGTCGCGCTCCTGGCAGTCGGCGAGCTTGCCGGGCAGCGAGGCGATGTCGAGCGCGCCCTTGCGGGTCACGGTCTCGCGCGCCTTGCGGGCGGCCTCGCGGGCGGAGGCCGCCAGCACCACCTTGCCCATCACCGACCGCGCCTGGCTCGGATTCTCCTCGAGCCACGTGGACAGGCCCTCGTTGAGCACGTTCTCCACGGCCGGGCGCACCTCGGACGAGACGAGCTTGTCCTTGGTCTGCGACGAGAATTTGGGGTCCGGCACCTGCACCGAGATGACCGCGGTGAGCCCCTCGCGGCAATCCTCGCCGGTGAGCGAGACCTTCTCCTTCTTGGCGATGCCCGACGACTCGGCGTAGCCGGTGACCTGCCGGGTCAGGGCCGCCCGGAAGCCGGCCATGTGCGTGCCGCCGTCGCGCTGCGGGATGTTGTTGGTGAAGGGCAGGACCGTCTCGTTGAACGAGTCGTTCCACCAGAACGCGACCTCGACGCGAATTCCATCGCGCTCGGAGCTGACGACGACGGGACTCGTCATCCCGTCGATCGGCTTGCGGGAGCGGTCGAGATACCGGACGAAGGCCTCGATGCCGCCCTCGTAGTACAGCTCCTCGCGCTTCTTCTCGGCGTGGCGGGCATCGGTCAGGACGATGCGGACGCCGGAATTGAGGAAGGCGAGCTCGCGCAGGCGCTTCTCCAGCGTGCCGTAGTCGAACTCGATCATCGTGAAGGTGTCGGTCGACGGCAGGAAGGTGACTTCCGTGCCGCGCCTTCCGTTCCCGGGCCCGATGATCTCCAGGGGTGCCACGGCGTCGCCGTGGCGGAACTCCATCGCGTGCTCCTTGTCGTTGCGCCAGATGCGCAGGCGCAGCCACGACGACAGGGCGTTCACCACCGAGACGCCCACGCCGTGCAGGCCGCCGGAGACCTTGTAGGAGTTCTGGTCGAACTTACCGCCGGCATGCAGCTGGGTCATGATGACCTCGGCCGCCGAGACGCCCTCCTCCTTGTGGATGTCCACCGGGATGCCGCGCCCATTGTCGGAGACCGTGCAGGAACCGTCGGCGTTGAGCGTCACGGTGACGAGGTCGGCGTGGCCGGCCAGGGCCTCGTCGATGGCGTTGTCCACGACCTCGTACACCATGTGGTGGAGGCCGGAGCCGTCGTCGGTGTCGCCGATATACATGCCGGGCCGCTTGCGGACGGCGTCGAGGCCCTTCAGCACGCGGATGGATTCCGCGCCGTAATCGGCGGGCTCGGTCTGGGGGGTGTCGGCCATGAACTTCCTCGGCAGGCGGGCCTGATCGCGTCGGTGGCAGATGCGCCCTCGGGCGCCCGCGCCTGAACTCTCGCTTGGTCCGCCTGATATAGGGGTTCCGCGTTGAGATTGCACGATTTTACGGGTCCGCGGCGGGCCCGTCCCGTCGCTTTTGTGACGCCCGTCGCTTAACGCTGCGTTAGCCCTCGATGCCGCCCGCGCTCGCCGCATCCAGGCGGTCGATCGCCCCGGGTGCGAGCGTCAGCCGGACGGCGCCGAGCAGCTCGTCGAGCTGCGCCACGGAGGTCGCGCTCGCGATGGGCGCGGTGATGCCGGGGCGGGCGATGATCCAGGCGAGCGCGACCTGGGCCGGACTCGCGCCGTGGGCCTGCGCGACCGAATCGAGGACGTCGAGCAGCGCGAGGCCGCGGGGGTTCAGGTACTTGGCGACCCGGTTCTCCCGCGGGCGTCCCGCCGCGTCGTCGGCACTTCGGTACTTGCCGGTCAGGAAGCCGGCCGCCAGGGAGAAGTAGCCGATCACGCCGATCTGCTCGGCCCGGCAGAGCGGCTCAAGCTCGGCCTCGTAGCCGCGCTGGGCGAGGCTGTAATCGGGCTGCAAGCACTCGTAGCGCGGCAGGTCCGCGGAGGCCGAGACCGCCAGCGCCTCCGCGAGCCGGGCCGCGGTGTAGTTCGAGGCGCCGATCGCCCGGACCTTGCCGGCCGCGATCAGGCGCTCGTGCGCCCTCAGGGTCTCCTCGAGGGGCACCGCCGCGTCGTCGAGATGCGACTGGTACAGGTCGATCCGGTCGACCCCGAGGCGCCGCAGCGAGGCCTCGCAGGCCCGCTCGATATGGGCTGCCGAGAGGCCCTGGCCGGCCTCGCCCAGGTCCATGCCGACCTTGGTCGCCAGGACGATCCGGTCACGCGCGCCCGGTCGGGCCGCGAGCCACTTGCCGATCACCGTCTCGGATTCCCCGCCGACGTGGCCCGGGGCCCAGCGCGAGTAGACGTCGGCGGTGTCGATGAAGTCGAAGCCGCTCTCCACGAACCGGTCGAGGATCGCGAAGGACGCGGCCTCGTCGGCCGTCCAGCCGAAGACGTTGCCGCCGAGGCAGAACGGCGCGACCGTCAGGTCGGAGCGGCCGATGCGGCGCCTGTCCATGCGCGTCAATCCTGCAGGAAGGGGTTGGACACGCGCTCCGCGCCGAGAGTGCTGGTCGGTCCGTGGCCGGGGATGAAGGCGACGTCGTCGCCCAGCGGCAGGACCTTGTCCTTGATGGCGCGGATGAGCTGCTCGTGGTTGCCGCCGGGCAGGTCGGTGCGGCCGACCGAGCCCTTGAACACCACGTCGCCGACGAGGGCGAAGCGCGCGTCCCGGCTCACGAACACGACGCTGCCGGGCGAGTGGCCGGGGCAGTGGAGGATGTCGAAGCCGAGCCCGCCGACCGTCACGGCGTCGCCCTCGTCGAGCCACCGGTCAGGCGTGACGGGCCGGGCGGCGCCGAGGCCGTAATTGGCCGCCGTCTCGGGCAGGGAATCGAGCAGGAACTTGTCGGCCTGATGCGGGCCCTCGATCGGCACGCCGAGGCGCTCGCGCAGCTCGTCGGCGCCGGCGGCGTGGTCGACGTGCCCGTGGGTCAGCAGGATCTTCTCGACGGTGACGCCCTGCTCGCGGATCGCCGCCTCAATACGGTCGAGGTCGCCGCCGGGATCGACGACGGCGCCGACCTTGGTGGCGTCATCCCAGATCAGGGTGCAATTCTGCTGGAAGGGCGTGACCGGGATGATCCCGGCGCGTGGCGTACCTGGCATGTCGTCCCGCGTGTTGGTGGCGCCGCTCCGGACGCCCTCCGCCCCAGTTTAGCGTAGAACGCCGGTGGGCGGCACCCTGCGCGGCACCCTGCGCGGCACGCTCAGGCCGCGTCGCCCCTGGGGCGGCGCAGGCTGTCGTGAAGCGCCAGCATCTCGGCCATGCCGAGCGACCGCGAGCTCCAGCGGGTCTCCGCGGCGTTGACCTGGGTGAACCGGTCGTGGGACCGCCCGCCATAGGCGCCGAACAGGGCTCTGCCCGCCTCGACGGCACCGTCGCCGGGCGCCGTCTCGTCCGGCCGGTCGATCCGGTAGGACGGCGTCGGGGAACGGCCGGTCACGCCGATCCGCACCCAGGCGTCGCCGTGATGCTTCTGGCACATCCGCATGGTGCTCAGGACCTGGCGCAGGTAGGCCTCGCCGTCGGCGAGATCCGGCAGGACGTCCGCGATCGTCGCGTCCGGGGGATGATGCTTCGTCCGGGCCATGTCCCACCTCGCTCCGGCCTGTCCTACCGTGTCGGCCGGCCGAGGGCGAGCCGGGCCCCGGTATTCCTCACGTCGGCCGCCGCTTCAGCAGCGCGTCGAGCCCGCCGACGCGGAACCAGTGGTAGCCGTATCCCTCCAGGAACAGGCAGTGGCGGCCGTCGTCCTTCACTTCGCTGCGGGCGCCGGTGAGCAGGTCGACGAGGATGTCGTGCTCGCGATCCTCGGATCCCGACGCCATCGCGACCTCCACGGGCTCCGGCGCCAGGTTGTGGACGCACAGGATGGCATTGCCGCGCCACGCGTAGCGCAGCGCCAGGACCGACGGGCGCCCGGTCTCCATCGCAACGACGTCGCCCCAGCCGATCTCCGGCGCCTCTTTGCGCTGCCGGATCATGCTCTGCATCCAGTTGAGCAGCGAGCCCTCCTCGTGGCGCTGGTCGGCGACGTTCACGTGCGCGTAGCCGTAGGGGCCGTGGTCGATCAGGGGCAGGACGGTGCGCCGGGCCGTCGAGAAGCCGCCCTGGTGCTCGCTCGTCCACTGCATCGGCGTGCGGGCGCAGTCGCGCTCCGGCAGAGCCAGCTCGTCGCCCATGCCGATCTCGTCGCCGTAGCGCAGCACCGGCGTTCCCGGGAGGGTGAACATCAGCGAGTAGGCGAGGCGGATCCGGCGGGGATCGCCGGCCAGCATCGGCGCGAAGCGGCGGCGGATGCCGCGGTCGTAGAGCTGCATCCCCTTCTCGGGTCCGAAGGCGTCGAACACGCTCTGGCGCTGCTTGTCGGTGAGGCGTCCCAGATCGAGCTCGTCGTGGTTCCGCAGGAAGATGCCCCACTGGCAGGAGAGCGGGCGCGGCTTCGTCCGCTCGATCGCCTTGACGAGGGGCCGCGCATCGTGGGCCGCCAGGGCGTAGAAGGTCGCCTGATTGACCTGGAAGTTGAACATCATGTGCATGCGGTCGGCGTCGTCGCCGAAATAGTCGAGGTCCTGCTTCGGCAGGATGTTGGCCTCGGCCAGGATGATCGCGTCGCCCTGGCGCCACTGCAGGAACTCGCGCAGGTCGCGCAGCATCTCGAACTGCTCGCGGGGCTTGCCGCCGACATCGGCGCCCTTCTCGGCGATGACGAACGGCACCGCGTCCATGCGGAAGCCGGAGACGCCGAGCTGTATCCAGAAGCCCATGATCTTCAGGATCTCGGCCAGCACCTCCGGATTGGCGGTGTTGAGATCGGGCTGGAAGTTGAAGAAGCGGTGGAAGTACCAGGCCTTGGCCTTCGTGTCGTAGGTCCAGGTCGTCTCTTGCACGCCCGGGAAGACCATGCCCTCGTCAGCGCTCGCGGGGCGCTCCTTCGACCAGACGTACCAGTCGCGGTAGGGCGATTTGGGGTCGGACCGGGCCGACTGGAACCACGGGTGCTGGTCCGAGGTGTGGTTGACGACGAGGTCGATGAGGACACGCAGGCCCCGCTGCTTGGCGGCGTGCGTGAAGGCGACGAAGTCCCCGAGCGAGCCGTAATCCGGATCGACGCCGTAATAGTCGGCGATGTCGTAGCCGCCGTCCTTCTTGGGCGAGGGCTGGAACGGCATCAGCCAGACCGCGGTGGCGCCCAGGCCCTGGATGTAGTCCAGCCGGCGTTCAAGCCCGGCGAAGTCGCCGATGCCGTCGCCGTTGGCGTCCATGAACGTGCCGACGGACAAGCAGTAGATGATCGCGTTCTTATACCACAGGTCGTTGATCATGGGCCCCCCGGCATCGTCGCGCCTCACGAACGTGGGAGCCGGCCAAAGCGTTGCCGTGCGGCGTCTCCTTAAATCAGCCGCGTTGTGCACGCCCTGTTCAGGCGCGCTTCCGAAAGGTCCGCGCTCGCCCCGTCGCGTCCCCCGAATCCGGCCCGTATGAACGCCATCCTGATCAAGCTGTTCGCGACCGCCCTGACGCTCAGCCAGGTCACGACACGGCCGGACGCGGTCCGGACGCAGTTCGATCCCGCGACGGACGGCCCGGAGGTGGTGCGCCTGCTGCGCGACGGCTGCGCCCACATGCGCAAGGCCTTCGACATCGAGGACATCAATCTCGACGAGTTGATCACCACCGCGATGGAGGATCCGTCCACGGTCGCCGGTCCGGCCGCGCCGAAGATCCTGCACGGTCTCGACCTGACCGAGCTGAACACGAGCTACAAGCAGTTCTGCAAGGGCGAGAACCCCGCGAACTCGCCCTTCGACGCGAAGGCGGTGATCGAGTTCTACGACAACGCCACCAAGGATCTGCCCAGCGCCGAGGCCCTGCGCGACAAGGCCCTGCCGGGGATGACCCGGATCCTCGACGGCGCCGGCAAGCCCTTCGCCGAGGCGTCGGAGCCGAACGGCCGCCGCATCGTGGTGCCGATCACGGCGGTCCCGAACCTCGTCCAGAAGGCCTTCATCGCCGCCGAGGACAAGCGCTTCGAGACCCATCACGGCATCGACGAGCGCGGGGTGATCCGCGCCTTCATCGCCAACCTCGCCTCGCCGGGGCGGCCGGCGGGCGGCTCGACCATCACCCAGCAGGTGGTCAAGAACCTCTCGGTCGGCGACGACGTCACCTACGAGCGCAAGATCCGCGAGATGATCGTCGCGTCGCGGCTGGAGCGCATCCTGACGAAGCCGCAGATCCTGGGGCTCTACCTCAACGGCATCTATCTCGGCCGCGGCGCCTACGGTATCGAGATGGCCGCGCAGAGCTATTTCGGGAAGCCGGTGGGGCAGCTGACCCTGCCGGAAGCGGCGCTCCTCGCCGGCATGCCCAAGGGGCCGAACTTCTACAGCCCGGACAAGTACCCCGACCGCGCGCGGGAGCGGCGCGCCTACGTGCTCGCCCGCCTCAAGGAAGAGGGGACGATCACCGAGGCCGAGATGAGCGCGGCGATCAAGTCCGATCTCGGTCTGAAGCCGATCGAGACCGCGCGGCGCGATTCCGGCTTCTACGTCGTGGATTTCCTCAATCGCGAGGCCCGGACCTTCGCGGGCGTGGATTCGCTGACCTCCGGCTCGCTGACCGTCCGTTCGACGATCAACGCGGGACTGCAGCGCGCCGTCGAGGACGCCCTGCAGGACGGCCTCGCCAATTACGAGCGCGGCACCGGCCGTCAGGCCTTCACGGGGCCGGAACTCAACCTCGTCGACAGCGTCCGGCGGATCCAGGCGGCGACGCCGGCCCCGGAGGGCTCCGCCTCGGCCGCGCCCGCCGTCACCGGCGCGCGGCCGGAGGCCGCGAAATCCGACGCCAGGCCGGAGGCCGGGCCGGCCGCGAAGCCGCGCCGCGGCGAGAGGGTCGCGGCCGTGCCGCAGAAGAAGCCGGCGTGGCTGCTGGCGCTCGAGAGCGCCCGCCCGGTCCTCTACGACGTTCACTGGCCGATGGCGGTGGTGCTGGAGACCGGCCGCGGCGGCGTGAAGGTCGGCCTCGCCGATGGCCGCACCGCCTCCCTCGACCCCGGCATCGCCCACGGCAAGCTGCAGCCCTACGACGTGATCCGCGTGAAGGTCAGCGCCGGCAAGGGCGGCCCGCGCGCGCAGCTCCGGGTCCGGCCGACCGTCCAGGGCGCGGCCCTGGTGCTGGAGAACCAGACCGGCCGGATCCTCGCGATGGCCGGCGGCTTCTCCTACCCGCTGAGCCAGCTCAACCGGGTCACCCAGACGGTGCGCCAGCCCGGCTCGACGCTGAAGCCGCTGACCTACCTCGCCGCGCTCAACGCCGGCCTGCAGCCGAACACCCTGGTGATGGATTCCGCCGTGACCCTGCCGCCGATCGGCGGGGCCGGCGATTCCTGGTCGCCGAAGAACTACGAGGGCGGCGGCTCGGGGCCGACGACCCTGCGGCGCGGCCTGGAATTCTCCAAGAACCTCGTCACCGCCCGGCTCCTCCAGGGCGGGATCGCCCCGAAGGCGCCGGCGAGCCTGAAGCGGGTCTGCGACATCGCCCTCGAGGCGCAGATCTACGCCGAGTGCGAGCCCTACTACCCCTTCGTCCTCGGCGCGCAGCCGGTGCGGATGCTCGACCTCGCGGGCTTCTACGCGGCGGTGGCCAACGAGGGCGCCCGCCCGGCGCCCTACGCGCTCGAATCGGTCGAGCGGGACGGCAAGCCGCTCTACACGCACGCCGCCAAGGAGCCGGTGCGGATCGCCTCGGCGGACCGCGTGGCCTTCTACCAGCTGAAGACCATGCTGCAGGGCGTGACGCAGCACGGCACGGCCGCGGCGCTCGCGAAGGTCTCGGCCTACGTGGCCGGCAAGACCGGCACCTCGGAGAACGAGAACGACGCGTGGTTCGCCGGACTGACCAATGAGATCAGCGTGGTTGTCTGGGTCGGCTACGACAACGCCGACGGCACCCGCAAGACGCTCGGCCGCGGCCAGACCGGCGGCCACGTCTCGGTGCCGATCGCCTCGGCGATCCTGCAGGCGGCCTGGGCGAACGGTGTCGCCAAGACGCCGCTGCGGGGCCCCTCCCCCGAGGCGCGCCCGTTCATCGCCGACCTGCCGATCGACCCGCGCAGCGGCGTGCGGATCGCCGGCGGCGGCTTCCTCGAGCATTTCCGCACCAGCGGCGACGGGCGCATGGCGGACACTCAGTACCGCCTCGTGCCGCGCGAGACGCTCTACGCCATGCGGCCCGACGCGCAGGACGGCGACCTCGCCGGCGACGACGGCGCGAGCGTCGCGGGCGACTACTACGGCAACATGACCGGCGAGCGGCCGCGATCCGACTTCCTCGACCCGTTCGGCGAGCGTCCCGCGCCGCGCAGCCGCCGCGCGCAGGGCGACGTGGATCTCTACGGTCAGGATCCCTACAAGCCCTGGCCGGGCCAGACGAATCGCTCGCCCTTCGGCGGGGACGACGACGCGCGCCGCCCGCGCCGCCGCGATCCCGACTACCTGTTCGGCGAAGACCCCGGTTACTGACAGCCCTCCCCGACAGACGAGAATCCCGTTGCGCCAGCAGCTTCCCGCGGCCCTGGCGGCCGCCCTCACGGCCGCGCTCCCGGCCCTCCCGGCACGCGCCCAGACGCCCGCCGCCAACACCGCCCCGGCGCCGGGGCCCGAGCGGATCAAGGAGGTGCCCTCGGTCACGGCCGTCGATCCGGCCGCGATCAAGCCCGGCCAGATCCTGTTCACCGACCATCGCGACAACCCATCGGCGCCGGAGAACGGCCTGATCCCGTACCTCGACTGGCTGAAGGCGCGGCCGGCCGAGGCGGCGGCGCTCGCCCCGTATCCCGGCTACAAGGAGCCGGACTACACGGTCACGGTGAACGGCGTGACCAAGCCGCGGCACGAGACCCTGAAGGTCTACGTCGCCGAGGGGCGCTTCGTCGTCTCACGGCCGCCCGAGGCGATCGACCTCCAGGCCTTCGCCAACCTCGCCTTCGTGCAGAAGATGGATCCGGCGATCAAGCACCGCACCCTGGCGGTCGCCGACGTGACGCCCAACAAGGACCCGGCCGCCGCCTTCGCCAAGCGTCCCGACCGTCCGTGGTGCGAGGGCGCCGGCGCCTGCATCGAGTCGCGCTACGACCTCGAGGGCAAGCTGCCGCTCGGCGTGAAGCTCGCCAACAAGCTCGAGGAAGGCTCGACCAAGAAGATCGCCGAGTTCGTCTCGTTCCAGAGCGAGCTGCGGGTGCTCGGGCCGGACCAGGGCGACCGTCTCAAGGCGCTGACCAAGATCGACACCGCGGTGACCGGCGGCCTCGAGCAGACGATCTTCTGGGTCAACCAGATCCTGCGCTTCGGCAAGTTCCTGGCCGTGTTCCAGCCGATGCCGAACGACCCGACCAAGACGGTGGTCACCACCTATATGGCGCTGGCGATCAAGGGCGACGTCCTCGACCGCAAGGCCGAGTACGCCCGCGTGCCGGTACTCAAGAATCTGCTGCCCGCGCAGGTGCTGATGGGCAATTCCAGCTTCAACACCGGCAACTCGATCAGCGCCGGCCTGCCGGTCTACGCCCGCAACCGGATCGCCACCTTCGCGGACGCACTCACCAAGCGGTGACGCGCCGCGCGCGCCTCACATCCCGCGGTTGCCGATCGTCGGCAGCGTCGGCTGGGTGTAGGCGCGGTTCACGTCGCGGCGGGTCTGGGTGCCGTTGGTGTTGCCCGAGGCCCGGTAGTTGTCGAGGTTGAAGGTCTCGGCGAGGCCGCTGCGGGAATCCGGGCCGTCGCTGGTGCTGCAGGCGCAGAGGCCGCCGAGCGTCAGCGCGGAGAGGGCGAGAAGGGTCAAGCGCATCGCGTATCCTGAAAGCGGGCCGTGGCCGGCCCGCGACCGGCCACGGCCGGAGCGGCCCTCACGGGACGTCTCGCGGCATGGTCAGCGCGGAGGCGCCTCCGTCAAGGTCGCGCGCAAGATGTAAATCCGTTCTGCCGCCTCCGATGCGCGCCGGCCACGGAAAATCCACCACAGACCCGGATTGCGGCGGATAGGGCCGGCCAATCGTGTTGAGTTCGGCCCCCTCCCCCTGGCGAATCCCGGTCGTTTCGGGCGACAACCCTCCGCGATGAGCAACGTCTTGCCCTTCCGTCCGCGCCCGACCGTCACCCGCCTCGCTCGCTGCGAAGTTGTGACCGTGGCCGGTGATCTCCTCGCCCTGCTGGAGCAGCTCGAGGATGTGAGCGCCCGCGCCGCCGCGATGGGGCGTCCGGCGATTGAGGTCGAGCGCACCGTCCAGCACCTCTTGGATGCCGTGAGCGCCGTGGAGCGCGCCCTCGACTGCATCGGCGAGGGCGAGCAATCGGCGCCGGGCTAGACCGCGTCCCTGCGCGCTCGGGCGCGCCGGGCTCCTGACCGCGGGGACGTCGAATCCCGCGCCGGCGGGTCGCCGCGGGGCATTCCTAAGCAGACTCTAAATCATCCGGAACCCTCCAGTACGCCTTGCGGTTGAGGGTCGGATGCTCGCGTCGGGCGTCGCTTCCGGAGGGTGCTATGAGGCTTCGCACGAGCAGCTTGCTGGCCGTCATGGCGGCCGGCGGTCTCCTCGCCGGGACGGCGATGCGCGCCCAGGCCGCGGAGGTCGGATTCCTCGAGATGCTGTTCGGCGCCCGGCCGGCCCCGCAGCAGGCCCAGCCGGCTTCTACCCCAGCCCCCGCCTTCGACGGCCGCGCCTTCGGCCGCCACGCGACCCCGCGGCTCGGGGCGGCGCGCCGCCGCTTCCAGACCCGCTACGCGGCGCTCCCGCTCAAGATCCGCGTCAAGGAGCGGGAGATCAGCGAGCGCCAGACCCCCATCGACATGAAGGGCGGCGCGACGGCGGCGCTGCTCAAGGACGAGACGCTGCGGCCGGGCGACATCGTGGTGCTGAATTCCGGCGCCCGGGTGTTCACCGGGAATCCCGACAAGCGCCACGCGATCCGGGATTTCGAGCCGGTCCAGAACTCGCGCTTCGTGAGCCGGGGCACGCGGAAGGTCCTGGCCGGGCTGTTCACGCCGGTCGGCGCCGTGCCCGCGCAGGAGGCGCGGCGGATGATGGCCCGTGCCCGGCAGCCGATGCCCGAGGTGGCGACGCCGATCCCAGCGCAGAAGACCGCCATGCGGGTGATCAACCCGTGGCAGGGCGGGCAGTGACCGGCGCGGCGCCGCTCAGAAGAAGCGTTCCTTGATGACGATCGTGTCGCCCGGCCGGACCGCGTAGGTCATCGGCACGATCCCGGAGATCAGCGAGCCGCCGGCGTCGCGGGTCAGGACGGCGTAATCGCGCGCTGCCCGGGGGCCGAAACCGGCCGCGATCGCCACCGCCGTCTCCACGGTCATGCCGTTGACGAACGGGTACTGACCGGAGGTGGTGACTTCGCCGAGGATGTAGAACGGTCGGTAGGCGTCCACCTCCACGGTGACGTGCGGCTCGCGCACGTATCCGGAGGCCAGCTTGGCCTCGATCGCCTTGGCCGCCTGCGCGGTCGTCTGACCGCCCACCTGCACGGTCCCGATCAGCGGCATGGCGATGCGCCCCGCGCCGTCGACCGCGTATATGTTGGACAGGTTGTCCTGGCCGAACACGATCACCCGCAGCTTGTCGCCCGCCGCCAGCGTGTACCGCGCGGCGATCGAGCCGGTGCCGGTGGCATCGAGCTGGTCGGTGCGGAAGCTCGGCCGCAGGCAGCCGCCGAGCGCCAGAGTCGAGCCGAGTGCGAGGAGCAGAGCGCGCCGGTTCATCACCATCGCCGTCATGGATGCAGTTGCGGGGTGATGTAGGCCGTTAAGGTTAATGAAACTTGATCACCGCGCGACGGAGGCGGTGCCGTCACCGGCCCGCGCGGCCCTTAACTCTTGAGCAACCTTAACATCCACTAATGGCCGCGGGACGGCAGTAATGCCCGCCCGGCCTGTCTCCGCGTTCAGAGCGTCCGCATGTCCACGATCCGTCAACGCTCGATCTACGCCGTGCCCGGATCCCAGCCGCGCGCCGAGGAAGGCCTCGGCCTCGCGCAGCTGCCGCGGATCCTGCGGCGCTCGATCGGCTGGGTCGTCGGGCCGACCCTGGTGGTCGCCCTGGGCGCGAGCGTCTTCGTCAACGTGGTCAGCCCCCGCTACACCGGCGAGGCGAAGGTGCTCCTCGAGAGCCGCGACCCGGCCTTCGCCCGCACCGCGCAGGAGCGCGGCGACCAGCTCGCGCCGATCGACGAGCAGGCGGTGGCGAGCCAGGTGCAGGTCGTGATGTCCCGCGATCTCGCCCGCGAGGCGATCCGCCGACTCAAGCTCGTCGGCAACGCCGAGTTCGATCCCGGCGCGGGCAGCATCGGCGCCGTGCAGCGCGTGCTGATGATGCTCGGCATCGGTCCCAATCCCCTGGACCGCCCCGCCGAGGACCGGGTCCTCGACGCCTACTTCGACCACCTCCTGGTCTTCCCTGCCGGCAAGTCGCGCATCCTGACGATCGAGTTCCGCGCGAAGGATCCGAAGCTCGCGGCCGAGGCCGCCAACACCATCGCCAAGCTCTACATCGGCTCGCTGGAGGCCGATAAGGTCGACACCGCCCGCTACGCCTCCACCTGGCTCGGCGGCAACATCGACGGGCTGCGCAAGCGCGTCGCCGAGGCGGAGGCCAAGGTCGAGGCGTTCCGCGCCAAGAACGGCCTCGTAGGCAGCACCGGCCTGGCCGGGCGGCCGCTCAACGCCCAGCAGCTCGGAGAGCTGTCGAGCCAGCTCTCCGCGGCGCGGAGCCTGAAGGCCGACCTCGACGGCAAGGTGAAGGCCATCAAGGACCTGATCAAGGACGGGCGCGCCTTCGAGATTCCCGACGTCGCCAACAACGAGGTCATCCGCCGGATCGTCGAGAACCGGATCTCCGTGCGCGCCCAGCTCGCCCTCGAGTCGCGGACCCTCCTGCCGGCTCACCCGCGCATCAAGGAGCTGCACGCCCAGCTCGAGGACCTCGACGCCCAGATCAAGGCCTCGGCCGAGCGCGTCGTGCGCACGATGGAGAACGACGCCAAGATCGCGGGCGCCCGGGTCGAGAGCCTCCAGGCCGCCGTCGACGGCCAGCAGGACGTCGTCGTCCGCGGCAACGCCAGCGAGATCCAGCTCCGCGCGCTGGAGCGCGAGGCCAAGGCGCAGCGCGAGCAGCTCGAATCCTATCTCGGCCGCTACCGCGAGGCGGCGGCGCGCGACGGCGAGGCCGCGACCCCAGCTGACGCCCGCATCGTGTCCCGCGCGGTGACGCCCGAGGTTCCGTCCTTCCCGAAGAAGCTGCCGATCGTCGCCTTCGCGACGCTGCTGACGCTGATGCTCTCGGTCGGCGGGGTCATCGCCAGCGCGCTGCTGGCCGAGTCCGGCCGCGCCGCCGGCGACCGCGACGGCGATCCGGCTGACGATCGGCGGCGCCGCGAGCCGGTGCTGGATCGACCGTCCTTCACCTTCCCGGAGGCGACGCCGGCCGCCCGCTGGTCCGAGGCGTCGGGCGCGGCTGCCGCCGCGTCGGCGGCGCCCGCCGCGGCCACGGCGCTCCGCTCCCCCGACACGTTCGATCTCGCGCCGCTCGTCGCGCGCATCGCGGCGGCGCCCCGCGCACCGGAGGCGCAGGCGGGTCGCCGCGTCCTGATCGTCGAGACCGAAGCCCGTCGCGGCGTCCCGACGCTGCCCGAGGCCCTGACCCGCGCCCTCGGTCGCGAGGGGAGCCTCGTCGCCGTCGACCTGAACCTGCCGAACGACGGCACGGCGCGGCTCGGCTTCGCCGACCTCATCGCCGGCGAGGCCGCGTTCCTCGACGTGATCCAGGCACGCCGGGACGGCGGCCAGCATCGGATCGAGGCGGGGCTGCTGGAGTCGACCGTCCTGTTCGACGAGCCCGATGCCCTGGCCCTGACCTTCGAGGCCATGGCCGAGGCCTACGACTGGGTGGTCTTCCGGCTCCACGCCGCGCCGGGGGCCGTCGACCTCCTCGAGCTCGTGGCCGGCTTCATGGACAGCGTCGTCATCGCGTCGAACGCCGATGCCGAGGATCCGGCGCTGGCCGACCTCTACGCCCTCGCCGAGGAGGCCGGCGCGGGGCAGATCCTGGTCGCGCAGGATCGCCCAGCCGCGTCCGATGTCGAGGAGGCGCGGGCGGAGCTGCGCCTCAACGCCGCCTAGGCCGCGCGCCGATCAGGACCGGCGCAAGGTGCGGAGCCGCTTGAGGGCGGCGTAGAGGCGCGGGTCGCGCTTGATCCGCCGTTTCGTCCGCGTCAGGCCCCGGCGCAGGGCGCCGTAGGCCCGGCCCCGCAGGGTGACCGGGATGATCGTCTCGACGAGGCTGATCGTCTCGTCGCAGATGCTGGCCTTGTAGCGCGCCTCGCCGACGCCGAGATCGAAGCCCTGCCGGCCGCGGGCGGTCTGGTCGCGCACGAGATGCTGCAGGAGAAGGTCGCCGGGACTGTAACGGGCGACCTCGGGGTCGCCGTCGAACGCCGTCATCATGCCGCTGAACCGTCGGTCGCTGACGGCACCGCCGAAGGTGGCGAGAACGCGGCCGCTCTCGGCGAGACACAGGGCGTACAGCTCCACGGCGGGCTCTGCGCCGGTCGACGCGGCCGTCAGGAAGGACCGGATCGCGGGATCGGCGTAAGGGTCGGCCACGCCCATGCCGGCGAAGCGGGCCGATTTCTGCGCGAAGAACGCCGCCAGCAGGCGCGCCGCCTCGTCGGCGGACTCGGCGCGGCGGTAGACGATCGCGCCGTGCGCCTCCACGAGGCGCTTCTCCTTGGAGCGCAGCTTCTTCCGGGCGTCCGCGCTGAAAACCCGGCGCACGGTCGCCTCCGGATCCGGCCCGAGCATGAGGCCGTAGCCGTCGCTGGCCTCCGCCTCGCCGGTCGCGGCGAGCGGGTTCGCTGCCCCGTCCCACATCCGGGGCTGGTGCTTGAGCGCGAAGGCGTCGATCCCCTCAGCGCGGCCGGCGCGGATCAGCGCGGCGACGATGCTGCCGGGCCCGATGGCCGCCGCGTCGCGGGTGGCGAAGAGCGGCATGTGATAGTTGGCGTGCGTGCCGCCGACCGTGCGCGCGAGGCGCAGCCCGTGCTCCCGGCTCAGGGTGAACGGGACGAGGATGCGCGGCCGTCCGTCGTCATCCCGCAGGACCGCGACGCGCGCGCGCTCGGCCAGTCCCGTCGCCCGCAGGTAGGCGCTGATCCAGTCGAACCGCTGATACGGCGTGCCGAGGCTCGCCGGATCGGCTTCCAGGCGCCGCCACAGCGCCTCCGCCGCGGTCAGATCGGGGATGACCTCCGCGACGAGCCCCCCGGCGCTGCGCGAATCGACCATGTCCGTTCCCGCTACGTGGACACCGACCGCCATGACCCGATCTCCCGGGGACCGCGCGCGATCCCGTGCCGCGCAAACCCTGACGGCAAGCGGCTGAACAGCCCGTCACTCCGATCGATGATGGCGCGATACCGGCGCCGGACGGTCCGTCAAAGAACAGTCGTGGCTAATGATAGCTTGCTTTCGCCGCGGCCACGCATGCTTTCGGCTTTGTTTACCCGGGCGAGCCAAGGCTGTGCCGAGCTGGGCCGCGGGCCCGAACGGTTCAGGGCCATGCTGTCGTCGCGTGCCAAGCATCGGGTCTTCGCGTCCGGGTTCCGCGCGATCCAGGCGCTCGGGGCGGACCGCTGGCTCAGCCCCGCGGCGCGCGGCCTCGGCGTGATCCTCACTTTCCACCACGTCAGCCCCGACCCGGTCCCGGCCTTCGCGCCGAACCGCCTGCTCGGCATCACCCCCGAGTTCCTCGATCTGACCCTGCGCGAGCTCGATGCCCGCGGCTTCGAGATCATCGGTCTCGATTCGGTGCCGGAGCGGCTGGCCGAACCGGATTACGGGCCGCCCTTCGCGGTCCTGACCTTCGACGACGGCTACCGCGACAACGTCGAGCACGCCCGTCCCGTGCTGGCCCGCCACGGCGCGCCGTGGACCCTGTTCGTCACCAGCGGCTTCGCCGACCAGGCCGGGCGGCTCTGGTGGATCGAGCTGGAGCAGGCGATCGCGCGCCTGGACCGGGTGCGCATCGACGTCGGCGCGCGGAGTCTCGACCTTCCGGCGCGAAGCCCGCAGGAGAAGGCGCTGGCCTTCGAAGCCCTGTACCGCGACCTGCGGCGCGGGGACGAGGCGGACCTCCTCGACCGGATCGCGGCCCTCTGCCGGCAGGCCGGCTTCCCACCCGGACGCCTCGCCGCCGATCTGTGCCTGTCCTGGGCGGAACTGCGCGACCTCGCCGCCGACCCGTCCGTCACCGTCGGCGCCCACACGGTCAGCCATCCGATGCTCGCCAAGCACGCTCCCGCGATCGCGGCGCGCGAGATCGCCGAGGGGCGCGCGCGGATCGAGACGGAACTCGGGCGGCCGGTGCGGCACCTCTCCTACCCGGTCGGGGATCCGACCTCCGCCGGCCCGCGGGAATTCGCCCTGGCGCGGGAGATGGGCTTCGCGACGGCCGTGACCACGCGGCCCGGCCACCTCTTCGCCGAGCACGCCGCGCACCTCCAGGCCCTGCCCCGGGTGTCGGTGAACGGTTGCCACCAGACGCGCGCGGCGCTCGCCGGACTGCTCTCCGGCGTCCCGTTCCTGGCGTGGAATCGCGGGCGACGGCTCAACGTCGCCTGAGGCGACGACCCGCCCGCGGGCGGCGTCAGCGGAACAGCGCGTCGAACAGGTTCTGCGGCTGCTGCTGCGGCGGCGGGGCCGGCGCCGGCCCCTCGTTCGACGGGAAGAACTTGCGCGAGGGCTTCTGGCGGGGCTGCACCGGCACGCCGCGCGGCGCCTCCACGTCCACCTGCCCGTTGGCATTGAGCTGCTGGGCGGTCTTGGTCGCGTCCTTGCCGGGGCGCTTCGCCTTCTCGGGCTTGGCCGCCACGGCCGGGACGTCCTCCTGCTCCTTGGCCTCGGCGATCACGTCGCTGCCGCCCTTACAGTCGACCAGCCACACGTCGTAGATCGGGTGCTCGATCGCGTGCAGGCCGGGGCTCGACGCGAACATCCACCCGGTGAAAATCCGGCGGTACTTGTTGTCGAGGGTGACCTCGTCGACCTCGAGGAACGCCGTGGTCTTGGCGCTCTCGGTCGGCGGGCGCGTGTAGCAGACCCGCGGGGTGAGCTGCAGGGCGCCGAACTGCACGGTCTCGTCGACCGCCACCTCGAAATTGACGATCCGGCCGGTGATCTTGTCGAGGCCGGAGAACACCGCGGTCGGGTTCTTGATCTTGTCGGCGGCGGCGGGGCCGGCGCAGACGAGGAGCGCGAGGCCGGGGGCGAGCGCGCGGCGTGCGAGGGCGATGATGCGGCTCAAGGCTCGGACCCCTGGACGAGGGTGACCGGCCGCGCCAACGGGTGCGCGGCGGGCGATCGGGATTGACCCGTCATGAACACCGGAACGGTGGCGGCAAAAGGGCGCCGGCTCCGCGACGGGTCGCGGCTCTACTCGCCCGGCGTCCAGGACACGTAGTCGCCGGTCGCGGCCGGCCGCTGGCCCCAGGAGAGCTGCGAGCCCGCCGGCCTATACGCGTTCGCGGTGCCGGTCTGGTTCTCGATATGGGGCTTCTGCCACGCCTTCGGCTGGTAGGTCTCCTCGCTCGGCGCGACGTCGACGTTGTGGCAGAGCCAGCCGCGCCAGCCGGGGGGCACCTTCGAGGCGTCGGCGTAGCCGTTGTAGACGACCCAGCGGCGCTCCGAGCCCACCGAGCGGTCGATCAGCGCGCCCTCCGCCTTGTAGTACTTGTTCCCGAACTCGTCCTCGCCGACGAAGATGCCGGTGCGCGCGGTCTGGAGCGCGACGGAGACGGTCTGGCCGTTCCACCACGTGAAGATGCGCAGCAAAGTGTCCTTCAGCGCCATCGCCGGTCCCGGAATCGTGGCGCGCCGCGAGGGCGCTCGTCGGCGCCGTTATGGTGACCGCGCGCGTGTGAGTCCAGCCGCATGACGGAAGTGTCGCCCCGGGGCAACGCTCGGCCCGCGCTTTCGGCCTCCGGTTCCGGCCATCCGCCGGCTCCGCTCCCTAGGGTTGTGAATCTAAAATTTTCCCGATCCGATTCCCGAAAGCCGGAAGGACACTTATCCCGGCCCGGGACGATATCCACAGGCTTTTGCGAGCCGGCACAACATCTAGCGGGGAACAAGGCCGTCGAACACCACTTGTTGACGTGAGAGTGAAGGCGGCGGTAATCTCCCTGCATCGGTCGCGCCCCGCGGAAGTGGTGCGTTGGGCAGGGGCGGCCGTTCCTAATTTTCGTTCGCGGGACCGAGGCACGTCTCTCAGCCGGGCGTGGTTGGCCGCGAATCCCACTATCGGGCTAGACCCCGCGTCGCGCGGGGCCGGGACCCTCGTGTCCCGACGGGAGAGGTGTGTTTCATGCGGTTCGAGCGTCGCTACACCACGGCCGGACAATCGCCCTACGCCGGGATCCCCTTCCGCAAGGCCCTGAGCGAGATCCGCAACCCGGACGGCTCGGTCGTGTTCCGCCTCGACGGCATCGACGTGCCGGAGAGCTGGAGCCAGGTCGCGAGCGACGTTCTCGCGCAGAAATACTTCCGCAAGGCGGGCGTTCCGGCGCGGCTGCGCAAGGTCGAGGAGAACGCGGTCCCCTCCTTCCTCTGGCGCTCGGTGCCGGACGACGCGGCCCTGGCCGAGATCCCCGAGGACGAGCGCTTCGTCTCCGAAGCCTCCGCCACGCAGGTCTTCGACCGGCTCGCCGGCTGCTGGACCTACTGGGGCTGGAAGGGCGGCTACTTCTCGTCGGAGGAGGATGCCTCGGCCTTCATGGACGAGCTGCGCTTCATGCTGGCCCGCCAGATGGTGGCGCCGAACTCGCCGCAATGGTTCAACACCGGCCTGCACTGGGCCTACGGCATCGATGGCCCGAGCCAGGGCCACTACTATTGCGACCCGCAGACCGGCGTGCTGACCAAGTCGGCCTCGGCCTACGAGCACCCGCAGCCGCACGCCTGCTTCATCCAGTCGGTCCAGGACGACCTCGTCAACGATGGCGGCATCATGGACCTGTGGGTGCGCGAGGCGCGCCTGTTCAAGTACGGCTCCGGCACCGGCTCGAACTTCTCGATGCTGCGCTCGGAGAACGAGAAGCTCGGCGGCGGCGGCAAGTCCTCGGGCCTGATGAGCTTCCTGAAGATCGGCGACCGGGCGGCCGGCGCGATCAAGTCGGGCGGCACCACGCGGCGCGCCGCCAAGATGGTGATCGTCGACATCGACCATCCGGATATCGAGGCCTTCATCGACTGGAAGGTGAAGGAGGAGCAGAAGGTCGCCGCCCTGGTGACGGGCTCGAAGGTCGTCTCCAAGCACCTGACCCTGGTGATGAAGGCCTGCACGCAGTGCGAGGCCGAGGGCGATGCCTGCTTCGATCCGGAGCGCAACCCGGCGCTCAAGCGCGAGATCAAGGCCGCCCGCCGCGCCTCCGTGCCGGATTCCTACATCAAGCGCGTGGTGCAGTTCGCCCGCCAGGGCTTCACCAAGATCGAGTTCCCCGTCTACGATACCGACTGGGATTCGGAGGCCTACCTCACGGTCGCCGGCCAGAACTCCAACAACTCGGTCTCGCTGACCGACGACTTCCTGCGCGCCGTCGAGGCGGATGCCGACTGGCAGCTGACCGCCCGCACCACCGGCAAGGTCACAAAGACTCTGAAGGCCCGCGACCTGTGGGAGCGGATCGGCGAGGCCGCCTGGGCCTCTGCGGACCCGGGCCTGCACTTCAACACCACGATGAACGACTGGCACACCTGCCCGGCGGGCGGGCGGATCCGGGCCTCGAACCCGTGCTCCGAGTACATGTTCCTCGACGACACCGCCTGCAATCTCGCCTCGGCGAACCTGCTGACGATGTATGACCGGGACACCAAGCGCTTCGACGTGGAGGCCTTCGAGCACCTCAACCGCCTCTGGACGGTGGTGCTCGAGATCTCCGTGATGATGGCGCAGTTCCCGTCCAAGGAGATCGCGGAACTCTCCTACCGCTACCGGACGCTGGGTCTCGGCTACGCCAATATCGGCGGCCTGCTGATGACCATGGGCCTTCCTTACGATTCCGACGCGGGCCGGGCGCTCGCCGGCGCGCTCACGGCGATCATGACCGGCGTCGCCTACGCCACCTCGGCCGAGATGGCCGCGGAACTCGGCACCTTCCCGGCCTACGACGAAAATGCCGACGCGATGCTGCGGGTCATCCGCAATCATCGCCGGGCCGCCCACGGCGAGGCCGGTGGCTACGAGTTCCTCAACGTCGCGCCGGTCGCCCTCGACCACGCCAACATCCCGCAGGCGGATCTGGGCGACCACGCCCGCGCCGCCTGGGACCGGGCGCTGAAGCTCGGCGAGGAGCACGGCTACCGCAACGCCCAGGCCACCGTGATCGCGCCGACCGGCACGATCGGCCTCGTGATGGATTGCGACACGACCGGCATCGAGCCCGACTTCGCCCTGGTGAAGTTCAAGAAGCTCGCCGGCGGCGGCTACTTCAAGATCATCAACCAGGCCGCTCCGGACGCCCTGCGGGCGCTCGGTTACCGCGAATCCGAGATCGCCGAGATCGAGGCCTACGCGGTCGGCCACGGCTCGATGGGTCAGGCGCCGGGCATCAACCCGACGACGCTGCGCGCCAAGGGCTTCACGGACGAGAAGATCGCCGCGGTGGAGAAGGGCCTGAAGTCGGCCTTCGACATCAAGTTCGTGTTCAACCGCTGGACGCTCGGCGACGATTTCCTCACGCAGACCCTCCGGGTCCCCGCGGAGAAGCTGTCGGACCCGACCTTCGAGCTGCTGCCGTTCCTCGGCTTCACCAAGAAGGAGATCGAGGCCGCCAACACCCACATCTGCGGGGCTATGACCCTGGAGGGCGCGCCGGGCCTGAAGCTCGAGCACTACCCGGTCTTCGACTGCGCCAACCCGTGCGGCCGGATCGGCAAGCGCTACCTCTCGGTCGAGAGCCACATCCGCATGATGGCGGCAGCGCAGCCCTTCATCTCGGGGGCGATCTCCAAGACCATCAACATGCCGAACGACGCCACGGTCGAGGATTGCAAGGCGGCCTACCTGCTGTCCTGGCGCCTCGCCCTCAAGGCGAACGCCCTCTATCGCGACGGCTCGAAGCTGTCGCAGCCGCTCAACTCGGCGCTCATCTCGGATGACGAAGACGAGGCCGATGAGGGGATCGAGGCCCTGATCCAGGCGCCGGCCGCCGCCAAGGCCGCCGCCGCCGCGGAGAAGATCGTCGAGCGCGTGATCGAGCGCGTCGAGCGGATCCGCTCCCGCGAGAAGCTGCCGGCCCGCCGGAAGGGCTACACCCAGAAGGCGGTGGTGGGCGGCCACAAGGTCTACCTGCGCACCGGCGAGTACGACGACGGCCGCCTCGGCGAGATCTTCATCGACATGCACAAGGAGGGCGCGACCTTCCGGAGCCTGATGAACAACTTCGCCATCGCGATCTCGCTCGGCCTCCAGTACGGCGTGCCGCTCGAGGAATACGTGGAGGCTTTCACCTTCACGCGGTTCGAGCCGGCCGGCTTCGTGCAGGGCAACGACGCGATCAAGAACGCGACCTCGCTCCTCGACTACGTGTTCCGCGAGCTGGCGGTCTCGTATCTCGGCCGCGCCGACCTCGCCCATGTCAGCCCCGCCGAGATCGGCGGCACGGTGATCGGCGGCGGCGAGAGCGGCGACACGACCCGCGAGGGCCCGAAGCCCGCGCCGGCCTCCTCGGTCGTGTCCCGCGGCCTGCTGCGCGGCTCGGCTGACCGGCTCACCCTGATCCAGGGTGGCCCGGCCGGTGCCAGCCTCGGGGTCGGTGCGGCGAGCGCCGGCCAGTCGGCGCCTGCCGGCGGCACGGTCCACGCGCTCCGCGGCAGCACGGCGCTGAAGGCGGAGCCTGCGGTGGCCGGTCAGGCCGAGACGATCGCCGACACCCTCCCCTTCGCCAAGGCGGAGAGGAGCGTCGCAGACCGGCGGGCCGAGGCGAAGATGAAGGGCTATGTCGGCGAGGCTTGCCCGGAATGCGCGAACTTCACGCTGGTCCGCAACGGCACCTGCCTGAAGTGCGACACCTGCGGTTCGACGACAGGGTGCTCCTGATACGCCGACGGCTCGTACGATAAAGAAGGCCTAAGTTGCTTGCCGCTCTGAGTTGAACCTGCTGAGGTTTCAGCGAGATATATCTCAGAGCGGCATTCGACCGCCTGCGTCCGAGAGGGGCGCCGATTAGCGGACGGTATCCGCGCTCGCTGTACCGGTCAGTGATCCCCCGAACATGTCGAGCATGTTCGGGGGAAGCTGCGCTTAGACGGACCAATGGTCTCTGCGCTGCGCGTGCGACGAGATCGAGACCTGTTCGCGATGAGCCGGTCGCACCTGTGATGGTGCGGATCAGGCCTTCGCCCTAACCGAGAGCCGGAAGGGTGCACGACGACGCGGTCATCGCGGCTGCCAAGCGGCCAGAGGGCGCCTATGTATCGTGCGAGGCAACGCCAGCCATCGAACCGGGCTGGTCTCGACTGAAGGTAGCCGATCCGCGCGCCCGCTGAGACGACGTCGCCATGACCTCATCGACTTCGACCAGAGCGGTCGTGATCGGCGCCTCCGGCGGCATTGGCCGAGCCCTTGTCTCCGGACTGGCTGCGAGCGGAGCCTACGCTCCGATCTTCGCCCTCTCGCGCTCGCAGCCATCGTTCCCGCACGGCATCCGCAGCCACGCGATCGACCTTACCGACGAGGCGTCGGTCGCTGCGGCCGCGGCTGCGGTCGCGGAGGCCGGACCGGTCGGTTTGGTCATCGTCGCGACCGGCATCCTCCATCAGGACGGCGTCGCGCCCGAGAAGGCGCTGAAGGCGCTCGATCCCGGCGCGATGGCCGCCGTGTTCTCCATCAACGCGATCGGCCCCGCCCTCGTCGCCAAGCATTTCGTCCCGCTGCTGGCACGAGAGGGACGTTGCGTGTTCGCAGCCTTGTCGGCACGGGTCGGATCGATCGAGGATAATCGCTCGGGCGGATGGTACGCTTACCGCGCCTCGAAGGCGGCTCTGAACCAGATCCTGCGGACCCTATCGATCGAAGTGGCCCGCAGCCGCCCGGACGCGATCGTCGTCGGCCTCCATCCGGGCACGGTCGCTTCCAACCTGTCGCGGCCCTTCCGCCCAGATCCGGGCGCCCCCGGCGTCTTTCGACCCGACGAGAGCGCAGCTCATCTTCTGCGCGTGCTCGGCGAGCTCGACGTGGCGGACACCGGAAGCGTCTTCGCCTGGGACGGCGCGCGCGTCCCGGCCTAGGGCTCGGAACCGGTCAGCGCGAGGCGGCGGTCCCGCCAGGCAGATCGCATTGCCCCGGACGGATCAGTCCACGTCGTCCTGGACGTAAGACGCCAGGCCGTTGCCGAAGGACCACTCGTCTCGCGCGTTCGGCGACAGGACGATGAGCACGTCTTCCGGACGAAGACCGGGATCGGCGACGAGGTTGTCGGTGATCGCTCTGTAGAGAGCCTTCTTCTTCGCCGTGTCCCGCCAATTGCCCGCGACGATGTTGATGATCACCACGTCGTCGGTGCGTTGAAGCCCGAGATAGTCGGAATCGTAGATCAGCTCGTCCGGCGCGTGCTGATGGATGAGGTGAAAGCGGTCGTCTGCGGGCACGCCGTAGGCGTTGCGCAGGCCGCGATGGATGCCGTCCGAGATGGCTCTGATATGGGCCGGTGACTTGCCCTTGAGGAGCGAGATGCGAACGAGGGGCATGGCTTGCGGTCTCCTGCGACGTCGAGCGGCTGGCCGCCTTGACGCTCGCCGTTTACGCCCCCAGGATCGTCCGGAAAATTTGAAACACCTGAATAAAGACTTTCCGGAAATTGAAGCATGGCGACGCGCACCAACCTCGACATGGACGTGCTCCGCACCTTCGTGACCGGGTTCGAGCTCGGCAGTTTCGCCCGCGCGGCCGAGCGACTGGGGCGGTCGCAATCGGCCGTCAGCACGCAGCTCCGGAAGCTGGAGGAACAGGTCGGTCAGCCGCTCGTGCAGAAGGCGGGACGCGGTCTCGCGCTGACCGCCGCCGGTGAGAGCATGCTCGGCTACGCGAAGCGGCTCTTGGAACTCAACGACGAGGCGGTCGACCGGCTGCGCGGACCCGAGCTCGAGGGCTGGGCGCGGCTGGGCCTCGCGCAGGATTTCGCCGAGGGCTGGCTGCCGGCGGTGCTCAAGCGGTTCTCGCGGGCCTATCCGCGTGTGCGTATCGAGGTTCAGGTCGGGCTCGGCGCGCAGCTCGTCGAGAAGACCCTGAGGGGCGAGCTCGACGTCGCGCTGGTCTGGGGGGACGGCAGCGGTGCCCCTCACGCGCACCGGGTCGCCGAAGTGCCGATCCACTGGATCGGCCCCCCGGACTGGCCGGGTCTCGCGGACCCGGTCCGGGAACCCGTCCCGTTCGCGGCCTTCACGCCGCCGTGCACGTTCCGGTCCGCGGCCGTGTCTGCCTTGGACGGTCGCGGCTTGCCCTGGCGGCTAGTCTTCACCAGCCCCAGCCTCTCGGGACTCTGGGCCGCCGCCGAAGGTGGCTTGGGTGTCACCGCGCGCACCGCCGTCGGCCTGCCGAAAACGCTGAGCGTTCTCGATCCGGCCGCGACCGGCCTGCCGCCTCTTCCGAGCGCGTCACTGACACTCCACCAGGCCGAAGCCGAATTGGCGCCGGCCGTCGCGCGGCTCACCGATATTCTTCTCGAGACCATAAGGGAGCACGTCGCGTAAGGGCGCGATGGCCAGTGACGGGCTCTCGGCGCGCCGCAGACACCCCGGTCATCGAACATCAGTCCTCTCGGTCTCTGCCCGCGTACGAACGGTGATCGATCGCCCCGGCCAGGACTTCTCGAGGAGAGACCGCGAGAGGCACCCGACCGCTGTTCGGACCTTGCCCTGTCCGCGTCGCGAGGCTCGATCACGGGGCGGCGGAGCCGAGGGTGACGTGGCTCGCGCCAGCGGAGATGAGGCCCCATCATTCGGTTTTGTCGAACACAGGGTGGCGAACTTTCAAATTATCCGAACACTCCAGGTCACGTAAGTCTTCGTCCGTTGGCCGCCGCGGCGGTCGCGAAGCCACGGACCGACGACCATGCCCTTCATCAATGTCAAAGTCGCGGGTACGCCCCTCGCACCCGAGCAGATCACGGCGATCCAGGCGGGCATCACCCGGTTGATGGCCACTGTCCTGCACAAGGTCGCGCCTCTGGTCGGCGTACTGGTCGAGGCGGTGCCTGCCGCGGGATGGAGCGTCGGTGCCGAGCCGATCGCCCGCGCCGCGCAAGTGGACGCCATCATCAGCGCGGACACGAACACGCCCGATGAGAAATCGCGCTTCATTTCTGAAGTAAACCGGCTCCTGAAGACCGTCCTCGGGGCCGAACTGGCGGAGGTGTCCTACATCGTCATCCACGAGGTGCCGAAGGACAGCTGGGGTTACGACGGCCTGACCCAGGCGGAGCGCGGGCGCCGCCGCGCATAGCTCGCAGCGTTCCGCAGGTGGGGGCGCCGGATCATGTGTCGGCCGACCGGCGCCGCCGGCCTGTCACGAACGCGCCCGGCGCTTAATCCGACTGCCGGCACCAACGACGTGAAATTGTGGTGCCTGCAGCTTTTACGACATGTGGAACGGACAATCTGTATTAATCGTCTGGGATCGCCCAAAATCTCAGCTTGACGGCTCGACCCGTCTCGGGAGATCTCCCTCCCAGAGTGCCACGGTGAAGGGCACACCGCGCACGCGGAATCTTGGAGAGGAAACGATGGTCTTCGCAGGTCGCGCTGCAGCCGCGGTGCTGTTATTGACGATGGTGTCGGCCCCCGCGCGGGCCGCGGACCCGATCAAGATCGGGCTGAGCGGGCCCTATACGGGCGGCTCGTCTTCGATGGGTGTCTCGATGCGGGACGGCGCCAAGCTCGCCGCCGCCGAGATCAACAAGGCCGGCGGCGTTCTCGGCCGGCCGATCCAGCTGATCGAGCGCGACGACGAGGCCAAGAACGAGGTCGGCGCGCAGGTCGCGCAGGAACTGATCAACAAGGAGAAAGTCGTCGCGAGCGTCGGCTTCATCAATACCGGCGTGGCTCTGGCCGCCCAGCGCTTCTACCAAGAGGCCGAGATCCCGGTCTTCAACAACGTCGCGACCGGGACGATCATCACCAACCAGTTCAAGGAGCCGGACTACGACGCCAACTACGTCTTCCGGAACTCCGCCTACGACGTGCTTCAGGCCGGCCTGATGGTCGACGAGGCCCTCGCCCAGGGTCACAAGAAGATCGCGGTCCTGGCGGACTCGACCAATTACGGGCAGCTCGGGCGCGAGGACATCGAGAAGTATCTCGCGACCAAGAACGTGAAGCCCGTCGCGGTCGAGAAGTTCAACATCAAGGACGTCGACATGACGGCCCAGCTGCTAAAGGCGCAGCAGGCCGGCGCCGAGGTGATCCTGGCCTACGGCATCGGGCCGGAACTGGCCCAGATCGCCAACGGCATGGCCAAGCTCGGCTGGAAGGTCCCGATGATCACGAGCTGGCCGTCCTCGATGCAGAGCTTCATCGACATCGCCGGCACGAACGGCAACGGCGTGATCATGCCCCAGACCTTCATCGAGGATCAGACCCTGCCGAAGCGCAAGGCGTTCCTTGAGAACTACTACAAGACCTACGGTGTCACGAAGATCCCGACCCCCGTGGCCGGCGCCCAGGGCTACGACTCGATCTACCTCCTCGCCGCGGCGATCAAGCAGGCCGGCGGCACCGACGGCGCCAAGATCCGCGCCGCCCTGGAGAACCTGAACGAGAAGGTCGAGGGCGTGGTCACGACCTACGACAAGCCCTTCACGGCGAAGGACCACAACGCCATCTCGCGCAACATGGTCGTGTTCGGGAAGGTGCAGGACGGCAAGATCGTCTACGCCAAGGACGAGGACGCCAAGAACGCCGGCGTGGTTCGTCTGAAGGAGAAGTCCTCGAACTGAGGATCCGGACGCTGCGCCCGCGACGGGCGCGGCGTCTCCCTCGGGGCCGGCGGCGTCACAGCCCGCTGGCGCTCAGCACAGCGGTCCCGCGGCGCCCGCCGCGCGACCGGACGTCCCTCCGGCGACAGCGATCCCATGGAAATCCTGCTCCAGCTCATCGCGTCCGGCGTCGCGGTCGGCATGATCTACGCCGCCATCGCGTTCGGCTATCAGCTGACCTTCGCGACCTCGAAGACCCTCAATTTCGGCCAGGGCGAGGCGCTGGCCCTCGGGGCCCTGTTCGGCCTGACCCTGGTGCCGTTCGTCGGCTACTGGCTGATGATCCCGCTGGTCCTGGTCTTCGGCTTCGCCCTCGGAGCCGTGGTCGAGCGCCTCGGCGTGCGCCCGGCCGTGAAGATCAAGTCCGAGTACGGGTGGATCATGGCCACCATCGCGCTCGGCATCATCTTCAAGAACGTCGCCGAGAACGTCTGGGGACGTGACGACCTGAAATTCCCCTCCCCGCTGCCCGAGACGGCGCTCCAGGTCGGCGGCGTGCGCGTCCTGCCGATGGAACTGCTGATCGTCGCGGGTGCGCTGCTGATGATGCTGGCGGTGGAGATCTTCAATCGCAAGTCGATCTGGGGGAAGGCGGTCGTCGCCACCTCCAACGACATCGACGCCGCCGGGCTGATGGGCATCAACACCCAGAAGGTCATCACCCTCTCCTACTCGATCAGCGCCATGACGGCGGCCTTCGCGGGCGTGCTGGTGGCGCCCGTCACCCTGACCGGGGCGACGATGGGCTCCGTGCTGGCGCTCAAGGCCTTCGCGGTGGCGATCATCGGCGGCCTCGAATCCGGCCTCGGCGTCATCGTCGGCGGCCTGATCCTCGGCGTCGCAGAGACGCTGACCGGCTTCTACATCTCGACCGGCTACAAGGATGTGCCGGGCCTGATCCTGCTCCTCGTCGTCCTCTCCATCCGCCCGGTCGGCCTGTTCGGCAAGGCCGTCATCAAGAAGGTCTGAGCGTGACCTCCCGCGCAATTCTCACGGCAGCCTGAGCCATGGCGCAGACCCTCGCCCCCACCGAAGCGCCCGCCCCGGCGGCCGCCCCCAGCCTGTCGCGCCACGTCGGCATCCTCGGCGCCGTGCTGCTGGTCGTCGGCCTCGCGGTCTTCCCGCACGTGGTCACGAGCTCGTACTACATCCACCTGATGATCGTGATCGCGATCTACGCGATCCTGATCCTCGGGCTCGACATCGTGGTCGGCTATACCGGGCAGGTGAGCCTCGGCCATGCCGGCCTGTTCGGCGTCGGCGCCTACTCGGCGGCGGTGCTGTTCCTGCACTTCAAGCTCGGGATCTGGTGGGGCATCCTGGCCGGGATCGGGGTGACCTCCGCCTTCGGCGTGCTGCTCGCCGTGCCGGCCCTGCGGGTGACCGGCCCCTACCTCGCCATGGTGACGCTGGCCTTCGGCACCATCGTCCAGATCTTCATCAACGAGCTGACGCCGCTGACCAACGGTCCCCTCGGCATCACCCTGCCGCCGGCCCGCGTCCTCGACTTCTCGCTGCTGGGCCTCCAGGCCCCCTGGGGCGCGGCCGGCCGCAAGCTCGAGTTCTACTACCTGGTCTGTCTGGCGCTACTGGCCACGATCCTGGTCGTCAACCGGGTGGTGCGCTCGCCCTACGGCCGCGCCTTCGAGGCGCTGCGCGACTCGCCGATCGCCTGCGATTGCATGGGCGTCAGCGTCTACCGCTACAAGGTCTACGCCTTCGTGATCTCGGCGGCTTTGGCCGGCCTCGCGGGCGCGCTGTTCGCGTGGTCAGAGCGCTACGTGGCGCCGAACTCCTACGGGTTCGAGCTGACCGTGCTGTTCCTCCTCGCCGTCACGATGGGCGGCCGCAAGTCGCGGGCGGGGCCGATCATCGGCTCGGCGATCATCGTGATGATGCCGAACGTGCTCGCCGATATCGGCCTGGTGCGGATCATGGCGGGGATCATCGCCGCCGCGGCACTGGTCGTGGGCGCTCTCGCCCTCCTGCGTCGCGCAGAGAACCGGTTCGCCCTGCTGGTGCCGGTCGCGCTCTGCCTCGCCTTCTTCCCGGCCACGCTCGCGCTCGAATCGGTCACCGACTTCCGGCTGACGGTCTTCGGCCTGATGATCCTGTTCGTGGTGTATTACCTGCCGGACGGGATCGTGGGCTTCCTCCGTGAGAAGATCCCCGCCCTGCGCCCGGCCCACACGGCCGAGGGCAAGAGCCTCCATGCCGAGGGCGCGGCCCTCAGCGTGCAGAGCGGCGACCGGGGCGCCGACCCGCTCCTCACCGTCGATCAGGCACTGATGCAGTTCGGCGGCCTCAAGGCGCTGGCCGGCGTCGATCTCACGGTGCGGCCGGGCACGATCCACGGGCTGATCGGTCCCAACGGATCCGGCAAGAGCACGATGATGAACGTGCTCACCGGCATCTACAAACCGACCGGCGGCAGCGTGACCCTCGCGCGCGGCCAGGGGACGAAGCGCCTCGACGGGCGCACCCCGTCGGAGATCGCCGCTGCCGGCGTGGCACGCACCTTCCAGAACGTGCAGCTCTTCCGCGAGATGACCGCGCTCGAGAACGTGCTGGTCGGCCTGCACCACAGCTTCCGCGGCACCCTGTTCGACGCGATCCTCGGCACGCCCCGGCGGCGCCGGGAGGAGCGCGAGCAGCGCGCCCGCGCCATGGCGATCCTCGACTTCGTGGGCCTCGGCGCCCTGGCGCAGGTGGAGGCCCGCAATCTGCCCTACGGCAAGCAGCGGCTCCTCGAGATCGGTCGCGCGCTCGCCCTCGACCCGGTCCTGCTGCTCCTCGACGAGCCGGCCGCGGGCCTCACCGCCCCCGACATCGCCGAGCTGACGGCGATCATCCGCAAGATCCGCGATGCCGGCATCACGGTGATCCTGATCGAGCACCACATGGACGTGGTCATGGGCCTGTGCGACCGCGTCAGCGTCCTCGATTTCGGCCACAAGATCGCCGAGGGCAGCGCCCGCGAAGTGCAGGCCGACCCGAAGGTGGTCGAGGCCTATCTCGGCAGCCCCGTCGCCGACGAGGAGATGACCCATGCTTGAGGTCACGGGTCTGTCGGCCGGCTACGGCCAGGTGGAGGTTCTGCACGGCCTCGACTTCCAGGTTCCGAAGGGCCAGGTCGTGGCGCTGATCGGCTCCAACGGGGCCGGCAAGACCACCACGATGCGCGCCCTGTCGGGCATGATCCGGCCGCGGGCCGGTTCGATCCGCCTCAACGGACAGGAGATCGGCGGCCTCGACAGCCACGACGTCGCCCGGTTCGGCCTCGCGCACTCGCCGGAGGGCCGGCGCGTCTTCCCGACGCTCTCGGTCGAGGACAACCTGACCCTCGGTGCCTTCCCGCGCCTGACCGGCTCGCGTCCGAAAGGCGACGTCGCGGCCGACCGCGAGCGGGCCTTCGAGATGTTCCCGCGGCTCAAGGAGCGGCGCGCCCAGCTCGCCGGCACGCTCTCGGGCGGCGAGCAGCAGATGCTTGCCATGGGCCGAGCGCTGATGCTGCGGCCCGAGATCCTCCTGCTCGACGAGCCCTCGATGGGCCTCGCTCCCAAGCTGGTGGAGGAGGTCTTCCGGATCATCCGGCTGCTCAAGGCCGAGCAGGTGACGATGCTGCTCGTCGAGCAGTTCGCCATGGCGGCGCTCGGCGTCGCCGACCACGCCTACGTGCTGGAGAACGGCCGGATCCGCTTCCAGGGCCCGGCGCAGCAGATGCGCAACGATCCGGCCGTGCGGGCGGCGTATCTCGGCGGCAGCCACTGACATCCGACCGCGGATCGGTGCCGCGCGTGGCCTGGGATGTCCCCCAGTCCCGGCGCCCGGCATGAACCTGTCTCGCCGGGGCCGGCGGGTCACGCCCGGCGCACCGTCGTCGGCGCGGCTCGCGAATGCCTGACGGTCGGCGCATCACCCTCGCGGACAAGCGCCCGCGCTCACGAACGCCCTACAGGATTGTCCGACGCCGGGGTGCGGGCGGCCCGGTGTTTGCTGAGGTTCGCCGGGGACAACGCTGAGGCCGGTCGGGCTCTGATGCCCGTAGGCCGCGCCGCCGCTCTCCTGTAGAGACCGTCGGGACGCGGCCGGCGCGACGGCCACACGGGAGGTGTCGATTTTGGACGACGGTTGGGCGACTGCCTTAGGGTTGTTTGCCGTCCTCGCCCTGGTTCTGGCGAACGGCTTCTTCGTCGCAGCGGAGTTCGCCCTGGTCGCGGTGCGCAGGAGTCGCGTCGCCGAACTCGTCGCCGAGCGGCGCGTGAACGCGAAGGCGCTGCTCTGGGCCACGGACCACCTCGACGCCCACCTCGCGGCGACGCAGCTCGGCATCACCATCTCGTCCCTGGCGCTCGGCTGGGTCGGCGAGCCGGCGCTGGCCCACCTGATCTTGCCCACCCTGACGTGGCTGCCGGACATGCTCTCGACGGCAGCCGCCCACACGGTCGCCGTGGTGATCTCGTTCGTCATCATGACGGCGCTGCACATCGTGCTGGGCGAGTTGGCGCCGAAGAGCCTCGCGCTCCAGCGCAGCGAGCGCACGGCCCTGGCGGTGATCCGTCCGCTCAGCGTGTTCCTGTTCGTGTTCCGCCCGGCCATCCTGTTTCTCAACGGGCTCGGCAACGGCGTCCTGCGCCTGTGCGGATTGCAGCCCGGCCACGGCGAGGGCGGCCACCACTCGACGGCCGAGCTCAACCTCCTGGTCGAGGCGAGCCGCGAGGCAGGCCTCATCCGCGAGGCCCAGCAGGAAGCGGTCGAGCGCATCTTCCGGCTGGGGGACCGCCGGGTTCGCGAGATCATGACGCCGCGCCACGAGGTCGAGTGGGTCGACCTCGACGGATCGCCCGAGGAGATCACGCGGGCGGTCCGCGCCTGCAGCCACGCCCATGTCGTCGTGAGCCGTGGCGGCATCGACGAGGTCGTCGGCGTGCTGCGCAAGCAGGATCTGCTCGATCAGATCCTCGACGGGCGAGCCCTCGATATCGCCACCGCCATGCGGCCGCCGAACGTCGTCCACGAGGGCATGACGGTGCTCACGGCGCTGGAGAGCTTCCAGCGCAACCCCGTGCAGCTGGCGGTGATCGTCGACGAGTACGGCAGCCTGGAAGGCATCGTCACGCAGACGGATCTCCTCGAGGCGATCGCGGGCGACATACCCGAGGTCGGTGAGGACCCGGCGGTCGTCGAGCGCGAGGACGGCTCGTTGCTCATCGACGGCATGATGCCGGCCGAGGACGCGTTCGATCGTCTCGCCTTCAACGATCCGCCGGGCACGGACGACTACACGACTTTGGCCGGCTACGTGATCTTCCAGCTCGGCCGCATTCCGGCGGCGGGGGACGCGTTCGTGGCGGAGGGGTGGCGTCTCGAGGTGGTCGACATGGACGGCCGTCGCATCGACAAGGTCCTCGCCACCCGCTTGCCGGCGCGGGCGCCGGTCGGAGGGGCGTGACCGCGTCGCCGGGCCATCAATCGGCGCATATCCAATCGGCGCATATGCCTGCGAGAATCGCTGGCGCGTCGTCTCGCGCGGCGGTAGTCGTCGACCGCGCGAGTTCGGAGCGATATCGCGACCGTCAGTAGCGATCGTAGCGATAGCCACCGTAACGTCGCCCTTCGTAGAAGCGCGCGTCCCTGCGTCCGTAGCCACCGAACTCACGGTGGCGGCGATAGCCGTGCGCGGGCGCCCAGGGTGGCGGGCCGCCGTGACGGAAGCCCCGCTCTCCGCGGGCCCAGGGCGGATCGGCGAAGGCGGCCGAGGTCGATCCGAGGATGCCTCCGGTTAGTGTCAGTGTGCCGAGCAGGATCAGCGTTGGCGTGCGGATCATGGATGCCTTCCTCACAGCGGGGGCGTCCCGCGTCGCCCCAGATACGGTGCTCCGCGGCAAACCGTTCCCCGCCGTCGCGAAGGCACGAGGCCGGTCAGCTCGAAGCCTCTCCGAATAACCGCGCGGTCTTCAGGATCGCTCTGGTCCGAGAATAAGAACAGGTGGCGATGGAACGGCACAGGTCCCGGTGGAACAGGCGTTCACAGCGTGATCGTGCGCAGTCACGACGTCGATAGCGGCACGAATTGTCGGAACGGTCCCGGCGACCCTGCCGTTTAGGGGCTCCAAAACAGGAGACGCCCCATGACACGCTTGCCGATTATCGTCCTCGCCACCCTCGCTCTCGGGGGCAGCGCCGTCGCCGCCGAGCAGGGGGCCTCGTCCAAGACTCCGGGCCACGAGATGCAGGATCGCGGGAGCCGGGCCGGGAGCCCGGGCGCGTCCGGTTACGCGCCGGGCCACGAGATGAAGTCCGGCGGGACGGACTCGGCCGGTTCGACGTCGCGAAGCGGCGGAAGCACGACGGGCACCACCGGCACCAACTCGACCGGCACCCGTCGCTGACACGACCGTCGTCCCGTCCGGTTATTTTGCTCGACGGGACGAACCAGCTGCAAGTCGAGCAATGCTGATCAATAAGGATCCGGGCTCGGTTCCGGCTCATGAGGCGCGGATCGTCGAAGATGAATTGTCGATGAACGGCAGGATTGATTAATTTCGTGAGCCGTGGAACGCGATGATTGGCGACTGCATTTCTCGTTTCAGTTCGATGAACGAGGTTGGAGTATGAAGAAGCTTATCACGACCCTGGTCGCCGGCACCGCGCTGCTGGGTGCAGTCTCTGCCGCTCAGGCCCATGAGTGGGGTGGCGGCTATGGCTACGGCTACGGTCCGGGTCACGGCCATTCTCGCGTGATCGTGCGCGAAGGCTATGGCGACGGCTATCGCGGCGTTCGCTTCGGCCACCGAGACTGGGATCGTCCGGATTTTCGCGTGATCGAGCGTCGCGGGTACGGTCATCGTTACCACGACGACGATTGGGACGATTGATCCGACCCGGATTGATGCGGAGTAGAGAGGCGCCCGACCGGGCGCCTCTTTTTTTATTTCCGATCATCGGCGCACCGCATGCAACGGTTTGGCGCCCGTCCGGCTTTCTGAGCGGTTCATCGACACGAGGAACAGCATCGCTATGCCGGTACGTCTGATCACGACTGCTCTGCTTCTGTCCGCAGGGGCCACGGCCGCGCTCGCCGCGCCCATGTCGGCCGACGACAAGGCGGCGCTCCAGCAGCAATGCATGGGCGATTTCACGACCTTCTGCGGTGGCATGCCGCCCGACGATGGGCCCGAGACCCAGGCCTGTTTCGAGAAGAATATGGCCAAGCTGTCGCCGGGCTGCCAGGGCGCCATCCAGAGCTACAAGCAGGGCAAGAAGGGCTGATCCAACCCGGCTGTCGTCTCCCAAGATCGGACGCGATCAGCCTCGCCATCGGTCCCGCGCGGGACTGATCGCACAGGCAATACAGCGGATCGAAGACCGTAGACGCGGGGGCGGCCCGAGCCGCCCCCGCCGGTGTTCAGTAGCTGTAGGACCGGCGCGGGTAGGCCTGGGGCGCGCCGTACCCGGTGTCGCGCGGCTGGACCCGCGACCCGTACTCGATCTCCTTGCGCCGCGCCTGCCGGTTGGCGAGGTAGCGGCCGCCCAGGCAGCCGGCGACGGCGCCGACGACGCCGCGCTCGGCGAGGTAATGGCCCGCCAGACCGCCGATGATCGCGCCCTTGATACAGCCCTTCGCCTCAGCCGCACCGACGCTCATGAGTGTCACGAGAGCGATGGCGGATGCTTGTCCCACGATGCGCATGCTGATGCTCCTCTTCGATCCGGAAGAGAATGCACCTGCGTCACGACCGTTCCGGACGTCGGAAAAGGGGTCGGCGCCCCCTTGTTCGTCGCCGCGGAGGTCCGACTGTTTCGCGCGCGTCGCTTCGTCCTGATGTCGGCGCCGATCCTGTGGCGCCGCGACCGACGATCGTGCCGGACGGAGCCGTCGCCGTCGGAGGCCGTCCTCCGGAAGCAATGGCCCGGTTCAGGACTGCGGTGCGCGTACGGAGCGACGGTTGCCGCTCCGCTTGACTCTAATACTTAGGACTCCTAATTATCCTCTCATGGACCACGCGGCCGACCCAGATCCCGTCCTGATCCGCCTGCGCGAGGGCTTCGAGCGCGTCGCCCTCGTGCTGCGGGCCGATCTGTGGGCGGCCGCGGGCGATGCGGGCCTGAATCCGACACAGGCGCAGGTGCTGGCGCTGCTCGCGGGACGCCCGGCCGGCCTGAGGGCGAAGGAGATCGCCGCGCATCTGGCCGTCTCGGCACCGAGCATGGCCGACACGCTCGCCGCGCTCGCCCGCAAGGCCCTGCTGACGCGCGCGCCCGATCCCGCGGATGCCCGCGCGGCGATCGTGCGCCTGACCGACGAAGGCCGCGCGCTCGGGCGCGCCCTCGCCGCGGCCACGTCACAGGTGATGTCGGCTCTGGCGCGGCTGGCGCCGCCTGAGCAGGCAGATCTCCTCCTGACCCAGATCAAGCTCATCCGGACCCTGCAGCAGGCGGGTGCCATCCCCGTGCAGCGGATGTGCGTCAGCTGCCGCCATTTCAGGCCGAACGCCCATCCGGCCGAGGCCCAGCCCCACCATTGCGCCTTCGTGAACGCTGCGATCGGGACCCGGGATCTCCGGCTCGATTGCAGCGAGCATGAAGCGGCCGATCCCGACGTCCAGGCTGCCACCTGGACGTCCTTCGCGAATGGATCGCAGCCCCTCCGAGCACCACGAGAGACCTGAAAGGACACATCGTCATGACGAGGATCAAGGCACGGGGCGTCGGCCTCGTGGCGGCGGCTCTGTGCGCGCTCTCCACCGGTGCCTCGGCCGGGCCCATCCGGGCGCAGCCGAGTCCCGCTGTCCTGGCGTCGTTCGACATCGTCGAGACGACGATCGCGACCAAGGGCGACACCGCCGTCTTCACCACCCGGGTCCGGGGCGAGGCGGGCAAGGACAAGCCGAATGCCACCGGCAAGTTCGAGGGCTCGAGCGTCTACGCCTACGTCTGGCCGACGACCCTCGATAGCGACGCGATCGGCTTCGACAAGGCTCAGGGTATCGTGGCGCTCGCCGTCACCTTCCACCCCGATTTCGACGACGCGGCCTACGGTGCCAGGAACCGCCATGTCTGGCACCCGCACTGGGTGGTGCTCGCCAAGGACGCGGCCTGCGGCGGCGGCCTGAAGGTCGTCGATATCCCGGACGGCGCGAAGCCGAAGGTTCCGCCGACCTGGCCGAAGGTCCCGCTCCTGATCGACAGCCCGGACTACCCGACCACCTTCCGGGGCGACACGGTTCAGGTCGAGATCCCGGTCTCGCTCATCACCGGCATCAAGGGTGCCTCGTTCGACGGGGTGACGTCCGGCCTCAAGGTGAACGGCAACCTGCACGCGCCGCTGCTCTGCGTCAGCGACGTCTTCAAGGTCGCCTCGGGCAACCTGTCACTGCCGGGCAAGGTGACCCCTCAGAAGTAGGACGCGCGACAGGAAGCGGTTCGGCGACTGTCATCGCCGAACCGCCGGAAGATCCCCCTCCGAGCATCAGAGAAGGACGAGTCACCATGGCATATGCCCGCCTCGACGATCCACCCCCGGCCGCGGCCGGGCTCTCGCCGCGCGCAGACGTGATCGATCGCCGACCCGTGAGGGCGCCGACCGCGCCGAGGATCGCGGCGCTGGCACGCCTCGGCGGGATCCTTCTCGCGCTCCTCGCGCCGCCGACAGGGGCGATCGCCGCCGATGCCCAGGACTTGGTGGAGGCTCTGCGCACAGTCGCCGGCAGTCGGCCCGGCGTGCGCCCGACCTTCGCCAAAGGACAGTGCGTCCGCGGCACCTACACCCCTGCGGCCGAAGTGGGACAGGTGACGCGGTCGATCAGTTTCACGCGGCCGTGGCCTCTCGTCGGGCGGTTCTCGGTCGGCGGCGGCAACCCGTCGGTGCCGGACGCGACCAGGACTGTCCTGCGCGGCTTCTCGATCAAGCTCCTGTCGGACGGTGGCGAGACCCATCTGCTGTTCGAGAACGCGCCGGTCCACTTCGCGCGGACCGTCGACCAGATGCTCGCGTTCCTGCAGGTCCGCGTTCCCGGCCCCGACGGCAAGCCGAATCCGGAGGCCATCGCGGCCTTCGCGAAGGCCAATCCGGAGACGACGCGCCAGGCGGCCTTCGTCGCCGGCAAGCCTGTCCCGGGCAGCTATGCCGGCCTCGTCTATTGGGGCGTGCACACGTTCACGGGGCTCAACGCGGACGGCCGTGCCGTGCCCTTCAAGTTCAAGATCGTGCCCCGAGCCGGCGAGATCACCCTCAGCGACGAGGAGGCGAAGGGCAAGCCTGCACACTTCCTGGCCGACGCGCTTCGGGAAGAGCTGTCGAAGGGCCCGGCGGGGTTCGACGTCGTGGCCCTGCTCGCCGGGCCCAACGACGATCTCGGCAGCGACATCACCCAGCGGTGGACCAACGAGGACGACCGGAAGGCGGTCACCCTCGGCACGATCGCGGTGACCGGCATCGAGCCGAACGAGACCTGCGACCAGGGCACCTTCGACCCGGGACAGCTGGCAGACGGCATCGACGCGCCGAAGGACGAGATCTTCGCGGCGCGCCGCACCGCCTACGGGATCTCGTTCGGCCTCCGCTCCCAGTGAGCCTCCGCGGCCCGGCGGCTGCCACCGCCCGGCCGCCACACCCGCGGGCCGCGCCTCGACAGGGCGCCGCGCGGCCAGCGGCCGATGCGACCAGACGGCCGCCCGTCATCGACGACTGGAGCTCCGGAGAAGCGGCATGACCATCCTGGCCCCCGAACTCGTGACCGGTCGCTGGTTCAACACGCCCGCGCCGCTCTCCCTCGCCGCGCTGCGCGGCACGGTCGTCGTGCTGCACGCGTTCCAGATGCTGTGCCCCGGCTGCGTGGCGCACGGCACGCCGCAGCCCGAGAAGCTGCACCGGATGTTTGCCGGCAACGGCGCAGTCGCGGTGATCGGCCTGCACGCGGTGTTCGAGCATCATGCCGCCATGACCGAAGTCGCCCTCGAAGCCTTCATCCACGAGTATCGTCTGACCCTGCCGATCGCCGTCGACTTCCGCGAGGACGACAGTCCGATCCCGCAGACGATGCGGCGCTACGGTATGCGCGGAACGCCGACCACGATCGTCATCGACCGCGACGGACGCGTCCGGGAACACGCCTTCGGGCAGGTCGACGACCTCGCGCTCGGGATCCTCGTGGGCTCGCTGATCGCGGCACCGGGCACGGGATCGATGCGCGGGAAGTTGGCACCGGACGGGTGCGAGGAAGCCGGCTGTAGGCTCACGGAGGCAACGCGGCCATGACGGCGCCTCTTCTCCCACCCGTCCTCCCGCTCGTCCTCGCCGGCCCGGTCGCGCCGCTGGGACCGGACGGTCCGCCGAGCGGCATCGTCAAGAACCCCGTTCCCGGGCCGTGGCGGATCACGGCGACCGGTCTCGTGGGCGATGTCCAGGCCGATCTCCGGTACCACGGCGGTCCCGAGAAGGCGCTCCACCAGTATCCGCAGGACCATTACGCCGCCTGGGCCACCGAGATCGGCGATCATCCGCTGCTCTCCGCACCGGGCGCCTTCGGTGAGAATCTCGCCACGACGGGCTGGACGGAGCGCGACGTCTGCGTCGGCGACGTCGCCCGCTTCGGCTCGGCGCTGTTACAGGTCAGCCAGGGGCGCCAGCCCTGCTTCAAGCTCGACCGACGCTTCGGACGATCCGGGATGGCGCTCGCCGTGCAGAGAACGGGGCGGACGGGCTGGTACTGGCGGGTCCTCGAGGACGGCGTCGCCGAGCCGGGCGACAGGATCGAGCTCCGCGCGCGTCCGCGGCCGGACTGGTCGCTCGCGCGCCTGATCCACCTCTTCTACGTCGACACGCGCAACCGGTCCGAGCTGCACGCCGCGAGCGCGATCCCGGAACTGGCGGAGAGCTGGCGCCTGCTCCTGCGCCGACGCTTGCGGACCGGCGCGGTCGAGGACTGGTCGAAGCGCGTCACCGGACGGGATGGCGGGCCGGGCGCCTGATTGCGGGCGCGTCGATGCGGTTGGGCCTCGGACGAGGGGCCGGGCTGCCGGTCGGATGCCGGCCACGGCACGCGCTCATTGCGGGAAGGCCGACGGGAACAGGCGCCGGAGATGCGCGTGCAAGCCGGGCTCGCGCCACGTCCGGCCGCGCCAAGCGAGGTGCCCGTCCGGCCGGATCAGGCAGGCCATGGTCCCCGCGCCGTAAGCCTTACCGAAGGCCCCCGTCGGATCCGCGAGCGTCGTCACGCCCGGGATGGGCACCACGCTGCCGATGACGACGACCCGGACGCGGGTACGGTGCTGGCGGGCCCAGATCGGCAGATCGGGGCCGGCCACGGCGTCCGACATCCCGGCTGCATAAATGAGGAGGACGTGCTCGGTGCCTCTGAGTTCGTCGAAGAGCCGCGTTGGGAAGCCGAGTCCGTCGCGGACCAGCCCGTTGACGTCGGGCGCCCGGTCGCCGGCCCTCGTGCCGGCCTCCGTCGGCTCCGTCGCGTCGCCGGTGATCCAGGCCGTGTTCCGGTAGCTGACGAGGACCTGCGTGTCGGCGAGGCGGTCCGGCGCGCCGCCGCGCTCCCGACCGTATCCCTCGCTCGCCGTCCGGGTCCGCGCGATCACGTCCGCGCCCACCGGGCGCCGCTCCCCCTCGTAGCTGTCGAGGAGAGCCTCGGGGCTGGCGCCCCGAAGAACCAGGGCGAGCTTCCAGGCCAGATTGTAGGCGTCCTGGATCCCGGTGTTCATCCCCTGCCCGCCGGTCGGCGGGTGGATGTGGGCGGCATCGCCCGCCAGGAAGCAGCGGCCGCGCCGATAGGCGGCGGCGAGGCGCATGCTGATGCGGTACACCGACGACCAGCGCAGGTCCGACAGGCGCGAGCCGTCCGGCAGGAGATCGTCGGCCACGGCCTGCAGGTCGGCCAGCGACGGGCCTTGAAGCTCGGCCTGGATCCCGTGGTCCGACCCGCCCGCCGGCACCAGATGCTGCGGCGCGAGCATCGAGACGCGGTAGCGGCCCGGCTCGGGGAGCGGGATGGCGATGAACATGTCGGGCGGGGCGTCCTCGTTCAGTCGCAGCGCCCGGACCGCGAGGCCGTAGGGTACATCCCAGGCGATATGCACGTCACCGAGCATGAACGGCCAGGGATAGGCCTCGCCCTCGAACGGGATGCCGAGCTGGCGCCGGACCGTGCTGTGGGCACCGTCGCAGCCGACGACGTAGCGGAAGTGCGCCTCCGCGACCGCACCGTCCGCCTCCTGCAGGTGCGCGCGGATTTCGGCGCCGTCCTGCTCCAGGGCCGTCAGGCGCAGGCCGCGCTCGACCCGGACTCCAAAGCGCTCCAACTGACGGTTCAGGACGCGCTCGGTCTCGAACTGGGGCAGACCGAGCGACGCGTAGGGCAGATCGAGCGGTGGACTGACCGCGTCGATTGGCGGCTGGCCGTGCAGGATCGTGCGCAGGCCCGTGAGCCAGAGACCCGCGTCGATCATCTCGCGGGCGAGGCCCATGTCCTCCCAGACTTCCAGCGTGCGCGGGGTAACCCCGATCGCGCGGCAATAGGGCGACGGCCGCGCCGCAGCATCGACGACCCGGCAGCGCGCCCCGTGCCGGGCGAGTTCGCAGGCGAGCGTCAGACCGACCGGACCGGCCCCCACGATCAGTACATCCGCCATCGCACCCTCCCCGGACCGATCCCGAATCGTCCCAGCGCCCGCACCTATCTGAGATCGCCTGACCGGAATCACGCCGTCGACGCGCGGACTATAGGTGCCGTTCGAAGGATCCGCCGCAGGCACGGCTCGGGATGCGCCGCTCCCGACCGACGACGATGCGCCGATCCCGCGACAGCGGCTCAGCGCGCGTTCCGGAGAGCCGACGGCGGAGGGCGCGCTACGACCTCCCCAAGTCGATTGATTTCGTCGACTGTGTTTCGCGCAGACATTGCATTGATGCCGCGGTTCGGGGGGGGCGAAAAGTCAATGCTTCTCGAGAAAGACATCATTGTATATGGAGCTGACCAGTATGGGGGCCGTGTCCTGGCGCCCCGGGGTCGCGAGAGATGTCGAGTTTCGACGAGTCGGTCGCGCGCCAGCAGCGGTTCATGGGACCGCTCCTGGTGGCGGCGATCCTGTTCGGCCTGGCCGGGCTGCCGGTCGCGGTCTGGCTCGACCTGCGCGGCCTGTCCGAGCGCATGCTCGCCACGCAGGCGATCGAGACCGGCCGGATCATCGACCAGATGCGCAGCTTCTACGCCAGCGACGTCGTCCAGGCGGTCAACGCCGCGACCGGCCGGGTCGAGACGCGTCACGATTACAAGGGGGTGCCGAACGCGATCCCGATCCCCGCGACGCTCTCCCTGGAACTCGGCGAGCGGATCAGCGGCGGCGACGGCGCGGTGAAGTACCGTTTCGTCTCCGATCTCCCGTTCAAGGACCGCAAGCCGCACGATCTCGACAGCTTCGAGACCCAGGCCCTGGCGGACCTCCGGGCGCACCCCCAGACCGGCTTCGTCAGCGAGACGACGGGGTCCATCTTCGACCGGCAGGTGCGCATCGCGGCGCCGATCCGCATGGAATCCGCCTGCGTGCGCTGCCACAACGCCCATCCCCTGAGCCCGAAGACCGACTGGAAGGTCGGCGACGTCCGAGGCATCCAGGAGATCGTCCTGCACCAGCCGATCGCCGCCAACGTCTTCGCCTTCAAGTACCTCCTCGGCTACTTCATCCTGGCGGCGCTCGCCGGCACCACCTTCCTGCTGCTGCAGGCGCGCCAGTCCCGCCTCATCGACCGGATGAACAGGGAGCTGACCGAGTCGAACGGGTTCCTGGCGTCGGTCTCGGTGCAGATCGCCAAGTACATCTCGCCCCAGGTCTACAAGAGCATCTTCAGCGGCGAGCGGGACGTGTCGGTGGCGACCGAGCGCAAGAAGCTGACGATCTTCTTCTCCGACATCAAGGACTTCACCGCGACCACCGAGCGCCTGCAGCCCGAGGAACTGACCGCGCTGCTGAACGAGTACCTGACCGAGATGACCGCCATCGCGGTCAAGCACGGCGGCACGGTGGACAAGTATATCGGCGACGCGATGCTAGTCTTCTTCGGCGACCCGGAGAGCCGGGGCGTCCGCGAGGACGCGCAGGCCTGCGTTCGAATGGCGATCGAGATGCAGAAGCGCCTGGGCCAGCTCAACGCCCGCTGGCGGCGATCCGGCATCGAGCGCCCGTTCCAGGCCCGGATCGGCATCAACACGGGCTACTGCAACGTCGGCAATTTCGGCAGCGACGAGCGGATGGACTACACGATCATCGGCGCGGAGGCGAACCTCGCCGCCCGCCTGCAGGCGGCCGCTGTCCCGGGCGGCATCACCCTGAGCTACGAGACCTACGCGCTGGTGAGCGACATCGTCCAGGCGAGCCCGCAGGAGCCGATCCGCATGAAGGGTATCAGCCGCGAGATCGTCCCCTACGCCATCGAGGGCGACCTCACCGCCGAGGCCCCGGAGACGATCTTCTCCGAACACGCCCGGGGGATCGACTTCTACGTCGACGTCGACGCCCTGGAGATGGAGGGCGCGGCGCGACTCCGGAAGCGCCTGCTCGACACGCTCGCCGCCGTCGACCGCCGGATGACCGGGGCGGGCACCCCCTCGGATGACGGCTCGCGGCCCTCCGCGGCCGGCTGAGGTCCGGGCGACCGCGTCAGAGCGGCAGGGCGGACATCGCCAGGGCGCCGTGGTGGCGGAGCGCGTTCGTGGCCGCCACCTGCCGCTTGAAAGCCGTCATCAGCCTGGGCGAAACGCCCTGGCTGTCGGGCAGGCGGATCGTCATCGGGTCGAGGAAGCGCCCGTTGACGCTCACCTCGTAGTGGACGTGGGGGCCCGTCGAGAGGCCGGTCGAGCCCATGTAGGCGATGACCTGCCCCTGATGGACGGTCGCGCCGACCTGAACGCCGTGCGCGAGCCGCTGCAGGTGATTGTAGGCCGTCACGTAGCCGTTCGCGTGGTGGATCTCGACGCGATTGCCGTAGCCACCGCGCGGGCCCGCATACGCCACGGTCCCGTCGCCCGTCGCCATGATCGGCGTGCCGGCCTTGTTGGCCCAATCGACGCCGTTGTGGAAGCGGGCGTAGTGGAGGATCGGATGGACGCGCGTGCCGAACGGGGAGGTGATCCGCCCGTCGGCGATCGGCATGCGCATCAGGAACTTGCGGAGCGAGTTGCCTGTCTCGCTGAAGTAGCTCGCCGTCCCGGCCTCGGGCGCCTCGAAGCGGTAGGCGCGGTGCTTCACCCCGCCGAGCGTCAGGGCGACGTAGCGCACCTCCGGCGGGCCGCCGACCTTCTCGCTCGGGCTGAACAGCACCTCCAGCCGGTCGGACGGGGCGATCCGGCGCTGCATGTCCAGGCCGAACGCGAAGATGCCGACGATGCGCTCGGCCAGGATGCCGGGCATGCCGTTGCGCAGGACCGCCTCGAAGATGCTCCTGTAGAGGCTGGCGCCCGAACCCTCTCCGTCGCCGTCGTCGCCGGAACGCGACGCCGCGACCTGGGCCGACGGCGGCGCCACCGTGACGAAGCCGCCGGAATCCCGTTCCGCGACGATCTCCTCGACGCCGCCCGCGCCGTAGAGCGTCACCCGGGCGATCCGGCGCGCGGCCTCGCCGGCGCGCGACCGGACGAGGAGAAGGTCAACGTGCTGCCCCTCGGCCAGCCCGGTGCGGGCATGCTCGCTGAAGGCGGCCAGGATGGCGGTCACGCTCGCGGGCTCGGCGCCGTTCGCCGCCAGCGCGTCGGCCAGAGTCTCGCCGCGCTTGAGCACGACGTCGCGCGTCTCGGTCAGGCTCAGGCCGGAGGCGGGCTGGGTCTCGGCGAGGTCGGTGATGTTCTCCGGGACGACCCGCACCTCGATCGCGTGGAACGGGTCGCGGCCCGTATCGGCGCCGGCGGCGGTCGCGGCGGCGTCGGCCGGCGCGGCGACCAGGATCTGCGAGAGCAGCCGCTGCGGCGCGAGCGGCGCGGCGATCCGCGGCCCCGTCTCGCGCGCCTCATCCGACTGCCTCTCCACGAGGGCCGTGACGTCCTCGTCGCTCAGGCCGGGCGCGTCGTCGGGAACCGGCGTGCCCTCGAGCGCGGAGCGCGTGATCGTGACCGTGGTCCCGGACGGATCGTCCACCGGCTCGTCTGCGACAGGGGCGACCTCTCCGTCCGCGGCGAGCTGGCGCGTCGGATCGAAGGGTGGGATCTGCCCGTCGACCGCGTCGCCGGAGGACAGGCTCGTGACCAGTCGCACGAAGGGCTGGGTCCGGATAATCTCGCGCTCGCCGACCTGGTGGGTCACCGGCGCGGAGAACTCCTCCCGGTCCGAGGCGACGAGTTGGCGCCGCACGAGGCGGTCGCCGCGCTGTCCGACCACGCCTTGCCCCTCCGCGACCTGGGCGGGCCCCTGGCGGAATGTCGGCTTGGCTGGCGCGAGATCGGTGTCGACGGACATGCGGAGCGCCGCCCCCATGAGGGCCGCGCCGCAGGTGGCGATCAGGCAGCTGGCGCAGAGCCAGCGCAGGTTCAGCCGTCGCCGGTCGAGCGGCGTCGTCACTCCGTGGGTCGGGGCCGCGACCGCGCTGCGCGACAGGGACCTGTGCAGAATGGGCAGCCCGCCGCGCGGTGCTCGTCCGCCCTCGTTCATCCGGTCCCCTCACGCTCAAGCTCGCCGCTTCGGCGGTGAGTGCGGCCTGAATGAGGCTGCGACTTGCGCCTGGCGCGACGCTCGTCCGCTCAAGGAGCGCACGTGTCGAACGCGGTACCGGCGGGCAGGACGGGGCATTCGTCGACCGCCCACGATCGTTTCGACCGGACTCCGCCACGGAGCCGGGGAACGCCCGGCGCAGATCGCTGTTGCCCCAGTCGCCACGGAGGGATCGGGGTCCGACCGCCGCGACTTCGGCACCTTGCCGCGACACATTCGGAGAACATGGTCATGGTCGACACGGACAGGGTCACGGGCGCCGCGCGCGCGTTCGGCGGGAAGGTGCAGGGCGCGGTCGGCGACGCCGTCGACTCGGACCGTCACGCGCTCGAGGGGCGTCTCCGGGAGGCGCAGGGCACCGCCGAGAATCTCTACGGCCAAGCCAAGGACGCCGTGCGGCACGCGGCCGACGAGGTCTCGGACCACGCCGCCGAGGCCTACGACCGGAGCCGCCACGTCGCCTGGGAAGGTCATCAGAAATCCGTCGAGTGGCCGCACGCCTCCCTGATCGTGGCCGGTCTCGTCGGCTTCGGTCTCGGTTTCCTCGTCAGCCGTCTCTGACACGGATCGCCGCGTGCCGCCGTCGGCTTCACGTCGACTGGATCGCGGGGCCGCGAGCGCCGTGCGCGATTAAGTCGGCACGGAGGCCAGGGCCGAGCCCGTGCCGCGGGAGGCGCGGGCCCCCTCTCCCGCGCGAGAGGGGGATGGCGCCGGTTCTCGACCGGGAACCGCCGTCCTAATCGAACCATCGCACATCGGTCGGAAGCGACCCGAGCGGGTTCAGGCACATGCCGCACGCAGCCGCCACGCCCGTCGGAAGCCCATCGGCGCTGCCTGGCCGATCCTTGCGGCACAGAGGGTGTCGGCGACCTGCGAGGGTCCACGCCCGAGTCCGGGAATGAGCCTCCAGTATCCACGCTGTTGGTAACTTGTGTTCCGTTATGGAACAGAGTCATTGGCTCTATTCTCGCTCTAGACACCGCTGAGAGGTGTCTAATGCATCAGTTTATCGGCCTATTTGCCATCTTCGTCACGCTGGCCGGCGTGCTCCACACCTGGGGTGCGCCGCGCTGGGCGATCGCCGGCCTCTGCCTGATCGGTCTCCTCGGCGTGTCGGCCACCGTCGTCGGCATTCAGCCAAAAGTGGCCCCGTCGCCGGTGTCCCAGGTGCAGTCGCTCAACGACGCGATGCAGCCCGTCTTCGAAGGCGTCTGGGACCCGCTGCGGCCCGGCCGGCTGCTGACGACGTCCCGCTAGCGTCTCCGGTCCGCCCGGGCTCCGCCGCGGGCCGCGGGTCCGGTTGGACAGCCCGCGCCGTACCCTAGAAGGTCGAGCGCGCCTCGATGCTGGAATAGTACCCGGAGCCCTGCACCCGATCCCGGACGTAGCCGGCGGCCACCGACATCTGGACGGGTCCGAAGCGGACGCCGGTCAGGTGGGCGCCGATCCGGTACTGGCGGAAGAAGTCGTCGCCGAGGAACAACGCCTCGGGTCCGATATAGACGCCGTCGGCGAGCATGTAGCCGACGCGCAGGCGCGAGTAGTAGGCGTTGAACTTCGTCGAGTACGAGCCGTAGGCCGAGACCATGGTCCGGTCGGTCGGCGTCGCGTAGAAATTGCCCGCGACCTTCAGCCCGACGCCCGTACCGACGACCGGGTTGCCCGGATCGGGAATCGACAGCTGGTTGCTGCGGACGTTGAAGCCGATGAATCCTGCGAGGGCCGCGTCCTTCCAGACCCACTCGTAACCCGCCTGCAGGGCGCCTTCCTGCTGGTAGCCGGTGACCCGCGTCGCGACGGACCGGCCGGGATACGAGTAGGTGCCACCGATGGCGTCCACGCGGACCCGCAGGCCGTCCCGGGTGGGTGAGCCGTTCGGCGCGGCGGTCACCGTCACGGAGCCGAAGGCCGAGCTGTTCGACGTGACGCTGGTGGATCCGTCGACCGCGACGGCCCAGCTGTCGTCGACCGCCTGCTGCGAGGCGCCCGTGTACCAGTCGGCGCCGGCGCTGCGCGCCGGGAGGTCGGCGGCGGCGGCCTGCGTGGCGGAGGCCGCCGCGCAGGCGCACGAGAGGGCCAGAACGGTCGTGTACGGAGTGCGAGGACGTCGGGCAGCTGATTCCGCAGTCCCGCCCATATTCGAAAGCTCCGTTAAGGTACGATTTACGCTTTAACCAACACTCGTCGACAATAGTTAACATTCACTTTTGGAAGGACTGAGTTTCGATCAGGGCGTCTGCGCGGAGAGCGAGCGCGAGAACCACGCGGTCGCTGCGTCGGGCGGGACGCGCGGCGATCAGGCCGCGCGCGCGCGGACCGCGGCGTCGAGGACGACCTGCAGGTCCTCGTTGCGGAAAGGCTTGTCGATCCGCAGGAAGGTGTCGGCGGAGCGCGGCAGCTGGCCGTGTGGGCTGGCGAGGATGACCCGAATCTGCGGGTACCGCTCGACCACGGTGGCGGCGAGCTGGAGGCCCGCCATCACCGGCATCGATTGATCGACGATCATCGCGTCGAAGGCGGCGTCGCGGGCGAGGATCTCGAGGGCGTGCGCCCCGGAGGCGGCCTGGACCACCGCGTGGCCGAGATCGGCGAGCACCTCTGCGACGCTGGCCCGCACGAGGCCGTCGCTCTCCACGAGCAGGATCTTCAGCCCCGCCGCGCGGATCGGAGGGAGCGTGGCGACGGCCGGGGGCGCGGCGGGCAGCCAGAACTCGGCCAGGAACGGCTCGGCGCCGGTGCCGTCGCGGATCAGGCGCCAGTGGCCGCCGGTCTCGGTCACGAGCGCCGCGGCTGCCGCGAGGGTCGGGCCTGCTGCCGTCGGCAGCGGCGCGGCCTCGGGTCGGCGACCGCTGCTGACGAGCACGCGCACGTAGGCCGCAACTTCCGCCGCGGCGCCCATGTCCTCGGGGGTGCCCTCGACGGCCGCGATGGCGAAGCCGGCGAGGCCGGCGTCTCGAATATGGAAGGCCAGGTTGAGGAGCAGCAGCTCCAGCACGCGCTCGCTGCACAGGACGGGCGGCAACCCGGCGGGGATGCGGTTGAGGACCGGCATCTCGCCGAGGGCGTTCGCGGCCAGGAACGGCAGGTAGCCCTCGAAGGTGGTGGCGAGGTCGGTCTCGGCGAGGGTGATGCCGGTCTCGTCGCCGCGCACGAGGTGCAGCATCCGGCGGGTGAGCGCCGCGCCCCGGCGCGCGCCGGCCGTCGCCCGCCCGACCAGCCGTTCCTGGTCGTCCCCGAGGGTGTGGCGCCGCGCCAGCAGCGTGAGATTCGTCAGGACGACGGTCAAAACGTCGTTGAACTCGTGGACGATGCCGTCGGTCACCCGCCGCAGGACGAGGTTGCGACGCGGCTCGACGGGCCGCGGCAGGGTCGCCCCCTCGCCGCCCGGCAGCTTCCGCATCAGGGCGAAGAGCCGCCGGTCGCCCCTGGCATCGGCGAGGCACAGCAGCCTTACCTGGACCTGCTGCTCCGGCCAGTCGCGGAGGTGCAGAGTCACGTCGTGCGGGCCGTCGGCCGCGAGGGCGGCGTCGCGCGCCCGGTCGAGCACGGGCCGGTCCTCGGCGACGAAGCAGGCGGCGAACGGGGCGGCGACGGGGGCCCCGTCGTCGCCGGCCGCGCTCCGCGAATCCAGCAGGGTCCGGCCGGTATCCGGATCGATCTCGCAGCAGGCCCAGCCGGAGACCGCCTCGAAGGTTGTCAGCCGCGCCTTGAGGCGCGCGACCTCGGACCCGGCGCCGGCCATCTGCAGCCCGGCACTGCGGCGATGCCCCGCGAAGACGTCCGAGAGCGCCGCGAACTCGCCGATCCAAGTGCGGGGCGCTTCGGTCTCGCCGGCGGTCTCGCTCTCACCCCTCAGGAGGCGGCGCAGCGGTCGCGTCAGCCGCTCTCCCGCGACGAAGCCGAGCGCCGCCGCACAGAGGATCAGGGCGAGCCCGACGCCCAGCATCCGCCAGTCCGGTGACGCGGCGAGCGCCGCGCCGGAGGGCACGGCCTGCGCCGTCACCAGCCATCCCGGCGAGCCGATCTCGGCCGCGAGACGCATCGGCGTCGTGGCCGAGACGGCCGTCGTCCGGAACGGGCTCGGGGCCCCCGACAGGACCCGGCTGTCCGGGGTGGCGACGAGGAAGCCGAGGGTGTCGGGCAGCGCCGCGGCGCGCCGCACCTCCTCCTCGACCTTGGTGAGATAGCTCGGGTCGGCGTCGAGGCGCAGCAGGCCGTCCTGACCGCGCTCGCCCAGCGCCACGGCGGTCCCGAACGGCGAGTCGGCCTCCGCCCCGTCGCTGACCACGATGACCCCGGCCGCGCGGCCGCGCAGGAACCACGTCTGCCGCGCGACGCTGCTGCCGACGCGGCGCTCGTCCCGGGCCGCCAGCACGGTACCGTCGGGCGCGACGAGGACGGCGTCCCGGTAGACCGGGTTGAGGTCGAGCCACCCGCGCAGGCGCGCGGCGCGCTGGTCGGCGGAGAGCAGGCCCTCGTCGTCGCGGAGCATCAGGGCGGCGCTGCGCGCGTCGACCACGGTCTGCCGCAGCCGCGCCGCGAGGGCGGCGACGTAGGCGCGCGAGGCCGAACCGACCATCTCCTGCGGGGACGCCGCGGGTCCGGGCCGCGCGGCCGGGACGACGATCAGGACGGCGGCCGCGAACCCCGCCGCCGCGGCGATCGCCACCTGCAGAGCGTTGAGCAATCCGAGGGAGATCTGCAGCGGCTTCGCGGTCATCCGTACGCCCGGGGGTCGGTGCCGAGCGAGGCGCGATTTTCGTTAAGGGTCGATTAAGGCCCGCGGCGCAACCCGGCCGTGCCCCCCGACGCGGGCGCGGTCCGCCGGGCGGGTCGTTCCGACTATCCGTGGCGCTCTGCGTCGCCTGCCCCGCACCGAAGCCGGTTATAGCGAAGCTTTAGAACGGAATATTAATGTATTCGGCGCAACGGCGCGTCCCGATCCCGCTCTCGCAGCCCGATCGACTTCGCCGCGCCGGGCATCATCTGGGTTGCTTGCATTCCTAAGTTAACTGTAATTTCCGGCGAAGTGGAGTGGGCTGGATATTACGAATGGGTTTGTTCATTGACCATCGTCGCTGTACAAACCCGGCGGTAGAGCCGTTGCACCTCGATCCGAGGGATTTTTGGCCCGGGAGGCTGTAGCGTGAGGCAGGCGTTGCGTTGGCTGGCCTGGGTTGGGGCGACAGTCGCCAGCCTCGCCCTGCTCAGCCAGCCGGTCGGGACGCAGGCCCAGCTCGCCATGAGCCTCGCCGCCATGGCGGTGATGATCGTGCTGTGGGCCGTGCTCGACGGGCCGCGCACGCGGTTCGTCTTCATGGCGCTCGGCAGCCTCGTGGTGCTGCGCTACATCCTGTGGCGGCTCACCAACACGCTGCCCTCGCCGGGCGACCCGGTCAGCTTCGGCTTCGGCCTGATCCTGCTGGTGGCCGAGCTCTACTGCGTCTTCATCCTGTTCGTCAGCCTGATCATCAACGCGGACCCGCTGCGGCGCGACCCACCGCCGGCTGCCCCGGCCGCCGACCTGCCCACGGTCGACGTGTTCGTCCCGAGCTACAACGAGGATGCCGCGATCCTCGCCATGACCCTGGCGGCGGCGCGACAGCTGAACTACCCGCCCGAGAAGCTCACGGTGTGGTTGCTCGACGACGGCGGTACCGACCAGAAGTGCAGCGATGCCGACCCGGCCAAGGCCGCGGCGGCGCGCGCCCGTCGGGGCGAGCTGCAGGCGCTCTGCGACGAGCTCGGCGCCCGCTACCTCACCCGCGCCCGGAACGAGCACGCGAAGGCGGGCAACCTCAACAACGGTCTCGCCCATGCCCGGGGGGACCTCGTGGCGGTGCTGGACGCCGACCACGTCCCGTTCCGCTCGTTCCTGACCGAGACCGTCGGCTATTTCGCGCAGGATCCGCGCCTGTTCCTCGTGCAGACGCCACACGCGTTCCTCAACCCCGACCCGGTCGAGCGCAATCTGCGGACCTTCGAGCGCATGCCCTCGGAGAACGAGATGTTCTACGCGGTCACGCAGCGCGGCCTCGACAAGTGGAACGGCTCGTTCTTCTGCGGCTCGGCGGCCCTTCTGCGCCGCACCGCCCTCGACGAGGCCGGCGGCTTCTCGGGCATCACCATCACGGAGGATTGCGAGACCGCCTTCGAGCTGCACTCGCGCAACTGGAACAGCGCCTACGTCGACAAGCCGCTGATCGCCGGCCTGCAGCCCGACACACTGGCGGACTTCATCGGCCAGCGCTCCCGCTGGTGCCAGGGGATGTTCCAAATCCTGCTGCTGAAGAACCCGGCCTTCCAGAAGGGCCTCAAGCCCATCCAGAAGATCGCCTATCTCTCCAGCATGACCTTCTGGTTCTTCCCGATCCCGCGGCTGATCTTCATGTTCGCGCCGCTGCTGCACATCTTCTTCGACCTGAAGATCTTCGTGGCCAGCGTGGACGAGTCGATCGCCTACACGCTGACCTACATCATCATCAACTTGATGATCCAGAACTACATCTACGGCAAGTTCCGATGGCCGTTCGTGTCGGAACTCTACGAGTACATCCAGGGCGTCTACCTGGCCAAGGCAATCGTCTCTGTCATCGCGTCGCCCCGCAAGCCGACCTTCAACGTCACCAACAAGGGGGCGACCCTCGACCACGACCACATCTCGTCGCTCGCCCTTCCGTTCTTCCTGATCTACCTGCTCCTGATGCTCGGCTGCGCCGTCGCGGCGTGGCGCTACCTGTACGAGCCCGGCGTGACCAACCTCATGCTGGTGGTCGGGCTGTGGAACTTCTTCAACCTGCTCACCGCGGGCGCGTCCCTCGGGGTCTGCGCCGAGCGGCGCCAGCTCGAGCGCACGCCCTCCCTGGCGATCGATCGCCAGGGCGTCCTCACGGTCGCCGGCCACAGCGTCGACGTCTCGATCGAGCGCGTCTCCGCCGAAGCCTGCACCCTGCGCCTCCTCGGCGGCGCCCTCGATCCGGGGCTCACGCGCCCGCCGCTGCGGGGGACGCTCAGCGTCGAGCCGACGGCCGGCGCGCGCCGGACCGCGCCGCTGCCGGTGCACCTGGACCAAGCGACGCGCGACGGACAGGAACTCGTCATGCGGGTGAACTTCGGCACGCTGGCCATCCGCGACTACCCGGCGCTCGCGGGACTCATGTACGGGGACGCTGAGGCGATGCGGCGCTTCCAGCTCCGGCGGCGGCGGCACAAGGACATTCCGACCGGCACGCTGCAATTCGCGTGGTGGGGCCTGGTCGAGCCGTTCCGCGCGCTCCGCTATCTTCTCGCGAGCCGACGCCCCAGGCCCGTCGAGATCGAGGAGGCGCCGATCTACGACGCACCGCACGACGCCGCCGCGGCACCGGCGCCGGCTCCGGTGCCGTCCGTCCCGGCACCGGCGGCCCCCGTTGCGGCGCCGTCGCTGCCCGCGACCGCCAAACCCACCGACATCGAGAGCGGGGACGACTGGGTCCGCCTGATGATGGATTACGAGAACGAGCGCACCCTGGCCGAGCTTCGCGGCCGGCGCACGAGCGCGGCGTGACGGCGATGGGTGCTCGGCTCCGCCTCCCCGTGCTGGGACTGCTGCTCGGTCTCACGAGCGTTCCTGCCCTGGCCCAGAGCTTCCTGGGCTCGGGGCCGGCGGAACGGCTGACGGTCCCGCCGAGCGGCAACGCCCTGCGCGCGCCGTCCGAGGACGGGTCGGGCCCCGCGCGCCGGCCGGACGCGTCGGCGACGGAGACGCGGCCGACCGCGCGCCCGTACGAGCCGCCCCGGACCGCCGCGCCTCAGACGGTGCCGCGCGCGGCGATCCAGGCGACCATCGCGCCGGCGCGCCGGCTTCCGTCCGGCCCGCGCGGCTTCCGCCTGACCGGGGAAGAGGATTCCCTACGCTACCCCGTCTACCTCACCGAGGCGCAGACGCGGGGACCGGCACGGCTGCGCCTCTCCTACCTGTCGGCGATCTCGGTGGCGCCGGAGAGTTCCGAACTCGCTGCCTTCGTCAACGGGACGAAGGTCGGCTGGACCCGCATCCAGGCGCCCGGTGCCGTGAAGGTGGTGGAGTTCGCCATCGGCGACGGCGTGCTGAAGCCCGGCTACAACGCCGTCACCTTCACCGCCAGCCAGCGCCATCGCGTCGACTGCTCGGTCGGGGCGACCTACGAATTGTGGACGCAGATCGATCCGTCGCGATCCGGCCTCGTGGTCCCGCCGGCGACCGACATGGACGTCCGGTCTCTCGCCGCCGCGGAGCCGGACGAGAGCGGCGCCCTGCCGATCCAGGTCATCCTGAACGAGCGCCCGAACCTCGCTCGCCTGGAGCGCATGATCGAGGCAGTGCAGGCCCTCGCCCTCGTGGGACGGGTCGCCCGTCCGACGGTGACCTTCGGCCCTCCACTGCAGGGCCGAAACGGCATCAACCTCGTCGTCGGTACAGCCTCCGAGATCGCCGGCATCGAAGGCGTTCCCGAACTCGGGCCGATCAGCGGGCCCCGCCTCGCCATCCTGCCGGCGCGGCCGAACACACCGCCGACCCTGGTCGTCACCGGAACCCGCGACGAGGACGTCCGTCAGGCCATCACCAACCTCGCCGTCCCACCCGACAACGGGACGCCGGGCGGGCTCAAGGCGGTCCAGCTGTTCCGCGGCTACATGGTGCACGGCGGCGAGAATCTGACGCTCGACCGCCTCGGCGTGACGTCCCGCGAGTTCTCGGGGCGCCTGCTCCATGTCGGCTTCGCCCTCCGCTTTCCCGGGGATTTCGTCCCGGCCGATTACGGCAAGGTGATGCTCCACCTGGCCGGGGCCTACGTGGCCGGGCTCTCCTCGGAGGCCCGCATCGTCATCGACATCAACGGGCGCAACGCGGCCAGCGTCCCGCTGCCCGACGGGCGCGGTGAGGTGTTCGACGACAGCGCGATTCCCCTGCCCTTCAGCCTCTGGCGCCCGGGGGTGAACCACGTCGAGATCTCGGCGCAGCTGCCGAACGCCGCCGACCAGGTCTGTGACACCCTCAGCCCGGCGGCCAAGCAGGCGCGCTTCCTGTTCCTCGACCGCTCGCGGATCGAGATCCCGCATTTCGCCCGGGCGGCGCGCAGCCCCGACCTCGCGGCGATCAAGGGGGGCGCCGTACCGTTCGTCGTCCCGGGGCAGCGCGCGCGCCTCGTGCTGCCGACGCCCGACCGCGACAGCGCCGACGCCGCCGCGACCCTCGCCGCCCGACTGGCGATGGCGGCCGAGCGCGTCATCGATTTCGAGGTCGTGACCCAGCAGCAGGTCGTGTCCGACACGAGCCAGCTCGTGGTCGCGCCCGCCCGCGCCCTCGACCCGGCGCTCCTGGAATCGGTCGGTTTCGATCCGCAGCAGGTCCAGCGGGTCTGGGAAGGCCGCGCCGACATGGTCGCCACCCCGGGCCAGTTCGGTCCCGAGGGCGTGCTCACCCTCGATCGGCTGCGCCGCAACCTCCCGATGCGTTGCGCCCTGCCGACCCTGATCCCGCAGGTGCGCCCGGCGCAGCCCGCCCCGGCCCAGCAGGCGCCGCCGTCCCAGGGCGAGACGAGCGCCGGGCCCTCCCCGACCAAGGCCCCGGCCCCCTCGCCGGGCTCCGCGTCGGACCGTGAGCTCATCGACCGCTGGGAGGCGTCGACACGCGGCTCGCGCCAGATCTGGGCGGCCCTGGACAGCGTCTGGAACGAGATCACCGGCACGGTGCACTCCCTGCGCCAGACGATCACGGCGCAGGTGAAGCCGGACGAGACGGTCGAGGTTCCGGCCACGGCCTCGCTGCTCATCGCCGAGGGACCCCCGGTCCAGGCGAGCAACACCGTGATCGTGACCGCGCCGAACGCGTCGCTGCTGAAGGCGTCCGTCTCCTGCCTCGTCGACCCGGTGGTCTGGGCGAGGCTCGGCGGCAGCGCCGCCTTCCTCGACGCGTCGAACGGCACGCTGGTGACGTCCCGGCCCGAGCGGATCGAGATCGTCGAGACGCAGCCGCGATCTCTGCCGAACCTGCGCCTCGTGTCCGCGGCTTGGCTGTCGATCAACACGGAATACTACGTGGGCATGACCCTCGCGATGGCTCTCTGCCTCGGCCTGGCCACCACGAGCCTCGTGCGCAACGTCGGCAGGAAGAATCCATGAGTCGCCGCGCCCGCACCCCCCTCGCCGCAGCTTTCCTCGCCGCGGCGATCCTGCCCGCGGCGGCCGCCTCGCCCCAGGACGAGCCCGCCGTGCCTCCGAGTACCGCGCAGCCGGGCACGCAGCCCGCGCAGGCGCCCCGGACCGCGATTCAGGGGCTCGCCGGCAAGCTCGGCAACGACGCCGCGTGGCGGGCCTACCGCGCGCGGTTCATCACCGACCAGGGGCGCGTGGTCGACACCGCGAACGGTCAGATCAGCCACAGCGAGGGCCAGGGCTACGGCATGCTGCTCGCCGTGGCGGCCGGTGATCGGGTCAGCTTCGAGCGGATCTGGGGCTGGACCCGGGCCAATTTGATGGTCCGCGGCGACGAGTTGCTGGCGTGGCGCTGGTCACCCGACAAGCGTCCGGCGGTCAGCGACATGAACAACGCCACCGACGGCGACATCCTGATCGCCTGGGCGCTCACCGAGGCGGCCGAGGCCTGGAACGAGCCGAGCTACCGGACCGCCGCGCGCCGGATCGCCATCGAGTTCGGGCGCAAGACCATCCTGTTCCGGGACCCGCACGGGGCGCTGCTGCTGCCGGCGGTCTCGGGCTTCTCGGCGCGGGAGCGCCCGGACGGTCCGCTGATCAACCTCTCCTACTGGATCTTCCCCGCCTTCCCGCGCCTCGCCCTCGTCGCGCCGGAATACGACTGGGCGGCCCTGACGCGCAGCGGCCTCGCCCTGCTGCGGCAGTCGCGCTTCGGTCCGAGCAACCTGCCCACCGAGTGGATCTCCGCCAAGGAGGCGCCGCGTCCAGCGACCGGCTTCCCGCCGCTGTTCTCCTACAACGCCATCCGGATCCCGCTCTACCTCGTCTGGGCGGGACTGGTGCGGCCCGACGACCTCGCGCCGTTCCAGGCCCTGTGGTCGGGCGCCGATCGGGAACGGCTGCCGATCGTCGACACCGGCGACGGGCGGAAGGTCGAGTGGCTCACCGAGGCCGGCTACATGGGGCTCCCGGCCCTGGTGGCCTGCGCCCTCGACGGGACGCCCTTCCCCGAGGATGCGCGCGGCGACATCGGCAACCAGAACTACTACCCGGCCACTCTGAGCCTCCTCGCCCTGACCGCGGCCCGCATGCGTTACCCGTCATGCCTGAAGTCCTGACCGGTCGTCCGCCGGCACGCCTGCGACCGGCCGCGCCCTGCCTCCTGATGCTGGCGCTGTCCACCGCGCCGGCCGCCGCGCAGGTCGACGCGCGACCCGGTCCCGCGCCGCAGTCTCCCGCCGCGCCGACACGGTCCGAGCCCCGCATCGTCTACGGCGACGGCCCGCGCGCGCCGGCGATCCTGGCCGACCCGGCCACGTCGCGCACGACCGACATGGTCGACGAGAGCGCGCTGCGCTACTACGCGGCCCAGAAGCAGACGACTCGGATGAAGGCCGAGATCGCCCGCCTGAAGCGGCTCTATCCCGGCTGGAACGAGCCGCCGGACCTCAACGCGCTGCAGCCGAGCCCGCCCGAAGAGGCGCCCCTGTGGGACCTCTTCACCGCGGGGCGGTTCGACGACCTCCGCGCGGCGATCGTCGCGCGCAGGTCGATCGACCCCGCGTGGCAGCCCTCCGAGGAGCTCGCGCGCAAGCTCCGCCGGGCCGAGTTCCGGTCCCGGATCACGGCGCTCACCGGCAAGGACGCCGACGCGATCATCGACCTCTACCGCGCCGATTCCGGCGCCCTCGATCCGCTCGACGTCCAAAGCATCTGGATGGTCGCCGACGCCCTGGGCGATACCGGCTCGGGCGACGAGGCCTTCGAGCTCTACAAGTCGATCCTCGACGGCAACGCCGATTCCGGCGTGCGCCTCGCCACCATCCAGAAGGCGATGGCGCATCTGCGCATGGCGCAGGCGGAGCGCCTGATCGAGATGGGGCACCGGGGCGCGAACGGGGCCTCGGAATTCGACGCGATCCGCCTCGACATCACCCGTGCCCGGATCGCGGCCTTCCTGCACGAGGAGAGCGCCGAGACCCCGACCCCCGCCGATCTCGCGGCCTTCCAGGCCGTCGCCCGCAAGAGCGGCGATCCCACCCAGACGAGCCTCCTCGGCTGGTACGCCTACAAGCGCCGCCAGTTCCGGGAGGCGCTCGAATGGTTCAAGCAGGCGATCGCCCGGGGCGGCGACGCGATGGTCGCCCACGGGCTCGCCCTGACCCTGCGCCAGCTCGACATGGCGCGCGAGGCCGAGGAGGTCGCCTACGCGTGGCGCGACAAGTTCGTGGGCAACGAGCTGCTCTACATCGACATCCTGGAGCAGAAGCTGACGCTGCCCCGCCCGCCCGCGATCGAGCCCGCGCGCATCGCCCGCTACGCCCAGGTCGTGACGGCCTCCACCTCGGGCGAAGGCGCCCAGGGGCTGGCGTGGTACGCCTACAATTCCTGCCAGTTCGACACGGCGCTGGAGTGGTTCCAGCGGGCCGTCGCCTGGATGCCGAGCGAGGGGACCGTCTTCGGCTACGCCCTCACGCTGCAGCGTCTGAAGCGGCAGCGTCCGTACCTCGAGGTCGTGAACCGCTACGACGGCCTCTTCGCGAAGGTGGTCGACCTGCTGTTCCGCGAGAATGCCGGCGGGTCGCCGCTGCCCTGCGACCCCGTGCCCGCCGCCGCCGGGCCCGCACCCGGGCGGCACGCCGCGCCCGCGGCGCGGGTCGAGACGCCGCCGATCAACCGGGTGCCGCGGCCGGACCTGCCGCCGGCCGGCGCGGACGCCAAGCCCCTCGCCGTACAGCGCAACGAGTTTCCCCTGGCGGTCTCCATGGAGAACGCGCTCCGCTACCCGCCGCCGGGGCTCGTGCGGGTCCTGGCCGAACCCGTTCCCGCGGGGACCTACGCCCGCGAGCCCGCGACCCCGGCGCCGCCCCTGGTGGCCCGGCGCGTGCCCGGCGCGGGCCCGATGCCTTATGAGCGGTTCGGCTACGCCCTGCTCCCGGACTATCGCGGCGTCGACAAGCCCGAATTCCTGTCGCCGCCCGCCGCCGGGACCCTGTGGCAGGACCAGCAGGCCGAGCGCGGGCGACCCGAGAATTCCGAGGCGAAGCGGTTCCAGCTGCCCGCGCGCTCGGCCTACGACACCTCCGCCACGACCGAGCGGACCACCCCGTGAGGCGCGCGGCGATCCGTACGGCCCGGCTCTGCGCCCTGGCGTGTCTCCTGCTGCCCGCCGTCGCGCGGGCGCAGACGGTCCCGGTCCTGACCCTGCCCGGCGCCGGGACGCTGACCGCGGTGATCGAGACGCGCGAGCGCGACGGGTTCGACCAGCGGCTGCGCTATGCCGGCGGCGACGGTCGCAACCACGCCGAGATCGCCCTGCGCCGGGAGACCGCCGACCTGCTCCTCGCCTTCCCGCCGCGGCTGGCCAAGCCCAGCGAGTTCGGGATCGCGGGGGAGATCGCCGTCCGGTTTCCCGGGCAGGCGATGACGGTGCGGCCGCCGCTGCGGAACGCCTACGGCCCGGTGGGCATCGCGCTCGGCGCCGACTGCCTCTACGCGTGGCAGTGGATCGAGGGCGGACGCGGCGTCGCGTCCGCCGGCGGGCAGCCGCCCGCTCTGTTCCAGGCGGAGCCGCTCGCGCGCCGCGCGATCTCCCTGCGGATCCGGCTGTGCCGCACCGCCGAGGCCAGCCTCGGCGACCTCGTGCGGGCGGTGGAGGGCCTCAGGATCGCCCTGCCCGGCATCCGCCCCCCGCTGGTTGTCGCGCGTGTCCCGCCGCGTCGGGTCGCGCCGCGGGCCGCCGTCCGCCGCCCGAGCCGGCCGCCCGCGGCCGAGGCACGCCGAGACGAGGTTCCGCCGGTGCGGACGCCGGCCGCGTCACCGCCGCAGGTGCCCGTGGCGTCGCCCGTCGCACCACCCGCGGCGCCGCCCGTCGCGCCGCCGGCACCGTCCCCGAGCGCCGGGGCGCCGGATCAGAAGCGCTACATCGTGCCGCCGACCCCCCAGACCCCCGCACCGGTGCTGACGGAGCCGGGCGGCCAGCGCTACATCACCGAGGGGAGCGGCAGTGGGATCGCACCGAAGCCGGCGCCGGGGCAGGCCCCCGGCGAGACCTTCTTCCGCGACCTGCCGCCGGAGGCCTATCGGCCGCCGAACTGAGTTCAGGTCCGGGCGCCCGCCTCGGATCTGAGCCGTCAAAGCACGAAACGCCCGAGCTCGTTCGCCGGGAAGGTTCGGAAGCGCCGGTATCCGCCCTGCACGGCCTGGGCGAGGGACGCGACGCCCGCGAGATCGCCCGCCTCGGCCCTGCGGGAATCCGCTTCGGTCAGGACGAGGCCCACCGTGATCGAGACCGCGCTGATCGCGACCGGCACGGCGAGAACGTGTCGGCCGGTCAGCCCGTCGGAGGCGACCACGTCGACCGCGTAGAGGCTGAACAGGTAGGCGCGCTCCGCGATCAGCGTCCGCGCCTCCGCCAGGACGTAGCGCGGCTCCTCCCCCGGCACCCGGCGATATCGGGAGATGTCCGGTGCCATCGCTCCCCCGAGCGCCGAGCCTTGGCGGATCCAGGCGGCGATCAGGCGGCGATGCGCTCCGGCTTATCCTCGCTCGCGGCCGGCTCCGGCCCGGCGGGGTCCCGGCTGGCGCGGAAATGATCGAGGATGCTGTCGCCCAGACCGTCGAGCACGAGGTCGGTCGCGGCCTGGACCTCCGGGTCGACCTCCTCGGGCCGGTACCAGGCCAGGATCTGCTCGGGCAGCGCGTCGAGGATCGCGCCCACCGGGTTGACCGGCTCGGCCTCGGCAGGGCCGTCCGCGGCGTCGGCGATCGCCACGACGACCGGGGTCGCCGTATCGCTCTCCTCCGCGAAGGCGGTCCGGCGCTGGCTCTCCAGGGCGGCGCGCCACGCGGCGTCGGCGGCCTCGGCCTCCCGGCGGGCGGTCTCGCGCGCCAGTGCCTGGGCGGCGATGGCGCGGGCCACCTCGCGCGCCTCGTCGCGGGCCGCCTCGGCCTCGTAGCGGTTGAGCAGCGTGATGACCGGGTGCATCTCCGGATCCGACAGGTCGCCGCAGGCTCCGATGGCGGATTCGATGAGGCGCCGCGACAGGCCGGTGCCCCGGACCGGGGCCGCCGCGCGGGCGAGTTCCTGCCAAGCGGAGAGCGCCGCCTGCATCGCCGGCAGGAGCGCTTCGGGCAGCCCGGCGCGGTCGTGCAGGTCCGCGAACAGGCGCGGGTCGCGCATGGCCCGGGCGACTCCGGCATGATCCTGCCCCGACAGGTCGGCCAGGGCGGCGAGCGCGAAGTCCGTCCGGCCCGAGAGCACGGCGCGCAGGATCAGGCCCGCGGTCAGCTGCCGGGTCGCGCGCAGGTGCGTCACCAGCCGCGTCACGGCGGCCGCGCCGAAGCCCTCGCAGGCCTCGAGCGCGACGCGCTCGCCGGCCTCGCGGCTCATCCGGTCCAAGCGCTCGGCGCCGAGCCAGGCGCGGTCGGTGACGAAGCCGGTGAGCGCCCGCGCCACCGCGATCCCGAGGGCGTGGCGCACCTCCGGCGGCAGGTCGGCGCGGGCGAGGAGCGCCTCGCGCAGGGCGGCCTCGTCGCCGCGGCGCTCGATCATGCGCAGCATCCGGCCCGCGGTGATCTTCGCCGTCGGATTGGCCGCGAGTACGACCAGCGTGTCGGTCTCGCCGATCTCCGCCAGGGCGCCCGCGACCGCGTGCGAGAGGTGGTGCCGGGCGGCGATCACCGCGCGGGTGGCCTCGTCGCCGAGGGCGGCCGCGTCCACGAGGTCGGCGTCGGTGAGGACCGGCGAGCGGGCGAGCACCGGCCGCGCCACCTCGGGAACGTCGGAGGACAGAGCGACGACCAGCGGGCGCGGCGCCCGCGCCGAGGCCGCGCAGGTCTCGGCGAGCGCCCGGCGCACCAGCGGCGACGGGTCGTCGAGGAGCGCGAGCAGCGCGGTCTTGGCCTCCCAGGCCGCGTCGGCGCCCAGGTCGCCGTAGAGGTAGGTCCGGGCCAGCGTCGCGGTCGCCTCGGCCCGGCGCTCGGCCGAGGCGTCCTGCGTCCAGGCCAGAAAGTCGCGGATGATCATCGACCGCTCCGGGGGGCGAACAGGCTGGTCCTGCTGCCGGACATGGACGCCGCGGCCGCGAGGTCCGCGGGTCGGCGGGGCGGCAGCGGCGGATTGAGGAGGGCGGCGCCCGGCGGCGTCGCCGCCGGTCCGGCCGTTGCGCCCATGACGGCACCCGTGATGGCACCCGTGACGGCGGGCTCCGCGATGGCGACGCGCGGTGGCGGCTCGGCGTCGGAGCGCGGGAAATAGGTCGGCGCCGCGTGCTGCAGCGGCGCGGCGCTGTTGCGCGCCTGCCAGAGACGGGCCGCGGCGTCGGAGGCCGCGCCGCGCTGGTCCGTCTGGAACAGGCTGCGCAGGTCCGAGGTCCCGCCGAACGCGGTCGCCGCGCTGGCGTAGGCCGAGACGGCCTGCGGCGCCGCGGCGCCGTCCTGGCGCAGGCCGGTCAGGTCGGTGGCGGCGGCGCCCTGGGCCGCCGCCGAGAGGCTGGCATAGAGTTCGGCAGCACTCCGCGGCCGGCCGGCGCGGTCGTAGAACAGCGCCCGGTTGGCACCGGCCGCCTCCGGCAGGTCGAGGGCGGCGGCGCGCTCGGGGAAGGCGCGGGCGGTCGAGATCAAAGCGGCCGCGCCCTTCGCGCCCAGCACGTGGGCCGCGTAGAGATCGCCCGCGGTCGGCTCGCGGCCGAGGGCGCCCGTGAGGGCGTCGGCGTTCTGCTGGGTCAGCGCGCCGGCCAGCGTCGCGGAGATCTTGGGATCGCGGCGCAGGTCGAGGATCGCCTGCCGCTGGCCCGCGTCGGGAACCGTGTAGGTGCCGTCCGACTGCCGGGTGATCGCGTCGGCCTGCGCCTGCAGGCCGAGCCGCGGCCCGGCATTCTTCATCACGCCGAGCCAGGTCTGCTCGATGAACTGGAACAGGCCGGTGGCCGAGGAGGTGCCGGCCTTGGCGGCGGGATCGAGGGCGGATTCCCGCCGCGCCGTGGCGAGGAGATAGTCGAAGCCGACGCCGCTCGCCGTCGCCCCGTCGCGGATGGCCTGGACCACCGGCCCGGAGGCGGGCGTGCCCGGCAGCGCCCGCGCCTGGGGCGGCGGGCTCTCCGGTGGGCTCGACGGCGTGGTGAACAGGAACATCCGGGCGGGCACGGTGCTGGAGACCGCCCGAACCTGCGCCCGCTATGGTAAACAAGTCCTCAATCGGCCGCGCGCGACCGGTTCCTGTTTCAGGACCCGGTGAACTCCCCCGCGCCCTTCGGTCGGCGCATCTGGAAGCGCGTGTCGGCGGTTGCGTGGAAGTAGTCGAAGTACCCGCCGCGCATGATCGGGTGCATCGCCGCCGTATCGACCATTCCGTCCGCAACGTACCGCTCGTCGACGTAGATCGACACCACCTGCCCGATCACCAGGAAGTTCTCCGCCTCCCCGCCCGAGAGGGGCACCAGCGGCACGGTCTGGAGCCACCGGCACTCCAGGGCCGCCGGCGAGGCGGCCACGCGCGGCGGCCGCACCTTCTGCGAGGGCGCGGTCTCCAGGTTGGCGAAGGCGAACTCGCTCGTTCCGCGCGGCAGCGGCGCCGAGGAATCGTTCATCCCGTCGCGCAGGTCCCAGGTGGCGAGACTGCAGACGAACTCCCGGCCCTCCTCGGCGAAGGTCATCGCGTCCTTCCGGCCCGAGGAGGAGAACGCGACCATGTTGTCGGCCACGGCGTTGAAGAACGAGTAGGGCGCGAGGTTGAGCGCGCCCGCGCGGTTCATGGCGCTGATCCAGCCGATCGGTCGCGGCGCGACGATGGCCTTCAGCGGGTTGTGCGGGAGGGCGCGCGACTCGCGCGGCAGGTCGAGGTCGTAGTGCACGGCCGGTCCCTTCAGAGGTAGGTGACGATCTCGTCGAGGGCCGGCCGCGGCCGGTCGGAGGGCACCTCGCGCGCCCGGCCGATATGGACGAAGCCGGCGAGCTTCTCGGTGGGCGCGAGGCCGAGGGCGTCGAGCACGCGGCGGTCGTAGGCGCACCACTCGGTCAGCCACGACGTGGCGAAGCCGGCGGCGTTCGCGGCGATCACGAGGTTCATGGTGGCGGCACCGGCGGAGAGCACCTGCTCCCAGTCCGGGATCTTCACGTGCGGGCCCGCCCGCGAGACCACCGCGACGACGACCGGCGCGTGGGTCAGGCGGGCGCGTTCCTGCGCGAGCCGCTCGGGCGCCGCGTCGGGATTGTCGGCCGCGAAGGTCGCCGCGATGACCTCGCCAACCTTCGCCCGGGCCTCGCCGGCGATGACGATGAAGCGCCAGGGCGCGAGCTTGCCGTGGTCGGGCACCCGCGAGGCGGCCGTCAGGATGGATTCCAGCTGCGCCCTGTCGGGCCCGGGCTCGTCCAGCAGCGCCGGCGGCACCGAGCGTCGGGTCTTCAGGAGATCGAGGGTGGCGGTCATGCGCTCCGTCCCGGTATCGCGTCCCGACCGGGATGTGGCATGCGCGGGCCGCCGGTGGAAGAGCGGCCTTGCCGCCGCCACGGTCGGGAGTCAGAGGCAGGCCCGGACGATCCGGTGTCGCGACCGGCGAGACGAGCAGAGAAGGGCCGACCGATGCGCATGAGGCTTGCAGCGACCGCGCTGGCGATGCTCGCCGCCGGCCCGCCGGCCGCGCTCGCGCAGCAGGACCCGTTCCAGAACCGGCTCGGCGGCGCCCTGCCCTCGCCGTCGATCACGACCCCGAACCTGCCGCCGTCCCTGCCCCCGGCCGAGCCGGACGCGCAGCTGTCCCTGTCGGCGCTCCTGTCGGGACCGGGCACGGCCCTGCGCCAGGGGCTCGCGTGGCGGATCTACGAGGATCGCGGCGACGGCACGCGGCCGTCGATCGTCGCCCGCTCGACCGAGGCCGAGCCGCATTTCACCCTCGCGCCGGGCGCCTACGTGGCGACCGTGACCTACGGCTTCGCCAGCGCCTCGAAGCGGATCGTGATGGGCGGGCAGCCGACGACCGACACGCTGCGGGTGGCCGCCGGCGCCCTGAAGCTCGCGGGTGCGGTGGGCGATCAGAAGATCCCGCCCGGTCAGGTGATGTTCTCGGTCTTCGTCCCGGTCGGGACCAATTCCGAGGGCCGGCTCGTGCGCGCCGGCATCAAGACCGGCGAGCTGCTGCGCCTGCCGGAGGGCACGTACCACGTCGTCTCGACCTACGGAGAATCGAACGCGATCCAGCGCGCGGACCTGCGCGTCGAGAACGGCAAGGTCACGGAGGCGACACTCAACCATCGCGCCGCGACGGTGACCCTGAAGCTCGTCGCCGCCCCCGGCGCCGAGGCCTTCGCGGGCACCGCCTTCTCGGTCCTCACCCCCGGCGGCGACACGATCCGCGAGGCGATCGGCGCCTTCCCGCAGGTCACCCTGGCGGAGGGCGACTACGTGCTGATCGCCCGCCACGACGGGCAGGTCTACACCCGGGAGTTCAAGGTCGAGAGCGGGCTCGACCGCGACATCGAGGTCGTGGCGAAGTCCGGCTGACGCTCCCGGGCCGACGGCTCGGCGTCGTTCTCAGGCGAAGCGCCGCGCCAGCGCCACGCAGGCGGCCACGGCCAGGGCGGCGGCGATCATGGCGGGCTCGATGTGCTCGCCGAGGACCAGCGCGGCCACGCCGAGGCCCAGGAACGGCTGCAGCAGCTGCAGCTGGCCGACCGACGCGATGCCGCCGCGCGCCAGGGCGCGGTACCAGAACACGAAGCCGATGAGCATGCTGAACAGCGCGACGTAGCCGAGTCCCGCCCAGGCCGGCAGCGGGATCGCCGCCAGCTCGGCCGGCCGGAGCAGCAGCGCGAGGGGCAGGCTCACGGGCAGCGACAGGACGGTGGCCCAGGCGATCACCTGCCAGCCGCCCAACCGGCGGGCCAGGACGCCGCCCTCGGCGTAGCCGAGTCCGCAGAGCAGGATCGCGGCCAGCATGAAGGCGTCGCCGGGACCCGGCGGACCGTCGAGCCCCCGCGCGGCGAAGCCGACCGTGACCAGCGCGCCGGTGATCGAGAGCAGCCAGAAGACCGGTGACGGTCGCTCGCCGGAGCGCAGCGCGCCGAACAGGGCGGTGGCGAGGGGCAGCAGGCCGACGAAGACGGTGCCGTGCGCGGCGCCGACCGTGCGCAGGGCCAGGGCGGTGAGGAGCGGGAAGCCGACCACGACGCCCGCGGCCACGATGGCGAGCGCCGGGAGATCGGTGCGCCGCGGGCGCGCCTGCCGGAGCGCCAGCAGGGCGGCCGCGCCGGCGAGGCCGGCGAGCGCCGCCCGGGCCGCGCTGAGGAACAGGGCGTCCATGCCGGTCAGCGCGAGGCGCGTCGCGACCAGCGACGCGCTGAAGATCGCGACGCCGATGAGGCCGTCCACCCAGGCGCCGGTCGCCGGTCCGCGCGTCGTCTCGATCACTCCCCCCGCCACGGCTGTCCCCTCCCGATACGTGCGGGTCCCGGCATGCCGTGCCGGGGCGCGGTCGGCCAGGAACGGTGGGGGCGCGGCCGGGCAATCTGTCCCGGTCGATCTTCGATACAGTTGGCCACCCCGTTCACCGCGTCGGAGCCTCGTGAGGGGTGTCGCCGCGCGGGTCGTGCGCCGGCCGAAGGTTCCATGTTCCGCGCATTAACATTTCCGTGCAGTCGCGGAACGATGCGCCCGAGGCGGCCATTTCAGACCACCCATACCGGGCCACTGGAGTACACCATGCGCCGCCTCGTCATCGCCGCCTTCGCCGCCGCCGCCCTCGCCGGGCCCGCGCTCGCCGCCAACGAGGCGCCGCAGACGGTCGCGCCCAAATTCGAGACCGTGCCGCAGGACGCGGTGCTCAGCTACAACCTCATCGGTCTCAACGTGACCGACGCGCAGAACAACACGGTCGGCGAGATCAAGGACCTCGTGATCGATCACGGGAAGCTGGCCGGTTACATCGTCTCGGTGGGCGGCTTCCTCGGCCTGGGCGAGCGCTACGTCGCGGTCTCGCCGAGCTCGATCGCGCTGGGCTACGACGCCGACGCGAAGAAGTGGAAGGCCATCATCGGCGCCAGCAAGGACCAGCTGAAGGCGGCGCCGGAGTTTAAGTACGAGGGCAAGTTCAAGCGCTGAGGCACACCGCCGCGGCCGGGCCCAGCGCCCGGCCGACCCGGCGCCCCGCACTCAGACGGAGGCGTCGAGGGCCTGTCGCGCCAGGCGGGCGACGAGGGCCTCCCGCTTGGCCTGGCGCAGCACGATCCGCGCCGCGGCCCGCGCGTTGGACGCGCGCAGCTCGGCCCGCGGGCCGCCGTCGCGCAGGGCGCGCCACGCCAGCGCGCGGAACCAGCGGACGTTGGCCAGCGCCGCCGCCCTGCGGCTCAGCGGCCCGCCGACATCCAGCGGCTTCTCGAGTGTTCCGGACGTCATGGTCTCGATCCTGAAGCGCGACTCGCCGCTTGTCCGATTATGGAACAACAGATGGCGATTCCACGGGAGCTGAGCAATAGTGTTGCCAACGTGAACTTTTGAATCGAGCGCGAAGACTGCGCATCCACGAAATGAGGTAGTCCCGCCCCGGGACGGCACCGGGCGACGGGGCGCCGCGCGGCAGGCGATCCTGCGGGAACGCCGCGGCGGGGACCCGACTTCCCGCAACGGGAAGCCGGTGCGGCGCCGATCCGGGCCGGTCGATCTGGAGAGCCGGTCGCGTGCCGACGATTTTCGATGCCCATACCTTCGCCCTCACGGCGCATGCGGGTCAGCTCGACAAGGGCGGCGAGCCGTGCATGCGGCACCTGGAACGCGTTGCGAACGCCGCCCAGACCCGGGCCGGTCACGCCCGACTCATCGACGGGCTCGACATCGACCCGATGCGAGTCATGCAGGCGGCGCTCCTGCACGATGTGCTGGAGGACACGCCGCGTACGGCGGCGGACCTCCGCGCCGCCGGCTTCGAGGCCGACATCGTCGAGACGGTGACGCTTCTCACGAAGCCGCAGAGTCGGATCGCGTATTCCGAGCGGATCACCACCCTGATCGCGGCCGGCAACCTCGCCGCGCTGCTGATCAAGATGTCCGATACCGAGGACAACCTCTGCCCGACCCGGATCCCGCCCAACGCCGCGTTCCTGCGCGAGCGCTACGCGACGGCGTTCGAGCGCCTGAAGGCGGCGGCGGCGGCGCGCGGGTACACCGGCCGCTGAGCACCAACCCAGGCGGGGAACATTCGCGCGAGCGTCCGGTAGATGATGCAACGCCCGGGCTGACCGCCGAGGTTCCGGACCCGGGGATGTGAGTGCCGGAGAAGCGCCGATGACACCGTCGACCCGTTCACCCGCCGCGATCAGCGACGAGGGGCGCCACGCCCGCGACCGCGGCGATCCGATCACCGCCAACCCCTATCCGGCGGATTCGGAATCCTGGGCCACCTGGGATCGCGGCTACCGGATGCCCGACGAGCAGGCGCGCGCCGCCACCCCGGCTGCGGTCCGGGAGGACGCGCCACCGGAAGCATCGTGATCCGGGACCCGTGCCGGCCGGTCGGCGACGCGGTCGGAACAGCGGCGGTGGCGCGGGGTTGCCCGCACGACCGGTAACGGCTCCGCGAGAGCGATTGCCGGACCGAGAGGGAGATCCGCCATGAAGGTCACGAGTCTCGCCATCGCCGCCCTCCTCGCGGCCGCGATTCCCGCCACGGCAGCCGAGAATGCCGGCAGCGCGACCAGCCGGTCGGGCACGGCCAACAGCACCGGCCCGAGCGACGCGGGGTCCGGCTCGACACCCGGCGCCGCCGGGAGTGGCCCGTCGACCGGCTCGATGAGCCGCTCCGGTACGACGAACAGCACCGGCCCGAACGATGCCGGATCCGGCTCCAAGCCGCCGGCCGGCGGCCGCTGACGGGACCGCGTCGCGCAGCGAGCGGCGCGGAGATCCTGTTTGGCGATATCGCCAAACAGGATCTCCGCGCCCTCACACGCTACAGGGAGGATCCATGTCGGCACGCACCCGCATCTCACTCGCCGCTCTTCTGCTGCTCGGCCTCGCCGCCTGCGACGACAAGCAGGCGCAGAACAACACGCCGACGAAACCCGACTCCACCAAGATGGAGCCGCAATCGGCGCCGAACACGCAGAAGCGCTAGAGCCGTTCCCGAACGGGGCAGGTGCGGACGGGGACGCTCGCCTAGCCGCCGCTGTTCGTTACGCGGGTCCGTTGCCTCTGTGGCGGAGGCCACACGTCTCTGCGGCCCGACCGGGGAACCCGGTCATCCGGACCGTCGCGACACCTCCGGGGTCGGCACCGGCGACGGCCGGGCATCCCGGGCAGTCAAGTCCGGATCGGCGAGGGACTTGTCTCGGATTGGCCGGTGGTTGCGCCGGTCGGCGGATCGCCGGACGGGTCGGCGATCAGCGGTACGGCGGCGCCGAAGCCGAGAGCCGCCTCGACGAGGATATCGTCGAGCGCGTCCGCGACCCACACGGCGCCGTCGAGGACGGATGTCAGGATTCGAGTCATCTGCACCTCCCTCCCGCATCCCGGGTCGCCGCCGCCGGACGGCGGCGACCCGGGATGCGGTCTTCAACCGGTTCGCACCCGCCGTCTCAGACGAAGTGCATCGGGAGGGCACGGTCCAGGATCTCGACGTAGGTCCCGGCGAGAACCGCGACGGTGGCGGCGGCGACGGCCGTGGCGAGGGCGAAGCGGGCAACGAGGGTCATGGAAGTCTCCATCAGGTCCGCGACTGTGTTCGCGGTGTAACCCTGATGTAAGCTCAAGCTTTCCCCGCCGAGGTGCTGCGGCACACCCCGGCGATGAACTGGCCGGAGCGGCCTATATCGCCGGGCTCCTCAGTCGGCGCGTCAGGCGGCGCGCACGGTCGCGAGGAACCGACCGACCTCGGCGGACAGGTGCTCGGACTGGCGTGACAGCTCCGAGGCCGCGCCGAGAACCTGGCTCGCCGCCGCGCCGGTCTCCTCCGCGGCGCCGGCCACGCCGGCGATGTTGCTGGTCACCTCGCCGGTGCCCTGCGCGGCCTGGGTGACGTTGCGGACGATCTCCTGCGTCGCCGCGCCCTGCTCCTCGACGGCGGCCGCGATCGAGGTGGCGACGCTGTTGATCTCGCGGATGCGCCCGGTGATCGTCCCGATGGCGGAGACCGCCTGACCGGTCACGCCCTGGATCCGGCCGATCTGACTGGAGATCTCCCCGGTCGCGCGGGCGGTCTGTTCCGCCAGCGCCTTCACCTCGGAGGCGACGACCGCGAAGCCGCGGCCCGCCGCGCCCGCGCGGGCGGCCTCGATCGTGGCGTTCAGCGCCAGGAGGTTGGTCTGACCGGCGATCGAGGAGATCAGGCCCACCACGTCGCCGATCTTGGCGACGGCGCCGCTGAGTTCCTGCACGAGGGCGCCGGTCTCGTCCGCCTCGCCGGCGGCGGAGCGGGCCAGCTCGGCCGAACCCTGGACCTGGCGCCCGATCTCCTGGACGGAGGCGCCGAGTTCCTCGGCGGCGGCCGCGACGGTGCTGACGTTCGAGGCAGCCTCCTCGGCGGCGGCCGCGACCGCCCCCGACTGCGCCGAGGTCTGGCCTGCCATGGCCGACATGGAGCCGGCGGTGGCCTGCAGCTCGGTCGCGGAGGCCGAGACCTGCCCGACGATGCCGCCGACCGCCGCCTCGAAGCTGTCGGCCATCTGGCGCATGCCGATCCGGCGCTGCTCCTCGGCGGCGAGGCGCGCCTGCGCGGTCTCGGCCTCCAGCGCCTTCATCTGGATAAGGCCCTGCTTGAACACCGCGACGGCCGACGCGATGGTGCCAATCTCGGTCTTCTCGCCCTGATGCGGGATCTCGGCCGACAGGTCGCCGGCGATCAGCGCCTGCATAGGCCGCACCACAGCGGCGATGCCGCGGGTGACGCCGAGGACGATGATCACGCCCGACAGAACGGAGACCGCCACGGCGAGAGCGATCGCGACGAGGCTCACCGTCCAGGTCTCGTTGAAGACAGCGGTGCCCTGGGCCTGCGCGGCATCGGCGCCGGCGTTGTTAATGGCGATCAGCTTCTCGAGGGCCTTGGAGGCGGCGCGGCGCGGGATGAGGCCCTTCGTCTCGTAGAGCTGATAGGCCTCGGTCTTCTTCCCGGCCCGCGACAGGTCGACGACGTCGTTGCGCACCGCCTTGAAGGTCTGAGATTCGTGGTTGAACGCGTCGAAGAGCGACCGCTCTTCGGGTGAGCTGAGCAGGCCCTTGTAGACCGCGACCCGGTCGGCCAGCTTCCTGTCGAAGCTGTCCATATCCTTCTCGATGCTGGCGAGCAGCGCCGGATCGGTCGCCTGCGTGTGCCGCAGGAGAAGGCCGCTGCTGCGGGCGGTCAGCGTGTCGATCTCGCCCAGCGCCCGGATGCTCGGCAGCCAGTTCGTATCGATCTCAACCGCCTGCTCGCGCAATTTGCGCGTACTCACGAGCCCGAGCACGCCGAGCCCGATCACGAAAACGGTCAGGACCGAGAAGGCCACGACCAGCTTTGTACGAATGGAGACACTCTGTAGCGACACGGCGGCCTCGACGGAGCCGAATAGAACAATTCTGCGGCTGCACGACGCACGATTAGCGAAATGTATTTAATATCCGCTAATCAGACCTTCCCCTGACTCGCGGGCTGTCGCTCGCCGTCTCACGGAGGGATGCCGGTTTCGCGGCTTGGATCTCCGCGGCGGCGCCCGCGCGGACGCGGGGCGGCACCCGACGGGCTCGCCCGCGCCCGAGGCGCCTGCCGGTGTGCCTATCTGGCCGCCGGTTGGGGCATCTTCACGATCTTGCCGTCGGGCAGGATGATGTCGCCCGGGCTCTGTCCGGCCGCGCAGGGACCGATGTAGGTGGCGTCGATCACCATCTGGCGTCGCACGGGCTCCTTGGCGTTCGGCATGCCGGTCAGCGTCGTATCCACCTCCATGTGGATCTTGCTGTTGAAGTCGCCGCTGATCTCGGTCGTGCCCGCGGCCGAGATCGGGCCGAGCTTGCACTCGGTCTCGCCCTTGTAGCCGGTGCTCGTCTTGACGATGGTGCGCTTCGCGCAGTTCTGGCCGCCCCCGAACGCGGCCTGCGCGATCTGATCGGTCTTCTCGTCGATGCATTGACGCGCGGTCGTGTTGCCGTCGGGCGACGTGGTCTTGCTCTCCCACAGGCCGGCCTTGCGTGCCGGCAACGTCTCGGCGGAGGCCACACTGGTCATCGCGGACAGAATCGCCGCAATCCCGATACCGACGGTACGTGCTCGCATGGATGATCCCTGGCTCTGACGCGACTCAGGCGCCGCAACGGGGCGTGGCTAACCGATGCGATACAGGCGAACAAGTCGATCCTGGACCAGCGTTCGCTCCGGAACACTGGAGGGGATCGGCACTTCGGCCGCGGATACCCGGCTTGAGCGGTCCGAATGCCGGGATGACCGAGGGGAGGTTTCGCCCGGGTTTGACCGGATGATGATCCGACTCACACCGCCCGCTTCAGGCCGACCGCACCGGCGCCGAGACGCGCCTCGATCACCTGCACGATGTACTCGGCGTCGCGGCCGACCGCGCCGAAGCGGCCCGAGCCCCACGTGTTCAGCCAGGGCAGGCCGATGAAGGAGATGCCCGCCTCGGCCGTGACGCCGCGCCTGTGCTTCGGCTGGCCGGCGCCGTTGAACACGGACGCGTCGAGCCACCGGAAATCCGGCGCGAAGCCGATGCACCAGACCACGCTGGCGATGCCGGACCCTTCGAGGGGGAGCGCGGTGACCGGCTCGCCCGGCTCCCAGACCGGCGCGTAGCGCGCCTGGACCGGCGCCGCGATGCCGGCCGCGTCGATATGGGCATCGATGGCCGCGTTGATGCCGTTGTAGGTCCGGTCGGCCTGGTCGAGCGCGGGCCGGAGGTTGTCCCGGAAGCGGAGCGCGCCCGCCGCGTAGTCCTCGAGGACGCCGTAGAGCGCCATGCCCTCCAGGGCGAAGCGGCGCAGGTCGATATCCCGGCCGCCGTCGCGACCGGTCACGTAGTGGTTGGTGTTGTCCCGGACACCGTCGCGCAGCGGGTGATCGTCGACGGTCTTCTCGTAGTAGCCCATGTCGGCGAGCCACGCGACGACGTCGCGGCCGCGGTAGAAGCGGGCGCAGCGGGGTGCGTCGCCCACGGCGAGATGTACCTGCCGTCCGGCGAGATGCAGGTCCTCGGCGATCTGCGCGCCGGACTGCCCCGAGCCGACGACCAGGACCGCGCCGTCGGGCAGCTGCGCCGGGTTCCGGTACTGATTCGAGTGGATCTGGGTGATCGCGGGCGGCAGCTTCTCGGCCATGCGCGGGACGATCGGCGTGTGGTAGCCGCCGGAGGCCACCACGATCTCGTCCGCGGTGTAGTCGCCCTCCGAGGTCCGGACCGCGAACACGCCGTCGTCGCGCCGCGCCACGCGCGTGACCGCCACGCCCTCGCGGAGCGGCGGCCTCACCTTGGCGACGAAGGCCTTCAGGTAGGCGACGATCTCGTCCTTCCTCATAAACCCGTCCGGGTCCGGCCCGTCGTAGGGGTGGCCCGGCAGGTCGCACTGCCAGTTCGGGGTGACGAGGCAGAACGTGTCCCAGCGCTGCGTCGCCCAGGTGTGCGCGGCCGTGTGCTTCTCGAAGACGAGGTGCGCGATGCCGCGCTGCTTCAGGTGGTAGCTGACCGAGAGGCCGGCCTGGCCGCCGCCGACGACGGCGACGGGAACGTGACGGGTCGTTGTCGTCATGGCTGCAACTCCGTGAAGGCTGCCGCGCCGCGGGCGCAGGCGGCGTAGGCGTCGCGGTGACGCGTCGCGCAGGCGCGCCAGGAATGGGCGGCCGCGCGCTCCAGCCCCGCCGCCCGCAGGCGGGCGCGGGTCCGCGGTTCCAGCGCCGCCGCCATGGCGGCGGCGATGCTGGCGGGGTCGGCGGGGTCGACGAACAGCGCGTCGGCCGGCGTCAGGTACTCGGTGAAGGGCGGCCGGTCGGAGACGATCGCCGGCGTTCCGCAGGCCATGGCCTCCAGCACGCAGAGGCCGAACCCCTCGGTCCAGGACGGGAAGGCCAGCAGGTCCGCGGCCCGGTAGAGCGCCGGCATGTCGGCCTGCGCGACGGGCCCCGTCTCGATGACGGCCGCGCCGAGGCCCACCTCCAGACCCGCGGCGACGAGGGCCGCGCGGCAGCGTTCGCGGTAGCCGGCGTGGTCGAGGAGCGAGGCTCCGCCCGCGACGACGAGCTGGGCATGCGGGTGGCGCGTCCGCAGGCGCGCGAACCCCGCGATGATGCCGAGGCTGTTCTTGCGCTCCTCGAGGCCGCCGACGCTGAGGACGATCGGCCCCGCGCCGAGCCCCCAGCGCGCCCGCAGAGCCGCGTCGCCCTCCGCGGCCGCGGGGCGATAGACCGACAGGTCGACCCCGTTGCCGACGATCCCGGCCTCGGCGCCGATCGCGTCCCGAATCCAGTCGGCCCACAAGCGGCTGACGCAGAGCAGCCGGCCCGCCTCGCGGATCGCGCGGTCCTGCCAGCCCGCGAGGACGGGGTCGGCGAAGCTGTCGACGTGGTGGACGGTCCGGACGAAGCCCGGGATCAGGCGCCGGTGCTTCAGGGTCGCGAGGGCGTTGCCGCCGATGCCGTCATGGGCGTGGAACACGTCGAAATCGCGGGCCGCCGGGCTCGCGAAGTGGCGCAGGTAGTCGTGGATGCGGGTTCGTACGAGGTCGGTCGTCCCGCCCGCGACCGGCTCGGCGGCGACCGCCACGGTCGCGCAGGACGCGTCTCGGAAGAACCCGCGGACGGACGGGTCGGGCGCGTGGACCACCGCCGCGTGACCGAGTTCGCACAGGGCCTCGGCGAGGGCGAGGCAGTGGGCGACGCCGCCGCGCGGGTTGGTGGAGTGGGTCAGGAGGGCGACGCGCAGCGGCTTCACGGCGTCGCCCCCAGGCCGTCCCTGCCGCAGCCGATCAGTGGGCCGGCGGCGAAGTCCCACACGATGGCCTCGGCGCCCGAGGCGTCCCGCACCCGGACGGCCCGGCCGGCGTCGAGGCTCCCGATCCGGGCCGCCGCGATGCCGCGCTCGGCGAAGCGCGCGGTGACGGCCGCCGTGCGGTCGGGGCGGACGCTGACGAGGTAGCCGAAGCTCGGGAACGCCGTCAGCCAGCGCGTGAGCGGGACGTGGTCGGGCCGCGGGATCGCGTCGAGGTCGATGACGCCGCCGACGGCGGAGCATTCGAGCAGCATCAGGGCCGTACCGACGACCCCCGCCATGCTGATGTCCTTGGCGGCGCCGGCCAGGCCGTCCTCGGCGAGGCCCGGCAGCAGGGCGAGATCGCCGCGCAGCCGCGCGCCCGGCGCGCCGGTGGAGGCGTCCCAGTAGGGGTGCGGGTCGCGGAAACGCCCGCGCAGGTCGATGGCGGCGACGAGGTCGTCGCCGGGCGAGGCGTCGAAGCTCGTCAGCAGGCGCGGTCCCGCCCGGCCGAGCACCGCGACCGCGAGGTTGCCGGCGGCCGCGCGGGTGTTGGTGTGGCCGCCGACCACCGGGACGCCGTAGAGCGCGGCGGCGTCGGACAGGCCGGCCAGGATCGGGTCGGCGGTCCCGGCCTCCCGGGCCCAGAGGGCGTCGACGACGGCGAGCGGGCGCCCGCCCATGGCGGCGACGTCGCTCAGGTTGACCATGATCCCGCAATAGCCCGCGAAGTACGGATCGTCGGCCACGAAGCTGTCGAGGAAGCCCTCGATGGCCAGCAGCAGGTGCCCGTCGCCGTCGGGGATCGCCGCGCAATCGTCGCCGACCGGCACGGCCGCGTGCCGGCTCCCGAGCCCGAGCCGCCGCACCACCGCGTCGATGTCGCGCTTGTGGCCGACCCCGCGGGCCTCGCGGATCTGGCGGGCCAGCGCCCGGACGTCGATCCCGGCGGTCACGCGGCCCTGCGGAAGGTGAGGAGGCCCTGCTCGGGATCGTGCATCGGCGGGTAGGCCGCGAGGTCCGCCTCCATCAGGCGGTGGGGCCGCCCGTGCAGGTCCAGCGCGTCGAGGCTCTCCCAGTGCAGGGCCTCGAACAGCGCGACGTTGCCCTCCTGGACGTGCGCGAGGAAGCGGGTGCAGCCCCGCGCGTGGGCCGAGGACACCGCGACCCGGATCAGGCCGGTGCCGAGGGCGGCGGCGCTGCGGAACGGTTTGGCGACGGCGAGGCGCGAGCCCCACCACGTTCCCGGGCGCGCGCCGTCTTCGTGGATCCGCACGGTGCCGACGACGGCGTCCGCGTCGCCGCCGAGCGTCGAGAGGGCGCAGACCGGGATGGCGTGCGCGTCGATCGCGTCGCGATCGTCCGCACTGAAGATCCCCTGCTCCGCGCAGAAGACCTGCCGCCGCAGGGCCGCGCAGGCGCGCCGCTCCCAGGGCGCGACCGCGAACTTCACCCGGAAGTGGCTGGGCCGGTACGGCGGAACGGGGTCGAACATCAGGCCGCCTCCCCCGCGCGCTCGTAGGTGGAGAGCGCCGAGCAGGCGCCGCACCGGCCGCAGCCGGCCTTGATGTCGGTGGAGCGCAGGTTCGCCCGCCCCAGCATCTCCGCGAGCGGCTTCAGGACGGCGTGCATGAAGTCGTGCCCGGGGGCCGGATGGCTCTCCAGCGGCGTGCCGGAGATCGGCACGAAGGGCACCACGAACGGGTAGACGCCCATCCCGATCAGCCGGTCGGCCATCGCGAGGATCGCCTCCGGCGCGTCGCCGAGGCCGGCGAGGATGTAGGTGGAGACCTGGCCGCGCCCGAAGACCGGGACAGCGGCCGCGAAGGCGTCGTAGTACCGCTCCAGCGGCACGCCCGCCTTGCCGGGCATGATCCGCGCCCGCACCTCGGGCGTGACGGCCTCGAGATGCATGCCCAGCGCGTCGATGCCTGAGGCCTTCATCCGCTCGAACCAGCGGTCGTCGTCGGGCGGCTCGCACTGGGCCTGGATCGGCAGGTCGACGGCCGCCTTCACCGCGAAGGCGCTCTCGCACAGGATCGCGGCGCCGCGGTCGGTGGCGTTCGGCGTGCCGGTGGTCATGACCATGTGCTTCACGCCGTCGAGCAGCACGGCGGCGCGGGCGACCTCGGCGAGCTGCTCGGGCGTCTTGCGGGCCACCGTGCGGCCGGCCGCCAGAGACTGGCCGATCGAGCAGAACTGGCAGGTCTTCGCGCGGCTCTGGTAGCGGATGCAGGTCTGCAGCACCGTGGTGGCCAGCACGTCGCGCCCGTGCAGGACGGCGATCTTCGCGTAGGGCACGCCGTCGAAGGTGGAGAGGGCGTAGAAGCGCGGGCGGCCCGGGAAGGTGACGTGGCCGACCACGACGCCCGCGTGCTCGATCACCGCGATCCCGTCCGCGTCCGGCGGGCGCACGAGGAAGGGCGAGTCGAAGGCGGCCTCGGTGTGGACCGGCACCATCACGGTGCGGCCCGCGATGGTCATCGCCTTGTGGTCCGAGGGGCCGGCGCCGCCGCGGCGGCTCGGCGCGCCGGCGCGGCTGTCGGCGAGCCTAACGCCGCAGGATTGCAACGCGTTGATCAGGCGCTCCGTCGGCATCCCGATCAGGCCCGTCGGGGCCGGCGGGGATATGGGACGGCGCGTCGGAAGCGGGCTGCTGCTCATGGTCGGGGCTCCGGGGGGCGGTCTGCGAACGGGCCGGCCGCTGCACGAAGGCGGCCGGGCGGTCGTCGTGGAGCAGGCTGAGGAGTTCCGGCCGCGCGTAGTGGCCGACCGAGTCCATCATCCGCTTGCGCTTGGTCACCAGCGCGAGATCCATGTCGGCGATCAGGATGCCCTCGCCCGGTCCCAGGGGATCGGCGAGGTGCTTGCCCTCGGGCGACACGATGGCGGTGCAGTTCCCGCCGCGGCAGGCGCCGCGCAGGCGCTCGTCCGGGCAGACCTGCGCGACCTGCGCGTCGGTGAGCCAGCCGGTGGCGTTGACCACGAAGCAGGCCGCCTCCAGGGCGTGGTGGCGGATCGTCACCTCCATCTGGTCGGCGAAGATCTGGCCGACGAGGGAGCCCGGGAACTGCGCGGCGTGGATCTCCTCGTGGCCCACCATCAGGGCGTAGCGGGCGAGCGGGTTGTAGTGCTCCCAGCAGGCGAGCGCCCCAACGCGGCCGACCGCCGTCTCCACCACGGCGAGGCCGGCGCCGTCGCCCTGCCCCCAGATCATGCGCTCGTGGTAGGTCGGCGTGATCTTCCGGCGCTTGAGCTTCAGGGCGCCGTCCGCGTCGAAGATCAGCTGCGCGTTGTAGAGCGATCCGTGGTCGCGCTCGTTGACCCCGACCACGATCACGGCCCCGTGGCGCCGCGCGGCCGCGGAGACCGCCTGCGTCGCCGGACCCGGCACGGCGACCGCGCGCTCGTAGAGGCGCAGGTGCTCGGGCCCCTGGAGCGCGGGCGGGAGAACGAACGAGAAGTACGGATAGTAGGGCACGAAGGTCTCGGGGAAGACCATGAAGCGCGCGCCCTTGGCGGCGGCCTCGTCGACGGCGTTGAGCACGCGCTCCAGGGTGCCGTCCGGGCGGTCGAGGTCCGGCGCGATCTGGATCGCGGCAGCCCGCACGATCCGGGTCTCTGACATGGGTGGTCCTCCGGCTGAGCCAGCGGCTGCGCGCGTCGCGCGCGGCCGCCGGGGGCGTTGGCGCGGCCGTCAGACGGTCCAGGTGTCGATGATCACCGCGTTGTCGCGCTTGTGCAGGAGGATGCAGTCGAGCACGTCGAGGGGGTTGATCATACGAATACCCTCGATGAAGGCCGCCTCGCTGTGCCCGTACAGCGCCTGTGTCGAGAAGCGGCAGGCGTAGACCTTGCCGCCCTCGGCCATGAACTTCTCGAGCTGGTTGTTGAAGTTGAGATGGCCCGGGAACGCCTCGTCGCCGAGCCGGGGGAACCCGCGCTGGACCCCGAGGGTGATGCCGGGGCCGTAGAGCAGGATCGAGGTCTCGAAGCCCTTGCGCTGCAGGCGGGTGGCCTGGAGCAGGTTGACGAGGCCGATCGAGCCCTCGAACGCCACGGTGTGGAAGGTGACGAGGGCCTTCTGGCCGGGTTCGGCCTTCACGTCCTCGAAGACCTTCTCCTCGTAGTCGACCAGGACGTCGCCCTTCTTGTGCGGCTCGCGGTTCACGGCAGGCATTGCTCACGCTCCTCGATGGTCTGACCGGCGGCAGGGGGGGCTGCGCACGTTCAGACAGTCGGATGGCAAGCCATGTGCCAGATCGGAGCCGTCAGGAATGCATTCAATAACGCGCCCTGCGATGCATACAATGATACGATCAATTGAGCGAAGTCGATCCGCTCGGTTCTACTCGACGACGCACAATTCATCATCAGGATTTGCGCACGTCGTCGCCAGATGACGCGCGCTTCGGCGACGAGTATTGTACGCATTGCACGCATCGGTCGCGCCGTGATAGGCCGTCACGCGCCCGGTACGGCGCTTGCAAGCCATACAATCGATCATTGATCGGTTTTCAGGTCGCGGGTGCTGGACGGATGAAGGCTGGCGGGCGGGGAGGACGGTCGGTCGACCGGGGCGACGCGGCCGGTATCTGGACGCCGGACCTCAGGCGCTGGGGCAAGCCCCATTACCTAGCCATCGCGGACGCGCTGGCGGACGACATCCGGACCGGCCACCTGCTTCCGGGCACGCGCCTGCCGACCCAGCGCGCGCTCGCCGCCACGCTCGACCTCAACTTCACGACCGTGTCCCGCGGCTACGTCGAGGCCCACAGGCGCGGCCTGATCGAGGGCCGGGTCGGTCGGGGCACCTTCGTGGTCGACCCGGCGGACGCCGCCCGCACCGCTGGGCCAGCCCTTCCCCGGCGGCCGGGACCGGTCGACTTCACCATGAACCTGCCCCCGGAACCCGACCTGCCCGGCCTGCGGGCCCGCATGCGGTCGTCCTTCGCGGAGCTCTCGGGCGATCTCGCCGACCTCCTGCGCTACCAGGGCTTCGGCGGGACGGAGGCGGACAAGGAGGCCGCGCTGCGCTGGCTCGCGGGTCGCGGGATCGCGGCGGCGCGCGAGCGCCTGCTGATCTGCCCCGGCGCGCACAGCGCCCTGTCCAGCATCCTGGGACAGGTCGCGCAGGCGGGCGACACGATCTGCGCCGAGCGAATCACCTATCCGGGTATCCGGACCCTCGCGGCGCACCGGGGCCTGCGCCTCGTCGGCCTCCCGATGGACCGCCACGGGCTCGACCCCGACGCCTTCGCGGCCGCCTGCACGCGGGGAGCGCCGAAGGCCCTCTACCTCAATCCGCTGCTGCAGAACCCGACCACCGCGACCCTGTCCCGTGCCCGGCGCGAAGCCGTCATCGCGACGGCCCGCCGCTACGCGGTCACCATCATCGAGGACGACGCCTACGCGCGCATCTGCCCGGCACCGCCGCCGAGCTTCGCCGAACTGGCGCCCGAGATCACCTACTACGTGGCGGGCGTCGCGAAGTGCCTGGGCGCCGGCCTTCGCCTCGCCTTCCTGATTGCCCCGAACGCGCGGGCCGCCCTGCCCCTCGGCGACGCCCTGCGCGCTGCCACCGTGATGGCGTCGCCGATCTCGACCGCGCTGACGACGCGCTGGATCACGGACGGGACGGCGGACGCCATCGTGGATTTCGTCCGCGCCGAGTCGGCCGCGCGCCAGAGCCTCGCGGCCGCGCTGCTGCCCTCCGAGGCCTACGTCGCGGACCCGCACGCCTTCCATGTCTGGATCACCCTGCCGGCGGGATGGACGCGCTCGGCCTTCGCCAGCCATGGCCGCGCGGCGGGTCTCGGGGTGGTCGGCAGCGACCCCTTCTGCGTCGCGGGGACGCCGCCCGAGGCCGTCCGCCTCTGCCTCGGCGGCCCTTCGACCCGGCAGCAGATCGCCCACGGGCTGGAGAGGCTGGCCCACGCCCTGGACGGCTCGCCGGCGCTGGCCTCGACCTACATCTGACGGAGCCGGCCGCGTCCCTTCGACCGGGCGTTAGGTCGGTCGAATCGTGTCGTTGCGTGGCATCCAGCCGCATCGCGCCGCGGCGCGCCGATCCGGCGGCGAAGACCAGAAATCCTATTCTCCGTAAGCATATGAACTTCCGTGCAACCTGAGATCATGACGGCGCCGGATCTCGGTGTCGAAATCCGTACCCTCGATTGTATTTTCCACGAGCACTGAGATCGAAGATTGCGTAAAAATTTACTGCTCTGGTAGTTTTGAACTATCCCAGACCTTCTAAATCTCGAACTATTGTGCCGTTCAGATTTAAGTCATCGTTCACGATTGTGCGCAATCATTATGCGAGGCCGTCATGCCGTGACAGTAAATCAGCGGCAGATCCCAAGCAGAACCGCGTGTTTGCACTCGGGATCCCGGCAATGACAAGAAGGGATGGGATCATGCTCGGCGCCCTGCGCGGTCGTGAAGGTCTGGCGGAGAAATTCGATGCCCTCGACCGCTCACAGGCCGTCATCGAGTTCGAGCCGGACGGCACCATCATCACGGCCAACGCCAATTTCCTGACGATGATGGGCTACGCCCTGCCCGACATCCGGGGCCAGCGTCACGCCCTGTTCGTGGAGGCGGCGCATCGGGAGACACCCGCGTACCACGCCTTCTGGGACGCCCTGCGGCAGGGCACCTGCCAAGTGGCCGAGTTCAAGCGGATCGCCCAGGGCGGCCGCCACGTTTGGGTGCAGGCGAGCTACAACCCGGTGCTCGACCGCGCGGGCCGCGTCGTGAAGGTCGTCAAGTTCGCGTCCGACATCACGGCGCAGAAGCTGCTGATGCTCGACTACGCCGGTCAGATCGCGGCGCTGCACCGGTCGCAGGCGGTGATCGCCTTCGATCCGGCCGGCACGATCCTAGACGCCAACGGCAACTTCCTCGAGACGATGGGCTATCGCCTGGAGGAGATCCGGGGCCAGCACCACGGCGTGTTCGTGGACCCGGCCGAGCGGTCGTCCGCCGGCTACCGCGCGTTTTGGGAGGGCCTGGGCCGGGGCGAGTTCAAGGGCGGCGAGTTCCGCCGCATCGCCAAGGGCGGCCGCGACGTCTGGATCCAGGCGACCTACAACCCGATCCTCGATGCCAGCGGATGCGTCCTGAAGGTGGTCAAGTTCGCCGCCGACATCACCGCGCAGGTCCGGGAGCGCCACCGGCGCGTCGCGGCGCAGCGGGCGATCGGCGTCGACCTCGACGCGATCGGCACCGCCGTCGAGGGCGCCAGCCGCCGGACCGCGGAGGCCGTCGACCTCGCCGGGCGGGTTTCCGGCGACATCCAGAGCGTGGCCTCCGGCGCCGAGGAACTGTCGGCCTCGGTGGGCGAGATCAGCCAGCAGGTCAGCCACGCGGCGCGGATGGCCGGCGAGGCCGTCGAGCAGGCCCGGCACACCAGCACGATCGTCGAGGGCCTGAGCGGGCAGGCGGCGCAGATCGGCGACGTCGTGACCATGATCCAGGGCATCGCGGCCCAGACCAACCTGCTCGCGCTCAACGCCACGATCGAGGCGGCCCGGGCGGGCCTCGCCGGCAAGGGCTTCGCGGTCGTGGCCTCGGAGGTGAAGGCGCTCGCCGAGCAGACCGCCAAGGCCACGGATCAGATCCGCGACCAGATCACCACGACGCAGGCCACCACGCGCGAGGCGGTGTCGGCGATCGGCTCGATCCAGGGCACGATCCGGGCGCTCGACGAGATCTCGGCGGCGATCGCGGCGGCCGTCGAGGAGCAGTCGGCGGTGACCCAGGAGATCTCCGGCAGCATGCACACGGCCTCCCGCGGGGTCGGGACCATCGCGGGCGGCATGGCGGCGATCGCGCGGGCCAACGAGCAGGTCGACGCGGCCACCCGCCAGGTCCGGGAAGCCGCGCGCGCCGTCGGCTGAGGTCGCCCGCCCCGGTTCCGGGCGCGCACCGGCGCTCGCGGGTCGCCGCGACCGGTTTCAGACGGGCGGAATCGCCAGCCGGCCGCTTTGGCCCGGACAGGCCGCCCATGATAGCGAGGGCGCGGCTCCGATGCCGGCCCGGGTCGGCGGCGCGACGCGCGGGAAACGACCTTGGCGGCGATTTGGCTGACGGCCCTGATCCGGGCGCTGACCTCAGGGACCGTGGTGGTGCTCGCCTCCGTCCTGGCCGAATGGCTGGGACCGGTCTGGGGCGCGCTCGTCGTCAGCCTGCCGGTCTCCGCGGGGCCGGCCTACGTGTTCATGGCGATGGAGCACGACGCCGCCTTCGTGGCCGGGGCGGCCCTGAACGGCTTCGCGGCGAACGCCGCGACGGGCCTGTTCCTGATCGTCTACGCCCACCGGGCTGCCGGCCGGGACATGACCGCCACCCTCGGGCCGGCGATCCTCGCGTGGCTCGCGGCGGCCCTGCCGGTCTCGGCACTCACCTGGACGCCGACGACGGCGTTCCTGCTGAACGCCCTGGTCTACGGGGCCGGCGCGCTCTCGACCCGGCACGTCGTGCGCGCGACCCTCGTGCGGAGCACCGTCGTCGCGCGGCCGCGCCCGCTGGATCTGCTGATCCGCGCGAGCGCCGTCGCGCTGTTCGTCGCGGCCCTCCTGGCGCTGAGTACGGCGCTGGGCCCCGCCAGGACCGGGGTCATCGCCGCCTTCCCGGTCACGATGACGAGCGCCTTCGTCATCCTCCATCGCCGCATCGGCGGGGCGGCGATGGCGCGGCTGGCGAGCGTCGCGATCCGCGGGGTGTTCGGCTTCGGCCTGACCTTGCTGACACTCCACCTGATGATCCAGCCCTACGGTGCCGCGCTCGCGCTGACGGTCGCGCTCCTCGTCTCGCTGATCTACTCGGCGGGTCTCCTCGTGGTGCAGCCCCGTCCCGGTCGGCAGGAGCCCGGCATCGTCACGCGCTGAGGCGCGCCGTCCGACCGCGACCTCGTCGCCAGGGCGCAGCCAACGAAGCGCCTCAGAAGCCATCGTCCTCCCGCTGCAGGGCCCGCTTGCGCCAGGCCGTGAGCAGGCTGGCGAGCGCGTCGGGATCCAGCCCGTAGCTGTCCGGCAGACCCGCGTTGCGCCCGATCAGGTGCCGGTTCATCGCCCCGAGGCGCGTCGCGCCGGCGTTCGCGTCATCGAAGGTCACGAGGCGTTGTCCCGAACCCGGCATGGAGACCGGCTCGAACACGCTCACGTCACGCCACCGGACGTGCCGCGCGCGGCCCAGCTGCACGACGGTGAAGCCCGTCTCGTCGAGGTGCAGCGCCGAGCCGCGGATCGCCGTCAGGATGAGGAAGGGGACGCCGCCGAGGAAGAGCGCGACGCCCGGCCAGAGCAGCAGTTGCATCGCCGTGGAGGGCGCCTCGTGCAGCACCATCCAGAGCGTGACGCCGCCGAAGCCGGCGGCCATCAGGGCCAAGAACAGGAGTTTCCGCACCGAGGCGCGCAGGATCACGGGGCCGGGGAACTGCGCCGCCAGCGACCCCGCCGACCGGCTCTCGGATTCGAGCAGGTCCGGCCGCAGCTGCCACACGGCGACGGCCGCGCACACGCCGAAGAACACCGTTGTCGTGACGCCGCCATCCGCGCCGGTGGCGATCATCCCGAGGCCGGCGGCGACGAAGAGGAGGCTGATGCCGAGCAGCAGGACGTTCCGGCCACGGTCGCCGCGCGCGAGTTTCAACACGATCGCCCCGCCCTCCCGCGACGCCGATGGCCGGTGTGGCCACCCGCTTCCGAGACGCGACCATACAGGCCGCGCCGCGAGGCGGCGATCACGCGCGCCGCGCCGTGTGGCCGCTCTCGCCCAGCATCGCCAGCACCTGCGCGGCCCCCTCCTCCGGCGCGATGCGGGACGTGTCGAGGAGCGGCACCCGCAACTCCTCCGCGAGCGCCCGATAGCCGGCGATCCGGGCCTCGGTCATGTGCTCCGACGGGTTCGGGACGCCGCGCGCGACCATGCGGGCGATGGTGGTGGGACGGTCGGCCCAGCACATGACGGTGAACGGGCGCGGCTCCCAGCCCGGACGAAAGGCCGGCGAGAGGAGCTGCGAGGCGGTGAACCAGTGCCGGTCGAACACGACCGGTCCCGGCGGGGCGTTGGCGATCGCCGCCGCCACGGCCGCGTGCGCCACGTCGTCGGCCAGCACGTGCTGCCCCGTCCGGGCGAGGTGGACCAGGATGGCGCCGACCGGACCGCTGAACGGGTTGAGCACCGTGGCGCCGAGCGCCTCGGCGACGTGCCGCGCGATACTCGACTTGCCGGAGCCGTCGAGCCCGTCGACCGCGAGCGCGATCCGCGAGGCCTGGGCGGCCTTCTGCTGGGCCCGCGTCAGGTTCGAGGGGTAGATGCGGCCCTCGCGACGGCCGTGCTCGAGGTAGTGCAGCTGCCCCTGCCACGCGTGCTCGAACAGCGCCGCGAGGTCGGCGTGCAGCCGGATATAGCCGAGGGCGTCGAAATCCTCCGGCAGGGGCCCGTCCCGGCTCGCGAGGTCGGCGAGGCGCAGCGCGGTCTCGCGCGGCGGGCCGGACGGGCGCACCGCATCGGTCCGGCCCGCCCGCAGCGCGATCGCCTCCGCGACGACGGCGAGCAGACCGTCCGCGTAGGTGTCCCAGTCGAGCGCCCGGATCCGCGCCCGTCCCGCCTCGGCCCGGGACGCGGCGCCGGCCGGATCGGTCGCGATCCTGTCCACGGCCTCCGCGATGGCCGCGCCCAGCGCCGCGTCCGGACCGTCCGGCACCACCAGGGCCGTGACGCCGTCCTCGGCGAAAGCCAGCGTGCCGTGCACGGTCGAGACGAGCGGCGTGCCGCAGGCCATCGCTTCCGCAGCCGGGTTGCACCAGCCGGCATGCGCCTCCGCGCTGCAGAACGCGTCGAGCCCGTGATACCACGCGGGCAGGTCGGACTCGGGCAGCGGCCCGTGCACGACGAGGCGGCCCGACGCCACCAGATCGGCGCGCGCGCCCACCAGCCCCCAGTCCGGCCGTCCGAACCAGTGCAGGGCCCACGCGTCACCGAGCTTGTCGAGCGCCGCGAGCTGCGCGGCGGGGCGCTTGTTGGCGATGCCGCCGAGCCGGCGCCGCGCGCCGCGCGCGGGCGGCGAGACGGGCGGCGCGAACAGCCCGCTATCGACCGCACCGACGAGGCGCCGCCACGGCAGGCCGAGGGCCTGGAGGGCGGCGTCGTCCCAGTGGTCGTTGTTCGCCACGACGAGGTCGGGCGCGAGGGTCCGCGTGACGCGCGCGTAGGCGTCGCGCCGCACCGGCGCGTTGAGGAGGTGCTGGATCCGGGCGCCGAAGTTCGGGGCCCGGAGGTCCACGAATCCCTCGATCGTGGCATCCGGGAAGCCGCCGCCGGGCACCATGACGGCGTCCCAGCTCGCGCGCGCGGCGTCCTCGCGGTGCAGGACTGGCAGCCGCGTCTCGAACCCGTCCTCGCCGGTGCCCAGAGTCAGGTACGCGAACGCGTGACCGCGACGCGCGAGCACCCGCCCGACCCGCTCGAACCGGAGCAGGCCGCCCGTCAGCGCCAGGTGGTCACAGGCGACGAGCAGCCGCATCACGGGGTTCCTCTGATGAGACGCAGGAGGCGAAGGGACAGGCCGCTGCCGTCACCGGCTGAAGCGCGGCGGGCGTCGAGGGTGTCCTGGAGGTGGTCGCGCGCGCGGTGCATCTCGGCCGCGTAGGCGATCACGCGGTCGGTGCGGCGGACGCTTTCGCGCGCGGCGGCCTCGTGCGCGGCGGCGTCGGCGGCGCGCGCGGCGCGCAGGGCCGCGTTCTCCTCGAGCAGCCGCGCGATCTCCGCGGAGGCCTCCGCGAGCGCAGCGCGCGGATCCGCGTCGATCCGGGTCTCTTCGCCGACCGGCAGGCGCGTCGCCGCCGCCCAGTCCAGGCCGCGCTCCGTCACCCGGTCGCTGACGATCGTCTGGAAACGGCTTTCCCGGGCCAGCCGGTCGGCGAGCTGCGCATCGTCCAGAGCCAGCCCGAGTCGCGGCAGCAGGGCGCGCAGGGCATCCAGAAGGGTCAGCGTGGACAGCCCGCCGGGACGCCAGTCTCGCGCATCGGTCAGCGCGTTGACCAAGCCCCGCACGGCGAGGTGGCCAGCGTCCAGAGGGACCCCGAGCTCCCATTCCAGGTCTATGAACGTGCCGTCGGCGCCCGAGACGAGATTCTTCGGGATGGCGTCGAGGGCCGGTCCCGGGAGGATCGTCTGGGTCTCGAGCAACGCTCCCGCCGCGAAGCGGCGCGAGACGGCTTGAAGCCACGTTCCGGCCCAGGCGGCGACGGCGTCCGGGCACCAGCCTTCCCGCGCCAGCCGCGCCTCGAGAACTTCAGACCAGAGGGAGCCCGGCACGTAGGTCTCCGACGGCAACAGGTTCGTGACGCCTCGAACCGCGGCGGGAAGGTCGGGATACGCGCGCGCGCGGCGCACCGCGATCTGCGACCCGGCCTCCGCGAAGGTCACCAGCCGCTCGAATTCCGGCCGGCGGCGCAAACCCGCGTGGATCGCCAGCCGGTCGTCCGGCGGCAGCGGCTCCGCCGATGCCGCGATCACGAAGGCGGGCGCCAGATCGCCGATGAGCCCCTGCTCCGCCACCGTCGCCCAGGCGCGCCGCGGCGAGAACAGCGCGCCCGCGCGGGCTGCCGGATCCGGCCCGGCCGCGCCGATCGCGAGCAGTCCGGGATCGAACCCGCCCGGCCGCGCGAGGCCCCGCTCGGCGATGAAGCTCACGGGCTCCTCCCGCCCCGGGAACGGGAACCACCATTCCTGATAGGCCAGGCCGCGGGCCTGCAGGGACCGTTTCAGGCCTGCCCGCGTGGGCAGCCGGAGGCCGTCCGACCTGAGGCGTCCCTCGAGGCTCGGGAAGCCGCGCTGCCCCACCGTCTCGGAGCCCGCAGCGAGTCCGTGGAGCGAGAGGGCGTTGTCGATGACGAGGATCAGCCGCCCGCCGGGCCGCAGCCGTTCCTGGGCCCAGGCGATCGTCGCGTCGAGCGCGTCCCGGCCCCCGTCGTCGCGACACGACAGCAGCCCCGTCAGCACGACGCCATCGAAGAGGGTGGAAGCCGGCAGGTCGGCGCCATCCGCCGTGGTGACGAGGGTGGCGTCGGAAGCCCAGCGCGCGCGGCTCCCCGCGTCGGGCTTCGGGCCCAGCAGCAGGAGCGTGCCGGTCAACCACGGCAGGAAGGGGCGCAACGCCTCGGCGCAGGGCTCGCGCGGCGGGTGCGGCGCGCCTATTGCCACTTCATCCCGTGCCATACTTCCTGATTGCCAACATTAAATTGCCCGGAATTACCCAATCGCCAAGTGGTTGGGGGAAATTAATCGACGAAATGGACATGCGACAGTTGCGTGTCTACTTACAATTGGCATTAACCTGCAATTAAAACTGGCCCGTCTCGCCGAGGTCACGAGGGATGAATTTCGTCAGCGCGATCTCGTTGGCCGGGCCGCACGTCCTGGTCACGAGCACCTTCCCCGATGCGCTCAACAGGAATCCCGGGATCCGGAGCGATCTGGCAGAGGGCTTCGCCGAACTGCTCGGCGCCGAGCGCGTCAGACACACCCCTCTGGAACTGGCGGTCGCGGCGGTTCGGGCGACCCGGCCGGATGTCGTGATCGCGGTCGGAAGTCTCGTGCCTGACCTGGCGGATCTGCGCGCGCTTCGGCGGGCCGCGGACGCCGTGGGTGCCGTCCTGATCTTCTGGCTGACGGACGACCCGTACGAGTTCGACTACGCCTTCAAGGCGGAACTCTACGCCGACATCGTTGTGAGCAACGATTCCTGGGCGGCGCAGCACTACCGGCACCCCGACGTCCACCACCTGCCGCTGGCCGCGGCGCCCGACCGGCATTTCCGGCCGATCGCCCCGGTGGCGGAGCGGGAGACAGTCCTGTTCTTCTGCGGCGTCGCCTACCCGAACCGCGTCGCCCTGATGCGCCGGATCGACGATCTCCTGTGCCGGCACGTCGTGGAGATCCTGGGCGCCGAGTGGCCGGACACGCTCCAATGCGCGGTGAACCGCCGCCTCACGCCGGCGCAGATGGCCGACTACGCCGCGGCGGCGCGGCTGACGCTCAACATCGGCCGCGACCTCGACGTGGCCAATCGCCGGCTGTCGCTCCCGCAGGCGACGCCGGGACCGCGCACCTTCGAGGTCGCCCTGTCGGGCTCGGCGCAGCTGTTCTTCGTCACCGGCCTGGAAATCTGCGCGCATTTCGAGCCGGACACGGAGATCCTGCTGGTGGACGGCGCGGCCGATATCGCGCGCGCCATCGAGCGGTCGCTCGACGAGCCCGGCGCGATCGAGGCGATCGCGCGCCGGGCGCAGGCGCGGGCGCTCCGCGAGCACACCTACCGGCATCGCGCGGCGCGCCTGCTCGACCTGAGCCGCCTGACGGTCCCGGCCTGATCACGCCGCCGCTGAGACGGACGAGACCGCGCATGTCCGACCTGTCGATCCTGCTGCTCGACACCGAGCCGCAGACCCACAACCGCTACCTCGTGCTCGCCATCGCGGACGCGCTGCGCCGGCATCCCGCGGTCGGCCGGGTCCATGTCGGCGGGCACGGCGATGCCCTGGCCGCCTTCGTCGAGCAGGGTCTCGACACGCTGATCGCTTTCGGCGGCGCGCGGGCGCACGCGCCCCTGGTCGGTCGGCTCGCGGGGCTCGCTCGGACCAGCGTGCTCTGGACCACGGAGGATCCGTACGAGCGCGAAGCGAACGTGCGCGGGTCGGGGGTCTTCGATCTGGTCTTCACGAACGACCTTGCCACGGTCCCGGCCTACGGAGGCCGGGCACACCACCTCGCCCTCGGCGCCTCCTCGCTCTTCCACGATCTCCCGGTGCTCGAGGACGACGCGCGCTACCGCTACGACCTCCTCTTCATCGGAACGGCGTGGCCGAACAGGGTCGCGACCCTGAACGCGCTCTCGGCCAAGCTGCCGCGGGACGTGAAGTTCAAGCTGGCGCTGCCGTGGAACGCGCATATCGGTCCGCCGGAGCTGGAGGACGAGGCGCTCGTCACGGACTGGCGCTGCGGCAACCGCGACTTCGCCCTCCTGGCGAACCGCAGTCGCGTCGTGCTCACCCTGCCCCGGATCTTCTCGGCGGCGCGCGCCGATCAGGCGACCGGTTCGACGCCGCCGCCGCGGCTGTTCGAGACGGCGCTGGCCGGCGGCTACCAGGTCGTGGTCTCGCCCGAGCCGGAGACGGCCGCCTACTACACGCCGGGCGCCGAGATCGCGCTCTGCGACGACGAGGCCGGTGCGGTCGAGGCGATCCTGACGGCCCTGACCGAACCGGAGGCCCGCATCGCGCGCGCGCGCGCCGCGCAGGCGCGGACCCGCGCCGAGCACCTCTACGACCATCGCGTGGCGACGATCCTGGACGCGGTGATCGACCGGCGCCGGACGCAGACGCGCCGGCCCCCCCTCGAACCGTCAGCGCCCCGCACGGTCCTGATGCTCACCCACAACCGGATGGGGCATCGTCCCGGCGGCGGGGTCGAGGTCTATCAGGAACTGCTGACCGAGCTCGGCGAGCCGTACCGCGTCCTGTTCCTCTTCTCCGTCTTCGGCGACGGGCGCTGGTCGCTCCGGCTCGAGGGCCCGGGGATCGCGGAGAGCTTCGCCTGCGGTCCCGTCACGCCGCCGCTCTCGACGGACCCGTTCGTGGAGGGGATCTTCCAGAGACTGCTGTTCGAGCATCAGGTCGACCTCGTCCACATCCATCACCTGATGCACGTCCCGCTGTCGCTGCCGCTGATCGCGCGGGCCTGCGGCATACCCACCGTCTACCACCTGCACGACCATTTCCTGATCTGCGAGCGCTGGCTGCTGCTCGATCACACCGGCCGGTTCTGCGACGTCGTCAATCGCGGGGCGGACCAGTGCGACGCGTGCCTGGTCTCGGGAAACCAGTATCCGCCCGGCTCCAAGGCGCGCCGCGACGGCATGATGACCCTGGTGACCGACGCGATCGACGCCTTCGTCACGAGCACGCCCGCCACGGCGGAGTACCTCCGGCGCTACTTCCCCGGCATCCCCGCCGACCGGATCGTCGAGATCCCGATGGTGGCGCCGAACACCGCGCCGGCCGGGGCGCGGCCGGTGTCCAGGCGCAGGCGCGACGGCGATCGGCTGACCGTGGCGATCCTGGGCAATCTCGCGGCCCACAAGGGCGGCCAGCAGGCGATCAACCTGATCCGGAGCTGCGAGGCCTATCCCATCCATTTCAAGGTGATCGGCCGCATCGACGACCCGTACCGCGAGGCGGTCGCGGGCCTCGGACCGGATCAGGTCACCGTGACCGGCGCATACGAGCAGCACGCGATCGGCGGCCTGCTGGCCGGCTGCGATGTCTCGCTGCACCTCTCGACCTGGCCCGAGACGTTCGTCATCGCGCTGACGGAGGCGTGGCAGGCGGGCCTGGTCCCGATCGTCGCCGATATCGGGGCCCTGGCCGAGCGCGTCGAGGACGGGATCGACGGGTTCAAGGTCCCGCCGGACGATGCCGGCGCCGTCCGCGCGCGCCTCATCGCGCTACACTACGATCGCGCCCGCCTCTCCCGGATGCAGGCCTCCATCGGCCGGAAATCCTTCCCCGACACCGACGGCCACCTCGGGTCGGTCCGCGCCCTCTACGAGCGCCTGATCGAGGCGCGGCCGCTGCGCCACGGACGGGTTCCCAGCCACCTGCGGCACGGTTTCGACCTGCGGCTCGAGACCCTGGGATACCGGACGAACGCCGCCTCCTGGACCAGCGCGGCGATCGCGTGGGATGAGGCGGCCCGAGCGCCGGAGGCGTCGCCCACCGTGATGGCGGCGGCGCGCGCGCGCCCGGTTCCGGAGATGCCCGACGCGTTCCGGCGTCTAACGCTGAGGCCGGTCCGGCGCAGCGAGTGCGGCTGGAGCCTCGACGTGCTGCGCACGGACGAGCGCCTTAACCGGAGCCTGGATCTCTCGTTGGTCGTCGCGCGGGCTTCCGTGTTCCTGCGCGGCTGGCTGCACGTCTCGGGGCCGGCGCCGAAGGCGATCTACCTGCGGCTGACGGGTCGCACCGGGACATCGTGGGTCGCCCTGCAGAGCGATCTCCGTCCGGACGTGGCCAAGTGGTACGGTGAACCCGCCGCCGCGACGTCCGGCTTCACCGGCCAGATCGACGTCGCGGGGATGTCCTTCGGACGCTACGCGCTCGCGATCGTCCAGATCGCCGACGGTAGCCTGCGCATCCTCGAAGACGTCGCTTCGATCTTCATCGCCCCCGACACCGAGCCGCCGGCGCGCTTCGTTCCGGAGCCGCGCCATCTCGTCAGCGGGCCGCCGCACGTCCCGGATCTGCACCACAGCCTGCCGGATGCCGGCGACGCGCTCCGCGTGTCGCCGGGGCAGCTCTGGGCCGCGGAAGTCGCGTTCCCCGGGACCGCGCCCCGGCTCGGCAAGGACACGCTGGCGGTGTTTCGCGGCACCAACGGTCAGACGTGGCGGGCGCCCGTCCTCAAGATCGACGAGCGGACGGTGCGCATCACCGCCTCCGTCCCGAACATCGATCCGGGCGCCTACACGGTGTCCCTGGCCGAGCCGCACAACAGGACGTTGCGGACCCTCGCGACGCTGTTCCGCACCCAGGTGGCGCGTTCGGAGTGACGGGAATCACCGGCAAGCCCGGTCTCGATCCCCCGAGCCGACCCCGGACGTGGGCCTACCACGCCTCGACCCGTTCACCGCCGAAGATGCGCGAAGTCGGCAGCTCGAAGATGAAGTAGGGATTGAGTTGCGGCGGAGCCGCGGCCTCATCCAGGCGGGACTGCTGCTCGGGCGTCAGGACGACCTCGAGGGCGGCGATGTTCTGCGCCAGCTGCTCCGGGCGGCTCGCCCCGACCAGGACCGAGGCGACGCCGGGGCGCCGCGCGACCCAGGCCAGCGCCACCTGCGCCATCGGTCGGCCGACGTCCGCGGCGACCGCCCGCAGCACGTCCACCACCGCGAAGTTCGCCTCGGTGAACAGCATGCCGCCGAAGGGGTTGTCGCCGTTGAGCCGGCCGTCGCTGCCGCCCTCGGCCGCGTCGCCGGCCCGGTCCGGGAGCGAGCCTGCCGGACCGGCCTGAGCGAGCTTCTCGCGGCCGTACTTGCCGGTCAGCAGGCCGGCCGCCAGCGGGCTCCAGGGCACCAGCCCGAGCCCGAGGGCGCGGCCCGCGGGCAGCACATCGAGTTCCACGCCCCGGTCGAGCAGCGAGTAGGCGTATTGCAGGCCGATGGGTTCCGGGAGGCCGTGGGCACGGGACAGCGCGGCGATCTGCGCGGCGTACCAAGCGGGCGCGTTCGAGAATCCGTAATACAGGATGTCGCCGCGCGCGACGGCGTCGGTCAGCGCCCGGAGGACTTCCTCCGGCGGCGTGGTCCGGTCCCAGACATGGGTCCAGTACAGGTCGATCCAGCCGGTCCTGAGACGGCGCAGGGAGCTCTCGAGACCGGAGCGGATGTTCCGCGCGCTGTTGCCTCCGGCGAGCGGCGTGCCCTGCGCGCGCGGGAAGCCGGACTTCGTCGCGACGACCAGGCGGTCGCGCAGACCGCGCGCCGCGATCAGGTCGCCGAGCATCGTCTCGCTCGCACCGCCCGCGTAGACGTCGGCCGTATCGAGGAAGTTGCCGCCCGCTTCGACGTAACGGTCGAAGATGGCCGCCGAGACCGTCGCGTCGCTGCCCCAGCGGGCGGCGCCGAAGGTCATGGTCCCGAGCGCAAGGGGGCTCACGGCCAGACCCGAGCGTCCCAGGGTTCGATAGTGCCTCAGATCCATCGCCGCACCTCACTGTTGAGGGCTTGGTCGTAGTCCGGCGTCGGGATCGGGATTAGCCGTGGTATTCCGCATGCACCTGTGAGCACAGTTCAGGAATGCGGCGCGGCACCCTCGAAGATCTGGCGGCTTTCGCGGCGGTGGCGCGCCATCGCAGCTTCACGCGGGCGGCCGCGGAGATGGGGCTGTCGCCCTCCGCGCTCAGCCACACGATGCGGGCTCTGGAGGCGCGTCACGGCGTGCGCCTGCTGGCCCGCACCACCCGCAGCGTCGCGCTCACTCCGGCCGGCGAGCGGCTGCTGCGGTCGGTCGGCCCCGCGCTCGAGGACGTCGCGCGCGGGCTCGACGCGCTGGCCGAGTGGCGCGGCGCGCCGTCGGGGCGGCTGCGGCTGACGACCTTCGCGTACGCCGCGCGGGCGATCCTCGAACCCAGACTGCCCAACTTCCTGATCGACCACCCGGCCGTCTCGGTGGAGGTGATCGTGGACGACCCCCTGACCGACATCGTCGCCGCCGGCTTCGACGCCGGGATCCGCTTCGGCGAGACGGTCGAGCGCGACATGGTGGCGGTCCGGGTCGGACCCGACCTGCGCACGGTGGTCGTCGCGACCCCGGACTACTTCGCCCGTCACCCGCGCCCGGAGAGCCCGGCTGACCTGGAAGCGCATTGCTGCGTGAACTACCGGCTCGTCGGCGGCGGTGGGTTGCTGCCCTGGGAGTTCGCCCGCGACGGCCGCGAGATCCGGGTGCGCGCGGCCGGCCAGCTCGTCGTGAACGATGGCCGGCTCGCGGCCGCCGCGATCCGGGCCGGTGCCGGGCTCGGCTACATGCTGGAAGACGAGGCGGCCGACGACCTAGCCGCGGGACATCTCGTCCAGGCGCTGGAGGCGTGGTGTCCGTGTTTTCCCGGCTGCCACCTCTACTACCCCGACCGGCAGGTCACGCCCGCCCTGCGCAGCCTGATCGACGCGCTGCGGTGGCGGGAGGCGCCGTCGCCTCCCTGCCCGTGAGACCGTGCCCGCGTGACAATGCCTGCGAGACCGTACCCGCGGGGCCTCCCCGCTCAGGCGCCCCGCCAGTCGCGGGCGACCTCGCCCGCGAAGTCGCGGTAGCTGCGCGGCCTGCGGCCGAGGAGCCTCGCGAAGTCCGCAACCTCGGCCTCGGTCGCGACGGCGCCATCCTCCTGGTAGCGGCGCATCATCACCCGCAGGTCATAGGCGAGCCAGGCGGGGGCGAAGCTCCGGAGCCGCTGCTCCAGCGCGTCGAGATCGTCGCCTCCGTAGCGGACCGCGCGCCCGAGGGCCTCGGACCAGATCTCCGCCAGGGCGTCGCCCGTCAGGGCGTCCGGCCCGACGACGTCGTAGGTCTCGGCCGGAAGACGGTCGGCCGCGCGCTCGCGGCGCAGCAGCGCGTTGGCCGCCGCCTCGGCGATATCGCGCACGTCGACCATCGAGACGCCGGCCTGCCCGAGGGGCACGGCATACAGGCCGGCCCCGAGAAGCGGCTCCTTCTGGGCGAGGTCGTTCTGCATGAAGTAGGAGGGCCGCAGCACCGTGGCGGGCAGGTCGAGGGCCGCGATCATCCGCTCGACGGCGTGCTTGCCGGTGAAGTGCGGGGCATCGACGAAGGCCTCGCTCTTGAAGACCGAGAGATAGACGATGCCGCGCACGCCCGCGTCGCGGGCGAGGCTGAGCGTCGTGATCGCCTGGGTCAGCTCGTCCGGCGCGTTGGCGACGAGCAGGAACAGGGTGTCGACCCCGACCAGCGCCGCGCGCATCGCGTCGATGTCGGCGGGATCGCCGCGGGCGGCCTCGACGCCGGAGGGGAATCGCGCCTTCTCGGGCGAGCGGGTCAGAGCGCGCACGGCGGCCCCCGCGGCGACGAGATGATCGATGACGGCGGAGCCGATGCGGCCCGTGGAACCGGTGACGAGGATGGTCATGGCGGATCTCCTGGATGCGGGGCGGCCCCGAGCGGGCCGCCGATGATCCGAAGATGCGCCGTTCCTTTTCTGAGCCATAGTCGGCAAGATCGGGACTGGGTGTCCCGGATCTGGAACAGCACATGGACCTCGCGGCGCTCGCCGACTTCAATCTCGTCGCCGGCCACGGCGGCTTCGGCCGCGCCGCCCGGGCGAGCGGGCGGCCGAAGGCGACGCTGTCGCGGCGCGTCGCCGAGCTCGAGGCGAGCCTCGGGACGCGGCTGATCGAGCGGGGCGAGCGCAGCCTGCGCCTGACAGAGGCGGGGGCGCTCCTCCACGCCCGGACGGGGCCGCTGCTCAGCGAGATCGCGGAGGCCGGCGCCGTCGTCGGTGGCGGCCTCGACCGACCCCGTGGGCGGCTCCGGGTGAGTGCGCCGCTGCTCCTGTCCGACACGCAGCTCGGCCGCGTCGCCGCGGACTTCGCCCGCGCCTATCCCGAGGTCGAGCTGGAGATCTCCGCCGAGGACCGGTTCGTCGACCCGATCGAGGAGGGTTTCGACGTGATCATCCGGGTCAATCCGAAGCCGGACGAGCGCCTCGTCGGGCGCTGTGTCCTGCGGGACGAGCTCTGGCTGGTGGCGCCGCCCGAGGTCCCGCGTCCCGAACAGTCGGCCGGGACCGACGCGGCGACCGTGCCGGCGGCGGTGCGCTGGACGCCGCGTCAGGACGAGACGTGGCAGGTCCATGACGGCCGGACGCGCCGGACCTACGCGCCCGTGCCGGTCCTGCGCCTGTCCTCGCTGCCGATGCTGCGCGACGCCGTGGTGGCGGGCGCCGGCGCGGCGCTGCTCCCGCGCTCGCTTGTCGGGGGCGACGTGGCGGCCGGACGCCTCGCCTGCTGGGGCTGGCTGGAGGGGCCGCCGACGGAGCTGTGGGCGCTCCACACGTCCCGGCGCTTGGTCAGTCCCAAGGTGAACGCCTTCGTCGCCCATCTGGCAGCCGCGCTGTCGACGGATCGACCCGCCCGGCGGTAGATCGAGCGTTCGAACCGAGGGGCGCCGAGCGCGGCGCGCGCGCGGGACGGTGCCCTATCCGCATTCTGCCGCACCGCCCCGACGCGGCGCCTCGGGCGAGCCCGGCGGACCCGCCATCGTCCGGCCGAGCCAGTCCACGAAGGCCGCCGCCGGCCCTGCGGGTGGCAGGGCACGCACGAGAACGAAGTACCGGAGCCCGTTCATGAGGGCCGCGTCGCAGGCGGGCACGAGGCGCCCGTCGGCGCGATAGGGCGCGACGATCAGCGATCGCCCCAGGGCGATGCCCGAGCCGCCGAGCGAGGCGCGCAGCGCCAGTTGCGCGAGGTTGAAGTAGAGATTCTGGACGCGGCCGCCCCAGGGCGCCCCATGGACGCCTATCCAGCGATCCCACTCCTCCGAGACGCTCGCGGCCGCCTCCCACGGCGTCGCGTCGTGGAGCAGCACGACGGCCCCGCCGGGATCCGCCGCATCCCGGTAGGCCGGGGCGCAGACCGGGTAGACCGGCTCGGGATGGTCGAAGACGACCGTCGCACTGGGAGGCGGCGCCGGGCCGTAGCGGATCGCGACGTCGATACCGGACTGCGCCATGCGTCCCGGATCCAGGTCGTGGGTCTCCCCGAAGACGGCGACGTCGATGTCGGGATGCGTGTCGCTGAAGGCTTTCAGCCTTGGCGCGAGCCATTCCGAGGCCAGGGAGGGGACGCAACTGATCCGCAGCGTCGCCCGGCCCTCGCGCCGTTCCCCCCGGAGCAGGGCCTCGCCCATCCCGTCGAAGCCGCTCCGCGCCGCGGCGAACAGGTGGTGACCCGCGGCAGTCAGCCGGATCTCGCGGGTGCCCCGCTCGAGCAGCGGGTAACCGAGGCGCCGCTCCAGCCGCTGGATCCGCTGCGTGACCGCGCTCTGCGTGACGGCGAGGCGGTCGCCCGCACGGGCGAAGCCGCCCGCCTCGACCAGGACGCGGAAGAAGAACAGGTCGCCGGCCAGGCGCGCGTCGAGCCTGACGGGCATGCCCGATCATAAGCGGGCCTAATAGACCGCACCAGAGAATATAATTGGCCGCATGAGCGCCGCTCGCGCAGGGTCGGCGCGGACAAACCGGGCAGGATCGGGAGCGCCATGGCAGCCGTCGACGGGATGCAGACTCAACCGCCGTGCGACCGGATCCCGGAGGCGGTCAGGCGCGCCAGCCCCACGGTCTGGATGAACCCGGCGCTGGACGCCACCGCGTCCGTCCTGCCCGGACTCGCGACCGGCCGTGCCGACGTGGACGCGGCCGTGGCGCGCTGGCAGCGGTTCGCGCCGCTCTTGGCGCGCCTCTTCCCCGAAGAGGGCGCCGGCCGGATCGACTCGCCGCTCGTCCCGCTGGAAGAGCGCCTGTCCCGTGACGTCCTGGACGGCGCCGACGGGCGCGTGCTGGTGAAGGCCGACCACGCGCTGCCGGTGACCGGCTGCATCAAGGCGCGCGGCGGCGTCTACGAGGTCCTGGCCTATGCCGAGGACCTGGCCGCGCGGGCCGGGCTGCTCACCGAGGGGCGATCCTACGCGGCCTTTGCCGACCCGGAATTCCGCGCCCTGTTCGCCCGCCACGTGATCGCGGTCGGCAGCACCGGCAATCTCGGCTTCAGCGTCGGCCTGATGGGGCGCTCGCTCGGCTTCGCGGTCGAGGTCCACATGTCCCACGACGCCAAGGCGTGGAAGAAGCAGCGCCTGCGCGAACTCGGCGCCCGCGTCGTCGAGCATCGCGGCGATTACGGGGCGGCGGTCGCGGCGGCCCGCGGCGCGTTCGCCGGCCGCGCGGACGCCCATTTCGTCGACGACGAGGATTCCGTCGACCTGTTTCTCGGCTACGCGGCCGCGGCCCTCGACCTTCAGCGCCAGCTCGCGGAGTCCGGGATCGCGGTGGGCCCGGCGCAACCCCTGTTCGTCTATCTGCCCTGCGGCGTGGGCGGCGCGCCGGGCGGCGTCGCCTTCGGCCTGAAGCTCTTGTTCGGTGACGCCGTGCACCCGGTCTTCGTCGAGCCGGTCGCGTCCCCGTGCATGCTGGTCCAGCTCGCGGCCGGTCTCGAGCGCACGGTCAGCGTCTACGATGTCGGCCTCGACAACCGCACCGCGGCGGACGGGTTGGCCTGCGCCTCCGCGTCGATGCTGGTGGCCCGGACGCTCGAGAAGCTGGTGGCCGCCGTGGTCACGGTGCCCGACGACGCGCTGTACCGCTGGCTCAGGGTGATGTGGACCGAGGCGGGCCTGCGCCTGGAGCCCTCGGCGGCGGCGGGCTTCGCGGCGGCCGGGCGCTTCGCCGCCACGCTGCCCGCGGCGGTCGGCGCCGCGGCCACCCACGTGATCTGGACGACCGGCGGCGCGCACCTCCCGGCCGAGGAATTCGAGGCGGCCCTCGCCCGCGGTTGAGGCGCGCTGGACGTCGGATCAAAAACCGAGACCGCGCGGCCGCGGCTCCTGGATCGTGCCCGATCGCCAGGCGATCCGCGGCCGATTCAAAGTGAGGGCCAGACCCGGCCGTCGCTCACTCCATCAGGTCGGTCAGGGCCCCGATCTCGTCGGCGTTCTTCCAGACCGTCTCGCAGCCGATCACCGTGTCGGTGGCGTCGATCGTAAGCGTGAACGCGGGGGGCACCCGCTCGGTCCCGACGAGCCGGAGGCGAACACCCCACCGCGACATGTCGTGCACCACGCAGGGGATGGCGGGATGGCCGGCCACCGAGATGCATCCGCTCAGGTTGACGGAGACGCGTCGGGCGTTGCGCTGGTTGTCCATAAGTACTCCGCGCTAGAGCGCCGGAGGATAAGCGGCGACCGATCAAGGGCCGGTTTACGAACTGAACTCAATTGCGCCTAAAATTCGCGTCGAGGTGGCTAATACCGAAGTCTCGACCTACCGATTGGGAAGCCACCGGGAGACGAAGGTCAGCGGACGCGACGTGCCGGCCCGGCCGTCGGCATCCGCACGCGCGTCCTCGTCCGGCAGCAGCGACCCGATCAGGCGGAGCAGCTTCTCCCGCTCCTCCCCGGTGAACAGCACGAGGAAGGAACCGAGATCCAGTTGGACCTCCGGCGCGTCATCGCCCGGGGAGTGAGAGACGTAGGGCTGTCCGGTCTGGAGGTCGCGCATCAGGGCCCAGCGGTCGCCGCCGACGCCGACATGGAATTCGCGCGCTATCCGTGGGCCCTGTTCAATCATTGCTCATCCCGCACGCCGTCAACGTGCAATTTTCAACGGGATAGAGCGCGCAAACGCCTTGCGATATAACCTGGCTCAAGAATTCACAGGTATCGTCGACTGCAGCCCCACCGGCGCGAGCCGCCGGTGACGGGATGTCGGCGCGGTCTCGGGCTGGAGGTTGGTGCACTTGCGGCGCAGGATCGCGGACGATCCGACGCCGGACTGACATGCCCCATCTCCGCGCGGCAAAGGGCGCGTTTTCGGACCGAGAAGGGCGAGCGCTCCGCTCTCGCCCGGTCGGCGCCGGCCCTAGCGATACGCGTGGGGGCGTGAGCGCTCGAAGGCGGCCGCGCAGGCCGTGTCGAAGAGCTTGCAGGGCGGCGGGGCGTCGCCCGGTTCGACGAGCATCGGCTGTCCGCGGATGTCTCCGGTGGCGTGAGCCTGCGAGTACCGTGACCGCGGGTCGAAGTAAGGATCCGAAGTGTAACTGCTCATGAAGGCGCCTCCTGCCGGCATCTCGCTCTCGGACAGCGCCACGCCGGTCTGCAGCGACAGTGAGAGCACCGAGACCAAGATCAGCAGACATCGTCTGGTCATAGGCCTGCTCCTCCTTGAGCGCACGAGATCGGCAGCGCGGAAGCCGCGCTCCGGATGTCCTGGATGTGTCCGACGAGACCGCCGCGGGCGTCAGCGGCCGGTCTCTGCGAGCAGGCCCGCCACAACGCGTGCGCGCTTCGGAACAGCCGCCCGACGGGATCACAGCGTGGCCGCGACGCACTGCCTTCAGCGACGTTGGCGGGTCAGCCCATCTCGACATTCGGAAGATGGCGCAAGCCGAGCACGCACTGCAATAAAATAGGCTTTTCAGCAGTGAAAACGAAATTGATTTGAGAAATTTTCTTTAAAATTCGATGCGCGCCCGTCCGGCCGCGGCCTGGGTCGGAGACAGTTCAAGCATCGGTTTCGCGACGCACTTTAGAGATCCGCTGCCGCTTTAAGTTTCTTAAACGCGCTTTATTTTGTCGTGCCGAATTCATTCGAAGAGTGTCTTTGCCAGGACTATAACTTCGGCGTGCCGGGCATTCGCCCTGCCTTCTCTTCGCACACGAGGCTTGATCGGCTCCCAGTTCACGCGGGCATCCCGCGGGAATGGGAGCCGGGTCACGGCGGGACACCCGACTGATCACATGGAACTCGTCCGGTTCGCTCTGAAGTTTCGCAAGAGCTTCTATGTTCTTGCCGTCCTCATGTTCCTCGCGGGGCTCGGCTCGATCACCGTCGCGCCGAAGGACGTGCTGCCCGCCGTCGATATCCCGGTGGTGGTGGTGGTGTGGACCTATAACGGTCTCGACGCGACCGACATGGTCCAGCGCATCACGAACTACAGCGAGTTCTCGCTGTCGAGCAACGTGAACAACATCCGCCGAATCGAGTCGACGTCGATCCAGGGCACGGTGACCGAGCGGATCTACTTCGATTCCGCGGTCAGCATCGATCTGGCGATGACCCAGGTCGACTCGGCGATGAACGCGATCCGCTCGCGCATGCCGCCGGGCGTGCAGCCTCCCGTCATCATGCGCTTCTCCGCCTCGTCGGTGCCCGTCATTCAGATGGCGCTGTCGTCCTCGAAGCTGCCGCTCACCAAGGTCTTCGACTACGCGCAGTACCGGACCCGTCGCCGGCTCGCCGAGGTGCCGGGCTCGACCCTGCCCTCGCCCTACGGCGGCGCGCCGCGTCAGGTCATGGTCGATCTCGACCCCGGCAAGCTGCGCGCGATCGGCATGACGCCGCTCGATGTCCTGAACGCGGTCCTCAAGCAGAACCTCGTCGTGCCCTCGGGCCTCGCGAAGATCGGGACGCAGCAATACACGGTGCGGCTGAACTCGAGCCCGCAGCTGGTCGATCAGCTCAACCGCATTCCGATCAAGGTCGAGAACAACCAGCCGGTCCTGCTGCGCGACGTCGCCCATGTCCGGGACGGCTCGCCCCCGCAGATCAACATCGTCCGCGCCGACGGCCACCACTCCGTCCTGTTGCAGGTCCTCAAGAACGGCGCGGCCTCGACCCTGGACGTCGTGAACGCCGTCAAGGCCGCCCTGCCGGACATCCACGCGGCCGCGCCGAAGGGCATGACCATCACGCCGCTGTTCGATCAGTCAGTCTTCGTCTCGGACGCCATCTCCGACGTGGTGCGCGAGGCGGTGATCGCTGCGGGGCTCACCGGTCTCGCCATCCTGCTGTTCCTCGGCTCCTGGCGCTCGACCATCGTGGTGCTGGTCTCCATCCCGCTCTGCATCCTGACCTCCCTGTCGATCCTGGTTGCTCTGGGCCAGACCGTCAACGTGATGACCCTGGGCGGCCTCGCCTTGGCCGTCGGCATCCTCGTGGACGACGCGACGGTCGCGATCGAGAACACCTACCGGATGTTCGAGGAAGGCTTCTCCTTCCGGCGCTCGGTGGTCGAGGGCGTGGCCGGCATCGCCAAGCCGGCCCTGATCTCCACGCTGGCGATCTGCTCGGCCTTCTCGGCGGTCTTCTTCCTCACGGACGCGCCCCGCTACCTCTTCGTCCCGCAGGCCGAGGCGGTGGTCTTCGCGATGCTGACCTCCTACCTCCTGTCGCGGACGCTGGTGGCGATCCTCATCGACGTCCTGGTCGCCCCGGAATACGCCCGGCATCACGGCCCGGCCGCCGAGGTCGATGGGGCGTCACCACCCCGCCGCCGCTCCGTCCTCAGCCGGATTCTCCGTGCGCCGACACGGCCCCTCGCTTGGCTGCTTCAATATCCGCTGCGCGGCGCCCTCGCCTTCCGCAACGCGTTCGAGCGCGGGTTCGCGCGCTTCCACGCGGGCTATGTCGGCCTCCTGTCCGCGGTGCTCGGGCACCCGGCCCGCGCGCTGTCCGGCGCGCTCGCCGTCGTCGCGGTGACAGCCGCGATCTTCCCCTTCGTCGGTCAGGACTACTTCCCGCAGATCGAATCCAGCCAGATGACCCTGCATATCCGCACCCGGCCGGGCGAGCGGATCGAGCAGGCGGAGAAGACCTTCGCGCAGGTCGAGGACGTCGTCCGGCAGGTCGTCCCGAAGGACGAGCTCGGGCTCATCCTGGACAATATCGGCCTCCCCGCCTCGAACTACAACTTCGCCTTCATGGATGCGTCGTTCGTCGCCTACAATGACGGGCAGATGCTCATCAACCTGAAGGGTGAGCATAAGCCGATCTCCTTCTACGAGAAGCGGCTGCGCCAGGTCCTGCACCAGGCCTTCCCCGACGACACCTTCTACTTCCAGCCGTCCGACATCATCACGCAGATCCTGAATTTCGGGACCGTCGCGCAGATCGACGTGCAGGTCTCCGGGCGGCACGATGCCGAGGACCTCGCCGTGGCGCAGGACCTCGTCCGCCGCATCGCGGCGGTCCGCGGCGCCGTCGACGTCCACCTGCACCAGATCGTCGACGCCCCGCAGATGTACGTGAACGTCGACCGCAGGCTGGCCTCCGAGATGGGCGTCAGCGAGCAGTCCATCGCGCAGAACCTGAACGTCTCGCTCTCCGGCTCCTTCCAGGTCAGCCCGAACTTCTGGGCCGATCCCAAGTCCGGCATGCCGTATCAGCTCTGGGTCCAGACGCCGGAGTGGCGCAACGCCGACATCACGCAGCTGATGAACACGCCGGTCTCGGTGCACACGGACGCGGGTGACAGGCCCGGCATCCCGATCCTGCTGTCGAACATCGCCACGATGCAGCGGCAGCCTGAGCAGACCGTGATCAACCACGTCAACCAGCAGCCGACCTTCGACATCCTCGCCAACGTCCAGAACGCGGATCTCGGCAGTGTCCGAAACGCCGTGGACCGGATCGTCGCCGAGGAGCAGGTCAAGCTCCCGGCCCCGGACAAGATCCTCGTCCGCGGCCAGATCGAGAGCATGGAGAGCGCCTTCTCGCGCATCGAGCTCGGGCTCGGGATCGCGCTGGTGGCGGTCTACCTGCTGCTCGTCCTGAACTACCAGACGTGGGTCGACCCCTTCGTGGTCATCGCCGCCCTGCCGCTGGCCTTCTGCGGCATCGTGATGAGCCTGTTCATCACCAGCACGGCGTTCTCGATCCCCGCCCTGTTCGGCGCGATCATGTCGGTCGGCGTGGCGAGCGCGAACTCGATCCTGCTCGTCACATTCGCCAAAGAGCACCGCGAGGCCACCGGCTGCTCTGCCCGCGAGGCCGCCCTGATGGCCGGCCATACCCGCCTCCGGCCGGTGCTCATGACCGCCTCCGCGATGTTCCTGGGCCTGATCCCGATGGCGATCGGGTCCGGCGAAGGCGCCGAGCAGAACGCCGCCCTTGCCCGCGCGGTGATGGGCGGGATCGGGATGGGCACCGTCTCGACCCTGCTCTTCGTCCCCCTTCTCTACACCCTGCTCCGCCGCAACCCGATCAAGCCCCTCGAGGATTATTGATGACCCGTTTCAACGACGCCCCCGGGAGCGGCGCCGAGGCTGCCGCGCGGGCGCACCAGCACGCGGTCGAGATCGACCCGCTGCGGCAGGACGGGGCCGGCGAGGCCCTCGTCCACGCGGTGCCGCCGCCGCCGCGCAAGCGCCCGTTCCTCGTGGCGTTCCTCGCGCTCGGCAGCGCCCTCGGGCTCGGCGCCTGGCACCATTGGGAAACCTACCAGGCCTCCCTGGAGACCCAGGCCGAGGCCGTGAACTTCGTTCCGACGGTCCGCACCGGGCCGGCGCAGGTGGATGACGGGCCCATGACGCTGACCCTGCCGGGCCAGACCGAGGCCTTCGACCATGCCGACATCTTCGCCCGCGCCACCGGCTACATCGCCGAGCGCCGGGTCGACATCGGGTCGCGGGTCAAGAAGGGCGACCTGCTGGTCCGGATCGCCGCGCCCGACCTCGACCAGCAGGCCCGGCAGGCCGAGGCCCAACTCGGCCAGTTCAAGGCGCAGCTCGCCGTCGCGCAGGCGGATGTGGAGCAGGCCAAGGCCAGCGTGACGCTCGCGAACGTGACCGACGCCCGCACCGCGACCCTGGCCGGACAAGGCTGGGCCTCGAAGCAGAACGCCGACCAGACCCGCGCGGGGATGCTGACCGCCACCGCGACCCTCGCCGCCGCGCAGGCGAAGGTGAAGGTCGCGGAAGCCAACATCACCGCCCAGCAGGCGACCGTCGACCGGCTCCGCACGCTGACCACCTTCGAGAACGTCGTCGCGCCGTTCGACGGCATCGTGACCGCCCGCAAGGTCGATGTCGGCGACCTCGTCCACGGCGATGCCGGCTCCGGGACGCCGCTCTTCACGGTCGACAGCACCGATGTCCTGCGCGTCGCGGTGCAGGTGCCGCAATCGGCCGCCGTGGGCATCCGCGACGGGGTGAAGGCGCGCGTCCAGGTCGCGCAGATCCCGGACCGGACCTTCGACGGCACGGTCTCGCGCAGCTCGGTGGCTCTCCAATCCTCGGTGCGGACGCTGGACACGGAGGTCGACGTCGCCAATCCCGACGGAATCCTGCGGCCGGGCCTCTACGTCGCCGTCACTTTCGCGGTGCCGCGCACGCATCCGCGGGTGATCGTGCCGTCCGAGGCGCTCATCTTCGACGCGGAGGGGACGCGCGTGGCCGTGGTCGGGGCGGACGACACCGTCCGGCTCCGGCCGATCACGATCGCGCGCGATCTCGGCACGCGCCTCGAGCTGCGCAGCGGCCTCGACAGCGGCGAGACCGTCGTCCTCAACCCGCCCGCCGGCCTTCAGGACGGCAGCCGCGTCGTCCCCCGCGGCTCCGTCGCCTCTCAGGTCCCGACAGCCAAGCTCTCCGAGCAGGCGAGCGCGGAGTGAGGCGCATGGTCCAGATCCCTCGCTCCCTTGTAAGCTTCGCCGGCGGGATGACGCAGGTCGGCCGCCGCGACCGAACCGCATTTGACTCCGGCTCCGAAGAGGATAATTCCACCTCTCCCTCCGAGCCGCAGGAGACCAGACAGGGCCGGCGAATACAAAATAAGAAGGAAAAACGAATGGCCAGCGTATTGGTAGTCGAGGACGACCGGCGGGTCGCCGCGGAGATCGGTTCGGCCCTCGCGGAATACGGATTTCAGGTCGACGAAGCCCCCAGTGGCAGCATCGGACTACGCAAGGCCCTGGACGGTAACTTTGACGTGATCGTGCTCGACCGGATGCTCCCGGAGATCGACGGCCTGTCGCTGCTGACCGAGCTGCGCGCCGCGAAGGTCTCGACGCCAGTCCTGATCCTCAGCGCCCTGTCGGCCGTCAACGAGCGTGTCGACGGGCTGCGCGCCGGCGGAGACGACTACTTGGCCAAGCCATTCGAGTTCATCGAGCTGACCGCCCGCGTCGACGCGCTGGCGCGGCGCAAGATGGCCGCGGAGGCGGTGAACGAACTCGTCGTCGGCGACCTGCGCCTCGACCTGATCGAGCGCGTCCTCCACTGCGGGAACCGGGAAATTGAGCTCCTGCCCAAGGAATTCGCGATCATCGAGTTCCTGATGCAGAACGCCGGCACGCTGGTGAGCCGGAAGATGATCTTCGAATCCGTCTGGGGCTACAGCTTCAATCACCAGTCCAGCGTCATTGACGTCCACATCGGCAAGATCCGCAAGAAGCTCGATCCCGACGGGCTGAACCCGCGGATCCACACGGTGCGCAACACGGGCTTCATCCTCCGTGCGCCTTCTTGAGGTCCGGCGCACCAGCGGATTCCGCGTCGCGTGCCTGTTCTTCGCGACCTTCGGGACCGCCTCGCTGGCGCTCTCGGGCTTCCTCTACGTCGACACGCGCAGCTACGGCCGCAAGGCCGCGTTCGAGTGGGTCGAGTGGGAATCGAAGCACCTCCTGAACCTGTCGCCGCGCGCGCTGCGCGAGCGGATCGACGCGTCCGAGGATTTCGCCGAGGGCGGCCGCCCGCTCGTCCTGTTCGGGCCCGACCACGTTCGCCGGGCCGGCGCGCCGATCGCCTTCCCCGACAGGGCGCCGATCGGGAAGCCGTTCATCCTGGCGCAGCCGCTGGATCACCGCAGCCGCACGCTCTTCAGCCAGCTCACCGAGCTTCCGAGCGGCGAGTACGTGCTGGTCAGCCGCTCGGCCCAGGATCTCCAGTCCCTCGAGAAGGCGCTGGTCGAGACCTTTGTCTGGGGCATGGCCGCCACCATCGTGATCGGCCTGATCGGTGCCGTCGTGTTCGGCGCCGGCTCGCTGCGGCAGAACGATGCGATCACCAAGGCGGTCGAGCGCATCATGCGCGGCGACCTGAGCGAGCGCCTGCCGACGCGCGGCGTCTCGGCCGACCTCGCTCACCTCACGCGCGTCGTGAACGACATGCTCGACCAGCTCGAGCGGCTGATGCTGGAGATCAAGGGCGTCAACGAGAACATCGCCCACGACCTGCGCACCCCGCTGACCCGGGTGGTCGGCACGCTGGAGCGGTCGCTGCGCAAGGCCGACAGCGTCGCGGCCTTCCGCGCCTTCAACGAGGACGTCCTGGCCGAGGTCAAGAGCATCGTCGTCCGGTTCTCGGCCCTGCTGCGCATCTCCGAGATGGAGGACCGCCTGCGCCGATCTGGCTTCACCCAGGTCGATCTCGGCCGGCTGCTCGAGGATGCGGTGGAGTACTACGAGCCCCTGGCGATCGAGCGCGACATCCGACTTCTCTGGGACCGGCCGGACGGCCCGTGCGCGATCGAGGGCGACCGCAGCCTGATCTTCGAGGCGGTGAGCAACCTGATCGACAACGCCCTGAAGTTCACGCCGGCCGGCGGGCAGGTGACGGTCGCGCTGCTCCGGAATCCGACGGGGATCCAGGTCACCGATACGGGCTGCGGCATCCCCGCGGAGGAGCTGAGCGCCGTGCGCGCCCGGTACCGCCGCGGCGCGCTGAAGACCGACAAGAGCGGGTTCGGGATCGGCCTGAGCCTGGTCGATTCCATCGCGCGGCTGCACAGCGCCACCTTCGACATCGCCTCCGACGGGAGCGGCTGCCGCGTGACCCTCAGCTGGACCCACAGCGTCGCGGGGCACCCGTCGATCGACCTCCTGCCGGCCGCATCCCTCTGACGCCGTCGTCACGCCGTCGCGCCCGGCCGGTCCCGCATCGCGGGGCGTGCCGGGCGCGGGGCCGAACCGGGTGGGCGCTCAGTAGGCGGGCTGGCCGCGGCGGCGCTCGCGGCTGTTGAGATGGCTCCACTGGCGATTGGCCGGGACGGTCTCGACCGCGCTGGGCCGCTGGATCGCGGCGCTGTAGCCGGTCGCTCCCTCCCACATGCCGCCCGCCTTGTCGTTGCCCTCGGAGGCGGACCACGCGTCGAGGCCGCTGCCGTTGGTCCGGACGATGAGGCTGGGATCGATGGTCGCGCCACCGTCCTGAGCGAGAGCAGGTCCCGCGATCAGCATCGCGCCCATCGAGCAGGCGAGGACGATGTTCTTCATGATGATCTCCCGTTACACAAACTGTCGCTCACCGGCGACGTGGTAGTAAGATGCTGCAATACCCATTTAAACTCTATATTTTATTGCGGAATAATTCTTTCGCTCTTTGGACGGGCTTCAATCTTGAAACGATTTTTGAATTTCTCGTGGAGGATGGCCTCAGGTCGGCCACATCCCGGTCACCGGGATCGGGGCTTGTGTCGCCCAGGCCTGACGGACAATCCTGCCCGGCTTGCGCCGGCAGCGAGCACGAAAAAGCCGACCGGTTGCCCGGTCGGCGAAGTCGTATGGGTCTGAAGCTCTGGGTCAGACCGGCCCTGCCCTGGTACCCGGGCCAGCCGCTCTGAAACCATAGCATCCGCTCGGTCGGCGGCGAAGCAAGCCGCTGAAGAGCTGACTCTCTTGTAGATGATTTTGCGACGATCGCAAGCAAAAGATCTTTTATTTGTTGAATATGGCCCAATTTACGAGATAACTTACTTGGCGTTCCAAATAGAGAAGCCCGGCCTTGCGGCCGGGCTCGAGACTGGACGTTGCGCCCGCGAAGGCGCGTCGGATCGGTTCAGAAATCCCGCTGCACGCGGAACCGGAATTGGGCCGCATCCTGCGAATTGACGTAGCGCAGCGCGTTCTTCGAGATGTCCGGCGTGACGCCGCTGTTGAGCGCCGTGCGGATGTACTCGCCCTCGACGCCGATATCGAGATCCTTCACGGGGGTCCAGATCAGGCTGGCGCCGGTGATCATCTGGTTGTTGCCCCGCAGGATGGGACTCGTGGCGAAGGCCAGGGCATTCGACGCACTGGCGCCGGCCGGGGCGAAGCCGAAGCCGAGGAGGCCCAGCGCGTTGCGCCCCTTGGAGCTGTAGTCGATCTGCGCGTAGCTGCCGAAGAAGGCCGAGCGCCAGGCGGGCGACCAGTAATGGAGCAGGGAGGCGACAGCGGAGAACGAGGTCGACAGTTCGAGGCGGCCGGTCGCGGGGTTGAGCACCGCGTCCGCGTAGTATTGCGCGAACGAGCCGCCGCCGACCGGCGCCGCGCCGAGGGCGTCGTACGGCGCCGTGTAGTTGGAGATGCCCGTATAGGCGATGGCACCCTGCCCGTAGGCGCCCTGGAGGTAGAGCGTGTCGCCCGTCGCGATGAACGGCAGGTTGACCTTCAGGCCGCCCTGGACCGCCCAGCCGTAGGCGTTCGAGGCGCGTCCCGTCGGCGAAATGCCCAGGCCGGTCGTGGCGGTGGTGATGCCCGCGACCGTGCTGCCGGCGTCGCCGGCATTGATCTCGTGGACGGCGGCCGAGAGCTGCGCCGAGCCCCAGGCCTGGTCGATGCGGGCCGCGCCGACGAAGTCCGGCATGCGGCTCTTCTGGGTGACGTCGACGAAGGCGACATTGCCGGGACCGACGACGATCGGCGCCAGCCAGGTCGAGGGGGTGAACGGGTTGAAGGCGTTGCTGTAGCCCGCGAAGCCGCCACCGGCCGTGAAGGCCCCGACGGCCGAGCCTGTGCCGAAGATCGGGAAGCGCCGGTAGGTCGGATCTTCCATCGAGGCGGTCAGCGTGATGCCGTTCCCGAGGATCGCCGAATAGGCGAGCAGGTTCGTGCTGAACGTATCGGAGCCGGCCGTGCCGCCGATCAGCTCGAAGTCGTGCGCGTAGAAGTCGAAGAAGGAGGACGCGCGGCCCGCGGTGAGCCCGGCGAACTGAATGAAGGCCTTATCGGCGTTGACGTAGGTCTGCGTGCGCCCGAAGGCGTCGGCGCCGAGGCCCGCGATGGCCAAGCTCTCGCGCTGCCGGGATCCCGAGGTCAGGAACGGGCCGCTGCGGTTGGCGACATCGATGCGCAGGAAGGCGCGCAGGGTTCCGTAATCGGTCTGGGTCCGCGAATCGACGTTCAGACGCATCAGGCCGAGATAGCCGGTGAGGTCGCCGCCGCCGCCCGTGCGAACCTTGCTGGTCTGATACAGAAAGTCATACCGCGCCCGTCCGGACAGACGAATGCAGGTATCGGTCCCGGGGATGTAGAAGAAGCCGGCGCCGTAGGCGTTGCAAACGCGTACGAACTCGACCGGCGCAGCCTTAAACGTCGGGAGATCGGCAGCGTACGCACCGCCGATCGGGATCATCAGGGCCGAGGAGCCCAGTAACAGCGCCTTGATTCTGGTCATCATATCCCCGCATCCGACGCCGTGGTCGTGCCACTGCCAGCGTCAACCCAATGATCCGCGTTCACGCACGTGTACGGGTCCCGACACGGTGCGACGTCGCAGTATTTTTTGAGAATTGGCCGCTCTATCGCTCGGCAGCTTGACCGTATCTGTCAAGATTTGATTTTACAAATAAATTGCGATTGCGTTTTTCAACCGAAATTGACTTCCTGAAATTTGTTTTTGTATCTGAATTGATCACGGAAATGGGAGCGCGCGGGTGAGGCGAGCTGCGGATCGCGGCCGCGTCGGCTCAGCGAGGCTGGTTGATGGCGCGGTCCATCGCGTGGACTCCGCCGACCGAGACCTTGAGTTCTGCGCCGTGGATGTCGCTAGCAGCGATGAAGAGGCATCTGCCGCCCTATCAGGCCTGCTCCCTGAGATCCGGCGACAGATCCCGTGCCGGCGCTAGGAGACCCTGTCTTCGAGCATTCTTGACTGAGCGCTCTGTCATGACAGGTGGCTGAGGTGCCGCTCTGAGGCCGTACCCTGTCGGCCGCGTCCGCCTCTCGTCGACGCGCGACCCGAAACAGTTTGCGCCGCGGCGGGGCGGAGCCGCCTTCCCGGCTGACCGACCGAGCCGAGACCGCCGTTAAGCATATCGATCAAGAGTTATAGATTGCAAAGCTCGGCTATATCCCGCGGCCGGCATCATGATTTACAAAGTTCTAACGTAGCGCGTCCAATTTGCGGCGACGGTGCGGAGGATCGAATGTCGGAACCGCTGACCCTCGCGCCGCATCCGCCCGGCGGAGCCGAGACCGCCCCCGGGTGGCGTAGTACAGCCGCCGCGCAGGTCGACCGGCATCCCCGTTCCGATGTCGGGACCATCGTGATTCACTGGGTGGTCGCCATCGCTATGGTGGCGAGCCTGCTCACGGGCCTGCGCATCTCGGCCGACGCGCCCGTGGCGCGGACCGCCAAGTTCCTGGCGCCCCTGCTTCCGCAAGGTGAAGTCTGGACCGTCCACTTCGTGGCCGGCCTGACCCTGTTCTTCGGAGTCACCGCCTATCTGGTCTACCTCGTGCGCGGGCGTCTCACGGATCGCAACGGCCTGTCGCGGCTCCGCGCCCTCCGTGTCAGCGGGCGAAGCAAGGCCGCCCGGAAGGCACGGTGGGGCGGCATCAACGTCGCGCTGCACTGGCTGATCTACGCCGTCACGCTCGTCCTGACAGGCACCGGGGTCGCGCTCTACCTCGGCTATGGCGGCTGGGTGGTCTGGCTGCACGCCACCTGCGCGCTGGTCGCCCTGGCCTACATCGCGGTCCATACCCTCGCGCACTTCATGTACGGCGGCCTGTGGCAGCTCCTTCGGTTGTTCCGTCCGGCGGCCCTGGCGGACGATGCGGCGCGGCGGCGGCGACCGCTCCTGGCCGCCGCCATCATCGGCCTCCCCGTCGTCGGCGGCCTCGCCTTCGCGGACGTGAAGGGCCGCTCCACGCTGGTGATCGACAAGGTGTCGGCCGGGCCCGACCTGTCGAAGCTCCTCGAAGACCCGGTCTGGCGCACCGCGCGCCCGGTCTCGGTCCGGACGATGCAGGGGGCCAATTTCGGCGGGACCGGTGAGACCACCGTCGAGATCCGCGCCGTGCGCGACGCGACGAACGTGTATTTCGCCTTCCGCTGGTGGGACCCGTCGCGCTCGCTCAAGCGCGTCCCGATGATCAAGAAGGCGGACGGCTGGCACCTCCTCGACGCGGACGCGGCGCGCGCGGACGTGACCGCCTACTACGAGGACAAGCTGGCGGTGATCTTCTCGCGATCCGACGCGTTCGGCAGCGGCGGGTCGACCCATCTCGGCGCCCGGCCGCTGCCCGACGCCCCCGCCCCGCTCAATGGCCGCGGCTACCACTACACCACCGACGGCAGCTACATCGACATGTGGCAGTGGAAGGCGGCCCGCGGCGGCATGCTCGGCGTCGTCGAGGACATGCATATCGGTCCGCCCACCGACCCCACCGCCGCCGAGCGGGCCGTGAAGGGCCGCTACCAAGCCGGCTACTGGGGCGATCCCGGCACCAGCGCGTACCGCTACAACTTCAAGTTCGAGGGTCCGGGCGGCTACGCGGGGGCGGTCGAGCCGCTGCGGCTTCCCAAGGACTGGCAGGCGACGGTGGCCAGGCTCGGCACCGTGGATCTGGACTTCGATGCCAGCACGTCGCCGGGCTCGGCGTGGTGGATGGTCGAGAAGACCGAGACGGTGCCGTACTCGGCGGCCGCCGACGCGGAGATCCCGGTCGGCACCGTGATGCCGGGCGTGCTCATGACCGACGGCTATACAGGGGACCGCGCCGGGATCTCGGCGGCCGCCGACTGGGCCGACGACCACTGGACCCTCGTCGCCGCGCGCAAGATCGCGACCGGCAGCAAGTACGACGTCGATTTCCTGCCGGGAAACACCTTCTACCTGTATGTCTCGGCCTTCGATCACACGCAGACGCGGCACACGCGGCACATGCGGCCGGTCGAAGTCTTTCTGCGCTGAGCCGGGAGCGCGCCGTGGCCGAACGCGTCACCCTCGTCATCAACGGAAGGCGGGTCAGCGCCAGCGCCGGCCAGACCCTGCTCGACGCGGGTCTGGCGGCCGGCCAGGCGATCCCGCACGACTGCGCCACCGGGCAGTGCGACACCTGCCGCGTCCGGATCCATGCGGGCGCGGTCGACGATGCGGGGACGCGCATCGGCGAGACCGTGCAGGCCTGCCGGGCTCGCCTGACCACCGACGCGGTCATCGAATTCGACGAGGTTCCGGAAGCCGTCCGGCGGGCCGGCACCGTGGACCGCGTCGTCGATCTCACCGCCGAGATCGTCGAGGTGACGGTCGCGCTGCGCAAGCGGCTGACCTACCTGCCCGGCCAGTATGTCCGGGTCTCCTTCGCCGGGCTGCCCGCGCGGGACTACAGCCCGACCCTGCGCGCGGACGGCTCGGGCGAACTGAACGAATTGATCTTCCAGATCCGCCGCCAGCCCGACGGCGCGGTCTCGCCGCTGCTCGGCGGCAGGATCGGACCGGGAACCGCGGTGAAGGTCGAGGGCCCGTTCGGGACCGCCTTCCACCGGCTCGGGCGCGGCCGTCTCGTGATCGTCTCATCGGGCGTCGGCTGGGCGCCCGCCTGGGCGGTCGCCCGCGCGAGCCGGATGCGTGAGCCGGAGCGCGACCTGCTCGTCGTGGCCGGCGCGCGGCACCCGCAGAATCTCTACATGCGCCCGGCGCTCGACTGGCTGCGCGCGCGGGGGGCGACGACGGTCCTGACCTGCAGTGGCGGCAACCCGCCTCCGGATGCCCGGCCCGGGCGGCCCACGCTCCACATGCCGATGCTCACGCGCGACGACACCGTCCTCGCGGCGGGCGCCCCCGAGATGGTCGCGGCTGTCCAGTTCCTCGCCGCGGCGACCGGGGCGACCTGCTACGCCGATCCCTTCTACGCGGCCGCGCGCGGCGCCGACGGGAGGCCGCCATCCGACACGAACTTCCTGCAGCGCTTCCTCCAGCGCGTCGCGGGTCATCGGACCGCTAAAACGGAGCCTGTCGCCTAGCAGATCGTCAACCACACCTTCGGTGTACGGTATCCGGTGACCTCGGGTTAAACACTCGAGGCGCATTCTCGGGTTATGGCACTGTTATTCACGTCTCTTCGGCGCATCATCGCGGGCGGAATCATCCTCCTGGCCCTGCCGGCCGCCGCGCGCGCGGACGACCTCGCGGTCGTCGGCACGGGCGACGGGATCGAGATGCTCCAGGCCGTGGCGGCCGCCTACAATGCCGAGAGCGGCGACGCGCGCGTGTCGGTGCCGCCGAGCATCGGTTCCGGCGGCGCCGTCGCGGCCGTAGGCGGCGAGCGCCAGAGGCTCGGGCGGGTCGCGCGCCCGCTGACCGAGGCCGAGAAGGCCCAGGGACTCGTGGAGGTGCCGCTCGCCCGCATCCCCTCGGCGATCTTCGTCCATCAGGGCGTCGGCGTCACCAACCTGACCAGCGCGCAGACCGCCGCGATCTTCGCCGGCACGGTCGACAATTGGAGCGCCCTCGGCGGTCCCGATCTGAAGATCCGCGTCGTCCGGCGCGAGGACACGGACAGCACGCTCACGGTCCTGCGGGCCACCATGCCGGGCTGGCGCGACCTCGTCCTGACCAGCCGCTCGAAGACCGCGACCACGACCCAGGACGCGATCGCCACGGTGCGGGAGACGCCCGGCGCGATCGGCTTCGGACCGTACTCGCCGGCGCTCGCGGGCGATCTCGCGGTCCTGACGATCGACGGCCGGGCCCCGCGCGATCCGACCTATCCGAGCGCCGTGACCCTCGCGCTGATCTACAAGGCCGCCACGCGCGACGCCGCGGCGTCGGCGTTCCTCGCCTTCGCGACCTCCGACCGCGCGGGACAGGTCATGGCGGAGCGGGGCGGCGCCCCGCTCAGGCCGTGACGGGCACCGTCTTCTCGCGTTCCCTGCGCGCGCGCCTCGTCGGCGCCACGCTCTCGACGGCCGCGATCGCGCTGGCGGCGTTGGTTTTCCTCGTGGTTCTGCGCTCCGGCCAGACGCTCCGCGAGCAGGCGCAGGAGGTCTCGACCTGGTCCGAGGCCCAGCTCTCCGACCGCCTGCTCAGCGACGCCAAGCTTGCCGCGGCGCGGCTGCAGATGCAGCGCGAGGACGTCGAGCGGCGCTTCGCCACCATGTCCAAGCGCTGGGACGTCGCGAAGGCGGTCTTCTCCGGCAACACGGTGGCGGCCTCGGAGCTTCTGCGGCCGGCTCTCGCCCTCGCCGATCTCGACGGCGCCATCGCCTTCGACCTCAATCTCCGCGCCCTGACCGCCGACCGCGTCGAGGCGGACCTCCTCGCCGCCAACGCGGCGTTCCGGACGTCGCCCGTCGCGGCGTCCCTGCGGGCCGTGCTCGCCCGCAACGATCGGGAGCACGCGGACGGGTTCGTGCTGTCGCTGCGCTGGGACGACGCGCTCGCGCGGGCGCTCGCCGCCACCGAGAGCGGCACGGTCGCCGACATCTTCGGCGAGCCGCTGTTCGACGATTTCGGCGAGGTGATCGGCGGCCTCGTCGGGTACCGGGTCCTGCGCGCGCACGAGCCGACCCTGACGGCGTTCGCGTCCCTCAGCAACCGCGACGTCCTGATCCTCGCCGACCAGAACCTCCTCTCCTCGGCGGGCTCGGAGGTCTCCAACGCCCAGCTCGGACCCGCGTCGGGCGCTGAGCTGCACGCCGTGCTCGGCGCCGAGAAGGTCGCGCGCTGCATCCCGCAGCCGCCCGACATACGCCTCTGCGTCGCGGCGCCGCTGCGAGAGCTGCAGCAACTCACCGGCAAGGTCGTGGGCATCGGCGAGGAGAGCTCGCGCGCGCTGCTGCGGACGCTCAGCGTCGTCGCCGGTCTCACGCTGTGCCTCGTCGCCGTCGTCATGCTCTTCCTGTCGAGCCGGATCACCCGTCCCCTGGTGCGCATCACCCAGACCGTCTCCGAGGTCGCGCGCGGCAACTGGCACGTCAGCGTGCCCGATATCGACCGTGCCGACGAGGTCGGCGATATCGCGCGGGCCGTCGTCGTGCTCGAGCATTCCCTCTCGGAGCGCGATCAGCTGCGCGACGACGTGTTCCGGCAGAACACGGTCCTGACGGAGCGCGAGCGGCAGCTGCAGGAGCAGAACGAGCGCTTCGACGCCGCCCTGAACAACATGTCCCAGGGCCTGTGCATGTTCGGCGTCCACGGCCGGCTCAAGGTCTACAATTCCCAGTTCTGCCGGATCTACGGGATCGCTCCGGGCGTGCTGGATCTCGACCCGACACAGGATGAGGTTCACCGGCTCGCTGGTCTCACGGACTGGTCGGCCGCGGAGAGCGGGCCGATCCGCCGGACCCTCACCCGGACGCTGGCCGACGGCCGCTGCATCGAGATCACGGTCGAGCCGATGGCCGATGGCGGCTGGGTGGAGACCCACGAGGACGTCACCGCGAGCGTCACCGCGCAGGCGCGGATCGCGCATCTCGCGACCCACGACGCGCTGACCGGCCTCTCGAATCGAGCGCTCCTGGCCGACCGTCTGGCCGCCGCCTTCGCGGACCATGCGGTCGGCGGCCGGGCGGTGACCGTCATCTGTCTCGACCTCGACGACTTCAAGGGCATCAACGACACCCTCGGACATCCGGCCGGCGACGAGCTCCTCCGACAGGTCGGCCGCCGCCTCACCGGACTGTGCCCGTCCGGCGGCACGGTGGCGCGCCTCGGCGGCGACGAGTTCGCGATGGTCCTCTTCGAGGCAGACCTGCCGGACGGCGTCCTCGCCCTGGCGGAGCAGATCCTGATCCAGCTCAGGCGGCCATTCTTCCTCGCCGGCCAGTTCGTGTCCGTCGACGGGAGTCTCGGTATCGCCGTCTCCGGCACGGAGGATGCCGACGGCGACGATCTCCTGCGCCGCGCCGACGTCGCCCTCTACGCCGCGAAGGCCGACGGCGGTCGGCGCGTCCGCGTCTTCGAGCAGGAGATGGAGGAGCGTCAGAACCAGCGGCGCTGGCTGGAACGCGAGCTGCGGCTGGCGATCGGCACCGCGCAGATCGAGCTGCACTATCAGCCGCTGTTCGACCTGGCGACGAACGCGGTGACGAGCTTCGAGGCCCTCGCGCGGTGGCACCACCCGGAACGCGGGATGATCTCGCCCGGCGAGTTCATCCCGGTCGCCGAGGCGACGGGGCTGATCGACGCCCTCGGCGCCTACGTGCTCGAACGGGCCTGCGCCGATGCCATGACGTGGCCCGGCTCCCTGCGGGTCGCCGTCAACATCTCGCCGATCCAGTTCCGCGAAGGCAATCTCGACCGTTTCGTCGAGGAGGTCCTGCTGAAGACCGAGCTGCCGAGCCACCGTCTCGAGCTGGAGATCACCGAGTCGGTGATCCTGAGCCAGGATCAGGCGAGCTTCGAGATGCTGAGCCGCCTGCGCTCCTTAGGCGTGCGGTTCTCGATGGACGATTTCGGGACCGGTTACTCGTCTCTCTCCTCCCTGAACACCTTCCGATTCGACAAGATCAAGCTGGACCAGTCCTTCGTCCGGAACCTCCTGGAGAAGGACGAGGCGGCAGCGATCGTCCACGTCGTCGCTGAACTCGGCCGCAGCCTGAAGATCACGACGACGGCCGAGGGCGTCGAGACCCCGGAGCAGCTGGCCCGGCTGCGGGCGAGCGGGTTCTCGGAGGTCCAGGGCTACCTGCTGAGCAGGCCGATCCCGGCCGCTGGCGTAGCGGCCTTCATCAACGCGCAGGAGCATATCCACGTCGCGGCCTGACCGAGCCCCGCAAAGGCCCGTTGGGCGGCTCGGTGGCTCGCGCTCAATCGGCGACGCGCTCTACGCGGGACAGGAGGCACCCGGGCCGCGCCGTGTGGATGTTGACGAAGCGGGTGCGCGGATCGTCGAGGGCGCGGCGGAGCGGAACCTCGGCCTCGCTCCCGGGACAGACCTGCCCGAGATCGTAGAGGCAGAGATGGTCCGCGTCGTAGGCACGGACCGAGACCAGCGTGTTCGCGCGGACGATCGGCGCGAGGCCGTCGGCCGCCTCGGCGCGCTTACACTCGTCCGCATGCAGGAAGATCGGACTGGGTGTCCAGTAGATCCCGCGCGGCTCGGGCAGATCGTAGGATCCGAGCAGCATGGTCTCGCCGGGCCGGCCGAGCTGCAGGCAGTGTCGGCAGGGAAAGCCGCCATCCGCCGTCGCGACGACCCGACGAACCGGGTTGTCCCGGTCGTCAAGGCCGGTGGTACGGAAGCGATCGGCGGTCTCCGTCGGGATCGGAACGCAGCGATAACGGGTCATGGTGCACCTCCGGGACGGGGCCCTAAGCTCCGTCCCGGCGCGCCGCATCCCGCTTCTTGCTGCGCAATCCGGAACGCTCCGCGGCCGCCGCGGGCGTCTCAGGCCGGGGTCGCGTCGCCGGCCGCGAGGGCGTGGCAGTACACGTCGACCGCGCCCTTGCCCTTCAGCGTCACCGGGCCGATCGGCCGGACGTCGCGCGGGTCCGGCAGGCGCGCGAAGGCCTCGCGCGACAGGTGCAGCGCGCACCCGTCGCCGAGGCCCGCGAGCCGGGCGGCGACGTTCACGGTGTCGCCCCACAGGTCGAAGGTGAACTTCGTCCGGCCGACGATGCCGCCGACGACCGGCCCGATATGGATGCCGCCGCGGATCCGCCAGCCCGGCTCGCCCTCGGCCGCGATCGCCACCATGTCGGCGGCGCAGCGGATGGCGGCGGAGACCGGGTCGTCGTGCGGCCGCAGCAGGTTGGCCGTGGCCATGAAGGCGTCGCCGATCGTCTTGATGTTCTCCAGGCCGCGCGCCTGCGCGACCACCTCGAAGGCCTCCGCGAGTCGCTGGATCTCCGCGACGACGACGTCCGGGCTCTGATCGTGGCACCACGTGGTGAAGCCGACGAGGTCGATGAACAGGACGCCGACGTCGCCGAACAGCCGCGGCTTGACCTGCCCGGTCTCCATCAGCTCCGCCACGGCCGAGACCGGCAGGATGGCGTGCAGGAGCTCGTCGGCGCGCTTGCGCTCGCGCTCGATGGTCCGCAGATGCGCGACCTCGCGGTCGTGCGCCCGCTTCCGCTCCAGGCAGGACCGGATGCGCGCCTCCAGGATCACGGGCTCGAAGGGCTTCGGCAGGTAGTCGAAGGCGCCGAGCTCGATGCACCGGACGATGCTGCCGATCTCCATGAGGGCGGAGATCATCACGACGGGCGTGTGGCGCCACGCCTCGTGGGCCTTCATCCGCTCGAGCACGGCGTAGCCGTCCAGGGCCGGCATCATCACGTCGAGGAGCACGAGGTCGAACGGCTCCTCGCTCAGCCGATCGAGGGCCGCCCGCCCGTTCGCCGCCCGCACGCTGGCGTGGCCGAGGAGCTCCAGCTCCTGCTCCAGCAGGTCGAGGTTGAAGGGCTCATCGTCGACGATCAGGATGCGGGCTGGCTCCACGGGTCCTCCCTTCCTGGCGTGAGACGGCCGCGCTCAGCCGAGCCAGTGCTGCAGCTTCGCGAAGAGCAGGTCCTCGTCGACGGGCTTGGTCATGAAGTCGTCGCAGCCGGCGGCCCGCGCGCGGTCCTCGTCGCCGGTCATCGCGTTGGCGGTGATCGCCATCACGGGGATGGCGGCGGTCGTCGCGTCGGCCTTGATGCGGCGCGTCGCCTCCCAGCCGTCGACGAGCGGCAGCGACAGGTCCATGAGGATGAGATCCGGCCGGTGCGCGATCGCCATGTCCACGCCGGCGGCCCCGTCGACGGCGATCAGGATCTCGTACTCGTCCTCGAGCAACTGGGTCAGCAGATCGCGGTTGAGCGCGACGTCCTCGACGATGAGAATCCGCTTCATGGGCCGGTCCCGGGCGTCGCGGGCCGCCAGGAACGGGTCGTGTCCGACCTCATCGGTCACCGTCGGCGGTCTCGGTCTCCAGGACCGGCAGCACGCGGCGGACCTCCCGGACCAGGGCGGCGCGATCGAGTCCGCCCTTGTCGATCAGTCCGAGCACGCGCTCGCGGAGCATGCCGCGCTCGGCGGAGTCGAGGGACGCGGCGGTCAGGACCACGACGGGGATCGACCGGGCGGAGGGATCCGCCTGCAGGGCATCCAGGAAGGCGAGGCCGTCCATCCGCGGCATGAGCAGGTCGAGGAGGATGACGCTCGGGCGGGCCTGCGCGATGCGCTCCAGTCCGGCCGCCCCGTCGGCCACCCAGTCGACGGTGCAGTGCTCCGAGTCGAGGAGCTGGCGCACGAGGTCGGGCACGTTGGGATCGTCGTCGATCACGAGGACGCGCTCGTTGTCGGGGGCGATCCGAGCAAGGGCGCCGATCAGGGCCTCCCGCTCGAACGGCTTCACGATGTAGTCGGTCGCGCCGAGCCGGAAGCCGAGCTCCTTCTGGTCGACGATGGAGATCAAGACGACCGGGATGTCCCGGGTCAGCGGATCGGTCTTCAGCGCGTGGAGGACCTGCCAGCCGTCGGTGCCGGGCATCATGATGTCGAGGGTGATGGCCCGCGGCTGCAGCTCCCGGGCCTTGACCAGCCCTTCCTGGCCGCTCGCCGCCCCGACGACCGTGTAGCCGGCATCGGCGAGGTTCTCCTTCAGCAGGTAGACGACGTTGGGATCGTCGTCGATCGCCAGCACGACCTTGGCGCCCGAGCGCGGCGCGGTGACGGCGGCGGGTGCCGGCTTCGGGGGCGGCGGCACCTCGGCGCCGCCGGCGATCCGCGGCGGGATGGTGAGCGTGAAGGTCGAGCCCTCGCCCTCGCGGCTCTCGACGCCGATCCGGCCGCCGAGCAGGCGCGCGAGCCGGTGGCTGATCGCGAGCCCGAGCCCGGTGCCGCTGTGGGACCGGGTCGCGCTGTTGTCGACCTGATGGAACTCCTCGAAGATCGCGCTCAGGGCGCCCGCCGGGATGCCGATGCCGGTATCCATCACGGCGAACTCGATGCCCTCATCGACCGAGCGGACGCGGAGCGTGACCGATCCGGCCTCGGTAAACTTGATGGCGTTGCTGAGCAGGTTGATCAGGATCTGACGTAGCTTCTCCTCGTCCGTGCGCAGCATCGGGGGCGGGTCCCGGACGTCCCGGACGAGGCGCACGCCCTCGTTCTTGACGAGGGGCTCGACGGTGCGGAGGCACAGGTCGAGGACCGGCTCCAGGGCGAAGTCCGAGGGTTTCACCTCCATGCGCCCCGCCTCGACCTTGGCGAGGTCGAGGATGCTGTTGATCAGCGAGAGCAGGTGCTCGGAACTCGCCAGGATCTTCTCGAGATTCTCGAACTGCTTGACCGGCAGGACATCCTTCGCCCGCCGCATCACCAGCCGGGTGAAGCCGATGATCGCGTTGAGCGGGGTCCGCAATTCGTGGCTCATGTTGGCGAGGAAGCTGCTCTTGGCGCGGCTCGCCTCCTCGGCCGCCTCCTTCGCCTGACGCAGGCTCTCCTCGGCCTGCTTGCGCTCGATCACGCGGCCGAGCTGCGCGCCGATATTGCTCATGACCCGGAGCAACGAGGCGTCCGGCGGGGACGCGTCACGGGCGAAGAACTCCAGTACCGCGACGACGTCGCGCCCGACCGTCACCGGAAAGGCGAACCCCGCCCGGATGCCGTGCTCGACCGCCGCCGGCGCGCGCGGGTCCGCGGCCATCGACGGGTCCCCGACGCTCCATTCCGGCGCGCCCGAGACCAGAACGCGGCCGGCCAGGCCCGATCCGGCGGCCAGCGACGTGGCGGCCGTGGCAGCCTGGAATCGCGCGACATCCGCGCCGGGGTCGCAGTGCCAGATGCCGGTCGGGAGCAGCGTCCGCGTCCCGTCCCGGGCCAGGATATGGGCGTGACCGACGGGCCAGCCGGCGTGCTGCGCGACGCGCTCGAGGCAGAAGCGCAGGGCGTCCTCGACCGTCGGGGCCTCGTTGGCGGCCGCGGCGGCGGCCTGGAGCAGCTCGACGAAGGCGGTCTGCTTCTGCAGCGCCAGCTCGGCCTCCTTGCGCTCGGTGATGTCGCTCCAGGACTCGACCACCTCGACGGGCTGGCCCGTCGCGTCCCGCAGGAGGCGCTGCTCGTCCCGGACCCAGCGATAGGTGCCGTTCGCGTGCCGGAACCGGTACTCGATGACGTTGTGCCCGTCCGCGAGCAGATTCGGGAACTCGGCGAGAACGCGGTCGCGGTCGTCGGGATGGAGCCGCTCCAGCCAGAATTCCGGCCCCGACAGGTAGTCGCCCGGCTCGTAGCCGAGGAGATCGCGCACGTTCTCGCTGATGAAGGTCGGCGCGTTGCGGCCCCCCACCTCGAAGCTGCAGATCATCGACGGGGACGCGGTGAGCAGGTAGGTCAGCCGCCCCTGCGTCGCCTGGAGCACCTGCTCGGCGCGCTTGATCTCGGTCACGTCGGTGTAGACCGCGACGACGCCGCCGTCGTTGGTCTTGCGCTCGTTGACTTGGACCCAGCGGCCGTCGACGCGCTGCTGCAGAAGCGGACCGCGCGGCGCGCGGTAATGGGCGATGCGCTCGGCGACCCAGGCCTCGACGCTCATCCCGTCCGGCCGTACAACGCAGGACTCCGCGACGGCGTTGGCGATGGCTTCGAAGGTCACGCCGGGCACGATGATGGCCGACAGGCCGGGATGGAAATCCTGGAAGTGCCCGTTGCACAGGACGAGGCGATCGTCCGGGTCGAACAGCGCGAAGCCCTCCGAGCTGCTCTCGATCGCCTCGACGAGCTTCTGCTTGGCGACCCCGGCCTCATCGAGAGGCCCGGCGCTCCGGCTAGGGCCGGCGTCGGCGGCCCGACCTGTCTCGCTGGGTGATCCGGCCGGCGCGTGGGACATACCTCGAACCACTCCGACACCGACGCGCCAGTGGTGACGCCTTGCCCTGCCAAGCCTGATCTGCGCGATGCCCGCGGGCGCGCAATTCATTATTCGGCACCGTCGCATGGTCTATTTTGCGGATCAAGCTGTACGGGAATCGCTGTCCCGCCCCAGTCACGGGCTCGCCGTTCGTCGCCCGGTTCGTCGCCCGTCTGCCGGCTTCTCGCTTCCAATCCCGTCCGGAACGCATCGGTGCCATGTCTCGGCGCGGCGTGGCGGCACGCCGAGAAGGTGTATCTTCCGTGAAAACGGAGGAAACGATGGCTTACAAGATCACTTTTCGCCGCGGAAAACGCGAGAGCTTCACCAAGCTGTGGCCGTGCGACCTCGAGGCGGCGACGGCCTACGCGCTCGCGCAGCTCCCCCTGCAGCAGCGCGAGAACGGGGCGACCTCTGTCACCGTGGTCTGCGAGCGGACCGGCGAGGTCGTGTTCAACTCGACCGAGCAGCCCGAGGCCGCGACGGTCTAGGGCGTCGCCCGGCCGCGGACCGGACGCTCCCGGAGGGGCTGCGTCGTGCAACCAGATCCCCTCCGTGCGCCCGAGCCCGTCCCCGCATCGCCGGGTCGGGCCGACCCGGGATCCGGCGCCCACGTCTCACCGCCCCGCGTCCTGCACGCGCTCGATCCGCGCTTTCTCGGGCTGACGGGCGCGCTGGCCCCCCATCCTGATGACATCCCTATGCCGGACGCCCCGCGCGCGTCTTGGTCCCTCACGGCCGATGCCGACGTGGTCGCGCCATCGGGCATCAGCCCGGATGGAGCCTCCGCATGCCGATCGTCCGTTACATCCTCGCCGAGTGCAGGGCCGACCGCGTCTTCGCGCTGATGGTCGTCGCGCTCGGCGGGTGGTCCGCCGTGTCCCTCGCGCTGCTCGCGCTGAACGTCTTCGAACCCCTGCGAGTCCAGTGAGCGCCGGAGCCGCGTCGCCGTCCGGCACGGCACCCCCGGGGTTATCCATCCAGCCGCTTGCGGGCCGCTGCCGCGTCTGCGGCCTCGCCTACGGCGGCATCCTCGGCCGCGAGGCGGGGGTGATCCGGCTCGATCGCGCCCGGTGGCGCCGTCTCTGCCCGGGCGCGGCGTGGCTGACCGTGCCGGCCGCCTGCGCGGGTCTTCGGGCCAGCTTCGGCGCGGACGCCGGATCCTAACGCGGCCCTTATAAACTCCCGCCCGGTCCCCGCTCGAACCCTAACGCGGTTCCCGGCGACACTGCCGGTCGGCCAAGGCCGGCCGCGGAGCCTCCGCGGCCGGTCCGCCGAACCGGACCCGACCACCATGCTCGACATCGTCTTCCTCGCAGCGGGCCTCGCCTTCTTCGCCGCGGCGGCCGGCTACGCGGCCGCCTGCGACCGGCTCTGAGAGAGGCCGCCATGACCCTCGATCTCGCCCTCGGCGCCTGCGTGACCGCCGGCCTCCTCGTCTACCTCACCTACGCCCTCGTCCGCCCCGAGCGGTTCTGAGCGGCCCTGACGGATTCTCCCCATGACCCTCAACGGCTGGATCCAGATCGCGCTGTACGGCGCGATCGTTCTGGCGCTCGTGAAGCCCCTTGGGTCGTACATGACCCGCGTCTTCACCGGAGAGCGCACCCTCCTCTCGCCCGTTCTCGGACCGATCGAGCGCGGGCTCTACCGCGTGTCCGGCATCGATGACCGCCAGGAGCAGCACTGGCTGGCCTATACGGGCGCGGTCATCCTGTTCCACGTGCTGGGCTTCGCGGTGCTCTACGCGATCCTGCGCCTGCAGGCGGTACTGCCGCTGAACCCGGCCGATCAGAGCGCGGTGGCGCCGGATCTCGCGTTCAACACGTCGACCAGCTTCATCACCAACACCAACTGGCAGTCCTACGGCGGCGAGACCACGCTGTCGTACCTGTCCCAGATGCTGGGCCTGACGCACCAGAACTTCCTGTCGGCGGCGACCGGCATCGCGGTCGCGGTGGCGCTGATCCGCGGGTTCGCCCGCGCCTCCAGCGGCACGATCGGCTCGTTCTGGGTCGATGTGACCCGCGCGACCCTCTACGTGCTGCTGCCGATCTGCATCCCCTACACGCTGTTCCTGGTCTGGCAGGGCATGCCGCAGACGCTCAGCGCCTACGCGGACGCCACGACGCTGGAGGGCGCCAAGCAGACCATCGCGCTGGGCCCGGTCGCGAGCCAAGTGGCGATCAAGATGCTCGGCACCAACGGCGGCGGCTTCTTCAACGCCAACGCCGCGCACCCCTTCGAGAACCCCACCGCCCTGTCGAACTTCGTCCAGATGGTCTCGATCTTCGCGATCGGCGCCGCGCTGACCAACGTCTTCGGCCGCATGGTCGGTGACGAGCGTCAGGGTTGGGCGATCCTCGGCGCCATGGGAATCCTGTTCCTGGCCGGCGTCGCCGTCACCTACTGGGCCGAGGCCAACGGCAGCTCGGTGCTCAGCAGCTTCGGGCTCACCGGCGGCAACATGGAGGGCAAGGAGGTCCGCTTCGGGATCAGCGCCTCGGCGCTGTTCGCGGTGATCACCACCGCGGCCTCCTGCGGCGCGGTGAACGCGATGCACGACTCGTTCACGGCGCTCGGCGGCCTGATCCCGCTGCTCAACATGCAGCTCGGCGAGGTCATCATCGGCGGCGTCGGCGCCGGCCTCTACGGCATGCTGATCTTCGTCATCGTGGCGATCTTCGTGGCGGGCCTGATGGTCGGCCGCACCCCCGAATACCTCGGCAAGAAGATCGAGGCGAAGGAGGTGAAGATGGCCATGCTCGGCATCCTCTGCCTGCCGCTGATGATGCTGGGCTTCACCGCCCTGGCGACAGTGGTGCCGGCGGGCCTCGCCGGCCCGGCCAATGCCGGCCCGCACGGCTTCTCGGAGATCCTCTACGCCTACACGTCGGCGGCGGCCAACAACGGCTCGGCCTTCGGCGGGCTGACGGCCAACACGCTGTTCTACAACAGCACGCTCGCTGTCGGCATGCTGGTCGGCCGGTTCTTCGTGAAGATCCCGGTGCTCGCCATCGCGGGCTCGCTGGCGGCCAAGAAGACGGTCCCGGCCTCCGCGGGCACGTTCCCGACCCACGGCGGCCTGTTCGTCGGGCTGCTGGTCGGCGTCGTGCTCATCATGGGCGGCCTGACCTTCTTCCCGTCGCTCGCGCTCGGCCCGATCGTGGAGCACTTCGCGGGCGCGGCCGGCCAGACCTTCGCGACAGGGGGCTGAGATGCCGCGCGCTTTCCCCGCCCGGCGCGTCCCGCGCCACCACCTCGCGCTGCACCGCTCTCCACTGCGGCACGACCGCGGCGGCGCTCAGCCCCTGCGGACCTCCGACCTCATCCTGGCGCTCCTCGGCGTCGTGATGCTCGGCGGCTTCGCCCTGCTGGCCGCCTACGCGCTCACCCTCGGCGCCGTGGGCTGAGCCTCCGCAACCGTGATCGCGCGCGCAGCGAAGCGCGGCCCTGGGCTGCTTCGCTGCGCTCGCAAGGACGGCAGCCTCACTTCAATCTCCCTTCCGGACATCTCCCATGTCGCGTCAGACGTCATCCCTGTTCAGCGCCGCCCTGATCGGGCCGGCCCTCCTCGGCTCGCTACGAAAACTCGATCCGCGGGCCATGATCCGAAACCCGGTCATGTTCGTGGTCGAGGTCGTGGCGCTCCTCACCACCGTGCTGTTCGTCCGCGACCTCGTCACCGGCGGCAGCGACCTGCTCTTCTCGGGCCAGATCATCCTCTGGCTGTGGTTCACCCTGATCTTCGCCAACTTCGCCGAGGCGCTCGCTGAGGGCCGCGGCAAGGCCCAGGCCGACAGCCTGCGGCGCACCCGCACCGAGATGACCGCCAAGCGCCTGACCGGCCAGGGCCGGGCCTTCGAGACGGTGCCGGGCACCACGCTCAGGGTCGGCGACGTCGTCCTGGTCGAGGCCGGCGACCTGATCCCCTCCGACGGCGAGGTGATCGAGGGGGTCGCCTCCGTGAACGAGGCGGCCATCACGGGCGAATCCGCCCCGGTGATCCGCGAATCCGGCGGCGACCGCTCGGCGGTAACCGGCGGCACGCAGGTCCTCTCGGACGAGATCAAGGTCCGCATCACCGCCGCGGCCGGCTCGACCTTCGTCGACCGGATGATCGCCCTCGTGGAGGGCGCCTCGCGGCAGAAGACGCCGAACGAGATCGCCCTGAACATCCTGCTCGCCGGCCTCACCATCGTGTTCGTCTTCGCGGTGGCCTCGATCCCGAGCTTCGCGAGCTACGCGGGCGGGTCCATCCCCGTGATCGTGCTGGTCGCCCTCTTCGTCACGCTGATCCCGACGACGATCGGCGCGCTGCTCTCGGCGATCGGCATCGCCGGCATGGACCGGCTGGTCCGCTTCAACGTGCTCGCCATGTCGGGCCGCGCCGTGGAGGCGGCGGGCGACGTCGACACGCTGCTCCTCGACAAGACCGGCACGATCACCCTCGGCAACCGTCAGGCGACCGAGTTCCGCCCCGTCCGCGGCGTCAGCGCGCAGGATCTCGCCGACGCGGCGCAGCTCGCCTCGCTCGCCGACGAGACGCCGGAGGGCCGCTCCATCGTGGTGCTGGCCAAGGAGAAATACGGCATCCGCGCCCGCGACATGGCGAGCCTGAACGCCACCTTCGTGCCGTTCACCGCGCAGTCGCGGATGTCGGGGGTGGATCTGCAGGGCACGTCGATCCGCAAGGGCGCCGTCGATGCCGTCATCGCCTCGGTCTCGGGCCAGCCCATCGCCTCGCGCGACTCCAACGTCGCCCTGGCCGTCCGCCCCGAGGCCGAGACCGGCGTCGTGACCGAGATCCGCGCCATCGCGGAGGAGATCGCCAAGGCCGGCGGTACGCCGCTCGCCGTCGCCAGGGACGGCCGCCTGCTGGGCGTGGTCTACCTCAAGGACATCGTGAAGGGCGGCATCCGCGAGCGCTTCGCCGAGCTGCGCCAGATGGGCATCCGCACGGTGATGATCACCGGCGACAACCCGATGACCGCGGCGGCGATCGCCGCCGAGGCCGGCGTCGACGACTTCCTCGCCCAGGCCACCCCGGAGGACAAGCTCGCGCTGATCCGCAAGGAGCAGGCGGACGGCAAGCTCGTCGCCATGTGCGGTGACGGCACCAACGACGCCCCGGCGCTGGCCCAGGCCGATGTCGGCGTCGCCATGAATACCGGCACCGTCGCGGCCCGCGAGGCCGGCAACATGGTCGACCTCGACAGCGACCCGACCAAGCTCATCGAGATCGTCGGCATCGGCAAGCAGCTGCTGATGACCCGCGGCGCGCTGACGACCTTCTCGATCGCCAACGACGTGGCCAAGTACTTCGCCATCATCCCGGCGATGTTCCTCACGCTCTACCCGCAGCTCCAGGCGCTGAACGTCATGGGCCTGGCCTCGCCGCAGAGCGCGATCCTGTCGGCGATCATCTTCAACGCCCTGATCATCGTGGCGCTGATTCCGCTGGCCCTGCGCGGCGTCACCTACCGGGCCGTCGGCGCGGCCGCGCTGCTGCGCCGCAACCTCCTGATCTACGGCCTCGGCGGCGTCCTGGTGCCCTTCGTCGGCATCAAGGCCATCGACCTCGCCGTCAGCGCCCTCCACCTCGCCTGAACCGGTCCCCGGAGACCTGCCATGCTCAACCAGCTTCGCCCCGCCCTGGTCCTGCTCACCGCCCTGACGGCGATCACGGGCCTCGCCTACCCCCTCGCGATGACGGGCCTCGCCAGCGCCATCTTCCCCGCGAAGGCCGCCGGCAGCCTGATCGCGCGCGACGGCACGGTCGTCGGCTCCAGCCTGATCGGCCAGAACTTCACGGGAGCCGGCTACTTCCACGGCCGGCCCTCGGCGACGACGGCGCCGGACCCGTCCGACGCCTCGAAGACGGTGCCGGCGCCCTACAACGCGGCGAACTCGTCGGGCTCGAATCTCGGGCCGACCAGCGCCGCCCTCGCCGAGCGGGTGAAGGGCGATCTCGACGTGGTCAGGGCCGAGAACCCGGATGCGCCCGTCCCGGTCGACCTCGTCACGACCAGCGGCTCGGGCCTCGACCCGGACATCTCGCCCGAGGCCGCCTACTTCCAGGTTCCCCGCGTCGCCAGGGCCCGCAACATCCCGGCGGACAAGCTGCGCGCGCTGGTGTCGTCCCGCATCGAGGCGCGCACCCTCGGCATCCTGGGTGAGCCGCGCGTCAACGTGCTGGCGCTGAACCTCGCGGTCGACGATCTCGCCCGTCGCTGAGGCGCGCCCGACAGCGGCTCTGGATGACATCCCGTCAGGCCGGATCGATGTCGATCGGCCTGACGGACATGACACGTGTGGTTCGACAGCGTGGGCGCACCTCGATGCGGCACGCTGCGGATTCCGCATCGTCATTGCGAGCGGAGCGAAGCAATCCAGCCGCGCCACGCTCACCGGCATCCCGCTGCCCTGGGTTGCTTCGCTCCGCTCGCAATGACGCGACGATCCCGCGTTGTCCGCGGCGTTTTGCTAAGATGGCGATCATGCCCGAGACCGGCCGCGACCCGACCCGCCCCTCCCCCGACGCCCTGCTCGAAGCGGCGCGCCGCGGGGAACGGACGCGCGGCCGACTGAAGGTGTTCCTCGGCGCCGCCCCCGGTGTCGGCAAGACCTACGAGATGCTGACCGTCGGGCGGGCGCGGCTGAAGGCAGGCCTCGACGTCGTGGTCGGCGTCGTCGAGACGCACGGCCGCGCCGAGACCGAGGCCCTGCTCAACGGGTTCGAGACGATCCCCCGCCGTTCCGTTCCGTATCACGGCACCGTCCTGCAGGAGATGGACCTCGACGCCCTGCTGGCGCGCCGGCCAGCCCTCGCCTTGGTCGACGAGCTCGCCCACACCAACGCCCCGGGCTCGCGCCACCCGAAGCGCTACCAAGATGTCGAGGAGCTGCTCGATGCCGGCATCGACGTCCTGACGACGCTCAACATCCAGCACGTCGAGAGCCTCAACGACGTGGTCGCGTCGATCACCCGCATCCGGGTGCGCGAGACGGTGCCGGACGGCGTCCTCGACCGGGCGGACGACATCGAGGTGGTGGACCTCAACCCCGACGACCTGATCCAGCGCCTGAAGGACGGCAAGGTCTACGTCCCGACGCACGCCGAGCGCGCGCTCAAGCACTACTTCTCGCGCGGCAACCTCACGGCGCTCCGCGAGCTGGCGCTCCGGCGCACCGCCGACCGGGTCGACGACGAGCTGCTCGGCCACATGCGGGCCAACGCGATCGCCGGTCCCTGGGCGGCGGGCGAGCGCGTGCTGGTCTGCGTGAACGAGGATCCCCGCTCCGCCGGCCTCGTGCGCCACGCCAAGCGCCTGGCCGACCGCCTGCACGCCCCCTGGACGGCGCTCTCCATCGAGGGCGCGCGGGCGGCAGCCCTGAGCGAGGCCGAGCGCGACCGCATCGCCGAGGCCCTGCGGCTCGCCGACCGCCTCGGCGGCGACGCCGTCACCCTGCCGGGCGGGCGCCGGATCGCCGACGACGTGCTCGACTACGCGCGCTCGGCCAACGTGAACCACATCGTCGTCGGCAAGGCGAACCGCTCGTGGCTCTTCGAGCTGGTCAACGGATCGGTGGTGTACGACCTCGTGCGGCACAGCGGCGCCATCAGCGTGCACGTCGTCCCCGGCGAGGCCGTCCCCGACGAGAAGCCGGCGCGCCGCGCCGTGGCGGTGACCGCGCCGCGTCCGGGGCGCGACGCGCGGCCCTACGCGATCGCGCTGGCGGCGATCGCCGCGGGCCTCGGCGCGGCCATCGTCGCGGAACCCTACGCGGGCGTCGAGAACGCCGACCTGTTCCTGCTGACCGCGGTCGTGGCGGTGGCGGTGCGCTGGGGCCTCGGGCCGTCCCTCGTCTCGGTGGTGGCGGCCTCGCTCGCCTACAACTTCTTCTTCCTGCCGCCGGTCTACACGCTCACCATCGCCGATCCGACCAACGTCGCGGCGTTCCTGCTCTTCACCCTGGTGGCCGTCCTGGTCTCGAACCTCGCCTCCCGCGCGCGTCGCGTCGCGGTGGTCAGCCAGGGCCGGGCGCGGGCCACGGAACGGCTCTTCGGCTTCTCGCGGAAGCTCGCCGCCTGCGGCACCCTCGACGACGTGCTCTGGGCCACCTGCGCCCAGGTCGCCGCGATGCTGAAGGTGCGCGTCGTCCTCCTGCTGCCGGACGGCCAGGCCGTCACGGTGCGGGCGGGCTACCCGCCCGAGGACATGCTGGACGAGGCCGATCTCGCGGCCGCGCAGTGGGCCTTCGACAACGACCAGCCCGCGGGCCGGGGCGCCGACACGCTGCCGGGCGCCAAGCGCCTGTTCCTGCCGATGCGGACCGGGCGCGGGACGATCGGGGTGATCGGCCTCGATTCCGACGGCACCGGGCCGATCCTGTCGCCTGAGGGCCGCCGCCTCCTCGACGCCCTGGCCGACATGGGCGCCCTCGCCATCGAGCGGGTCCGGCTCGTGGAGGATCTCGACCGGGCCGAGCGCGCGGCCGAGACCGACCGCCTGCGCCAGGCGCTGCTCACCTCGATCAGCCACGACCTGCGCACGCCGCTCGCCTCGGTCCTGGGCGCGGCCAGCACGCTGCGCGACCTCGAGGCGGCGCTGCCCGCGGACGCCAAGGCGGAGTTGCTGGCGACGATCATCGAGGAATCGGAGCGGCTCAACCGCTTCATCGCCAACCTCCTCGACATGACCCGGCTGGAGGCCGGCGCGGTGGCGCCGAACCTCTCCGCGCAGGACGTGGCCGAGACCGTCGACACCGCCCTGCGCCGCACCCAGAAGATCCTCGCCGACCACCGCGTCGCCGTGGAGGTCGAGGCCGACCTGCCGCCGCTGGCGCTCGACCCGGTCCTGTTCGAGCAGGTCCTGGTCAACCTCCTCGACAACGCCGCCAAGTACGCGCCCGAGGGCTCGACCGTGACGGTCCGGGCGCGCCGCGCGGACGACCGGGTCCGGATCGCCGTGCTGGACGAGGGCGACGGCCTGCCCGAGGCGGATATGGAGCGGGTCTTCGACAAGTTCTACCGCGTCCGGAAGGGCGACCGTGTCCGGGCCGGCACGGGGCTGGGCCTCGCCATCTCCCGGGGCTTCGTCGAGGCGATGGGCGGCACCGTCACGGCCGAGAACCGCCCCGACCGCGGCGGCGCCTGCTTCACCGTCAGCCTGCCGGTTCCGGCCCGGAGCGCGCCCAGGGACATCGCCGCATGAGCCCCACGATCCTGGTCGTCGACGACGAGCCGCCGATCCGCAAGCTCCTGCGCATGGGCTTGGCCACGCAGGGCTACGCAATCCTGAAGGCGCCCGATGCCCGGACCGCCCTGGCGCTGCTCGGCCGGGAGGGCGTCGATCTCGTGATCCTCGATCTCGGCCTGCCCGACATGCGCGGCCACGACCTGCTGCGGTCGGTTCGATCGAGCCATCCCGACCTCCCGGTCGTCGTGCTTTCGAGCCGCGACGACGAGAGCGGCAAGGTCGAGGCGCTCGATCTCGGCGCCAACGACTACGTGACCAAGCCGTTCGGCATGGCGGAGCTGCTGGCGCGCCTGCGGGCCGCCATGCGCCACCAGCTCGCCGCGCGGGGCGAGCGGCCGATCTTCCGCGTCGACACCCTGTCAGTCGATCTGGTCCGCCGGATCGTGAAGGTCGACGAGGCCGAGGTGAAGCTGACGCCGCGCGAGTACGATTTCCTGCGCGTCCTGGTCCTGCATGCCGGCAAGGTGCTCACCCACGCGCAGCTGATGCGCTCCGTGCCGTCCTCGTCCGATCCGCAATACCTGCGCGTCTACGTGCGCCAGCTCCGCCAGAAGCTGGAGGCGGATCCCGAGCGCCCGCGGATCTTGCTGACCGAGACCGGTGTCGGCTACCGCCTGCGCGCGCCCGACGACGAGCCGGCCCCGCCGCACCGCGGCGCCGGCGGCGCGACCGCCCACTGATCCCGAGGACGACCCGATGTGTCCCAGCGCCCGCGATCCCGCGCGATGAGTGTGGACCGGATCCTCGCGCCCTCCGACGCGCTCGTCGGCCTGCGCGCCGCCGGCAAGGGGGCGCTGCTCGAGGAGCTGGCGCGCCGCGCCGCCGGCGTCCTCGGCCTCGCCGCGGAGACGATCCTCCCCGCGCTGATCCGGCGCGAATCCCTGGGTTCGACCGGGGTCGGCGACGGCATCGCCCTGCCGCACGCGCGGCTCGAGGGCATCGCGCGCCCCTACGGGATCCTGGCCCGGCTCCGCGACCCGATCGATTTCGACGCGGTCGACGATCGGCCGGTGGACCTCGTCGTCCTGCTGCTGCTCCCGGCCGTCGCCGAGGGCGAGACGCTGAACGCGCTGGCCTGCGTGGCGCGGCGCCTGCGCGACCCCGGGGCCGCCGCGGCGATGCGCGCCGCGCGGGACGCGGCGGCGCTCTACGCGGCCGCGACGGGCCGGTAAGGGCGCCGCGCGGCCGTCAGTGCGCGCCGCCGGTCTCGACGAACTTGAACAGGAAGACCGCCGCGATCACCCAGACGATCGGCTTCACCTCCCGGGCGCGGCCCGCCAGCAGCTTCAGCGCCGCGTAGGTGATGAACCCGCAGGAGACGCCGGTGGCGATCGAGTAGGTGAACGGCATCAGCAGGGCCGTGACGCAGGCCGGCACGACCTCGGTGATATCGTCCCAGTCGAGCTCGACCAGCTCGCGCAGCATCAGGCAGGCGACGTAGAACAGCGCCGGCGCCGTGGCGTAGGCGGGCACCGCGCCCGCGAGCGGCGCGAAGAAGAGGCAGGCGAGGAACAGCACCGCCACGGTGGCTGCCGTGAGCCCGGTGCGGCCGCCCTCCTCGACGCCGGAAGCGCTCTCCAGGTACGCCGTCGTGCTCGACGTGCCGAGGAGCGAGCCCGCGAAGACTGAGACGGAATCGGCCATCAGCGCCCGGTCGAGGCGGCGCATCTTCCCGTCGGTCAGGAGTCCGGCCCGGCTCGCCACGCCCATCAGCGTGCCCGTGGCGTCGAACAGCTCCACCAGGAACAGGACCAGGATGACGTGGAGCAGGCCCGCCGAGAGGGCACCCGGGATGTCGAGGGCGAACAGGGTCGGGGCGATCGACGGCGGCAGGGAGACGATTCCCTGGAAGGTGTTGCCCGCGAAGACGAAGCTCAGCGCCGTGACGGTGAGGATGCTCGACAGCAGCGCCGCCCGCACCTTCCGGGCGGAGAGGACGGCCACCATCAGGAAGCCCAGCACCGCCAGGATCGCTTCGGGCTTGTGCAGGTCGCCGAGGGTGACGAAGGTCGCCGGGCTCGCCGCGACGAGGCCGGCGTTCTTGAGCGCGATGATCGCCAGGAACAGGCCGATCCCGACCGTGATGGCGATCCGCATGGAGCGCGGGATCCCCTCGACGATCAGCGCGCGCAGGCCTGTCAGCGTGACGATCAGGAAGCACACGCCCGAGATGAACACCGCGCCGAGGGCGGCCTGCCAGCTGAAGCCGAGCTGCTGGACCACCACGTAGGTGAAGTAGGCGTTGAGCCCCATGCCGGGCGCGAGGGCGATCGGGTAATTGGCCCAGAGCGCCATGATCATCGAGCCGAGCGCCGCCACGAGGCAGGTCGCCACGAAAACCGCGCCCCGGGGCATGCCGGCATCCCCGAGGATGCTCGGGTTGATGAAGACGATGTAGGCCATCGTCAGGAAGGTGGTCAGCCCCGCTAGCACCTCCGTGCGTACGCTGGTGCCGTGCTCGGCGAGGCGGAAGGTGCGTTCCAGGAGGCCGGGCCTCGCCGCCGGCACCGCGTCCCGCGCGCGATCCATCACGCGAGCCCCGCCCGGCCGGCCGCCACGGCCCGGTAGATCCTGTCCGGCGCGAAGGGGGTCGCGGTCAGGCGAGCCCCGGTCGCGTCCCGGATGGCGTTGCCGAGCGCCGCCGCCACCGGGTTGAACGGCGACTCGCTCATCGACTTGGCGCCGAGGGGGCCGACGCTGTCGTGGGTATCTGCGAAAAGGACCTCGGTGTCGGGCACGTCGGCGCAGGCGGGGATGTGGTAGTCGCGGAACGTCTGGGTAACGAGGCTTCCGTCCGCGGCGACTTGGACGTCCTCGTAGAGCGCCGCGCCGAGCGCCTGCGCGATGCCGCCCTCGACCTGACCGCGGCACTGCATCGGGTTGATCACCCGCCCGGCATCGGCTGCGTGGACGCTCCTGAGGATCCGCACCGCGCCGCTCACCGGGTCGACCGCCACCCGGAAGGCGTGGACGTTGAACGCCACCGAGCGCGGGCTGCCGTCGGCCCGGCCGGTCGCGTCCAGGGGACCGACCGCCGCCAGCGTGACCGGTCCGGCCGGCGTCTCGACCCGCTCCCCGTCGAAGCGGCAGGATTCCGGGGTCGCGCCCGCGATCTCGGCGGCCCGCGCGCGGATCCGGAGCGCGAGCGCCTCGGCGGCGCGCAGCGTCGCCAGGCCCGCCACCACCGTGCCGGTGCTCCCGTAGGCGCCGGTGTCGTGCCCGACGATATCCGTGTCCGCGCCCGCGACGCGGACACGCTCCGGCGCGGCGCCGAGCGCCGAGGCCGCGATCTGCCGATGCACCGTGCTGGTGCCGTTGCCGAACTCGGCCGTCCCGACGCGCACGGTGAAGTGCCCGTCGGCGTCCAGGCTGACCCGCGCGTCGGCGTGGTGGCCGCGCGGCGGGATCGTGTCGATCATCGCCATCGCGATGCCGGTCCCGGCGCGCCAGCCGGGTTCCGGCTCGGGCCCCGGATCGGACCGCAGCGCCTCCTCGACCAGGGTGAGGCACTGGTCGAGCCCGTAGCTGCCGAAGATCACGTCGTGCGGTTCCAGGCTGTTCGACACCATGGCGTCGCCCGGCTTGACGGCGTTGCGCCGCCGCAGGGCGAACGGGTCCAGGCCGAGTTCGCGGGCGACCTCGTCCAGCGCGGATTCCAGCGCGAAGATCGTCTGGCTCAACCCGTAGCCGCGGAAGGCGCCCGCCGGCACCGTGTGCGTGTAGACGGCGCGGCCGCTCACCTGCTTGTTCGGGCAGACATAGGCGGCCAGCACCTCGTGGCAGGCGTGGTGGATCACGCCGCCCGCGTGGTTCCCGTAGGCGCCGGTGTCGGACAGGACGTCGAGGCTCAGCGCCGTGAGGGTGCCGTCGCGGCGGGCGCCGACTTTCACGTCCATCCGCATCGGGTGGCGCGTCGTCGTCCCGACGAACTGCTCCCGGCGGGTCAGCTCCCAGCGCACCGGCCGGCCGGTGTGCAGGACCGCCAGGGCGACGAGATCCTCGGTCAGCATCTCCTGCTTTCCGCCGAAGCCGCCCCCGACCCGCGCGCAGACGACGCGCACCGCGTCCTTCTCGAGCCCGAACAGGTCCGCCAGCGCGTCCCGGGTCAGGAACGGCACCTGGGTGCTGGTGCGCAGCGTCAGGCGGCCGTCCTCGGCGTGCCAGCCGATGCAGCCGTGGGTCTCCATGGCGGCGTGCTGGACGCGCTGCGACCGGAACGTCCCGGCGTAGACGAAATCGGCCCCGGCGAGGCCCGCCGCCACGTCGCCGACCGCGCCGTGCACCTCGCCGGCGAGATTGGGATGGCTCTCCAGGGGCGGTGCGTCCTCGCCTGGGCAATCACGGGGATCGTGGACGCGGGCTGCGTCGGGATCGAGGGCGCGCTCCGGATCGAGGAGCGCCGGGCGCACCTCGTAGGTCACCTGCAGGGCGCGGCAGCCGGCCTCGGCGGCGGCTTCCGTCTCCGCCACCACGGCGGCGACGCGCTGCCCGACGAATCGCAGGATCGGGTCGAGGACCCGCGTGTCGGAGGCGTCGTCGCGCGGATCCTCGTGGCGGGCGGTCGAGAAGCGGCGCGTCGGCGCGTCGGCGTGGGTCAGCACGGCCACGACGCCCGGGACGGCGCGGGCGGCCGTCGCGTCGATCGCGACGATCCGGGCATGGGCGTGGGGCGAGCGCAGCACCTTGAGGTGGAGCGTGTCGCCGAGCGGCGCGTCCATCGTGAAGCGGGCGCGTCCGGACACGACCAACGGCGCGGCCGGTGCCGCGAGGTTGCGGCCCACAGGATCGCCGCAGCCGCCGCTCTCGACCGAGCGCGCGCTGCCGGCGATGGCCTCGCGCACGGCGCGGTAGCCGGTGCAGCGGCAGAGATTGCCCTTGAGGGCGGTGCCGAGATCCTGCTTCTGACCCTGGTCGAGGCTCGCCGCGGTCATGATCATGCCGGGCGTGCAGAAGCCGCACTGGAAGCCCTGGGCCGCCAGGAAGGCTTCCTGCATCGGGTGGAACGCCGCCGGCTCGGCCGCGTCGGCGCGGCAGGGACCGGCCAGCCCCTCGATCGTGGTCACGCTCCGTCCCTCGGCGCGGAAGGCCGGTACCAGGCAGCTGTGCACGGGCTCGCCGTCGAGATGGACCGTGCAGGCGCCGCAATCGCCGGCGTCGCAGCCCTTCTTCACGCCGAACCAGCCGGCCTCGCGGAGATAGGTCCGGAGGCACTGCCCGGCTCTCGGCGCGCCCTCGTGCGCGGCACCGTTGATCGTGAGCTTCATGACGCGGCTCCCGGCGACGGCGCCGCGTCGAGCGACCCGCGGATCTCCTCGGCGAAGTGCCGGGTCATGTGGCGGCGCCAGTCAGGCCGCCCGTGGACATCGTCGTGGTAGAGCGCGTCCGGGATCGCCTCGTCCAGCGCCCGCATCAGCGCGGCCGGATCCGGCAGACCGTCGAAGGCGAGGCGGAGCGGGCGTTTGACGGAGGCCGTGACCGTGAGCGCGAAGGCGCCGTCCGCGCCGCGCGTCCCGATCAGCAGCGCGCCGGAGCGCCCGTTCGGGCTGAGGCTGATGCGGCGGAAGGCCGTGCGACGCGCGAGCGCCGCGGCCGGCATCGACAGGCTCCGCAGGATCTCGCCCGGTGCCAGGGCGTTCCGCTGCGGCGCGAGGACGAAATCGAGGATCGGGAGCTCCCGCTCGGCCCCGTCGGCGGACCAGATCGTGCAGGTCGCGTCGAGGGCCGTCGCGAGGGCGATCATCGGCCCGGCCGGGAGTGCGAGGCAGACGTTGCCGCCGACCGTGGCCACGTTCCAGATCTTGAAGGAGCCGAGCAGCGCGCGGCAGCACTGGCCCACCAGCGGCGCCGCGTTCCAGCCCGGCGGCAGTTCCAGCCGGTCGAGCTGGGCGATGGTGCAGGTCGCCGCGAGGGTCAGGCCCTCCGCGTCGACCGCGTGCGGTGGCCAACCGAGCGCCGCGAGGTCGACGAGGCGCCGCATCCCGACCTGCGGCTCGGAGAACAGCCACGTCCCGCCTCCCAGGCAGGCATCGCCGTCCGCCCAGTCGGGAAGCTCGGTCCGACTCCGTGGCCGGACGACGGTCTCGATCGTGTTGAGGTCCATGCCCGCTCGCCGGTCCGAGGCCGGTTCGGCCCGGCCCAACACTATGCCGGTTCTAATCGGGCCCCGGTCAAGCCGCGCCGGCAACTTCGAACCTTGGCGCCCCCACGCACGTCGGCCTAGGATGAATCAGATTTGCGTGAGATGGCCGGCGGCGGTCCGGATCGGAGATCCCCATGGCCCTGACGGCATCGCGGTACGGCAAGGAACGGGTTCGCGTGCTGCGCCTCGCCCGCGACGGCGACCACCACACGCCGCGCGAGCTGACGCTGTCGGTCATGTTGACCGGGCGCTTCGAGGCGGCCTGGACAGAGGGTGACAACCGCGCCTCCATCGCCACCGACAGCATCCGGAACATGGTCAACGTGACGGCGGCGCGGCATCTCGGGCTCGACGCCGAGGGGTTCGTCGCCGCGGTCGCGCGGGTGCTGCTCGAGACCTACCCGCAGGTCGAGACCGTCACGATCGAAGCGGAGGAAGTTCGCTGGCTCCGCCACGCGATCGCCGACGCGCCGCACGGCCACACCTTCACGCGCGACGGGAACGGCGCCGGCTACGTGGGGCTCACCGCCGACCGGACTGGGTCGACCCTGCGCTCCGGATTGCGCGGCTACACCTTCATGAAGACCACGCAATCGGGCTGGACGGGGTTCGTGGCGGACCAGTACCGGACCCTGCCCGACACGACCGACCGCATCGCCGCGACCAGCATGGACGCGACCTGGACCTGGGCCTCGGCGCCGCACGATTACGCCGGAACCAACGCTCGCATTCTCGCGACGCTGTTGACCGTCTTCGGCACCACCTACAGCCGCGGGATCCAGGACAGCATGTACCGGATGGGCGAGGCCGCCCTGGCCGCCGTCCCGGAACTGGCCGAGATCGGCTTCGTCATGCCCAACAAGCACTACCTGCCGATCGACCTGACACCGTTCGGCCTCGACAACCCGGGCGTTGTCTTCCTGCCGACCGACGAGCCCTTCGGCCGGATCGAGGCGACCATCGGCCGGACAAGTTGATCAGTCCGCGCCGCGACGCCCTTCCCAGATTCCCCACGCATCATCGCGCGCCGCGTCGATCGGTGGGCTGTGGATCAGCGGTGCAATCCTACAACCGCAGGCTGGCAAGCGGCGGGCGAACGCGGGCGACGCACAACGCAAGATAGTCTCGCCCTTGATCTATGCTATCCCATGGCTTTTCATTAAGTGGGACTGTGCATTTAGCGGCTCACCGCGAATTTCTTGAGCAAAGCGAACCATTTTAACCGCCGCGCAACGGCATCCCGTTATCGAAGCCCGCGCTAGAGCCGGGCATCGACAGGTTTATGGTGTCGCCCGGCGCAATAAAAATTTATCTCGATTAAGAAATTCTTGATCCGACCGGCTCGGTGCGCGCTTCGGCCGCACCCTCATCTCAGGATGCGGAGACATCGATGTTCGAGGGTGTTCTGGCTGGTAGGGATCACGCGGCCAAACTCGCGGCGTTGAGCCGGTCCCTCGCCACCATCGAGTTCGCGCTGGACGGCACGATCCTCGACGCCAATCCGAACTTCCTGGAAGCCATGGGCTACGCGCTCGAGGAGATCCGCGGCCGGCATCACAGCCTGTTCGTCCCGCCGGCCGAGCGGGAGAGCGAGGCATATCGGGAATTCTGGGACAAGCTGCGGCGCGGCACCTTCGCCAGCGCCGAGTACAAACGGCTCGCCAAAGGCGGGCGGGAGGTCTGGATCCAGGCCTCCTACAACCCGGTGCTCGACGCGCGCGGCGGACCGGTCAAGATCGTCAAGTTCGCCACCGACATCACCGCCCCGAAGCTCCGCGCCCTCGATCTGGAAGGGCAGATCAGCGCGCTGCACCGCTCGCAGGCGGTGATCGCCTTCGCGCTCGACGGCACGATTCTCACCGCCAATGCGAACTTCCTCGACGCGGTGGGCTATCGGCTCGACGAGATCGTGGGGCGGCATCACAGCCTGTTCGTCGGCGAGGCGGAGCGCGCCAGCGAGGCTTACCGGCTGTTCTGGGCCGCCCTGGCACGCGGGGAGTATCAGTCCGGCGTGTTCAGCCGCACCGGCAAGGGCGGGCGGGAAGTCTGGATCCAGGCGACCTACAATCCGATCACGGACGCGGATGGACGGCCCGTCCGGGTCGTCAAGTTCGCCACCGACATCACCGCCCAGGTCCACGAGCGGCAGCAGCGCGCCGCCGCGCAGAGCGCCATCGGCGCCGAGCTGGACGCCATCGGCGACGCTGTGGCGGATGTGACGCGCCAGGCCGACGCGGCGGTCACGCGGGTGGACCGCGTGTCCGGCGACATCCGCTCGGTGGCCACCGGCGCGGAGCAGCTGTCGGCTTCGGTGGATGAGATCAGCCAGCAGGTGAGCCACGCCGCCGAGATGGCCGGGCAGGCCGTGGAGCAGGCACAGCGCACCGGCCGGATCGTGACCGGCCTCAGCGACCAGGCCGCGCAGATCGGCGCGGTGCTGAGCCTCATCGCCGGCATCGCCGCGCAGACCAACCTGCTCGCGCTCAACGCCACCATCGAGGCGGCCCGTGCCGGCGAGGCCGGTCGCGGCTTCGCGGTGGTGGCGTCGGAGGTGAAGACCCTGGCCGCGCAGACGGGGCGCGCGACGGAACAGATCCGCCAGCAGATCGCCTCGACGCAGGCGGCGACCCGGGAGGCCGTCGACGCCATCGACACGATCCAAAGCACGATCCGGGCCCTGGACGCGGCCTCGTCGACCATCGCGGCGGCCGTGGAGGAGCAATCCGCGGTGATGCGCGAGATGTCGGGCACCATGCAGACCGCCGCACAGGACGTCTCCGCGATCTCCGGCGGGATGACCACGATCGCGCGGGCGAGCGGTCGTGCCGACCGCGCGACGCGGCAGGTCCGGGAGACCGCGCGGACTTTCGGCTGAGGCGATCCGGGCGGTCGCCGCCGGGTCAGCCCGGATCGCCGCCTTCGTCCGCGCGCTCGTCCTCGACCAAGCGCCCGATCCGGGGAATCAGCGGGCAGGTGACCGTGCAGCGCAGGCCGTCGGGCTCGAAGGCGAGCGCGACGGTTGCCCGCAGCTCGTAGCTCAGCATCTCGGTGAGCACCTGCATGCCGAAGCCGCGCCGGCTCGGCTGCGCGACGCCCGCACCCCCCGATTCTTTCCAGACGAGCGTCAGGTCGCCCGGCGGGCTCGCCCCGGCGCCGGCGACGACCCAGGTGACGTCAACGCCGCCCTTCGAGAGACCGAAGGCGCCGTGCTCGATCGCGTTGCTGCAGAGTTCGTGGACCGCGAGGGCCATCAGCTGCGCGGCCTTCGGCCGGAGGCGCACGGTCGGCCCCGCCAGCGTCGCCTGTTCGCCTTCGCGGATCAGGTGGATCATCAGCTCGTCGGAGATGAGCGTGTGCAGGCTCACCTCGCCGAACGTGTCGGCCGCGACCCGCACGCGCGCGATGGCGTCCAGCCGACCTTCGAGATGCGTCGCGTAGCCGTCGACGGTCTCGGCGGTCTCGGCCGAGAGACGCAGGACCGCCCGCAGCATCGCCAACGTGTCGCGCAAGCCGTGACGCAGACCATCCGGTGTCCCGGACTCGTCCAGGAGGCGGCGAAGACGGGCGTTGTCCGCTTCGAGGTGCGCGACGCGCGCGGCCATTGCTTGGGGCTCTGCCATGTTCGCTCTCTCAGCGCCGAAAGCCGGGAGGTTCCGTTCAGCTCACATAACGTATCGCGGACCTGCGCCAGCATCACAGACCGGAGATTTTCGCTGAACCGGGCGGGAAGTGCCGGCTCGTGCCCGTCTGACCTGAACACGCCCCGCCGCGGAGCGATCATCGAGCTCCGAGATGCTGTCAGCCAATACCGGCGATCATTCGTCCAGGTTTCAGGCTGCGTTCTGACCAGAGGCCGATCTTCGACGAAGCACCTCCGAGCCGCACGCGAAGCTTCGGCCTTGATCACCCCGAGCGACAATCCGGCCGCGTCGACGTTCGCGATCATCCCGAGCCGGCCGAATGCCGGATGGCGGTTTCGGCAGGATCCGAGCGTCGTCGGGCCCGGTTCGACCTGCACCATCCGCCGGCGATCCGGAAAACGCCAGCGGTAGGGCGGCGGACGCGCCCGCCCAGGGGGCCTCGCATACGCCCCACGCCGGGCCGGAGTCCGACCCTTGTTTCGGTTCGGCTAACCGTCGCTGCCCCGGTCGCCTACCCGTGGCCGCACTTCGTTGTGTGGGAGACGGATGCGTGGCGGGACAAAGCTTGCGGAAGGCAGGACGGCTGAAGCGGCTCTGGCCCGGGCGCGCGGCTGCCCTTCCGCCGGCACCGCGTTCGCCGGGACTGGCCGACCTGCCTGAACCGCCGCCGCCGCGCGGTCTCACGGCCTCCGAGCTGATCGCCATGGCGCGCCAAGCCCGGGCCATGTCCGATCAGAGGGATCCGGCAAAAACCACGAGCGTTTCCTGAGGTCCGCCGCACGCTGTCGGGAGGTCGTCATGGGGCTGGTCGCCTTCATCGTCTTCGTCTGTCCCTGGATGGGCATCGCCGGCCTGCTGTGGATGCGGGCACAGCAGGCCAAGCCGCTCTGATCGAGCCTCCGTCGCCGCGTCGCCCGGCGATCGTCTCGGCTGCGATATGCCCTCCGAGCAGCCCGCCCGGAGGCACGCCATGGCCCGCGCGTCGGCCTGTATCGAGCCGGTCCTGAAGCTCACTGACGAGCGCGGCCGCGAGACTCTCCGGCAGCGACAGAATCGGACGCCTAGCAGCTTCCCCTACAATAATGCATCGCCCTCTCGCTCGCCATTCCGATATTTGTCTTATATAGTTTGATTGTGTAAATTATAAGTCTGCCGATATAAGCCTATGATCCAGCTTAACCGAGGGTCGAAGCGAAATTTCAAAAATTTTGACGCATTTGTTGGCCCACTGAAGGCAATTGATTTTTCCCGGTAGGTAAAATAGATGCACCATGGTGATCCTTCCTAGGGTCAGGATTGTGGTGCCATTCATTATTCGAACAACCCATCGCTGCACCCTGCGTTTCAGAACGATCCTGATCGTCTTCGCAGGATCGATGACCTCGCTCACATTTGTAATTGTCTACGTCCTGCTATTGCAGGTCGGAGCGATCGACGCTGCCAGCCGCACTCTGGCTCAGGAGATCGGGGCTGCCCGGGCTCTCGGCACCATGAAGCAGCGGACACAGGAGCTCGGTGCGTCGGAACGTCTCGCGCGCGCCGTATCGACCGAGGCCGACCCTCGAGAGGACATCGACCGGACAATTGAGCCGCACGAGGCATTCCTGAAGGCCTGGACCGCCTATGTGTCGACGATCAGGACGGCGGACGAGCGGGAGCGCGCTCGAGGTCTGTGGGACGCGTGGCAGCATTTCCTCGCCGTGGAGGCGGAAGCGGCCGCCCTCGACAGGGCTGGGGAACGTGATCTCGCCGACAGGGTGCGGGCGACGGCGCTTCAGGCCGACGCGGCAGCCGTCGCACGGGATGTCGACGCGCTGCTGACCGACCGCGACGCCGCGGTCGCCGAGCAACTCGGAGCTGTCGACGCCGCCGGCTCGACCTTGCGCCCGAGCCTCGTGGCCGGCTTGTCCGCCGCTGCGCTGGCTGCCCTGGTCCTGGTGCAGGCCATCCTGCGCGGCGTCGCGCAGCCGATGACAGCGCTCGCCTGCGCCATGCAGCGACTGGCCGACCACGATCTCACCGTCGCGGTCCCGGCGGCAGCGGTCTGCACCGAACTCGGCGTCATGGCGGCCGCGACGAGAGCTGTTCAGGAAACGCTGCGGCAGGCCGTGTTGCGGGACGCGGAGGCCGATCGGTCGCGCGCTCAGAGCGAGCAGCGCCGCGCCGTGATCGAGTACGCGACCGAGCGGGTCGAGACCATGATCGGCGGCATGGTCGAGGCAGTGTCTTCGACCGCCGCGGCACTGCGCGTCACCGCCGACGACGTGGGCCAAGCGATCCGCGATGGGGCGGTTCGAACGACCACGTTAGGCGCCGCGCTCGCGCAGACGCGATCGAAGGTCCGGCAGATCACCGTCTCTGCCGACACGTTCGGCGCGGCGGTCGAAGAGGTTGGGGCGCAGGCCGAGGCCACCGCGGCCCTGGCCGGAAGCGCCGCGGCGGACGCGGCCCGGACGACCACCCGCGTTCAGGCGCTGAGCAGCGCCGTCGACCGGATCGGCGACGCGGTCCGCCTCATCGCCAAGATCGCCGCACAGACGAACCTGCTGGCCCTCAACGCCACGATCGAGGCCGCCCGGGCCGGCGACGCGGGCCGCGGCTTCGCGGTGGTCGCCTCCGAAGTGAAGGCCCTGGCCGCGCAGACCAGGGAGGCCACCGAGATCATCGGCCAGCACGTCTCCGAGATCCGAGGCTCGACCGACGCGGCGGTGTCGGCGATCGCGGGCATCACGGCGCGGGTCGAGGACATGAGCCGCGCGGCGAACGTTATCGTCGAGTCCGTGGAGCGGCCGGGTGCGACCGCGCGGGAGATCGTGACGGCCATCGCGGAGGCGACCGACGGCACCGAGGAGTTCGACGCGGAGGGCGCGGGCGTCACCGAGATCCCCGAGGCGGCCGAGCCGACGACGGCCGTGTTGACCGCGGCCGACGGCCTGACCCAGGACGCCGCCCGTCTCGGCGAGGCGCTCGCTGGCCTCCTGGAGAGCCTCCGTGCGGCGTGAGGCGGGCCCGCTGAGAGCGGGACGGAACTGGCCGCATGAACTGGATTGAGTGGGCACGCGGCCGCTCGATCGGCGGGTCGCTCCGGAGGGGATCCCTCGTCCTCGCTCTCGCGGCTTGGGCGCTGCCGGCCTCGGCCACCACCATCGCGTTCCTGACACCGGTAGGCGTCGCCCGGCGCCTGCACGACGGCCTCGACGAGCAGGCACGCGCGCGGGGCGTCGCGACTCGCTTCGCCTACGCGCCCGACGGTGCGGGCGACGAGCAGATCGCGCAGGCGCGGCGGCTGATCGCCGAGAGAGCCGACGCTCTCGTGGTCGTGCCGGTCGACTCCGCGGCGCGCGAGGAGATCACCCGGCTGGCCCTGGAAGCCGACGTACCACTCGTCCTCATCGGCCACGGCGCACGGACCGACTGGTTCGCCGGACGCGTCACCCAGGTCATGCCGAGCGATCTCGTTGCCGGGCGGCTGCAGATGCGCAAGCTCGCCCAGATGTCGGGTGGGGCCGGACGCGTCGCGATCCTCGCGGGCAGCGCCACCGATCCCGTCTCGGCGCTCCGCAGCAGGGGTGCCAGGGAGGTGCTGGCGGAGAGCCCGCGCCTCCGCCTCGTCGCGGAGGCCGCGACGGATGCGAGTCGCGCGACGGCGCGGGCCACCGTCGCCGGGTGGCTCGCCCGAGGCATCGGCATCGACGCGATCGCCGCGACCAGCGACGAGATGGCGCTCGGCGCCGCCGAGGCGGTCGAGGCTGCCAGGATTCCGGCGGGCCGGATCCGCATCGGCGGGTTGGATGCCACCGCCGAGGGCATGCAGGCGATGCAGGACCTGCGCCTCGCCGTGACGATCTTCCAGGACGCGGGCGTCCAGGGCCGGCGCGCGGTCGACGACGCCCTGGCGCTGATCCGACGCGAGCTGGTTCCGCCCAGCGACTGGGTCCCGTCCGAGCTGATCACGGACCGCATGTCGACCACGCACTTCTCGCGCTAGACCGCGCCGGCGGGCAAACGCCAGTCGTCCCGGCGCCGGTTCGGCCCGTCAGTGCGCCATGAGGCAGCAGAGGGTGCTCGCCTGCAGGATGTCGCGGGTGGCGCGGGCGAGGGCCTTGATCCAGCGCAATCGCGCCGACGCCCTCAGATTCACGGCACCGGCCTTGAGCTGAATCAACGCGTCGCGATCCGTGCCACGGCAGAGCTGCCGCGTTCGTCCCCTGGAGACCGCGATGTCCGCCCTCGAACTGCCGAGTGCAGTCAATCTCGCGCGAGCCCAATTCGCGCTCACCGTCGTCTGGCACTTCCTGTTCCCGGCCTTCACCATCGGGCTCGCGAGCTACCTCGCCGTGCTCGAAGGCTTCTGGCTGCGCACCGGGAAGGCCGTCTATCTGGACACCTACCGCTACTGGCTCCGCATCTTCGCGGTTGCCTTCGCGATGGGCGTCGTGTCCGGCCTGGTCATGAGCTACCAGTTCGGCACGAACTGGTCGGTCTTCGCCGACCGGACGGCGCCGGTGCTCGGGCCGCTTCTCGGCTACGAGGTGCTCACGGCCTTCTTCCTGGAGGCGGGCTTCCTCGGCGTCATGCTGTTCGGCCTGGAGCGGGTCGGCAAGGGGCTCCACTTCCTGGCGACCTGCCTCGTCGCCGTCGGCACCCTGACCTCCGCGTTCTGGATCCTCTCGGCCAATTCCTGGATGCAGACACCCACCGGCCACGTCGTCGCGCCGGACGGCCGCTTCAACCCGGCCGACTGGTGGGCGATCGTCTTCAACCCGTCCTTCCCCTACCGCTTCGCCCACACGGTCACCGGCGCCTACCTCACCACCGCGATGATCGTCGGCGCCGTGGGCGCGTGGCACCTGCTGCGGGACCGGGCCAATCCCCGGGCCCGGCTGATGTTCTCGATGGCCATGTGGATGGCCGCCGCTGTGGCTCCGGCCCAGCTGGTGATCGGCGACCTGCACGGCGGCAATTCCTACGCGCACCAGCCCGCCAAGGTCGCCGCCATGGAGGGTCATTTCCAGACGGAGCGCCGGGCCCCCGCGATCCTGTTCGGGTGGCCGGACGCGGAGGCGGGCGCGGTGCGGGGCCGGATCGAGATTCCCGGCCTCGCCAGCCTCTACCTGACCCACGATCTCGACGGTGAGGTCCGCGGGCTCAACGACATGCCGCGCGACCTCTGGCCGACCAACCTCCCCCTGGTGTTCTGGTCGTTCCGGATCATGGTCGGCCTCGGCCTGCTGATGATCGCCCTCGGTCTCGCCGCGCTCTGGCTGCGCCACCGCGGGCGGCTCTACGACACGCCCTGGCTGCACCGCTTCGCGGTCGGCATGGGGCCGTCCGGCCTGATCGCGGTCACGGCCGGCTGGACGGTGACCGAGGCGGGGCGTCAGCCCTTCACCGTCTACGGCGCGCTGCGCACCGTCGACAGCGTGTCACCGGTGGCGGCCCCGGCCGTCGCCGCCTCGCTGGCGGCCTTCGCGGCGGTCTACCTCGCGGTGTTCGGCGCGGGCATCTGGTACCTCCTGCACCTGTTCAATCAGGCGCCGCACGCCCACGAGCCCGGCCCGCCGCCCGGACAGCCGATCCGCACCGCCGGCATCACGCCCGCCCCCGCCCTCGTCGCCGGCGCTCCGACTGCCGGCCGCCCCCTCGCGCAGCCCGCGGAGTAGCCCGATGCCCCTCGATCTCACGCTCATCTGGGCGCTTCTCATCGCCACGGCGGTCTTCCTCTACGTGGTGATGGACGGCTTCGACCTCGGGGTCGGCATCCTGTTCCCGGCGGTGCGCGGCAAGGCGGACCGGGACGTCATGGTCAACACCGTGGCGCCGGTCTGGGACGGGAACGAGACCTGGCTCATCCTCGGCGGCGGCGGGCTGTTCGCGGTGTTCCCGCTGGCCTACGCCACGATCCTGCCGGCGCTCTACATGCCGCTGATCCTGATGCTCCTCGCGCTGGTCTTCCGCGGCGTCGCCTTCGAGATGCGGTTCCGCGCGGCCTCGCCCGCGAGCCAGCGGACCTGGGACCGGTCCTTCTCGTGGGGCAGCTACGTGGCGACTTTCTGCCAGGGCATCTGCCTCGGGGCCCTGGTCCAGGGCATCCGGGTCGAGGGTCGCGCCTACACGGGCGGCTGGTGGGACTGGCTGACGCCGTTCTCGGTGCTGACCGGGGCCGCCCTGGTCGCCGGCTACGGTCTGCTCGGCGCCTGCTGGCTGATCTGGAAGACGGAGGGCGAGCTCCAGCTCCGGGCCTACCGGCTCGCGCGCCGGCTCGGCCTCGTCACGCTGGCGGCCATCGTGGTCGTCTCGGCGGCGATGCCGATCCTCAGCGACGCGTTCCGCGCGCGGTGGTTGTCCTGGCCGAATCTCGCCCTGGCCGCGCCGGTGCCGGCGCTCGTCGCGCTGCTGGCGTGGCGCTTCTTCGTCGCGCTCGATCGGCGGGCCGAAGTGAAGCCGTTCCTCTGCGCCCTGGGCCTGTTCCTCATGTCGTATGTCGGGCTCGGCATCAGCCTGTGGCCGATGATCGTCCCGCCGGTGGTCACGATCTGGGACGCGGCGACCCACCCGAGCAGCCAGGCGTTCCTTCTGGCCGGCGCGGTGATCCTGGTCCCGATGATCCTGGCCTACACCGGCTACGTCTACTGGCTGTTCCGCGGCAAGGTCGCGGCGGGCGCGCCGGGCTATCACTGAGACCCGCGGCCCGTCGAATGGGGACGCAGGGATCGGCGCGCCGCGCCGGTCCCTGCCCTCGCGCGCTCGGCCTCACGGGCCGGCACGGGCGCCCTTAACGAAACGCGCGACGTCGTCCGCGACCGAGTACCGGAGACTGAACGGGAAGCTCATCGCGTGGACGATCTGCCCGTGCCCGAGACCCGGGTAGATCTTAATCGTCTCCCTGCCGTCGAAGCCGCGCAGCGCCCGGTCGAGCGACAGGGTTCCGGCGGGGTTGACGTCGAGATCCGCCGCGCCGGTGGCCAGCAGCATCGCCGGATGGGGATCGGCGGCGTGGTTGATCGGCTGCAGGGCCGGATCGCTGCCCGCGAACACCTGGCGATCCAGCGGATCGGTCAGCGCCGAAGTCGCGTAGGGTCCGGCCAGCCCGACGATCCCGGCGAGCTTGGCGGGACTGGAGCCGGCCCGCTGGAGCCAAGTCGCGTCGAGGCCCAGCATCGCGGCGGCCCAGGCCCCCGAGGAATGCCCCACGACGGTGACGCGGGCGGGATCGCCGCCGTACTCGGCCGCGTGCGCGAGGGTCCAGGCGACGGCGGCGGCGTTGTCCGCGAGGATGTCCTGGAGGCTCGCCGCCGGCACGTGGCGGTACTCGGGGATGACCGCGACGACGCCCCGCCGCGCGAAGGCCGCGCCCACGTAGGCAACCTCGTCCTTCGATCCGGTCCGCCACCCGCCGCCGTACAGGAACACGGCGACCGGACGCGGCTTCCCGGCGGCTGGCCGGTAGATGTCGGCGCGGTGCGCGCTCCCGTCGGCATAGGGGACGCCCTTGTCCACGTGGACTTCGAGCGGCGCCAGCGCGTTCAGGACCGCGAGGGTCAGGCCGACGATCGTGTCACCCAGGTAGCTCAGCATGGATCAGGCCTCCGCGAGAATCGGAGATCGGGCGCGTCACGGAACGACTCCGTCGGCGGCGACCCTAGGTGAGCTCGACGACGCCGAGGCGGTCCGTGACCGGGACCGGCACCCGCCTGTCCGCGGGAAGCTCCACCACGCTCACGGCGCCGTCGTCGTCGAAGCGATGGAGGCGCACCCGCCGGGGCTGCCGTGACAGCCGGAGCTCGGCGGTCTGCGCCGGCAAGTCCGGCCGGGGTGCCCGGCTACGCCGGTCCCAGCCGTCGAGGCCGAGCCAGATCGGGACGAGCGTCGCCCCGTCCCGCCGCGCGAACCGTGCGGTGATGAGATCGGGAACGGGGCTGCCGAGCGTGACGTCGCGATCGGCCGGAACGGCGGCGATCTCCCCGGCGGGGGCGCCGAACAGCCGGACGAGGTTGCGCACCGCCGCGAAGGCGGGTGTGGGGCGACCGTCGTGGGCGAGAAGGCCGAAGCGGCTCTCGGGATCGGCGTCGCCGCGGTCGAAGCTGGAGATCAGCTCGTACAGGTAGGTCCGCCGCACGCTCTGGAGGTAGCTCCAGAGCAGCATCCGCGGGAGGTAGCGGGCGCGCAGTCCCGGCGAGATCGGCAGGTGGGCGCTGCCGGTGGCGAGCGCCGTGTGGTAGCCGTTCTCGGTCGCGATCACGGGCGCGTCGCCGAAGACCGGGCGCGCGGCCGCGACGAAGCGCGCGAGGCTGCCGCCGCCGTCGGTTTCCGGGTGCTCGGCCCCGGGATAGGCGTGGATGTTGGCGAGGTCGACGACCGCCGCGAGGTTCTGCGCCGCCGCGACGTTACCCTGGATGTAGCTCGGTCCGGCCACACGCACGGCCTCGGCCCGCGTGTCCGCCCGCACCGCGCGGAACAGGGCCGCCTGATGATCGGCCGAGAGCCGCGCGAGGCCCGGCCGCGCCGCGACCGGCGGCTCGTTGCCGCCCTCCGCCACGATGAGCCCGTCGCCGGCCCAGCCGGCGATCTCGGCGAAGCGCTCCGGCGGCACCCGCGGCCCCGGCGTGAGCCCGTCGTAGAAGATCAGGCTGAAACGGTAGCCCCGGTCGGCCAGATCGGCGATGCGCTCGAACTGCCCGGCCGGCTCGTCGCCGACGAGCACGATGTCGTCGCGCAGGTGCCGGATCCCGAGTTCGTCGAGCGCCTGGGCGCAGGCGGCGAAGCGGTCGACGTAGGGGGTGCCGCGATGGCCGAGATGCACGTTGACGCCGATCGAGTCGATCAGCGCCTCGCAGCGGTGCAGCGGCTCGGCCGCGGCGGCCCGCCCGGTCGCGAAGACGCCCGCCGCCAGGGCGAGGGCCGACCGGCGCGTGAGACGGGTCACGTCCGGCCCGCCAGGGTGAGACCGCTTCCCGGCGCGGCGGCCTTCGCCGCGACGGTGCGCGTCGCGTGGGCGCGGCGGACGGCGCGCAGGAGGTCCTGCAGCGCCTCCGCGACCCGGGCCTGGGCCTGGCGGGAACCGAAATTGTGGTCCACGCCCGGTACCACCGTCACGGGCGCTCCGACACGGCGGTCGGCCGGTCCGGGCGAGCGTCCCAGATGGCGGCGGACGGCCGCGAGGCCCGGATCGCCCGCGCTGAAGAGCAGGCGGATCTCCGCGCCCCGCCGACGGAGGGCCGCGACCCGCCGGGCGGGCGAGCCCCCGAGCGGACCGGGGCGGAGAGCCCGGCGCAGGCGGCGGATCCCGGCCTCGATGCCGCGCCGGGCGAGGACCGAGGCGATGGCGGCGATCCGGATCTCGCCGCGGATCAGCCGGCGCCAGGTCGCGCCCCGCTTGAGCAGGGCCGCGTAGGTGGACGCGCTTCCGAAGGTCTGCCGGATGACCTGTTCGAGGTCCTGATCCGGGTCCCAGTCGAAGCAGTAGAGGTTGAGCAGGAGCGCGCCGTCGATCCGGCGGTCCCGGCAGAGCGCGTGGAAGGCCGCGTAGGCGCCGCTGCACCCGCCCACCAGCAGGATCGGGCCGCCCGCGCCGGCGATCAGGTCGACCGCCGCCGCGACGTCGGCGAAGCCGTCCCCGGCGAAGAGGGGCTTGCGGCCGTCCGGCCGCTCGTCGCTGTCGCCGATGCCGCGCAGGTCGAACCGGACCGACGCGATCCCCTCCGCGGCGAGGCGCCGGGCGAGATCCGTGGTCTGGCGCCCCCATCCGGAATGCACGCTCATGCCCGTCGAGACGAACAGGATCGTCGGCGCCGCGCTTTCCGCCCGGTCGGGCCGGCAGCGGATGCCGATCAGGCCGCGCCCGAAGCGGACCGGCGCCTCCGCCCAGCCCGGTCCGGTCAGCCCGTTCCGGCGCCCGTCGATGGCGATGCCGCCGGGTCGCGGCCCGGCGGCCGCCATCCCGTCGGTCGCGAAGCCGATGACGCGGGCGAAATCCGCGGTCGGGACATCCGAGAAGATCGGATCGGCGACGAGCGCCGCGAGACCCGGGAACGCTCCCGTCGCCACGTCGCAGCCGAGAGCGCCGAGGTTCGCGGCCAGCGCCTTGGTCTCGGGTGCGAGGAGCAACGCGTGGCGGGCCGGCGCCCGCGCGAGCCGCGCGAGGTTCAGGTCGGCGAGATCGGTGAGGAACGCCGCCTCCATCCGGAAGCCGCCCACGGTGAGGCTGTCCGGCTCCTGCGCCGGGGCGGACCCGTCCGGCAGGCGGCCGATCGTCTGCGCCCGCAGCCGCATCTCGCGCAGATACGCGCGCCCGGTCGTGACCGGCGCCAGCAGGACGAGGCGGTCGACGGCCTCCGCCTCGCCGGCCAGAGCCGCGAAGGTCGCGCCGAGCCGCAGGCCGACGACGACGATCTCCGCGACGCCGGTCGTCGCGCGCAGGTACGCGACGGCCCCACGCACCGCAGCGACGCAGCCAGCGACCCGCGCCTCGTCCAGATCGGCCGAGTCGCCCTCGCCCGGATAGTCGAAGCGCAGCGTCGGGCAGCCCGCCGCGGCGAGGCCCTCGGCCAGGGAGCGCCAGGGCCGATGCGCGGCCATCTGCTCGAAGCCGTAGGCCCCACAGAGGACGACGCCCCGCGTCCCGGCCGCCGGATGAAGCCACCCGAACAGCCCGTCGAAGGTCACCGGCACCGACACCGCGGCCTCGGACCCGACTTCACCCGTCATGACCGAATTCCACGATCTCGTCGCTGTTGATGGCCCGCACGCGCCCGCGCGGGAGCCGGGCGGCCTCCGCGAAGGAGATGATCCGGCTCGACCTCGGGGCGAGGTGGAAGCCGCTGTCGGCCGGCCGTGCCCCCGGGGCCAGCACCTGGACGCCGCGGGCGAAGCGCTCGGTGCTGATCCGCAGACCCGGCCCCGCCTCGGTCGCGACAGCTTCGGCCCGGAGGCCGACGGTCGACCGGTCGAGCGGCCCCGCGCTCAGGACGTGGAAGCTGTCGGCGATCACGCGCCCGTCGGCGTCGGTCAGCCGCGCGTGCGCGAGATCGTGGATCCGGGGCCCGAAGCGGTAGCTGTCGGTGGCGTCGAAGAAGCGCCCGAGAAGGGTCGCGGAGGTGAACGTGAGCGCCGCCCGCGGGCCAACCACGAGATCGCGCTCGGCGCGCGCCGCGACGCGGCCCGCCACATCGCAGAAGATCAGGGACAGCGTCAGCGCCCGGGCCGTCGCCGTCTCGTTGAGGACGTGGACATGGAGGCCGTCGAGGCCCTCATCGGTCAGGAGGACTTGGACCGGGCGGAAGGCGCGCCTCATCGCGTACCAGGCCGATTTCGGGCGCTGCGTCCAGTCGATCACGCCCCAGCCGGCTCCGGGCGCGAGGTCGCGCATCATCAGGACGAGGCCGCCGGCCGTCGGCGAGCGCGGCCGGCGCCACTCGGAGAAAGTCGCCTCCATGACCTCGGCCACCGCGGCGCGGCCGAGCTCGAGGTAGCGGTCCGGGTCCTCGGCGCGCAGGGACGCCGGATCGACGCCGTAGAGCGCGCCGACGTAGTGGTCGCGCACCGTCTCGAAGTCCCAATCGGTGCCGCGGTCCTGCGGGATGCCGGCCTGCCAGAGCGGGTCGGCCGGTCCGGTCGGGCCCAGCGTGCCGGGTTCGGGCGGGTTGGCGAAGGCGAGGCACTCGCTGGCGAACCCGACCTCGGCCCGGCGGGCATCTTCCAGGGGCCGTCGATAGGCGCCGACGCCGAAATAGTGCGTGCAACCCCCGCGCGGCGAGAACGGCAGGTCGCCGCCGGAGGGCGAGTTCGGCACGACGACGAGATCGGGCCGCCGCGCTGCCACCCGCTCCGCCAGCGTCTCCGCGCAGTAGGCGTCGGCCCAGACGGCGCGCGGCGCCCCGAGCATCGCCGCCTGCTGCCAGACCTCGCTGCCGCCGCAGACCACGCAGAGCGACGGCGCGGTCTGCGTGCGGTCGAGGAATCCGGTCAACTCGCGGTCGAGCGCGGCCGCGAAGGCCGGTTCGACGTGCGGGTAGTCGAAGTTGGCGAGCATCAGGTCCTGCCAGACCAGGATGCCGAGCTCGTCGCAGAGATCGTAGAAGTCCGGGGCCGGATAGAGCGTCGTCCCGGGCACGCGCAGCATGTTCATGCCGGCCTCGCGCGCCAGCTCGAGCGAGGCGCGGGTGCCGTCCGAGCCCAGCCCGACGAGGTCCGGCGGCGTCCAGACGGCGCCTCGGCAGAAGAGCGGCACGCCGTTCACGGCCAGCGCGAGCCCCTCCGCGAACGGTCGCGTGAGCGACAGGGTCCGGAAGCCGACGCGGCCCAGGTCGATTTGCGCCCCGTCGACGCGGACTTCGACCGGGTGGAGGTTCGGTGCGCCGTGGGTATGCGGCCACCAGGGCGCGATGCCGGGCAGCGCCAGCGCGCCCGCGAACAGGCCCGGCTCGACCTCCGCGAGCGGGGCTTCGCCGCCGCCGCATCGGAGGAGGACGATGCCGACCGGACCGTCGACCCGCAGGCGCACGGCCACCCGGCCGACGTCGCCGTCGAGGGTCGTACGCACATCCGCGGCGCTCGCGCGGGGGCGGACCGGCTCGACGGTTATCGGGCGGTAGGGCCCGACGAGGTCGATCTCGGGACACCAGCCCGGCATGAAGCCGAGGACGCTGGTGCGCACATGGCGCAGCGACCCGGGCGTGATCATCCGCGGCCGCCAGCGCCCGCGCTTGGCCGGGCGGTCGAGTTCCGCGCGGAGCGCGCGGAAGCACAGCGCGAGGTCGGAGGCGCCGCCGAGGTCCACGTCGACGACGTGCTCCTCGAACATTGCGCGGGCGCACAGGACTGGGACACCGTCGAGCCAGACCTCGGCGAGGGTGGCGAGGCCCCTGAAACGCAGCCGGGCCGGGCCAGAACCGGAGATGCGTGTCCGATACCAGACGTCGCGGTCGTGGATCGGCTCCGGCGCCGCCTCGCTCCAGCGTCCGGCGGCTCGAAGGGCGTCGGCGGCGGTGCCCGGAACCTCGGCAGCGATCCAGCCGGTGACCTCATCAAGATTGCCGGGACCCGCGCAGGCGCCCGCCGGCGTCGCGGCGAGTCGCCAGGGTCCGAACCGGACCTCCGGCGCGCGGTCGTCGACGCTGCGGATGCGGGCCACGACGCCTCTCAGCGGTCCAGCGCGCGGTCGAGATCCGCGAAGACGCGGTCGTAGGTCGCCGCGAGGCGGTCGAGGCGCGGCGCCAGGCCCTCGGCCGAGCGGCGATGGAACGCGCGGGCGAGCTGGAACTGGAAGGCCTTGGCCTCGCGGCTCAGGTCCGCGGCGGCCGCGGCGGCTGGCCCGAATCCGTCGGCCTCCCGGTCCTCGAGCCACGTGAGATGGCTGGCGAGCATCTCGAAGTTGCCGCCAAGCTGGCGCGTCGTGTTGAAGGCATAGGCGTGGAACACGCTGAGCGGCCGGACGACCAGCTCCGCGGCCGTCGCCGCGAGGGTGTCGCGGAACGCCAGGACGGGGTTGCGCCGGGGCGCCCGGGCGCGATGCCGGACGAGCAGTTCGCGCGCGACCGCCGGCAGATCCGCCGCGCCGAGCGACGGTGCGACGGTCTTCACGAACTCGGCGTAGGGCGGCAGCGTCGCCGGCCCGAAGATCCCGGCGTAATCCTTCCCGGCGAGGCGGAAGCGACCCGCATTGTGCAGGTAATCGAGCTCCTGCGCGGCCGGATCGAGGGCCAAGATCCCGATCGTGGTCTTGCCGTGCTCGCGTCCGTAGGTGGTCCCCTGGGTGTCCGGCAGGTAGATCGCGTCGACCTCGACCAGCACCGGCCGGCCGGCCGCGGCCTGGATCACGGCGTGGTTCTCGAGGCCGCCGTAGACCGCGAGTTCCAGCACCTCCAGACCGTAGAGGCGCTCGATATCACCGGTCGGCGGTTTGAAGAAGGTGAACTGGTCGCCCTCGAAATCCTGCCGCAGGGTGAAGCCCAGCATCGCCTCCGGCACGAGGCCGCGTCCGTGCAGGAGCTCGATCCAGAGGTCGACGTAGCAGTTCGTCTCCGGCCAGTCGCGGCCGGAATCGTGGAGCGGGTGCGGGACGTAGGGTCCCGCGGCTCTGAGACCCTCCGGCAGGCGCAGCGCGGCGGTCACCGCCTCAGCCCCACAGCTCGGCGCGCACGGCGGCCGGCCACGCGGCGAGATCGAGCCCGTGGTGGCGCAGGAGCGCCAGCGTGATCCGCTCCAGGCCGAAACCGACGCAGGCCGTGTGGGCGACCTCGCCGTCGGCCTGGCGCAGCTCCCAGGTGCTGCCGAAATGGTCCTGGTGATAGTTGAAGCTGAGGCAGGCCGTCGGCTTGTCGACGCTGTTGACCGGGACGTTCAGCTCGAACTTCAGTCCCTGCGCCCGCTGGTTGTTGGCGAGCATCCGGCCGGCGCGGCCGAAGAACGGGTCGTTGGCCGCGTCGATCGCGAGCGGGAGACCGAGGGCGCGGATCATGGCCGTGCCGCGCTCGAGCCAGGCTTCGCGGAAGGCCAGGACCTGCTCGGGGCTGCCCATGCGCACGTATTCGCGCATCCGGAACAGCTGCATCCGGGTCGGCTCGAGCGAGGGCTCGCGCCGGAAGCAGTAGGATTGCAGGTCGAACAGGCGGCCTTCGGCCGGCAGCGCGCCCCGCGCGGCGGCGACCGGGTAGACCGGGTAGCAGGCCGCGGGCGTCAGCACGATGTCGGTGGCCTCCTGCTGCCCGGTCCAGTCGGTCCCGGCTTCGAGGCAGGCGAGGATCTCGGCGTGGCCGCGCGCGTCGCCGCAGAAGCTGTGTACGGTGCCGGCGAGGTTCGGGAAGCCCTTCAGGTAGCCGCTGCGCTCGAAGGCCGGGCGGCTCATGGCCGGCGGGAAGCGCAGCACTTCGGCCTCCTCGGCGGCTCCGAGTCGCGTGATCATCCGGTCGAGGGCGTCGACGACGCTCTCGAATCCGCCGCTGCGGCCGTAGAGGCCGTCGACGCCGGTTCGGACGAGCAGGCCGTGGTCGAACAGGCGGTCGAGGAAGGTGGGACCGCCGGCCGGCTCGTCCTCGAGCACGACGTCGCCGGGGGGAGAGGAGATCGATTCCATCACGCGCTCATGAGCTGGCCGCTGCCCTTCTGCACGAGCAGGAGCTTGGCGGTGTTGGCGAGGATGCGGTCATTGCCGATCATCAGCGGCGCGGAGAGGACGTCGCGCAGCGGCCGGCCCAGGCTGAAGGGCGTGTCGTTGCGGTAGCCGGCGAGGCCGACGATCGCGAGCGCCCGCCGGACGATGTCGACCGCCATGTCGGAGACGGTGATCTTCAGGTTGTTGAGCATCACGCAGAAGCCGACGGAGCCGATCGTGTCGGCGTCGCCGTGCGCGTCCTCGAAGCGGCGCAGGGCCGACACGATGGTGCCGCGCATGGCCTGATGCGCGCTGGAGACCTCACCGAGGCGCGTCGCGGTCGGCGGCACCTGCCCGGGCCGGCGCCGCGCCTCGGCCTGCACGAAGGCGCGGGCGCGGTCGACCGCGTAGGTCGCGATCCCGTACCAGACGCTGCTCCACAGGAGGTGCGATGAGGCCAGCATCGACTGGGCGGCGATCTCCGCGAACGGCTTCGGGAGGATCTGCTCGACCGGGACATTCCGCGCCTCCAGGCGGAAGCCGTCGCTGCAGGTCCCGCGCATCCCGAGCGTGTCCCAGTCGCCCGTTCGCGCGAGGGAGATCTGGTCGGCCATCAGCGCGACGAGGACCTGATCGGACGTCGCGGCGTCCGGATGGCGCCGGGCTGTGGCGAGAATCAGGTCGGCGTGGGCGCCGTAGGAGATCACCGACGCGTCCTTGCCGAGGGCGAAGACCTCGCCGGTCGTCTCCACGGCGCAGAGGCTGTTGCGCAGGTCCCCGCCGATGCCCGCCTCCGTGGTCGAGGAGGCGACCAGCAGCTGCTCGCGCGCGATGCGCTCCATCAGGCGCCCGTGCCACGGGCTGTCGATGCCGTGGGTCACGAGGCTGGAGACCTTGATGTGGTGCATCGCGAAGACCATCGCGGCCGCGCTGCAGGCCTGCCCGAGCGTGCTGCACAGCTCGGCGATCTGCGTCAGCCCCGCCCCCTCCCCGCCGAACTGGCCCGGGATCTGGAGGCCGAGTAGCCGCTCGGACCTCATCGCGGCCACGGCCTCCTCGGGAAAGCGGCCTTCGCGGTCGACGGCGTCGGCGTGGTGCGCCGCCACCGCCGCGGCCCGCTCGGCGCGCGCGGCGAGCGTGCTCATGCGGCTTCCTGCTGGATGAGGGTGGAGACGGCCTCGCGGATCGCGCGGATCGACGAGAACGACTTGCGGTTCAGGAGCTCGTCGGGGAACTCGATGCTGAAGCGCTCCTCGAGGCCCAGCATCAGCTGGACGGAACCGAACGAGTCCAGCCCGAGATCGAACAGGCTGTCATCCTCGGAGAGCTGGTCGGCCTTCCCGGCGAAGGCTTCGTTCGCCCCGAGAATCTCACGGATGTCTTGAGCGATGTTCAAGGCGGAACTCCTTATTCCAGTTATCACGACGCTATTGAACGGATCGGCTCGGCGTCAAATTATCTATTGATTAATAGTAAATAGCGGTCCGTAGAGGGCGACACAGGGTTGCGCGCCGTGCAAACAGGAACCGGATGTGGCCGGCGGCTTACATTCGGCGGCGCGACCTTTACGATCACTTTCCAGCTCTTGCTTTCGTGATCGTCCGTCCAGAGATTTCGCGGATTTAGCAACTCATGCGTGTAAATGCCCCGCCTGATCTTAAATTCGAGACCCGGGCCATTTAGGACGTTTCCGGACTCGTCGTGACGCGGCGGGGCCATCTCGGCCATAAGGGCGCGACGTCGCCCTTCCCGGGCGGGCCCAGCGATCAGCCGGCGCGCGATGATCTACAACCTCCAAATCCTGCGCGCCGTCGCCTCGTACCTCGTCTTCCTCACGCATTTCGGCCTCTACATCGGCCCCGTGCTGCCGAGACCGGATCTGCTCGCCTTCGGCGCGAGCGGGGTCGACGTGTTCTTCGTGCTCTCCGGGTTCATCATGTTCGTGAGCACGAGCGGGCGCCGCGAGAGCCCGGGCGAGTTCCTGCTCCGCCGCGCGTCGCGCGTTGTCCCGGTCTACTGGCTCGTCACGCTCGCCCTGGCGCTCATCGCGCTGACGGGCCTGAAGCCCATCGGGATCGTGGAGATCCGGCCAGATTACGTCGTCCAGTCCCTGCTGTTCCTGCCGTTCTCCCGCGGCGGCTTCGTCGAGCCGCTCAACTCCGTGGGCTGGACACTCAATTACGAGATGTTCTTCTACGTGGTCTTCGCGGCGCTGCTCATGGTGCCGAGACCCGCCTTCCGGGCGTTCGGTGCGGCCGCGATCTTCCTGGCGCTGATCCTGCTCGGATTGCTGCCCGCGTCGAATCTCTACTGGGCGTACTACACGAAGCCGATCCTGATCGAGTTCGCCGCCGGCATCGGGCTGGGATACGCCTACCTGCGGCTCCGGGCGCCGGCCGCGGGCTTCCCGGTCCGGCGCGTGGCGTGCGCGGCCGTCGCGGCCGCTCTTGTGCTCATCCTCGGCGGCCAGATCGTGGCCGACGCGCTCGGCGTCAGCCCCGAGCTGTCCGGCTTCGCGCGCCCGCTGATCTGGGGGTCAGCGGCCGTCCTGATCGTCGGTGCGATGCTGCTGCTGGAGCGGGGCGGCATCGCCCTGAAGTCGCGCTGGCTGCTGTCGCAGGGCAATGCCAGCTATTCCTTCTACCTGGTCCACAACCTGCTGCTGCACAGCGCCGCCAAGATCGCGGCGCTCGTCGTCGCGCCCGGCTTCGCGCGCGCCGCCCTGATCTTCGCGATCGCGTTCCCGGCGGCGGTCGCCGCCGGCGAGTTGCTGTTCCGGTATGTCGAGACGCCGGTGATCGCGGCCCTGCGGCGCCGGCTCGACCGGCGGCCCTCGCCCGATCCCCTGCCCGTTCCGGCCGCTTCGTAGGCCGCGCAGCCGGGCCCCCGCCGCCGGTGTGCCGACCCGGCGCAGCGGGCACCCACGGGGAGTCATGCCGAAGATTGCAGGTCTGAGAACACCCTTCGCTTAACGTTAATTATTGGCAAAAATTAAGTTTACACGCCGCGTCTCTCGTCTAAACAGGCGCTATTTTCGACTGTTGCTGCGGCGGTGACCCCTTTTTTACAGATCACGCTGCTATTACCCTCTCGTGTGTGCCTTGGCCCGCTGTCACCGGCGGGACCGGCAGGACGTAATGCATGGTCCAGCGTCCGGCGCACCGACGAGGAAGCTGTGATGCGTGTCGCGATCGTTCACGACTGGTTGTACATCGTCGGTGGCGCCGAGCGTGTCCTCGAGCAGCTGCTGCGGATCTATCCGGACGCGGATGTCTTCGCGCTCTTCGACTTCCTGCCTGAAGCAGACCGGGCGCGGCTGGGCTACACCCAGGCGCATACGAGCTTCATCCAGCGCATGCCCTTCGCGCGGACGCGGCACCGCAACTACCTGCCGCTGATGCCGCTCGCGATCGAGCAGTTCGACCTGTCGGCCTACGATCTCGTCATCTCGAGCAGCTACGCGGTGGCGAAGGGCGTCCTCACCGGGCCCGACCAGCTCCACGTCTCCTACATCCACTCGCCCATGCGCTACGCCTGGGACATGCAGCACACCTACCTGCGGGAGAGCGGCTGCGACGCGGGCATGAAGAGCGTGCTCGCCCGGCTGATCCTGCACCGGATGCGCGTCTGGGATTTTCGCACGGCGGCCGGTCCCAACGCGATCGTGGCCAACTCCGCTTTCGTCGCCCGCCGCATCCACAAGGTCTACGGCCGCACCGCCGAGGTCATCCACCCGCCGATCACGCTGCCGATCCAGCAGTATGACGGGCCGCGCGGCAACCACTTCCTCGTGGCCAGCCGGCTCGTGCCGTACAAGAACGTCGAGGCGGTGATCCGCGCGTTCGCGCTGCTCCCCGACCTCGAACTCGTGGTGGCGGGCACCGGGCCCGATGCCGCGCGGCTGCGCGAGATCGCGGGGCCGAACGTGTCGTTCTCCGGCTTCGTGCCCGACGCGGAGCTGCGCCACCTCATGGCCACGGCCCGCGCCTTCATCTTCGCGGCCGAGGAGGATTTCGGGATCATCGTGGTCGAGGCCACGTCGGAGGGCACGCCGGTCCTCGCGTTGGGCCGCGGGGGCGCCCGCGAGACGGTCCAGACCCGCGGCCCGCAGCGCACCGGGATGTTCTTCGACACGCCCGAGCCCGTGGCGATCGCCGAGTGCGTCCAGCGCTTCCTGCTGCAGGAGAGCCACTTCACCCGCGAGGCCTGCTGGGCGCAGGCCGAGCTGTTCTCGGCCGAGCTGTTCCGCAGCCGGTTCTCGACCTTCGTCGACGACCAGATGGCGATGCACCGGGCCGCCTGCGAGACGCGCCCGCGGATCCTGCCGCGCCTCGAAGCCGTCGGCTGAGGACGCGCCGCATGTCCTTCCTGACTGTCGATCTGGCCGACCGGACGCCGGTTCGCGCCCTCGCCCAGGAGCCGGCGCGCGGCGGTCCGCTGGCCGCGGCCCTCGCCCGGATCTGGCATCGCCGCTACCTGTTCGCGGCGGTGTTCGCCACCGTCCTCGGCCTCGCCGTGACCGCCCTGCTGATGATCCAGCGGCAATACGTGGCGAGCGGCTCGGTCATCGTGGCCGAGGCGGAACCGGGCGCCAATAACGCCTCGATGGCCTGGATCCAGAAGATCGGCGACCCGGCCGACATCGAGAGCCAGATCCTGGTGATCCGCTCGCCGCGGCTCCTGCGCCTCGCGATCGACGACAACCTGGTCGCCGCGGTGCTGGCCGAGTGCCGCTACGCGGCCACAGGGGGGCATCCCGACCGGATCAGCGAGAAGAAGGACGCCGCCTGCACGAAGCTCACGACCGACCGCAACGCGCTCGTCGACTACCTGCAGAAGCGCTACACGGTCCTGAGCTCCGGTCGCTCGCGCATCATCACCATCGGCTACAAGTCGCCGCTGCCCGAGACGGCGCAGACGATGGCCAACGGCCTGATCAACGCCTTCTTGGATGACCAGCGCGAGGCGCAGGCCTCGAGCCGCAAGGCGGCGGCCGACTGGCTGCACACCGAGATCAGCCAGCTGGACGCCTCGATCCGGGCCGACGAGACCCGCATCCAGACCTTCCGGCGCCGCAAGGGCCTGCTGAAGGGCTCGCTCGCCCCGATCAGCGCGGAGCGGCTCACCAGCATCAGCCAGCAGCTCGCCGCGGCCGAGACCGCCAAGGCGGACGCGGCCGCGCGGCTCTCCGAGATCGAGGCCAAGGGTGCCCGCGGCGCCGACAGCGCCCCGGCCGTCCTGGCAAGCCCGACCATCGTCTCGCTGAAGCAGCAGCTCAGCGGCGTCAGCGCGCAGCTCGCCAACCAGAGCACCCTGCTGGGCGCGAACCACCCGGTGATCCGGGCGCTCGAGACCGAGCAGGCGAGCCTGCGCGCTCGGATCGAGCAGGAGATCGGCAACGTCGCCAAGGGCCTGCGCAAGTCCTACGAGGCTTCGAACGCCCTGGCCAAGTCGCTGCGCGCCCAGCTCGAGACGGCGAAGACCGACGCCGCCGCCGCCATGGACGACGAGGCGTCGATCGAGGGCATGGTGCGCAACGCCGAGATCAAGCGCACCCGCTACGCCGATCTGGTCAAGCGGGCGGGCGAGCTGGAGACCGAGCGGCGCATACTCACCGGCAGCACGCGGCTCGTCAGCCTCGCCGAGCTGCCGCAGGAGCCGTTCTCGCCCAAGGCCGTGCCGTTCCTGGCGGGCGGCATCGTGCTGGCGGGCGTGCTCGCGGCCGCCGCCGCGCTGCTGCGCGACTACACCGACCGGCGCGTGCGCACCTCGGCGCAGCTCATGGCCGGCACCGGCGCCCCGGTCTTCGCGCAGCTGCCGAGCCTGGAGCCCGCCGGCCTCGTCGGCCGCTTCTCCGAGCGGCAGCGCGAGCTCGACCTCGCGGAGGCCCTGGCGCGGGCGCGGGTCGACCCGGTGATGCAGAACGTCCTGCGCAACCTGCACGCCCATCTCGTGCTGGCGGGCGCCTGCAAGTCCCGCGTCATCCTGGTGACTTCGGCGAAGCCGCGGGAGGGCAAGTCGTTCACGGCCTTCGCGCTGGCCGGCATCGGCGCCGCGAGCGGCCGCCGGGTGCTGGTGGTCGAGTGCGACCTGCGGCGGCCGAACTTCGAGGCCTCCCTAGGACTCGGCCGCGGCCCCGGCCTCGGCGGCGTGCTCCGCGGCGAGATCGACCCGGCCGACGTGGTGGTCCAGGCCGGACGCTTCGACGTCATCCCCGCGGGAACGCCGACGGCCGACTCGACCGAGCTCCTGATGGGCGACCGGATGGCCGACTTCCTCAAGTGGAGCCGCCGCTACGACCTCGTCCTCTTGGACACCCCGCCGACCAGCCTCCTGATGGATGCGGCGATGCTGGCCCGCCACGTCGACGGCGTGCTCTGCTGCGCCCGCTACGGGCGCTCGCAGCTCTCCGATACGGTCGAGACCGTGGCGAACCTGCGCCGCGCCGGCGGACACGTCCTCGGGATCGCCATGACGATGGTCCGCCCGGGCATCCAGTCGACCTACGACGTGATGCCGCTGCCCGATCCCCGCACGGCCGCGAGCGCGCGATGACCGAAGTGCTCCCCGCCGACGCGCTCGCGAAGCGCGGCCTCCTGGACCGGGCGCAGGCCGCGCGGTCCGTCGTCGCCGCGCGGCCGCGGGTCCTGTTCGTGAGCCATACCGGAACGATGTCCGGTGCCGAGCTGGTGCTCCGCGACGCAGTCCGGCCTTGGGCGGGCTCCAGCGCCTTCCTGTTCGAGGACGGCGCGCTGACCGCGGCCCTCCGCGACGCGGGTCTGGAGATCCGTCTCGCGCGTCGCCAGTCCGCCCTGGCGGGCCTCCGGCGGGACGTGTCACCGCTGAGCGCGCTCCCGGTCCTGGGCCAGCTCGGCGCCCTGGCGCTGGAGATCGCCCGATCGGCCCGGTCCTGCGACGTGGTCTACGCCAACTCGCAGAAGGCCTTCCTGCTCTCGTCTCTGGCCGCGCGCGCCGCCGGGCGCCCCCTGATCTGGCACCTCCACGACATCCTCGACGGGGCGCATTTCGGCCGGGCGCAGCGCATCCTGCAGATCCGGCTCGCCAATCTCTGCGCCGCCCGGGTGATCGTTCCCTCCGAGGCCGCCGCGCGGGCCTTCGTCCAGGCCGGCGGGCGCCGGTCGCTGATCCGCGTCGTGCCGAACGGCCTCGACGTCGATCCGGCACCCTGCTCCGCCGCCGTTCTGCGCGCGGAACTCGGCCTGCCGGACGGCCCCCTCGTCGGCGTCTTCAGCCGCCTCGCGCCCTGGAAGGGGCAGGACGTTCTGATCGAGGCGCTGGCGACCCTGTCCGGCCTCCGCTGCGTCGTGGTCGGGGCGCCGCTATTCGGCGAGGATGCCTACGCGGCGCACCTGCGCGACCTCGCGGCGCGGCGCGGCCTCTCGGACCGGGTGCTGTTCCTCGGACAGCGCGACGACGTCCCCCGGCTGATGCAGGCGGTCGACGCGGTCGTGCACCCCTCGGTCGATCCCGAACCGTTCGGCCGCACCCTGGTCGAGGCGATGCTGGTCGGCGTGCCGGTGATCGCCACCGACGCCGGCGCGTCCACTGAGATCCTCGACGGCGGCGCGGCCGGGACGCTGGTGCCGCCGCGTCGGTCGGATCGCCTCGCGGCGGCCCTGTCGGCGCTGTTCGCCGATCCCGACGCCTTCAGGGCGCGCGCCGCGCTCGCGCGCGAGCGGGCGCTGTCCCGCTACGGCGCGGAGAGCATGCAGCGCGATCTCGCCGACATCATCCTCCAGGTCGCCGGCCGGGCCTGACGGGCCGGCGATCCCCCTTCCCGTTCGGAGCCGCCAGACCCGCCATGCCGCGCGTCCTCGTCAACATGCCGAGCCAGCATGCCGGTCGGCCGTCGGGCGTCGCGCTCGTCGCCTTCCGGGTGATCGCCGGCCTGGTCGCGCGCGGCACCTTCGCGGTGGTGCTCCGCTCCCCGTGGCGCCGCGACCAGCTGCCGGCGTCGATCCGCGACCGCGTCGAGGTCGTGACGGTGCCGCGGCCGCGGATCATGCTGCTCGACGTCCTGCGCCAGTGCCTCGCCGTCCCGCGGCTGTGCCGCGCCCGCGCCATCGACGTCGTGCTGAACATCGACCCGTACGGGGCGGCCTTCGGCGGCCGCGTCCGCGTCAGCGTGGTGCACGACCTGTATTTCCGCACGCTGCCCGAGCGCGTCCGCTCCCGCGAGGCCCTGACCACCGACCCGATCTTCCGCCTGGTCCTCGGCAACAGCGCCCGGGTAATCGCCGTCTCGGACGCGACACGGCGCGATCTGGAGTACCATTACCCGCGGCTCCGCGGCCGGACGCGCACCGTGCCGTCCGCGGCCATGCTGGACCCATCAGTGGCTTGTTCCGTCGCCGAAGTCCCGGCGGGGCCGTACGTGCTGGCCGTCGGCAACGCCCTCTACAACAAGAACTTCGCGACCCTTGCGCGCGCCGTGGTCGCGCTCGGGAGGCCGGGGATCGGGATCGTCCACGTCGGCGAGGATTCCGACGAGGCCGTCGCCGCCGCAATCGGCGACGCGCCGATCCCCCTGACCCGCCTGTCGGGCATCGGCGACGACAGGCTGGCGGCCCTCTATCGCGGCGCGCTGTGCCTGTGCGTCCCGTCCTTCGCCGAGGGATTCTGCCTGCCCGTTCTGGAGGCGCAGGCCCTTGACTGTCCCGTGATCTGCTCGGACCGCTCCGCGACGCCCGAGATCGCGGGAGCCGGCGCCCTCACCTTCGATCCCGCCGACGCGGCGGCGCTGACCGAGTGCCTGCGCCGCCTGCTGGACGAGCCCAATCTCAGGGACACGCTGATCGCCCGCGGCCGCGACAATGTCCGGCGCTACGACTGGGCCGAGACCGCCCGCCGCTACGAGACACTGCTGCTCGACGCGCTTCAAGACGGCGCGGCGGCGCGTTCCGCCCGGGAGGTGCCGCATGCGCATCCTGCACCTTAGCTCCCTCTACGCACCCGAGCAGGTCGGCGGCGCCGAACTGATGGTCGAGACGCTCGCCCGGACCCAGGCGGATCTCGGCCACAGCGTCGCCGTTGCCTGCGCGGCGCGGACCGAGGGCGGACCGGTCCTGCAGGACGGCGTCACGGTTTACCGGATCGGCTACGGGACGCCGTTCCACATCCTCGATTGGCCGCAGCGCGGGCGGGTCGAGCGCCTCCGCTACAAGGTCGCGGCGCAGTGGAACCGCCACGCCGTCGACCGGATGGAGCGGGCGGTCCGGGACTACGCCCCCGACCTCGTGAACACGCATTCCATCTCCGAGCTACCGCCGGCGCTCTGGCCGATGCTCCGGCGGCTCCGGGTGCCGGTCGTGCACACGCTGCACGACTTCACCAGCCTCTGCACCAACGGCGCGATGGTGCGCCACGGGCGTCCCTGCGCCCGGCAGCATCTCAAGTGCCGCCTCTACGCCGCGCCGCACCGGCGCTGCCAGCGCGCCGTGACGGCAGTCGCCGCCGTGGGCTCGGACATCCTCGACCGCCACCTCGCCGCCGGCCTCTTCGCTCATGTGCCGCCGTCGCTGCGCCGGGTGATCTGGAACCCCATCCCGCCCGGCTCGCCGGTGACGCGGGCGAAGCGGGCGCCCGGCGCGCCGGTCCGGTTCGGCTATCTGGGCCGGATCGAGGGCGCAAAGGGCCTCGACGTCCTCCTCGAGGCCTGCCGGCGCCTGCCGGAAACCGGCTGGCACCTCGCCGTCGCGGGCCGTGCCGTGGACGGGCTGGACCGCTACCGTGCCCTGGCCGAGGGCCTGCCCGTCACCTTCCCGGGCTACGCGGAGCGCGACGCCTTCCTCGACGATCTCGACTGCCTCGTGGTCCCGCCGATCTGGCCCGAGCCCTTCGGCCGGACGGTGGCAGAGGCCTACGGGCGCGGCGTCCCGGTGATCGGCACCGCGACCGGCGGCATCGGCGAGCAGGTCGGGTCCGGCCCCTGGCTGGTCCCGCCCGGCGACGCGCCGGCGCTCGCCGCCGCGATGGCCCGGATCATCGCGGAGCCGGCCCGTCTCGCCGAGGGGCTCGCCCGCGCCGCACGCATCCGCGCCGGCACCGATCCGGTCGCTGTGGCGACCGCCTATCTCGATCTCTACGCCGCGACCCGCGACGCGGCCTCCATCGAACCGCTTCCCGAGCCTTCCGCCCGCGCGGAGCGCCCGCACCTCAGCGAGTGCCGTTCATGATGACCCCCACCCTGTCGTCGAGCTACGCCCGGGTCCTCTCGGAGGAACCCCGCGCCCAGGACCGGGACCGCCCGAGGGATCAGGCGGCCGCGCGCGCGGTGACCGGCCCCCTGCGGATCCTGCATCTCAGCGCCCTCTACCCGCCCTACATCGTGGGCGGCGCCGAGCGCTCGGTGGAGCACCTCGCCGAGGAACTCGTCGCGGCCGGCCACACGGTGGCGGCGGCCTGCATCGCCCGGGAGCCCGAGCCCAAGAGCGTGCGGGGCGGCGTCACCGTCTACCGCATGGCCCACCACAACGATTTCTGGCTCGAGGACTGGCCCCAGGCGAGCCGCTTCGGCCGCGCCTGGGCGAAGCTCAAGCAGCAGTGGAATTTCGCCGTCGCGGCCGAGTTCGGCCGCGTCCTCGACGATTTCCGGCCCGACATCGTGAACACGCACTCGCTGCTCGACGTCTCGACTCTCGTCTGGCGCGAGGCGGCCAAGCGCGGGATCCCGATCGTCCACACGGTCTGCGAGTACGACCTGATCTGCGGCAACGCCGCGATGTTCAGGGACGGCAAGCCGTGCGACCGCTGGCACCTGGGCTGCAAGGTGGTCAACGCCGCCAAGCAGATCACGAACCGGTCGGTGGACGCGGTCGTCAGCGTCGGGACCGAGATCCTCAAGACCCATGTCGGCCACGGGTTGTTCGCGCATCTCGCGCCCGAGCGGCGCCGGGTGATCTTCTATTCCTGCACCGTCCCAGAGGGCGACCCGGAGGCCAGGCGCCGGATCGACCGGACCGGCCAGCCGATGACCTTCGGCTATCTCGGCCGGATCAACAACGAGAAGGGGGTCGGCACGATGATCGACGCCTTCCGGCGGATCGGTCCCGGCGATTGGCGCTGCCTCGTCGCCGGCCACGCGATGGACGACTCGATCGAGCGGTTCAAGGCGCAGGCCGAGGGCCTGCCCATCGACTTCGTCGGCTGGGCGAAACCCGCCGAGTTCCTCAGCGCGATCGACGTGCTCATCGTCCCGTCGTTCTGGGCCGAGCCGTCGCCGCGGACGATCTACGAGGCCTACACGATGGGCGTTCCGGTGATCGGGGCGGGCTCGGGCGGCATCCCCGAGCTGATCGGCGAGGACAATGCCGACTGGCTGTTCACGCCGGGCGACGACGCCGACCTCGCCGCACGGCTGCGGACCGTGATCGCCCGCGGCCGCGGTGACCTGCCGGACGAGCGCGCCTTCCAGCACGTCATCCGCGAATCGACCTCGGAGCGCGTCGCCGAGAAGTACCTCGATCTCTACGCCGAACTCGTTGCCGAGCGTCGGGCGAGCCGCCCGTGAGCGCCGCCGCGCCGGTCCTGTCGGAGGCGGCCGCCGCCGAGGAGGAGCCGGGGCTCGCCTCCGGCGCCGCGGTGACGCGGCGCTCGTTCGACGCCGCGCGCTGGGTGGCGGTGGCCTCGGTCGGCAACGTGGTCCTCAGCTTCGGGGTGTTCCTCGTGCTCGCCCGCCTCATCGGGCCCGCCGAGTTCGGGATGGTGGCGATCGCCGCGGTCTTCATCGACATCCTGCAGATCGTCGCGCGCTGCGGCCTGCCCGACGCGGTGGTCCAGCGCGCCGACCTCGACGAGGACTTCGCCGCCACCGCCTTCTGGGTGATGCTCGCCACGGGTGTCCTGTGCGCCGTGGGCCTCGTGGCCCTGGCCGGCCCGATCGCCTGGATCTTCGACCTGCCAGCGCTGCGGCCGGTCCTGTGCGCGCTCTCCGCCTGTTTCGTCATCACCGCAGCGGGTGCGATCCACGAAGCGCGGCTCCAGCGGAGCTTCGGGTTCCGCAAGCTCGCCCTGCGGGCGCTCGGCGCCAACGTGCTCGGCGGCGCCGCGGCCCTCGTGCTGGCCCTCGACGGCTACGGCGTCTGGAGCCTGGTGGTGCAGCGGCTCGTCGCCGCGACCGCGACCACGCTCCTGACCTGGGCGGCGGCCCGCTGGATTCCGCCGCTGCGGCTGCATCTCGCCTCCGTGCGCGAGCAGATCGCGTTCGGCTCGCGGCTGTTCTGCACCTATCTGCTGCTCGTCGCCTCGATCCGGAGCCAGGAAGTCATCGCGGCCTACTTCCTGTCCGCCACCGATGTCGGCTACCTGCGCCTCGCGTGGCGCTGCATCGACCTCGTGAGCCAGGTCGCGGTCATCCCGCTGACCACGGTCGGGCTGACCACCTACGCGCGCCTCCAGGACCGTCCGGGCGAGCTGGCCGCGGCCTTCCACGGATTCACCGAGGCCTCGGCCTTCCTGGCCGTGCCCGCCTTCTTCGGCATGGCGGCCGTCGCCCCGACCCTCATCCCGTTCCTGTTCGGCGACCAGTGGCACGACGCGGCGCCGGTGCTGCGGACGCTCGCGCTCCTCGCCCCGGAATTCGTCGCCACCTCGATGCTGTGGATGATCTTCACGGCCCTGGGCCGCAACGGCACGGCCCTGCGGCTCGCCGGCGCGCAGTTCGGCCTCGGCGCCGCGGCGGCCCTCGTCACCGCGCCCTTCGGCCTCGCCGCACTGGTCGCCGGGCACGTGGTGCGGGCCTACCTGTTCACGCCCGCGATCGTCGCCAGCGTCGGGCGCGTCGTCCCGGTCACGAACGGGCGGCTCGTGCGGCTCCTCGCGCCGATCACGCTCTGCGCCGGCGCGATGGCCGGGCTGGTGCTGCTCGTCCAGGGGCCGATCCACGCCGCCCTCGGGGACCGGGTCGGCCTGTTCGCGGCGGTCGGAATCGGGATCGCGGCCTATCTGGGCCTCGCCTGGATCTTCATGCGCGGCACGCTCCGCACGGCCGTCGGCCTGGTCCTGAGACGCCCCGCCTGATCTGCACCCTCCGCCAACCTTTGTGGGCGACACTGCCCGCTAGAGGCCGCGGCCGGCGGAGCGTTCATCGGCGGCCGATGCGCGGGGACGGTGCAGGGTGATGGCGGGACAGGCGTTGCCGATCGAGACGCGTGCGCCGGCCGCGTCCCTCCTCGCGGACCGCGTCGCCGTGTTCCTGCTCGGCGCCGCCCTGAACTTCAACGTCCTGACCTCGACCTTCGGGCTGCCGTTCCAGCGCCTGTCCGACCTGCTGCCGTTCCTGCTCATCCCCTGGCTCGGGTTGCGCCGCGCCGTCGTCGCGGAGGCACTGCGGCAGGCCGCGCCCCTCGCCGGCATCCTGGCGCTGATCGCGGCCTCGTTGGTGCTGAAGGCCCACAAGCAGGCGGGCGACGTCTACCTGACCCTCGTCCTGCTGCTCTACGTGGTCCAGGCGTTCATCCTGCTGGTGATGTTCCGCGACCGGCGCGTCGAGGACGCATTCTGCGTCGGCCTGCTCGCCGGAATGCTCGCCTCCCTCGCGGTCCTGCTGCTCGCCGCCTCCGGCATGCCGCTCGACCGGTTCGGACTCGCCGTTCCCACGGACGGGCTCGACGAGGAGCTGAAGCTGTTCGTGCAGGACAAGCAGGGCGGCCTCTGGGCCTCCGGCAACGAGACCGGCCACGTCTTCGCCCTGGCCGGGGCCGCGGCCCTGCTGCTCAGCCTGCGCTATCGCCTGAAGATCGTCTATCTCGCCTACTTCGCGGCCCTCCTGGCGAGCTTCCCGTTCACCAACAACCGCGCCGGCCTGTTCATGCCGATCCTGTTCCTCGGCCTGCTGATGCGGCGGAACCTCAAGGCGCCCGCGGTGCTGGCCGCGCTCGGCGTCCTGGGCGTCCTGCTCGTGGCCTGGGCGGTGACGGGGGAGATCCCGCTGCCGGGGACGCTGTCCCAGGCGATCGAGCGGCGCTTCGCCGAGGACCACAACGTCACGGGCAATTTCGACGAGCGGTTCCTGTCCGGCGTGACCGCGCTCCAGCTGGTCCTCGAGTACCCGTTCGGCGTCGGCGAGGTCGCCCGCCGGGAGGAGCTGCAGGCCCTGACCGGGCTCGTGACACCACACAACGGCTTCGTGTCGCTGGCACTCCAGAGCGGCATCGCCGCGGCGCTGCTGCTCGTCGCCGGCCTCGGGCGGATCCTGCTGGCGCCCGCCGCCTTCGGGCCGTTCCTGACCTACAGCGCGGTGTTCCTGATCCCGTCGCTCATGTTCGAGGAACTGTCGGTCAACCAGTACTTCCTCTTCTTCATGGGCTTCGTCCTGGCATCCCTCGCGCTGCCACCGGACCGCGCCCAATCGACCCCGGATTAGGGACCGCGCCGCCACGGATCGCGGCGCGGCCCGCGGGCTCAGCGCATGACGAAGGGGTTCTCCGGGGCGTCGCGGCTCGTGGAGATCCAGACGCTCTTGGTCTCCAGGTACTCGCGGATCGACTCGATGCCGCTCTCGCGGCCGATGCCCGAGCGCTTCATGCCGCCGAACGGCATCATGTAGCTCACCGCCCGGTAAGTGTTCACCCAGACGGTGCCGGCCCGCAGACCCTTCGACATGCGCATCGCGCGGCCGATATCCTGGGTCCAGACACCCGCCGCGAGCCCGTAGATCACGTCGTTGCCGACCCTCAGCGCCTCGGCCTCGTCCTCGAAGCCGATGATCGACAGCACCGGGCCGAACACCTCCTCCTGGGCGATGCGCATGTCGTTGGTGACGCCCGTGAAGATCGTCGGCTCGACGAACTGGCCGCCGAGCACGCCGGGTCCGGAGGCGGGGTTGCCGCCGAAGACGCAGCGCGCGCCCTCGCTCTTGGCGAGCGCGATGTAGTCGAGCACCTTCGTGTACTGGGGCGGCGTCGTGATCGGCCCGATATTGGTGTCGGCCTGCATCGGGTCGCCGAGCTTGGCGGTGCGGGCCAGCTCGATCAGGCGCTCGGTGAATTCCTGGCGGATGCTGTTCTGCACCAGCAGGCGCGAGCCGGCGATGCAGGTCTGCCCGGTGGCCGCGAAGATGCCCGAGATCGCCCCCGCGGCGGCGGCCTTCAGGTCGGCATCGGCGAAGACGATGTTGGGCGATTTCCCGCCTAGCTCCAGGGAGACGCGCTTGATCTGCCGGGCGGCGGCCTCGTAGACTTTCGCGCCGGTGACGTCCGAGCCCGTGAAGGTGATCTTGGCGACGTCGGGATGCTCGACGATGGCGGTGCCGGCCTCGCCGCCGTAGCCGGTGACGACGTTGAACATGCCGTCGGGCAGCCCGGCCTCCTTGGTCAGGCGGGCGAATTCCAGCGTGCTCGCGGAGGCGAACTCGGACGGCTTCACCACGACCGCGCAGCCCGCCGCGAGCGCGGGCGCGCATTTCCAGGCGACGAACAGGAGCGGCGAGTTCCACGCCGTCAGCGCCCCGACCACGCCTACGGGCTCGTGCCGGGTGAACGCGAAGGTCTCGGGCTTGTCGATCGGCACCTGCGCGCCCTCGACCTTGTCGGCGAGCCCCGCGTAGTACCACCACCATTCCGGCTGGTAGCGGGTCTGGCCGTACATCTCGGCGAAGAGCTTGCCGTTGTCGCGGACCTCGATCTCGGCCAGCGCCTTGGCCTCGCGCTCGACGAGATCGCCGATCCGGCGCAGGACCTTGCCGCGGGCCGAGGCCGTCATGATCGCCCAGGGTCCGTCCCACATGGCGCGCTTGGCCGCGGCTACCGCCCGGTCGACGTCGGCGCGCCCAGCGCGCGGGATCCGCGCCCAGGGCTCGCCGCGATAGGGGTCGATGGACTCGAACCACGAGCCCTCGACCGGATCGACGGACTGGCCGTCGATGTAGAGCTGGTAGGTCTTCACGGCGCGCCTCTCCGTCCGGGGATGCGCGCCATATGGATCCGGAGCCCGCTCGCGGCGAGCCCGACGGCTCAGGCGTTGGCGCTGAGGCGCTTGATGTCGGCGTCGACCATCTCGGTGATCAGCGCCTCGAGGCTGGTCTCGGCCTCCCAGCCGAACGTCGCCTTGGCCTTGGCGGGGTTGCCCAGCAGCACCTCGACCTCCGCCGGCCGGAACAGCGCCGGGTCGACGATCAGGTGGTCGTCCACCTTCAGGCCGACATGCTTGAACGCGATCTCGCACATGTCCCGCACGGTCGTGGTCCGGCCGGTGGCGATCACGTAATCGTCCGGGCGGTCCTGCTGCAGCATCAGCCACATCGCCTGCACGTAGTCCCGGGCGTGGCCCCAGTCGCGCTTGGCGTCGATGTTGCCCAACCGCAGCTCCTTCTGCTTCCCGAGCTTGATCCGCGCCACCGCGTCGGTGACCTTGCGGGTGACGAACTCGACGCCGCGCAGCGGGCTCTCGTGGTTGAACAGGATGCCGTTCGACGCGTGCAGCCCGAAGCTCTCGCGGTAGTTGATGGTCATCCAGTGCGCGTACAGCTTGGCCACGCCGTAGGGCGAACGCGGGTAGAACGGCGTCGACTCGCTCTGCTTGGCCTCCTGGATCAGGCCGAACATCTCCGAGGTCGAGGCCTGGTAGTAGCGCGCCTGGGGCGCCGCCGAGCGCAGGCATTCCAGCATGTGCACCGCGCCGAGGCCGGTCACCTGCCCGGTGAGCAGCGGCTGCTGCCAGGACGAGGTCACGAACGACTGGGCGGCGAGGTTGTAGATCTCGTCGGGCTTCGTGGCCTGGACGATGCGCAGCAGGGCGGACTGGTCGAGCAGGTTGCCGTCGACCAGCTCGACGTCGTCGGTGATGCCGAGCCACTTCAACCGGTGGTCGAAGACTCCGGCGTGGCTGGAGCGCCGCACGATGCCGGTGACGGCGTAGCCCTTCTGCAGGAGCAGCTGCGCCAGATACGCGCCGTCCTGGCCCGTCACACCCGTGATCAGCGCTCGCTTGGCCGTCATGAACCCGTCCCGTCCCGAAGATGCCCGGCTGCTACGACCGCAACGGGCCGCGCGTCAAGGCGATGTGTCGACATCAGTATTGCGCCAAGCAAGCGGAGCCGGAGCGGCACATCGCCAGACTAGCGTCGCAACTCGACAGCCATCTGCAATGGTCATGCGACCCCAGTGCGGCACGGCTAAGGTCGCGCGAGCCAGTCCGCCACGCCGTCGAGCGAGCGGAATTCCTCGACGGCGTGGACGCGCGCCGCCGGGAGGGCGGCCCGGGCCATGGTGGCGAGGGCGTGGCCCGGCCCGAGCTCGAGGACGCGGTCCGCGCCGTACTCGCGGCACGCCTCCAGGCAGGCGGCCCAGTCGATCGTGCGCGAGATCTGGAGGGCCAGCTTCCCGCGACCCTCGGCATCCCGAAACACCGTGCTCCCGTCCAGCCCGCTGAGCAGCCGGGGCGCTCCGGGCGGCGGGCGGCGCGGCGGCACCGCGGCGAGCGCGTCCCGGAATGCGACCGTCGCGGCGTCGAGCAGGGGCGTGTGCGACGGCGTGTGAACGGGCAGGACCACGGCGCGCTGCGCGCCCGCGCCGGTCGCCTCCCGGCACAGCACCTCCAGCGCCGCGCGCGGACCGCCGACGACGCCGCTGTCGGCCGCGTTGCGGATGGCGAGGTGACAGCCGTGGCGCGCCGCGAGATCCGCGAGCCTGTCGAGGCTCAGGCCGCGGACGCCCGCCAGCCCGAACCCCGCGCCGGAGGCGGCATCCATGGCCTCCGCGCGCCGCGCGGCCAGGGCGAGGACGTCCGCAGGATCGAGGCGTCCGGCCACGCCCCAGGCGGCGAGATCGCCGATGCTGTACCCGGCCACGATCGACCGGTCCGGCATCGCCCCGACCAGGGCCCGCCACGCCGCCAGGGCGGCGACGCAGCACAGGATCTGGCCGGTCCGATTGGCGGTCAGGGTGTCGCCGCCGGCGCGCGCCAGGTCGCGCGGGTCGGCGCCGTCGAGGAGCGGTCTGGCGGCCGCGAACACGTCCTGGGCGGCTGGATGATCGGCCGTCAGGTCGAACATCGCCGGGTGCTGGCCGCCCTGGCCGGAGAGGAGGATCGCGAGGGTCATGCCGGGGGCGCGCCCCTCAGGCCCGCGACCGGCCGCAGGACCAGCCGGTCCAGGCTCTTGGCGAGCACCGAGCCGTCCTCCGGCGCGTCGCGCAGCTCGCGCCAGTGCAGGTCGGCGCCGTCCGGCAACTGGATCTCGCCGTCGATGCCCATCGGCGCCGTCTCCGCCGCGGCGGCGATGCCGTCGAGAAGGTTGACCGGCACCGGTGGTGGGCACGGCCAGAGCAGGTCGAGATCGGAGCTGGCGCTCAGGTAGGTTAGGCCGGTGACCGCCTGCCAGAGCAGGCTGCCGAAGGGGCGCGGCACGAGGCCGTGCCGCCGGCCGAGCGCCGTCAGGGCGTCGAGGCTCGGGCCCCAGGCCGCCGGCGCGCGAGTGGCGGCCTGGGCGAGGGTCACCACCGGTGCGGGCGCCAGCGCCGATGCCGGCAGCGCTAGCCCGATCCGCCGCTTGCCGTCCGCGGGCGGCAGCGGCAGGCCGAGCGGCACCGCGTCGCCGGTCTCTCCGGGGACGCGGCGGCGGACGATCAGCGGCCGGCCCGCAGCGGCCCAGCCGTCGAGATGGGGGACGGCGCCGAGGTCGGGCCGGTCCGCGCGCCACGCCGCCCAGGCCGCCGGATCGACCCGGACGAGGTCGTGGCGTCGGAACGGCTCAGCCAAGACGGGCTTGGTCGGCCACGGCCGCCGCGACGGTGCGGGCGACCGGGCGACCGCCTCGCTCGGCGCCCAGCCGGTCGCGGATATCCTCCGCCGGCAGGGTATCGATCACCGCGCGGATCTGGCCCTCCAGGGACAGGTCCGGGTTTAGAACCACGTGGACGGCGCCGGTCGCCACCATGTTGTCGAGGCCGGGCGCGAAGACGGGCGTCGACTTCGCCATGTCCTTCAGCGTGTCGAGCGGCAGCTTGGTCACCCGGGCGACGGACGGCAGGTCCATCACGCTCGGGTTCGCCCCGGGCAGGGCCGCGAGGACCCGCGTCGCGAGGGCCGTGGCGATGAAGGCGCCGGCGGCCGAGTGGCCATAGATCAACCCGATCGTCGGATGGCCCGCCCGGTCCGCGAGGAGCAGCGCCTTGGCGAGATGCGCGAGGCACTCGTTGAGACCCAGCAACTCGTCGCGGCGGCTCATGCGCTGGCTGTCGGAATCCACCGCCACGAGGATCGGCGCGCGGTCGCCAACCCGGACGGCGTCGAGCACGGCGCGCGACAGGACCAGCGCCCCGTCGACGCCCAGGGGCGTGTCGCCGTCGACGCCGACCACGTGCATCCGGCCGTCCGCGAAGGGGCCGGTCCCGGTCACGAGGCCGTCGCGCACCGCCACCGCGTGTCCTCGCGGGAACAGGGAGGCGAGGATCTCAGCGAGCGTCATGGTCGGCCTCCGGGCTCCGGGCCACGGTCTCGTCGAAGGCGGGCGTGTCCATCGCCGGCACCGCGTCGGGATCGTTCACGCCGAGGCGCGCCCAGACCTCGGTGGCGTCGCGGCAATCGCCGAATCGCTCGATCCGGGCCTTCAGGCGCGCCTGCTCGGCGTCCAGGGTCGCCAGATCGAAGGCCGGCGCTCGGCCGACGAGGTCGCGGGCGGCCGCGCGGAAGGCCGCGACCGTGTCGGCGCAGAAGGCGTCGGCGCCCCCGATCAGACGACGGTGCTTGCCACCCATGGTCCGCCAGACCAGAGCGCGGTCGCGGGAATCGAACTCCTCGGCGCCCTTGTTGGTCTCGATCACCTCGGGGCCGGAGACCGAGATGCGCCCGCTCTCCGACACGGCGAGCCGCGAGCAGGTGCCGGCGATGAGGCCGCCGCCGCCGTAGCAGCCGGCCCGCCCGCCGATCAGCCCGACGACCGGGATGCCGGCCGCGCGGACGTCGACGATGGCCCGCATGGTCTCGGCGATGGCCGTCTCGCCGGCATTGGCCTCCTGAAGGCGGACGCCGCCGGTGTCGAACAAGATAAGGACCGCCTTCGGCTTCAGCTCCAGGGCCGCGCGGAGCAGGCCGACCAGCTTGCCGCCGTGCACCTCGCCGAAGGCGCCGCCCATGAAGCGGCCCTCCTGGGCGGCGACCAGGACCGGGTCGCCGTCGAGGCGCGCGCTCCCGACCACGATACCGTCGTCGAAGGCGCGGGGCAGGTCGAAGAGCGGCAGGTGCGGGCTCATCCGCCGCTCGGTTGGCGGCAGGAACTCGCGGAAGCTTCCCGGATCGGTGAGCGCCAGCACGCGCTGGCGGGCGGTGGCCTCGTACCAGCTCAGGGCGTCCGGATCGAAGCGCGCGGCGCGGTCGGCAGCCATGGTCAGGCCTCCATCAGCCGCGCGCCCTGGAGCAGGCGCAGCGACACGGTGTCGGGGCGAGCGCCGCCGTCGTTGATGCTGATGCGGAGGCCGCCCGGCTGCGCCCGGGCAACGAAATCGGCCACCACCGCCTCCCAGACGTCGCCGTAGCCGGCGATCGGGGTCTCGATGGCCACCTCGCAGGCATCCGGCGGCAGCACCCGCTCCAGCAGGATCTCCAGGTTGCCGGAGGCGACGACGCCGGTGATCGCACTCGGCGCCGAGCCGGCCAGCGGCTTCCTGGTGGTGTGGCGGAAGGTCAGGGATTCCATCGCCGGCTCCTCGGGTGCGGATACGTCATCGCGCGACGCTACCAGTTCCGGAAGCGGGCGGGCGGCTCGTAGAGCCCGCCGGACCAGTGCACGAGATCCTTGATCGACTTCGCGGCGAGCAGTGCGCGGTCGGCGTCGAGCGGCTCGATGCCCAGATCCTCCGGGCGTCGGATGACGCCCCGGGCGCGCAGCTCCTCGACCTTCGCCCGGTCTCGACCGCGACCGACCTCGGTGTAGCCGGCCACGCCCCGGATCGCCTGCTCGCGCTCGTCGGCGTCGCGGCAGAGCAGGAGGTTGGCGATGCCTTCCTCGGTGACGATGTGAGTGACGTCGTCCGCATAGATCATGACCGGCGCCAGCTCGAGGCCGATCTTTTTGGCCAGTTCGAGGGCGTCGAGCTTCTCCACGAAGGTCGGCACCAGCTTGTCGCCGAAGGTCTCGACGAGCTGCACGACGAGCTTGCGCCCGCGCATCAGTGCCGGATCGCCGACGATCTGGCCCTCGCGGCCGGCCTTCATCCAGGCGTCGGAGGGGTGGCGTCGTCCGTGCGGGTCCGACCCCATGTTGGGCGCCCCGCCGAAGCCCGCCACCCGCGACTGGGTGATGGTCGAGGAATGGCCCATCAGGTCGATCTGCAGGGTCGCGCCGATGAACATGTCGCAGGCGTAGAGGCCGGCGGTCTGGCAGAAGGCCCGGTTCGAGCGCAGGCTCCCGTCGGCGCCGGTGAAGAAGACGTCCGGCCGCTCGCGGATGTAGCGGTCCATCCCGACCTCGGAGCCGAAGCAGTGAACCTGCTTGACCCATCCGGACTCGATCGCCGGGATCAGGGTCGGGTGCGGATTCAGCGCCCAGTGCGTGGCGATCTTGCCCTTGAGGCCGAGCTTCTCGCCGTAGGTCGGCAGCAGCAGCTCGATCGCGGCCGTGCCGAACCCGATGCCGTGGTTGAGCCGCTTGATGCCGTACTCCGCGTAGATGCCCTTGATCGCCATCATGGCGATCAGGATCTGCGTCTCGGTCATCGCCGCCGGGTCGCGGGTGAAGAGCGGCTCCACGTAGAAGGGCCTGTCGGCCTCGACCACGAAGTCGATCCGGTCGCCCGGGATGTCGACTCGCGGGACCGCGTCGACGATCTCGTTGACCTGCGCGACCACGACGCCGTTCTTGAAGGCGGTCGCCTCCACGACGGTCGGCGTGTCCTCGGTGTTCGGCCCCGTATACAGGTTGCCGTTCCGGTCGGCCGAGACGCCGGCGATCAGCGCCACGTTGGGCGTCAGGTCGACGAAGTAGCGGGCGAACAGCTCCAGGTAGGTGTGCACCGCCCCGAGCTCGATCTGGCCGCCGTAGAGCATCTTGGCGATGCGGGCGCCCTGCGGGCCCGAATACGAGTAGTCGAGCCGCTTCGCGATCCCGGTCTCGAACACGTCGAGGTGCTCGGGCAGCACGATTCCCGACTGGACCATGTGCAGGTCGTGGACCTTCCCGGGATCGCAGGCGCTCAGGCCGCGGGCGAGGCAGTCGGCCTGCTTCTGGTTGTCGCCCTCGAGGCAGACACGGTCGCCGGGCCGCAGGATGGCCTCCAGGAGGTCGACCACGGCTCCGGCCGGCACGACCTTGCCGTCCGCATGGGCGCGCCCCGCCGCGATCCGCGCGTCGCGCGCCTGCCTCTCACCGCGCCACTCGCCCATCCGCGTGCTCCCACCGGTGTACCGAACGTCATATAGCGGGCGCTCTGGTATTCTCAAACCCTTCTCTATCACAGTTTCGTATACGGGATTGCGCACCTGTCAATATCTTGCATACTTTCACCAACGGCCCCCGAGGCCGATCCGGGAGGGCAACGCGCTATGTCGCACGCGTCCATACGGCCGTCGGATGCGGCCGGAAGAGCCGCTTCCTGGAAGGGGCAACGCCGATGATCGTCCTCGGTGTCGCCCTGCTCGCCGCCTGCACGCTGGTCGGCGTGTATCTCGGCGATCTCCTCGGCCTGGCCCTCGGCGTGAAGGCCAATGTCGGCGGCGTCGGCATCGCCATGATCCTGCTCATCGCCGCGCGCCTGTGGCTGTCCCGCCGGGGCCGCCTGACGAAGGGCGTTCAGTTCGGCGTCGAGTTCTGGGCGGGGATGTACATCCCGATCGTGGTCGCCATGGCGGCCCAGCAGAACGTCGTCGCCGCCGTGAGCGGCGGCCCGATCGTGCTGATCGCCGCGACCGGCTCCCTGGTCCTGTGCTTCGGCGCGGTCGCCCTGCTGAGCCGGATCGGCCGGCGCGATCCCGGCGGCGGCCCCGTCGAGCACGGCGGATCCGTGATCGACGGCGACGCCGACCCCATCGCCAGGAAGGGATGATCGCCATGGGACCCGACATCTGGCACGGCATCGAGCACGTCTTCGTCGAGCAGAGCCTCGTGGCCGCCTTCGCGGTGGTCGGCGCGCTGATCCTGGTCTCGAACTTCGCCGCCAAGCACCTGACCAACGGCCGGGTCCACGGCTCCGCGATCGCGATCGTGCTCGGTCTGGTGCTCGCCTATGTCGGCGGGCTCTACACGGGCGGGAAGAAGGGCCTCGCCGACATCCCGGCGCTCGCCGGGATCGGCCTCATGGGCGGGGCGATGCTGCGCGACTTCGCCATCGTCGCCACCGCCTTCGAGGTGGACGTGATCGAGGCGCGGCGCGCGGGCCTGCTGGGTGTCCTGGCGCTGGCGCTGGGCACGATCCTGCCGTTCATCGTCGGCACCCTGACCGCCGTGGCTTTCGGCTATCACGACGCGGTCTCGATCACGACGATCGGCGCCGGGGCGATCACCTACATCGTCGGGCCCGTCACCGGCGCGGCGATCGGCGCGGATTCCACCGTGATGGCGCTGTCCATCGCCACCGGAGTGACCAAGGCGGTGATGGTGATGGTCGGAACGCCCCTGGTCGCCCGGCTGATCGGCCTCGACAACCCGCGCTCGGCCATGGCGTATGGCGGCCTGATGGGTACGGTCAGCGGAGTCGCCGGGGGCCTCGCGGCGACGGATCCGAAGCTCGTCCCCTACGGCGCACTGACGGCGACGTTCCACACCGGCATCGGTTGCCTCGTCGGACCGTCGATCCTGTTCCTGACGGTGCGGGCCCTGGTCGGCTGACGCGTCGGCTCACCGGCTTCCCGGCCGAACAGCGGATCCGCACGCGCGGATTAGGGTATGGTCCCGCATCGTCTTCCCGAGGACGGGCAGGCGCCGCTCAGGGGACGATCGAGGAACGGCGGATGCACGGCGACTTCCAGAAGATCGACAGCGGGCTGCTCTCGGACCGGATCCGCGACGCGCTCACCGACGCCATCGCGTCGGGGACGATCGCGGCCGGTACGGCCCTCGACGAGCAGAACCTCGCCGATCGCTACGGCGCATCGCGCACGCCCGTCCGTGAGGCGCTGCGCCAGCTCGCGGCCTCGGGCCTCGTGGAGATCCGGCCCCGGCGGGGCGTGGTGGTGGCGCGCCTGACGCCGCAGCGGATCGCCGACATGTTCGAGACGACCGCCGAGATCGAGGCGATGTGCGCCCGGCTGGCCACCTACCGGATGACGCCCCTCGAGCGCGGGGAGCTGATGGAGCTCCACGAGGAATCCGCCAAGGCGGTCGAGGCGGGCGACGTCGACGCCTACGACCGATTCAACCGCGCCTTCCACGAGGCACTCTACACGGCGACGCACAACGGCTTCATGGCCGAGCAGGCCCTGGCGATCCGCGAGCGGCTGGCCGCGTTCCGGCGCACGCAGCTCCGCCACGCCGACCGGATCCGCCGCTCGCGGGAGGAGCACGGCGAGATCCTGTCGGCCATCGCAGAGGGGGACGGCGAGACGGCCGCCCGTCGCATGCGCGCCCACATGCTCAGGGCCGCGGCGGCGCTGGGGCGCTACATCGCCGAGACGGAGTGACGGGCCGGCGCGGGTTCAGAGCCGCGCGACGGCGTCGCGCACCGTGGACCGGTAGGGCGTCGTCGGCCTGCCGATCAGCGCGCTCAGCTGACGCGTGTCGTCGTTGAGGGCGCCGCGGGCCGCGGCCGCGTCCGAGTCGGCGAGCAGCGCCGCGAAGTCCGCCGGCATCCCGGCGCCGACCAGCGCCGCGCGGTATTCGGCCTGCGGCAGATCGCGGTACGTGACCGGCTTGCCGGCGGCCGCAGCGATCGCCGCGGCGAACTCGGTCAGCGTGTAGGCCTCGTCGCCCGCCAGCTCGTAGACGCGGCCGCCCTGCCCGTCGCCGGTGAGAACCGCCGCCGCCGCCGCGGCGTAATCCGCCCGCGCCGCCGAAGCGATCCGCGCGTCGCCCGCGCAGCCGAGGACGGCCCCATGGGCGAGCGCCGGCGCGATGCCGGCGGCGTAGTTCTCCGTGTACCAGCCGTTGCGCAACACCACGAACGGCACGCCGGAGGCTTCGAGCAGATGCTCGGTCCGACGATGCTCCTCGGCCAGGGCGAGGGCCGACGTGTCGGCGCGCAAAACACTCGTGTAAGCGATCAGGCCGGCACCGACCCGCTTGGCGCTGTCGATGACGTTGCGATGCTGCGCCACGCGCCGGCCGATCTCGCTGGACGAGATCAGCAGGAGACGCTGGATGCCCTCGAGCGCCGCGTCCAGGCTCGTCGGGTCCGCGTAGTCGGCCCGTCGGACCGCGACGCCGAGGCTTCGCAGGCTCCGTGCAGCCTCGCCCTCGGTGTCGCGCGCGCCGGCCATCACCGCGCTGGCCGGTACGCGATGCAGAAGCGCCGCGACGACTTGGCGGCCGAGTTGGCCCGTGGCGCCGGTCACGAAGTAGGTCGGCTGACTGGTCGAGCTCATGCTGGCTCCTCATGGTTCAATATCGGAGCAAGGTCACTAGATGAGACCGTCAGCGCGGTGAAGGAGGCAGGATTTTGGGACCAGGTTACTCGAAGGAAACCGCGGTGCCGCTCGCCCGCGCCGAGCTGGCGGCCAAGTACGCGGCCTGGCAGGCCGGCACCCTCGATCCGGCGGCGTGCCCGGTGCGGGACGTGCTGGATCGGGTCGGCGACAAGTGGTCGATGCTGCTCCTCATCGCCCTGGCCGACGGGCCGCACCGGTTCAGCGCCCTCCTCCGGACGCTGCCCGACATCTCGAAGCGGATGCTGACGCAGACGCTCCGGGACCTGGAGCGGGACGGTTTCGTCGCGCGGACGGTGTTCCCGACGAAGCCGCCCAGCGTCGAGTACCGGCTCACGGATCTCGGGGCCGCCTTGCTCGAGCCGCTGGCGCGCCTCGTGCAATGGGCGGAGGAGCGTCACGGCGCGATCCGGGCGGCGCGGACCCGGTTCGACGCAGCGCCCCTCTAGGAGCGTCGCGCGCGGCCTGCCACGGCTTCTTGGGGACGTCGGACCTCGCGCTGTCCGCCCGCGCGAAGAGGGTCAGGCCCGCGGCGCCGATCCGCCGAGGGCGTCGGCGAGCCGCCCGATATGCTCGGCCGCCCGGCCGATCCCGAACGCCGCCCGCTCGGCATCGTCGACCCGCCCACGCTCGGCGGTCTCGGCGGCAGCGCGCAGCTCCGCGACGCTGCTCTCCAGCGACGCGATCCGCGACCGCAGCTCCGTGAGTTCGTCGGCGATGGTCAGCGCCGCCATGACCTGCAGGCGCATGTCGCCGATCTCGCCGAAGCTCTTGCGCATCTCGCCGATGCGCCCGTCGAGGAGGGCAGCGAGACCGGTGAGATGCGCCTCCTCACCCTCGCCGCAGGCCATGCGGTAGCTGCGGCCGTCGATGGTCACGTTGATCTGCGGCAAGGATCGCTCCGGTGGTCGCTCCGACAGGCTTGAGCGGTGGCGTCAGGCGCGTCCGAGCACATCCTGAACGGTCTCGATGGCCCGGTCGAGCCGGTGGCCGACCTCCCCGGTCGTCGCCGAGACCGTGGCGAGGCGGGCGCTCGCCGCGTCCAGGGCGGCGGCGAGCCGGGCCCGGTCCTCGTCCATCAGGGCGAGTTCCGCGTCCCGGTCGTCGGGCTGCGCGTCGGTCTCGAGGTGATGCTGGACGACGGCGTCGAGGCGGTTGATCGCCGCTTCGAGCCGGTTGAGGGCGTCGTCGATGGAACGGGTCTCGGTCTCGTCGGCCATGGTTCTTCGTCTATCCCGACGCGAAGCTTTCCGTCGAATGCAGGCGAAATTCCAGCGCGAAAACGCGTTCGATCCCCGATCCGGTCGCTGATCGAATGGATCGTCGCGATCCCTGTTTATTGGTCGGTGGATCGAAGGTCTTTGTCACAGCCACGCGTTTGACAGGTCGAGGCTCCATGCTAGACAGCCGCGCGATCCCGAGAGGGACCGCGCGAGACATGCCGGAGGGCCGGTCCGCGACAGTTCCGAGGCCTCAGCCAGCACCGTCCGAATTGACGGTCACGGGCGTGGAAGCCCGGCCTCTCCCGGTCCGGTTCATCGCAGGTTCAAACCCGCCCGCCCAGATCCCGCCCGGCCCGGCCCGGACGGTATGGCGGGCCGCCGAGACCGCTCCGCGGACCGCCCCCCTGAGGTCCGGCGCGGCGAGCCGCATCAGGAAGGAGTCACGCCGTGACGAAGGTTGCCATCAACGGGTTCGGGCGCATCGGCCGCAACGTCCTGCGCGCGATCGCGGAAGCCGGCCGCAGCGACATCGAGGTCGTGGCGATCAACGATCTCGGCCCGGTGGAGACCAACGCCCACCTGCTCCGCTACGATTCCGTGCACGGCCGCTTCCCCGGCGAGGTCGCGGTCGACGGCGAGTTCCTCGTGGTCAACGGCAAGCGCATCAAGGTCACGGCCGTGCGCAACCCGGCCGAGCTGCCGCACCGCGACCTCGGCGTCGACATCGCCCTGGAATGCACCGGCATCTTCACCTCGAAGGACAAGGCGAAGGCCCATCTCGACGCCGGCGCCAAGCGCGTTCTCGTCTCGGCCCCGGCCGACGGCGCCGACCTGACGGTGGTCTACGGCGTCAATCACGACAAGCTCACGGGCGAGCACCACGTGGTGTCGAACGCCTCCTGCACCACGAACTGCCTCGCCCCGGTGGCGAAGGTGCTGGACGAGGCCGTCGGCATCGAGCGCGGCTTCATGACCACGATCCACTCCTACACCAACGACCAGCCCTCGCTGGACCAGATGCACAAGGATCTGTACCGGGCCCGCGCCGCGGCGCTCTCGATGATCCCGACCTCGACCGGCGCGGCCAAGGCCGTCGGCCTCGTGCTCCCGGAGCTCAAGGGCAAGCTCGACGGCACCGCGATCCGCGTGCCGACCCCGAACGTCTCGGCGGTCGACCTCGTGTTCACGGCCAAGCGCGCGACCACGGTCCAGGAGATCAACGACGCCATCAAGGCGGCCGCCTCCGGCCCACTCAAGGGCGTCCTCGGCGTCACCGACCGGCCGAACGTCTCGATCGACTTCAACCACGATCCGCACTCGTCGACCTTCCACCTCGACCAGACCAAGGTCATGGACGGCGTGCTGGTGCGCATCCTGACCTGGTACGACAACGAGTGGGGCTTCTCGAACCGCATGGCCGACACGGCCGTGGCGATGGCCAAGCTCATCTGAGCCGGACTTCAGCGGTCGCCGCCTCCCTTGAGGCCGGCGGCCGCACCTCTCTTCGGACGGCCTTTCTTCGAACCAGGGACTCTCCAGGGATGACCGACGCTTCGCAGGGCACGTCGAGCGGGCCGGCTGCCGTGCCGCCCGCCCCCAGGCCGGCTCCGCCGCCGCCCACCACCCAGACCGCACCACCTCCCGTGGCGACCGCCGCGCCCGCCGCCTCCGCGCTCCCGTCCCACGCGCTCCCGGCCAACCAGCTCTTCGATCAGCTCGCGCGCATCGAGGACAAGTGCTCGCGCATCGAGGACAAGTACGCCCGCTCCGAGGCGCTGCTGTCCCGCGTCGAGGACAAGGTCGAGAACGCGGCGAACCGGATGAACGAGTCCGCCCGCCAGTCCGACCTCGCCGCGCTCCGCACGGAGATGCGCGGCCTCGCCGAGCGCACCCGGCGCCTGCCCGGGACCGGCGCCCTCGTCCTCACCGCCGTGATCACCGCCATCCTGACCGTGGTCCTGATGGTCGCCGTCCAGCGGCTCAACCTCGACCGCCTGCTGCCGCAGCGGGCCACCATCGGCACCACCGCGCAGTAACCGCCCCGCCCCGAACAGGACCGCACCAGACCGCATGAGCGCCTTCCGCACCCTCGACGATGCCGGCTCCCTCAAGGGCAAGCGGGTCCTCATGCGCGTCGACCTGAACGTGCCCATGGAGAACGGGCGGGTGACCGACGCGACCCGCATCGAGCGTGTCGCGCCGACGATCCGCGAGGTCGCCGAGCAGGGTGCCAAGGTGATCCTGCTCGCCCATTTCGGCCGCCCGAAGGGCAAGCGCGAGCCGAAGGATTCGCTGGAGCCGGTGGTCCCCGCCCTCGGCGCGGCCCTCGGGCGCAGCGTCGCGTTCGCGGCGGACTGCGTCGGCGACGCGGCCGCGCAGGCGGTGGCGGCCCTGAAGGACGGCGATGTCCTCCTGCTCGAGAACACCCGCTACCACGCGGGCGAGGAGAAGAACGACGCGGCCTTCGCGGACGCCCTGGCGGCGAACGGCGACGTCTACGTCAACGAGGCCTTCTCGGCGGCTCACCGCGCGCACGCCTCCACCGAGGGTCTGGCGCACCGGCTGCCGGCCTACGCGGGCCGCGAGATGCAGGCCGAACTCGACGCGCTGACCAAGGGCCTGGAATCGCCCCAGCGCCCGGTGATCGCGCTGGTCGGCGGTGCCAAGGTCTCCTCAAAGATCGACCTCCTCGAGAACCTCGTCGCCAAGGTCGACATGCTGGTGATCGGCGGCGGCATGGCCAACACCTTCCTGCACGCGCAGGGCAAGGCGGTGGGCAAGTCCCTCTGCGAGAAGGATCTCGCAGAGACCGCCACGCGCATCCTGGCGGCGGCCGAGAAGGCCGGCTGCCGGATCATCCTGCCGGTCGATGCCGTCGCCGCGACCGAATTCAAGGCGCAGGCCCCGCACGAGACCGTGCCGGTCGATGCCGTGCCGGACGCGAGCATGATCCTCGACGCCGGTCCGCGCTCGGTCGCCGAGATCAACGCCGCCATCGACGGGGCAAAGACCCTGGTGTGGAACGGCCCGCTGGGCGCCTTCGAGCTCGCCCCGTTCGACGCCGCGACCGTGGCCGCCGCCAAGCACGCGGCGTCCCGGACCGAGGCCGGCCAGCTCGTCTCGGTGGCGGGCGGCGGCGACACGGTGGCCGCACTCAACCACGCCGGCGTGGCGCAGGACTTCACCTACGTCTCGACCGCCGGCGGTGCCTTCCTCGAGTGGCTGGAAGGCAAGGCCCTCCCGGGCGTCGAGGCGCTGCGGGCGAAGGGCTGAGACGGCCGCCTTGCTCTCCTCCCCCTTCGACCGAGCCCTATCTACGGTACCGGCCTCCATCGGCTGGGGGGCCGAGTCGATCGGTGACGACGTGGCGAACGCGACCTTCGAGATCCTGAAGGGCATCCGGGCGCGTGGCGATGCCGGCTATGGCGGGCGGCTTCGACGCGCGTGTCAGCGCGATCGCGGAGGCCGTCGTAGCCCTGGAGAACCGGTCCGGGTGCCGATCATCCGCCGAAAGAATGCCCTGCGCCGCGTCGGAGATTGACCGAAAGCAAGGCACTCGGCAGAGCGACACGATACAGCTCAGCTGAGGGCCTGACGGCAACTCCAGCGATCGGGCGGACGACGAAACGGGAAACGGGAAGACACGCACGATGGCACGCATCACCCTCCGGCAGCTCCTCGATCACGCCGCTGAGTACGAGTACGGCGTGCCCGCCTTCAACCTGAACAACATGGAGCAGGGGCTCGCCATCATGGCGGCCGCCGACGCCACCGACTCGCCGGTGATCCTCCAGGCGAGCCGCGGCGCCCGCGCGTACGCCAACGACGTCGTGCTCGCGAAGCTGATCGACGGCCTCGTCGAGATCTACCCGCACATCCCGGTCTGCATGCATCTCGACCACGGCAACAACGAAGCCACCTGCGCCACCGCCATTCAGTACGGCTTCACCTCGGTGATGATGGACGGCTCGCTGAAGGCCGACGGCAAGACCCCGGCCGATTACAACTACAACGTCGAGATCACCCGCAACGTCACCAAGATGGCCCATTGGGCCGGCGTCTCGGTCGAGGGCGAGCTGGGCGTGCTCGGCTCGCTGGAGAGCGGCCAGGGCGAGGCCGAGGACGGCCACGGCGCCGAGGGCACCCTCAGCCACGACCAGCTCCTGACCGACCCGGACGAGGCGGTGAAGTTCGTCGAGGCGACCAAGGTGGACGCGCTGGCGGTCGCCATGGGCACGAGCCACGGCGCCTACAAGTTCACCCGCAAGCCCGACGGCGAGGTGCTGGCGATGAACGTGATCGAGGAGATTCACCGCCGCCTGCCGACGACCCACCTCGTCATGCACGGTTCCTCCTCGGTGCCGCAGGACCTACAGGACATCATCAACCAGTACGGCGGCCAGATGAAGCCGACCTGGGGCGTCCCGGTCGAGGAGATCCAGCGCGGCATCAAGCACGGTGTGCGCAAGATCAACATCGACACCGATAACCGCATGGCGATGACCGGCCAGATCCGGAAGGTGCTCACCGAGAACCCCTCCGAGTTCGATCCGCGCAAGTACCTGAAGCCCGCCATGGAGGCGATGACGAAGCTCTGCAAGCAGCGCTTCGAGGAGTTCAACACCGCCGGGAAAGGCTCGAAGCTCCGCCCGATCTCCGTCGCCGAGATGGCCAAGCGCTACGCCAGCGGCGCCCTCGACCCGAAGATCGGCCCGCAGTAGGGCGCGGATTGTCGGCCGCGATGAGCAACAGCGCCCGCCTCGCCCTGCTCGGACCGCACGGTCTCGACGCGGAGGGCATCGCGGACTTCGTGACGGTCCTGAAGGCCGCCTGCGAAGCCGGCGATGTCGCCGCCGTGATCCTGCGGCTCGCCGCCACCGACGAGCGCGGGCTGACGGCCCGCGTCAAGTCGGTCGCCCCGATTGTGCAGGAGCGCGGCGCGGCGCTGGTCGTCGCCTGCCCGGGCTTCGCCGGTGACCTCGCCACGGTGGCGATCCGCGGCGGGGCCGACGGCATCCACGTTGACAAGCCGCGCGACTTGAAGGACCTGCGCGGCCGGCTCCGGGACGGCCGCATTCTCGGCGCGGGCGGCCTCGAGACCAAGCACGGCGCGATGGAGGCCGGCGAGGCCGGCATCGACTACCTGATGTTCGGCGGCCTCTACCCGGACGGCGTCGCGCCCGAGGCGGAGACGGTCCGGGCCCGCGCCGCGTGGTGGGCCGAGATCTTCGAGACGCCCTGCATCGCGGTGGCCGCCGCCGCCGACGAGATCGCGCCGCTCGCCGCGACGGGTGCGGAGTTCGTCGGCCTGGAGAGCGGCCTATGGCTGCAGGATTCGGGCGCGGTCGAGCGGGCCCAGCGCGCCGTCCGGGAGATCGAGGCGTGAGGGGCCGCGACGTTCGCTTGGCGGCTGCTCTCGCCGGGGCCGCGCTGCTGGCGGCGCCGGCCTGGGCGGCCTCGGGGCCGGCCGATCCGGCCCGGACCGCGGCGCCCGGCTCGCTCGGACCCGCGGCGCAGACCGGCAAGGCGTCGATGCCGGAGCTGCCGAGCCCCTACACGCCGAACTACGCGCGGGGCGCCGTGCCGCCGCCGGGGAGCCAGCCGCCGGATTTCGCCTACGGCGCCTACCAGAAGGGCCAGTACGTCACCGCCTTCCGCGAGGCGACGAAGCGCATCGAGGCGAATCCCAAGGACGCCGCCGCCATGACGCTGCTCGGGGAGCTGTACAATCAGGGCCTCGGTGTGAAGCAGGATCCGGTGAAGGCGGCCGACTGGTATCGCCTGGCCGCGGCGCAGAACGACGCCTCCGCCATGGCGTCCCTCGGGTTGATGGCCCTCGACGGCCGCGGCATGCCGAAGGACCCGAAGGGCGGGCGGCGCTGGCTCGAGCAGGCGACGGCCCAAGGTTCGCCGACCGCGGCCTACAATCTCGGCCTGATCCTGATCGGCACCGGCGCGACCGCCGACGAGGCGGCAGCGGCGGCGCAGTTCCGCAAGGCGGCCGACGCCGAGATCGGCCCGGCCCAGCACGACCTCGGCGTGCTCTACCTGCAGGGCCGCGGCGTGCCCAAGGACCCGTCGAAGGCCGCGGAGCTGTTCCGGCGCGGCGCCGACAACGGCGATCTCGCCAGCGAGGTCGAGTACGCGATCCTGCTGTTCAACGGCACCGGCGTCACCAAGGACGAGCGGGCGGCCGCACGGTACTTCCTGCACGCGGCCTCGCGCGGCAACGCCATCGCGCAGAACCGCGTCGCGCGGCTCTACGCCGTGGGTCGCGGCGTCGCCAAGAATCCCGTGGAGGCGGCCGCCTGGAACCTAGCGGCGGCCGGACAGGGCCTGTCCGACGCGTGGCTGGATCAGACCCTCTCCGGTCTCTCGGCCGACGAGCGCACCCGGGCGGAGCGTCTCGCCAACGAGCGGATCGAGCAGCGCTGAGCCGCTAGACCTCGGCCTTCGACCAGTCGACGCCGGCCTCGAGGTGCGGCAGCAGGACGACGCTCTCCTGCTCGTTCGGGTCCGTCCGAGCGATCACCGCGGTGACGGGCTCCGTCTGGCTGCGGTTATAGGGCAGGTGCGGCACGTCGGCGGCGATGTAGACGAACTCGCCGGCGCCCGCGATCGCGTGGTTCTCCAGTCGCTCGCCCCAGAAGCAGCCGGACACGCCCGACAGCACGTAGATCGCCGTCTCGTGGGATTCGTGCTTGTGGGCGTGGGCCCGCTCCCCGGGCGGGATCTCCAGGAGCTGCATGTGCAGCGCCTTCGAATCCACGGACTCGGCCGAGACGGCCGGTCGGTAGATGTGCCCCTGCTTGCCGCGGAACGGCGCACTCTCGTGCACCACCCGGAACCCCTGCTTCTCCGTGCCGGACGCGGAACTCATGGACCTTCCTCCACTCTGAAGGCGGGATCGACGGGGATCTGCATGCCGTTGACCAGCGCGTTCGTCTGGTTGGCCATCCCGACGACCGCCAGGAACTCGCCGTGCTGGGCCTCCGTCAAGCCCTTGGCCCGCGCCGCCGCGGTGTGGGAATGGATGCAATAGGGGCAGCCATTCGCGATCGAGACCGCGATGTAGACCAGTTCCTTGGTCAGCGGATCGAGGGTACCCGGGCCCATGACGATCTTGAGCGTCGACTAGGTCCGCTCCAGCAGTGCCGGATCGTTGGCGAGGCCCCGCCAGAAGTTGTTGACGAAGTCGGATCCGCGGGTGGCCCGGATGTCGGCGAAGACCGCGCGGACGCGCGGGTCGGCCTCGGCCTCGGAATCGGACCAGAGTTTCACGGTCGCCATCGCAGTCCCTTCCTCGAAGCTCGCGCCGTCAGAGCCTGCACGCCTCCTCGAGCGCCCGGTTCTCCGCTTCGGAGAACAGGCGCGAGCGGATGTGGAAGCGCTTCTCCCGCCCGTTCTCCAGCGAGAACATGCCACCGCGGCCCGGCACCACGTCGAGGATCAGGTGCGTGTGCTTCCAGACCTCGAACTGCGACCGGCTGATGTAGAAGTCCGCGCCGCCGACGGTGCCGAGATGGACGTCGCCGTCGCTCACCAGGAAATCGCCGACGGGATAGCACATGGGAGACGAGCCGTCGCAGCAGCCACCCGACTGGTGGAACATGACCGGACCGTACTCGCCCCGCAGCTCGTCGATCAGCGCGAGGGCCGCCGGGGTTGCGGTGACCCGCAGCGGCGTCCCGTCGGCGCCGGCCTGCTCGGCGACATTGGCGTCCACACTCTGCTCCGAACTCATGCGATCCTCCCGGTCGATGCCTGAATATGCGTGCGCGCCGGCCGGTTTCCACTGCTGCGCCCTCCGGAGCGCGGAGTGCATGGTCACCGGGTCCGGGATCGAAAAAGCCCCGGCCTTGCGGCCGGGGCTGAAGTTGTCTCGGGGGTTGACCCGGGAAGAAACTCAGAAGAACCCGAGCTTCTTGGCCGAGTAGCTGACCAGCATGTTCTTGGTCTGCTGGTAGTGATCGAGCATCATCTTGTGGGTCTCGCGGCCGATGCCGGACTGCTTGTAGCCGCCGAAGGCCGCGTGGGCCGGGTAGGCGTGGTAGCAGTTCGTCCAGACGCGGCCGGCCTGGATCGCCCGGCCGAAGCGGTAGGCGCGGGTCCCGTCGCGGGTCCAGACGCCGGCGCCGAGGCCGTAGAGCGTGTCGTTGGCGATGGAGAGCGCCTCGGCATCGTCCTTGAAGGTCGTGACCGACAGGACCGGCCCGAAGATCTCCTCCTGGAAGATGCGCATCTTGTTGTGGCCGCGGAACACGGTCGGCTTCACGTAGAACCCCTCGGCGAACTCGCCGTCCTTGACGTTCCGCTCGCCGCCCGTGAGCAGCTGCGCGCCCTCCTGCCGGCCGATGTCGATGTAGGAGAGGATCTTCTCCATCTGCTCGCCCGAGGCCTGGGCGCCGATCATCGTGGCCGGATCCAGCGGCGAGCCCTGCGTGATCGCCTCGACGCGCTTCACCGCGCGCTCCATGAACCGGTCGTAGATCGACTCGTGCACGAGCGCGCGGCTCGGGCAGGTGCAGACCTCGCCCTGGTTGAGGGCGAACATCGTGAAGCCCTCGAGGGCCTTGTCGAGGAAGTCGTCGTCCTCGTTCGCCACGTCGGCGAAGAAGATGTTCGGCGACTTGCCGCCGAGCTCCAGCGTCACCGGGATCAGGTTCTGCGACGCGTACTGCATGATGAGGCGGCCGGTGGTCGTCTCACCCGTGAAGGCGATCTTGGCGATCCGCGGCGAGGAGGCCAGCGGCTTGCCGGCCTCGAGGCCGAAGCCGTTGACGATGTTCAGCACGCCCGGGGGCAGCAGGTCGCCGACGATCTCGGCCAGCACCAGCACCGAGGCGGGGGTCTGCTCGGCGGGCTTCAGGACCACGCAGTTGCCGGCGGCGAGGGCCGGGGCGAGCTTCCACACCGCCATCAGGATCGGGAAGTTCCACGGGATGATCTGACCGACGACGCCCAGCGGCTCGTGAAAGTGGTAGGCGACCGTGTCGTGGTCGATCTCGGAGATCGAGCCTTCCTGCGCCCGCACGCAGCCGGCGAAGTAGCGGAAATGGTCGATCGCCAGCGGGATGTCCGCGTGGGTCGTCTCGCGGATCGGCTTGCCGTTGTCCCAGGTCTCCGCCAGGGCGAGCAGATCGAGGTTCTCCTCCATCCGGTCGGCCATCTTGAGGAGGATGCGGGCGCGCTCGGCCGGCGCCGTCTGGCCCCAGGCCTCCCGGGCGGCGTGGGCGGCGTCGAGGGCCTTCTCGACGTCCTGGGCGTCGGAGCGAGCGACCTCGCACACCACCTTACCGGTGATCGGCGAGGTGTTCTCGAAGTAGCGACCGGCCGCGGGGGCGACCCACTGCCCGCCGATGAAGTTGTCGTAGCGGGCCGAGAAGGGCGACTTGACCTTCGAGTCGCCGAGGAATTCCGGCTTGTTCATCGCTGTGTTCCCTCCGTGGGCCCCGGCCTCGCGAACCGCGGCTCTTGGGCTTAAGCTGGCGCTCGGGCGACCGAATCTGGGGGCCGCATCCGCTTCCGCTCTGTTCGCAGCCAATGGCTTTTGGCCTGCCGAATCAAGGTGGACTTTTGGCCAGTGCGCGAGTGCGCCGATCCTACGCGCTTCCCGGCATCACCGCGAGCGGGCAAAAGTGCCTCGTCTCCGGCACCGTCCGGCCGGCCGCCGGGCGACGATCGGCCGGACCCGGCGACCGGCCGAATCGATGATGTGCCGAATCGGCGCGCCGTTCCTCAGCCGAGCAGGGCCAGCGGAACGGACGCCGCAGCGAGCGGGAGCGCCGCCAGGGCCGCGTTCCGCAGCCACGTGGGCCGGTACGCGACGATCGCCACCACGGCGAGGGCGGAGCCCGTCAGCGATCCGACCCACTGCACCGGGCCGAAATTCCAGCCCCCCGCCGCGACGGCCGCCGCGAACGAGAGGCCGAGCCCGCACCAGCCCGCCATCCGCAGGCTGCCGACCCGCGCCTTCGGCACGCCGACGCGGTAGGCGGCCCGATGGTGCCGGTCGAGGCTGAGGGCCAGGGCCGCGAAGCCCGAGAAGCTCAGGAGCAGGCTGAGGATCAGCGCGGCGGCTGTCATGCTTCGACCGTCCGGGACAGGGTTACCTTGGCCGGACGGGCCGCGGCCACGCCCCGCCGCGTGGCCAGCCGGGCCGCGAGGCCGAGCGCGAGGCCGACGGCCGCCATGGCGGCGTCGAAGGCGAGGAAGCGCTGCTGGCCGATGAGGATCACGTCCACCAGCGGGATCGCCAGGAAGGCGCAGGCCGGCACCGCCAGGGCGAGCGACCACGCGCGCCGTCGCGGGTACAGGGACGCCGCGAGCGCGGCCACGAGCCAGGCGGCGAAGAAGGCGCGCACCTCCCAGTCCGCCCGGGCCCCGAGCCCGTCGGGCAGCAACCGGTTCGCCAGGAAATACGCGGCGAGGCCCACCGGCAGACCCGCGATGGTGCCGAGGTTGAGGAACCGCACGAGACGCAGGCCGAAACCCTCGGGATCCGCGCCCTTCGGCGCCCGGGCCACGGTCCAGAGCACGAGGCCGCTGGCGACCGTGGCGGCACCCATCACGCCGCAGAGGAAGAACAGGAGGCGCAGGGGGGCGGCGGCGAAATGCGCCTCGTGCAGCCCCACCATCACGGCCCCGGTCCGGGTCGCCGCGCCAGCCTCGCCGACCCGGGCGATCTCCCAACCGGTATCGGCCGCGTAGGCGATCTGCGGGTGCAGGTGCGCGAGCCCGTGCGGCTCCTCGAAATACGCTGTCACGGTGGCGCCGGCGTCGCCCGGCCGCGTTACCAGCACCACCTCGGGCACCTCGCCCCCGGCGGCCGTCGCGCGGGCGACGATCTCGCCGAGCGGCAGCGGCGTGCCGGGGCGCCCGACCGGGGCCGCGCCCGGGATCGCCAGGCCGGCCTCGGCGTAGTAGCGCAGCACGTCGTCGCCGTAGACGGCCTTCATGCCCCAGGGCATCAGCATCGCCGACAGGGTGACGAGGCCCGTGTAGACGATCATCAGGTGGAACGGCAGCGCCAGGACGCCGACCACGTTGTGGGCGTCGAGCCAGCCGCGCTGCGCCGAGCGGTCGCGCCGGAAGGTGAAGAAGTCGGCGAAGATGCGCCGGTGCGTCACGATCCCGGAGATCAGCGCGATCAGCAGGACCATGGCGCAGGCCGAGACGATCCAGCGACCCCAGATCGGCGGCAGGCTCAGCTCGAAGTGGAATCGGTAGAGGAAGTCGCCGCCGCGCGTGTCGCGGATGCGCGCGGGCTCGCCCGTGGCGGGATCGAGGAGCGCGTGGTGGAACGGGCCACCCGGACGCGGCCACCAGTAGACCTCGACGGCCGGGGTCTCGGCATTCGGCAACTTGACCGACCATCCGGCCGCGTCCGGCATGGTCCGGCGCAGGAACGCCCCGGCCCGCGTCGCCGCTGCGGCGGGATCCGGTGCGGTCGCGGACAGTTCGGGCCGCATCCAGTGCGAGATGTCGGTGCGGTAATAGCTGGCGGTGCCGGTGACGAAGATCGCGAACAGCACCCAGCCGACCACGAGGCCGGACCACGTGTGCAGCCACGCCATCGCCTGGCGGACACTCCGCGCCCGGCTCACGCGGCCGCCCCGTGCGCGAAGGCGCCGGCGAGCCACAGGGCACCGGTCAGCAGGAGCGCCGTCAGGCCCAGGACGACGGCCGCCCGGCCGAGCGTGCGGGCCGCGAACACCCAGATCGCCGCCCCCGCCATGATCGCGAAGCTCGCCAGCGTCCCGGCCGAGACCGCCTCGGCCCGCGGGAAGGGAAGAACCAGGGCCAGCAGCGCGCTCGACAGGGCGGCGACCGCGTAACCGCCGAGGATCGCGAGCAGTACCCGGCCGGCGACCGCCGCGCGGTCGGCCAGCGTCGGCATGGCGCGGGCGCTCATGGCGCCATCCCTCGTTCCCGTGAGCCCATGGCGCGACGTACCAGCGGTCCGGGCCGCCGCGCAACGCCTATGTTCCGGAACGATTCCAGTGTGAAAAGAGGCGTTTAGGACGCCGGAAAGCGGCGCGTCCCGAGGTCGGATCCGACGCTCGCAGCCCAGCGCTACGGGCCGGCGGCTCCCGACGCACCGTCGCGGCTCGGCCTGCGGATCGCCACGGCCGCATTCCGCGCGCTCGGCGGCAGATCGGCCCCGGGATCGGGTTTGCTGAACGCCGCGGCCGATCCGGGTGCCGGGCCGACCGCGCGGCCGTCGCGCGCGTGTCCCCAGCCGTAGCCGGCGTTGATCCCCGCGTAGAAGCCCGTGAAGTCCTCCGCTCGCGCAGTTCCCGCGAGCAGCACCAGGGCCGTGGACAGCACAAGGCGGCGCATCGATCGTCCCCGAACGAGAAAGGCGGCGGCCCCGCTCGGAGCCGCCGCCTCATGATCTTCGCGGAACGCGGCGGCAAAGAGACCGCCGCGAATTCCTCAATCTTCGACGTTGATGCTCTGGGCCTCACGACCCTTCTGGCCCTCGACCACGCCGAGCGTGACCTGCTGGCCCTCGGCGAGCGAATCGAGACCGGCGCGGGACAGCGCGGAGCGGTGCACGAACACGTCCTTGCCGCCGTCGTTGACCGAGACGAAGCCGAAGCCCTTGGCGGGATCGTACCACTTCACGGTGCCGCTCATCTCGACCGACGGGCCGCTGGCGAAACGGCCACCGCCGCCACCACCGCCGCCGCCGTAGCCGCCGCCACCGCCGCCGCCGTAACCACCGCGATCGCGGTCGCCGTAGCCGCCGCCGGCCCCGGCGCCGAAGCCGCCGGTGCGCGGACGGAACTCACGCCGGGGCGCGGGCGCCTCGGCCGTGGAGGTGTCGACGCTGGTGACGCTCGTGACCTGCGGGCCCTTCTGACCCTGGGCCGTCGTGACCGTCAGCCGGGTGCCCGGCATCAGATCGTCGTGGCCGGCCGCCTCGACAGCGCGGATGTGGAGGAAGGCATCGCCCGAACCGTCGCCGAGTTCGACGAAGCCGAAGCCCTTCTCCTTGTTGAACCACTTGACCGTCGCATCGCGCTCCGGTCCGGACGCGACGGGAGCCGCGCCACGCGACGGGCCGCGATCGAAACCGCCCCCGCCGAAACCACCGCCGCCACCGCCGAAACCGCCGCCGCCGTATCCGCCGCTGGGGGGAGCCTGATCAGGCCATCTCGGCTCGCCACTCTCGTCGAAGCCGCGCTTCTGCGGCCCTCTGAAATCACGACCACGTCCCATAGAAAGCTCGCAAAAACCGTCCGCCGCCCTTGTCTCGAATACCGCGTGCGCGCCATCCCAGACAGCCCACGCCCCGCACTATCATTACCCCAGGTCGCGGTAACCAAGAATAACGCCCCAGTCCTGACGCAATCGGGCCTTGACCGCAAGGACCTTCTTGGCTCAGAGGCGCCCGTTTCGTTACTTTCTTGCGGCAAACAACGGAGTCCGCCCCCGCTCCCGGGCCGGCCCTTTCTCATTCGAGGGAAGGCGTTAGCGAAACGCAAAGGCTGTCCGGCTAGACTCGGCCCCGCGCCCCGCAGAACCGGCCGGCCATGATCGCGACACCGACTTTCCCCGATCTCTCCGCTCTTGTGGTCGACGAGAGTCTCTACATCCGCCGAATCGTGCGCGACATGCTGATGCGCGTGGGCATCAAGCGTGTGCTGGAGGCGCCGGACGGGGCCGAGGCGCTGGGCGTGCTCGCCGAGAGCAAGCCCGACATCAGCATCATCGACTGGGACCTGTCGATCCTGTCGGGCGAGGAGTTCATCCGGCTCGCGCGGACCCCGACCACCTCCCCCTGCCCCACGATCCCGATCATCCTGATGCTGGCCCAGCCCCGCCGGAACGTGGTCGACCGGGCGGTAGCGCTCGGCGTCAACGAGATCATCGCCAAGCCGTTCTCGCCCAAGACCCTGTGGTCGCGGCTGGACGAGGTGATCAACCGGCCCCGCCCCTACTCGCAGGTGAAGAGCCTCCTGCGGCCGATCCCGCGCCGGGCCAGCGCGATGAAGGCCGTCGCCTGAGCGCGACCGCGATGGGGCGTTGCAGTTCCCCGCCGAGCCTGTAGGGTCGCAGTTCAACAGAGTCCGAGCGCGCTGCTCAGGGCCGACCCGAAGGATCGACGGCCGCGCCGATGAGGGACGAGACCGCCGCGGCCGCGCCGTCCCGAATCCAGACCGGCGCGGTGCCGCTCCAGACGCAAGCCCCCGTGCCGGGCCGCGAGCGCCGCCGCGCCGCCTACGCGGCGCTCGACCTCGGCACCAACAATTGCCGCCTGCTGGTCGCGGAGCCGACCTTCAGCGGCTTCCGCGTGATCGACGCGTTCTCGCGGATCGTGCGCCTCGGCGAGGGCCTCGGCACGTCCGACCGCCTGAGCGAGGCGGCGATCGAGCGGACCGTGGAGGCCCTGCGGATCTGCCGGGCCAAGATGCAGGCCCGCGGGGTGCAGCGGGCCAAGATCATCGCCACGGAGGCCTGCCGCCTCGCGGTGAACGGCGCCGCCTTCGTGGAGCGCGTCCGCCGCGGCGTCGGCCTCGACCTCGAGATCGTCGACCGGCAGACGGAGGCGTATCTCGCGGTCACCGGCTGCGCGGCGCTCGCGGACCCGCTGGCCGAATCGGTCATCATCTTCGACATCGGCGGCGGCTCGACCGAGATCGCGTGGCTGGACGGGGCGGCCGCCAACCCGTCGACCGACCCGACGCTGCGGATCCGGGCCTGGGATTCGCTGCCGGTCGGCGTGGTCACGCTCGCCGAGCGCCACGGCGGCGCCGAGGTCACCCGGCGCATGTTCGAGGGCATGGTCGAGGAGGTGGCCGAGAAGCTCTCGGCATTCGCGCTCCGCGCCGCGCCCGCGGCGACGGCGCCGCATTTTCACCTGCTCGGCACCTCCGGGACCGTGACGACCATCGCGGCGATGCATCTGCGGCTCGCCCGCTACGAGCGGCGGCGCGTGGACGGATTGTGGATGAGCGACGACGCGGTCTCGACCGCGATCGACGACCTGCTCGACACGCGCCTGGAGCAGCGCGCCGACAACCCCTGCATCGGCCGCGACCGCGCCGATCTCGTGCTCGCGGGCTGCGCGATCCTCGAGGCGATTCGCAGGGCGTTCCCCTCGGAGCGCCTGCGCATCGCCGATCGCGGCCTGCGCGAAGGATTGCTGATGAACATGATGCGCGAGGACGGGGTCTGGAACCGGAAGGCGGTCCGATGAGGGCGGCGCGATGAGCGACCGGCGCGGCGGCGCGAGTTCCGGCGGCGGTGTCCGAGGCGAACTGAAGCAGCGGGTGAAGACCGGCCGCGGACGGACCCTGTCCCAGAAGCGCTGGCTCGAGCGCCAGCTCAACGATCCCTACGTGGCCCGCGCCAAGCGCGAGGGCTACCGGTCGCGGGCGGCCTACAAGCTCCTGGAGATCGACGAGCGCTACAAGCTCCTGCGGCCCGGCCAGAAGATCGTGGACCTCGGCGCCGCGCCGGGGGGCTGGTCGCAGGTGGCCGCGCGGGTGGTCGGGCCGACGGGCCGCGTCGTGGGCATCGATCTCCTGGAGATCGAGCCGATGGCCGGGGTCGAGTTCATCACCCTGGACTTCCTCGATCCCGAGGCGCCTGACCGGCTGACCGGCATGCTCGGCGGCCCCGCCGACCTCGTCATGTCCGACATGGCCGCCAACGCCACCGGCCACAAGAAGACCGACCACCTGCGGATCATCGGCCTCGCCGAGACGGCGGCGGAGTTCGCCCGCGAGATCCTGGGCCCCGGGGGCGCCTACCTCGCCAAGGTGCTCCAGGGCGGCACCGAGGGCGCGCTGCTCACCGACCTGAAGCGCGACTTCGCCACGGTCCGGCACGTCAAGCCCGCCGCGAGCCGGGCCGATTCGAGCGAGCTCTACGTCCTGGCGACCGGCTACCGGGGCGCGCCGGGCCGGGCGGCGTCCGCCGACGAGGGCTGAGCCGCCCGGCGATGCTCCTCGCCTGGACCCTGTCCGTCCTCAACCCGGCGCCGCTGCCCCTGCGCCGGCTCGGCTATGTCCGACAGAGCGGCCTGCTCCACGCCCGCTCACGCCGCTGCCGGGCGGCCTGGGCGCCGCACCTCGCGCGGGCCCGGTCCGTGATCGCGGCGGCGGCCGAAGCGACCCGGCAGCGCCGGCACGCGGTGGTGCTGGGCTCGGGCCTGCTCGACGACGTGCCGCTCGACGCCCTCGCCCGCCGGTTCGACCGGGTCAGCCTCGTGGACGCCGTCCATCCCTGGCCGGCGCGCCTCGCCGCCCGCCGCGTCCCGAACGTCGCGCTGGCGACCGCGGAGATCAGCGCCGGTCTCGCGGGGGCCTGGGCCGACCTCTGCGCGGACGCCGATCTGATCGTCTCGGCGAACCTGCTGTCGCAGATCCCGCTCGTCCCGATCGACGCCCACGAGGCGCGGGGCCACGAGGCACCGCCGCGGCTCGGCGCGCACCTCGTCGCGACCCATCTGGCGGCCCTGGATACCCTCGCGGCGCGCGTCGAGCGTGTCTGTCTCATCACCGACACGGTGCAGCGCGAGGAGGATCGGGCCGGCCGGACCGTCGACAGCGCCGATCTCCTGTTCGGGATCGCGGTCCCGCCCGCGCCGGAGACCTGGGACTGGGAGATCGCGCCGTTCGGCGAGATCGCGCGGCGTCGCCGCCTGATCCACCGGATGCACGGCTATCCGGACTGGAAGGCCGCGCGACAGCCGGTGCGCTGAGCCGCGAATGAAGAAGGCCGTCCCGGTTCCCCGGAACGGCCTCGCTTCGACGTCATCCGCGATGTCGGATCACTCGGTCGGCACGTCCGCCGCCGGCGTGGTGGCGCCGCCCTCGTCCGCGGCGCTCTCGAAGCGCGGGCGCCGACGGCGGCGGGGCTTGGCGGCCGGAGCCTCGTCGGCCGCCGCCTCGGGCTCGGGAGCGCTCGACGGCTCGACCGCGGGCGCGGGGCGCGCAGGGGCCATCAGGAAGGCCGGCAGGCCCGTGGGCTCCTCGGCCTCCGCGGCGGGCGCGGCCTCGCGGCGGCGCTCGCGGCGCGGCGCGGCCTCGGCGCGGGGGGCCCGCTCCGGGCGAGCCTCGGGACGGGCCTCCTGCCGGGCCTCGGCGCGCGGGGCATCGCCGCGCCCGTTCTCGTAGCGGCCCTGGTCGCCGCGATTGTCCTGACGGTTGTCCAGACGCGCGTCCTGGCGGCCATCCTGCCGATTGTCCGGACGGTCCTGGCGATCCGGCCGGCCCTCGTGCCGCTCCTGGCGGTAGTCCGGACGGCCGTAATCCTGGCGGTCCTGACGATCCTGCCGGTTCTCCTGGCGATAATCCTGCCGCTGGTAGTCCTGGCGCTGATAATCCTGACGCGGCTGGTCCTGGCGCCGGTAGTCCGGACGGCCGTTGTTGTCGAACCGGCGCTGGTCGCGGTTCTGGAACCGGTCGCGGCCCTGGCGGCCGTCCTGATTCCCCTCCGGACGGCTCTCGTAGGGCTGCGGCTGCTGGCCGGGATCGTTGTCGTCGTAGCCGTTATAGGCGTGACCGTTCTGCGACCCGCCATTGCCCTGGGCGTCGTCGTCGCCCTCGTCCATGTCGTCGTCGTAGGGACGACTGGCATAGCCACCGGTGTTAGCCGGTCGATTCTGGTCCTGCGCACCGGAGACAATACGGAAGTAGTGCTCGCCGTGCTGAAAGTAGTTTTCGGCGGCGACCGGATCGCCGGCGGCAAGGGCATCCCGCGCGAGCTGCGCGTACTTGTCGGCGATGTGCTGCGCGGTGCCGCGGATTTTGACGTCGGGACCGTTGGATTCGTAGGAGCGCGTCAGCGGATTCGGACCCTTCGGCCGGTTCCGGCCGCGCATCCGTCGATTCTGGTTTGGTCTCATCGGTCTGTTATGACCCTCGTTCACGCAAACGACTGTCTACGGAGGCGCCCGGGCGGATCTCGTGGCGCGAACCGGCCAAGCGCATCCGGCGGCGCCGCGCGTGGGACCGCTCTTCGGTCCGCGCGTCTGCCTGACCACCCTTCGAACCGGGCGCCCGGTGAAGGCCGCCGATCCTCAGTCGATTGTCAGGTTCGAATGTGTCGTACCGCCGCGCTGGCACCGGCGCGTTCTGGTTCGACGAGTTAGGGGGATCAGCGAACCAATCGGCGACCCATGGTCACCACCGACCTTACAGCCGTCCGTCTTAACGGACGGTTCGCGATCTTCAAGCCGACTCTAGCGTTCCCCGGTTGATGCAACAAGCAATTTTTCGGTGCCGGGATGGTCGACCCAGACTTAGGCATCCCTGTGGCCGGATAAAAGACCCTCCGGCCGGTCGAAACACAGGACTCGGTCATGACCGGCAAGATCGCGGGTCAGCCCGCGCTCGCGATAGCCGGCGGCGCGCGCGAGCTCCGTGACGGCCGCCGCCTGATCGTAGCCGATCTCGAGCACGAGCAGGCCGCCCGGGGCGAGACGCGCGCCCGCGCCGTCCAAGATCCGCCGGTAGGCGTCGAGTCCGTCGGTGCCGCCGTCGAGGGCGGCCTCCGGGTCGTGGCCGCGGACCTCGCGCTCCAGGGTCGCGATCACGGCGCGGGCGATGTAGGGCGGGTTCGAGACCACGAGGTCGAAGCGGCCTCGCAGGGCGTCGCACCAGTCGCCGGCGACGAAGCGCGCCCGGTCGTCGACGGCGTTCAAGACGGCGTTGTCCCGGGCGACGCGCAGGGCCCCCTCGGAGCGGTCGAGCCCGACGCCGGTGGCCCGCGGCCGCTCGGACAGGAGGGCCGTCAGGATGCAGCCCGTCCCGGTCCCGAGGTCCAGGCAGCGGAGCGGCGCGGCGCGCTCGGGCCGCACCGCCAGCGCGACCTCGACCAGGATCTCGGTGTCCGGGCGCGGCACGAGCGTGTCGGGGCCCAGCCGGAACGGCAGGCCCCAGAACTCCCAGGCGCCGAGGATGCGGGCGACCGGCTCGCCGGCGAGCCGCCGGGTCAGCGCCGCCGCGAGGGCGGCCGCACCCGCCGCGCCGACGCGGCGATCTCCCTCGATCAGCAGGTCGCGGGTCTCCAGGCCGAGGAGGCCGAGCAGCAGGAACCGGGCATCGCCCGTCGCCTCGGCGACGCCACCGGCGTGCAGGCGCGCCGTCAGCGCGCGCAGCGCCTCGCGGCGGGTCAGGTCCTGCATCACGTCCGGCGTCACGGCGCGGATCAGGCCATGCCCTCGGCGGCCAGCAATTCCGCCTGGTGCTCGGTGATGAGGGCGTCCACCACCTCGTCGAGGGCGGTCCCGGCCATCACCTCCTCGAGCTTGTAGAGGGTCAGGTTGATCCGGTGGTCGGTCACGCGGCCCTGCGGGAAGTTGTAGGTCCGGATCCGCTCGCTGCGGTCGCCGGAGCCGACCTGCGCCTTACGGTCGGCCGCCCGGGCCGAATCCTTGGCGCTGCGCTCGGCGTCGTAGAGCCGCGCCCGCAGGAGCGCCATGGCACGGGCCCGGTTCTTGTGCTGCGACCGCTCCTCCTGGACGAAGACCACGATGCCGGTCGGCAGGTGCGTGATCCGGATCGCCGATTCCGTCTTGTTGACGTGCTGGCCGCCCGCGCCCTGGGCCCGCATCGTGTCGATCTTCAGGTCCGCGTCGTTGACGTGGATGTCGACCTCCTCGGCCTCCGGGAGCACCGCGACGGTGGCGGCGGAGGTGTGGATCCGGCCCTGCGTCTCGGTGTCGGGCACGCGCTGGACCCGGTGGGCGCCGCTCTCGAACTTGAGGCGGGCGAACACGCCCCGGCCCTTCACCTCGGCCACGACCTCGCGGAAGCCGCCGACCGTGCCCTCGCTCTCGGAGATCACCTCGACCCGCCAGCCCTTCGACTCGGCGTACTTCGCGTACATCCGGAACAGGTCGCCGGCGAACAGCGCGGCCTCGTCGCCGCCGGTCCCGGCGCGGACCTCCAGGATCGCGCTCTTCTCGTCGGCGGCGTCCTTGGGCAGGAGCAGCAGCTGGAGGCCCCGGTGGGCGGCCTCGAGCGCCTCCTGCGCCTCCGGCTTCTCCTCGGCGGCGAGGGCCCGCATCTCCGGATCCGTGCCGGGCTCGTCGATCAGGGCCTCGACGCCCGCGAGGTTCTCCAGGGCGGCGCGGTAGGCGCGGATCGCCGCCACGACCGGGTCGAGGTCGGACAGCTCGCGGGAGAGCTGGACCACCGTCTCGGGATCGATCTCGCCGGAGGCGAGCTGCGCGGTGACGATGTCGTGCCGCGCCAGGATGGCGTCGAGGCGCTCGGTGGGAAAGGGGATCATCGCCCGTGTTTCTGCAGGTCTGCGCGTGCGGTTGCGGGCCGGGCGCGCGTCTCGTCCTGCGGGACGGAGCTGCGTGGCTTGGAGGGTGTAGGACCCGGCAGGACGTCCCCCAAATCCACGCCTCGTCCGTCCGAGAGCGGAAGCCGCGGCGCGTCGACCGAAATCGTCGTGGCGTTGCCGTACAACCCCGGCCGAATGTTCGGCAAGGGTCGCGTTCGCGCTTAGATAGGGATGCCGTGCGCGTGCGCGAAGGCCGTCAGCGCCGGGCGCAGGGAATCGCCGTCGTGCATCCGCGCCATCTCGGCGTCGATCAGCGCGGCGATCGCGGCCGCGTCGAGGCTCAGCACCATCGCCTTGACCGGGCCGATGGCGGCCGGCGACATCGACAGCTGTCGGTAGCCGAGGCCGATCAGCGCCATGGCGTCGAGGGGCCGGCCGCCGATCTCGCCGCACACCGTCACCGGGCAGGAGGCTGCGTTGGCCCGCTCGGCGATCAGACGGAACGCGCGCAGCGCCGCGACGCTCAGCGGATCGAACCGGTCGGCGACCCGCCGATTCTCGCGGTCCACCGCGAACAGGAACTGCATCAGGTCGTTCGAGCCGACCGAGAGGAAGTCGGCCTCCTTGGCGATCTCGTCGATCTGGAACAGGAGCGACGGCACCTCGATCATCGCGCCGAGGCGGCAATCGGTCGGGAGCCGGTAGCCGTGGCGCTTGAGGTAGGCCTTCTCGCGCTCGACGATGCCGCGAGCGCGCACGAACTCGTCCACCGTGGCGACCATCGGGAACATGATCTTGAGCGGGTCGCCGTCGGCGGCCTTCAGGAGGGCGCGCAGCTGCATGCGCAGCAGCGCCGGCCGGTCGAGGCCGATGCGGATCGCCCGCCAGCCCAGCGCCGGGTTCTCCTCCTCGAGCTTGGCCATGTAGGGCAGGATCTTGTCGCCGCCGATGTCGAGGGTGCGGACCGTGACGGACTTGCCGGCCGAGGCCGCGAAGACCTTGCGGTACAGCTCCTCCTGCTCGGCCGCCGACGGCATGCGCTGCGCCACCATGAACTGCAGCTCGGTGCGGAACAGGCCGACGCCCTCGGCCCCCGTCTCCTGCAGGTGGCTGAAATCCACCAGCAGGCCGGCGTTGAGGTGCAGGCCGACGCGCACGCCGTCGCGGGTCTGGGCCGGGACGTCGCGCAGCGCCCGGTACTGCTCCTGCCGGCGGGCGCGCAGGCGCACCATCTCGGCGTAGGCGGCCTCGACCTCGGGACCGGGCCGGACATGGATCTCGCCGGCCACGCCGTCGACGATGATCGCGTCGCCGGCGTCGCACAGGGCGGTGGCGTTCTCGACCTCGCCCACAGCCGGGATGCCGAGCGCCCGGGCGACGATGGCGACGTGGCTGGTCGGACCGCCCTCCTCCAGGACGATGCCGCGCAGGGTCGAGGCCTCGTAGTCCAGGAGCGCCGCCGGGCCCATGGTGCGCGCCACCAGGATGGCGTTCTCGGGCAGCACCAGGGCGCCGGCCGCCTCGGGGCCGATCAGCGTGCGCAGGACGCGGTTGGCGAGGTCGTCGAGATCGTGCAGCCGCTCGCGCAGGTACGGATCCGATTGCCGCATCATCCGGGCGCGGTTGTCCGACTGGACCCGCTCGACCGCGGCCTCCGCGGTCAGGCCCGAGCCCACGGCCTCGCGCATCCGGCGGAGCCAGCCCTTGTCGTGGGCGAACATCCGGACGGTCTCGAGCACTTCGCGGGACTCCGCCGTGCCGATCCGGTCGCCGCGCTCCACCAGGGCGTCGATCGCCGAGCGGACCTCCTCGATCGCCGCGTCGAGGCGCGCGACCTCGCGCTCGACGTTCTCGGCGATCAGCGTCTTCACCACGACGCGGGGCTCGTGCAGCACCACGTAGCCGAGGCCGATGCCGTCCGCGAGGGCGATGCCCCGGGCCAGGACCGGGCGGCGGGCCGCGGTGCCGGCGTCCGGCGCGAGCCCCTCCAGCTCGCCCGAGGCGATCATCTCCGAGAGCACCATGGCGGTGGTCTGGAGCGCCTCGATCTCCTCCTCGGAGTAGACGCGGTAGGTCTTGTTCTGGACCGTCAGGACGCCGAGCGTGTTGCCGGCGCGCAGCAGCGGCACGCCCAGGAAGGCGTGGTAGGCCTCCTCGCCCGTCTCAGGCCGGTACGAGAAGGCCGGGTGGTTCTGGGCGTCCGAGAGCGAGAGCGGCTCCGCCGTGCGCGCGATGAGGCCGACGAGGCCCTCGTCGGTGCGCATGCGGGTCTGGTGCACCGCCTCGCGGTTCAGACCTTCCGTGGCGAACAGCTCGAGGGTGTTGTCGTCGCGCAGCACGTAGACCGAGCAGACCTCGGCCACCACGTTGGCGGCGATCAGGACGACGATGCGGTCGAGGCGCGCCTGGGGGCTGACCGGCTCCGCCATCGCTTCGCGGAGGCGGCGCAGCAGCAGGCGCGGGCCTCCGGGCGCAGCGGGCATCGGTTCGTCGTTCCAGCGTCGGTGAGCGGCCTTGGCGTCGACCACCCTGCAACCTTGGCGCCAGACCCGGGACGGCCGGCGCCGGATGGACCGGGTCGCTGGTCCCAGAGGCGTTCTGGGATCGGCGGATCGGCCCGTGACTGTTCAGTTCACACCACGCGCCCCGCTCGAACCCGCGTCCCAGGCTCAGGCCTGATCCAGGCCGTATAGCGAGTGAAGCGTGCGCACGGCAAGCTCCGTATAGGCGGCGTCGATCAGCACGGAGAACTTGATCTCCGAGGTGGTGATCGCGCGGATGTTGATGCCCTTCTCGGCGAGCGCCCGGAACGCCTTGGCGGCGACGCCCGCGTGGCTGCGCATCCCGACGCCGATCGCCGACACCTTCACCACGTCGGTGGCGCCCTCGATCTGCGCGTAGCCGATCTGCGCGCGGGCCTCGTCGAGGATCTTCCGGGCCCGCTCGTACTCGGCGGACGGCACCGTGAAGGTCATGTCGGTGGTCGACTGGTCGCCCGACACGGTCTGGATGATCATGTCCACGTTGATGTTGGCATCCGCCAGCGGCCCGAAGATCGCGGCGGCGACGCCCGGGCTGTCCTTGACCTTGCGCAGGGTGATCTGCGCCTCGTCCCGGGAGAAGGCGATCCCGGTGATGATGTGCTGTTCCACGATGTCGTCCTCGTCGCAGATGAGGGTGCCCGGGCGCGCGGCGTCCGGCGGATCGAAGGAGGACCGGACCGTGGTCGGCACCCGGTGGACCATGGCGAGCTCTACAGAGCGGACCTGCAGCACCTTGGCGCCCAGCGAGGCCATCTCCAGCATCTCCTCGAAGGTGACCCGCTCCATGCGACGGGCCTTCGGGACGATGCGCGGATCGGTGGTGTAGACGCCGTCGACGTCCGTGTAGATGTCGCAGCGCTCGGCCCCGATCGCGGCCGCCACGGCCACCGCGGAGGTGTCGGAGCCGCCGCGGCCGAGCGTCGTGACGCGGCCGGTCTCGTCGTGGACACCCTGGAAGCCGGCGATGACCGCGACCTCGCCCTTGGCGAAGCCCGCCTCGAGATTCTTCGGGTCGATGTCGGCGATGCGGGCCGATCCGTGCGCGTCCGACGTCACGACCGGGATCTGCCAGCCCTGCCAGGAACGGGCCTTGAGCCCGTCCTTCTGCAGGGCGATCGCCAGGAGGCCGGCGGTGACGAGTTCGCCGGACGCCACGACGGCGTCGTACTCGCGCGGATCGTAGATCGGGTTCGCGTCCTTGACCCAGTCGACCAGTTCGTTGGTCTTGCCCGACATGGCGGACACGATCACGGCGACGTCGTAGCCGGCCGCCACCTCGCGGGCGACGTGGCGCGCCACGTTGCGGATGCGGTCGACGTTGGCGACGGAGGTGCCGCCGAATTTCATCACCAGACGGGGCATGGTCTCTCGGTCGCGGGTTCCCGGTGGCGATTGGACGGGCCGCTGCAGCCCCGTCCGGACGGTGCCCGGCGGGTACAAGCGGCCCGGAGGAGTGTCAACAACCGGCCAAGCATGGCGCCCGCGCGCCGCGGCGACTTCCGGGCGATCGCCGTGCTAGAGCGCGAGCACGATGCAGGCACGAAACCGCGCGGCGGATCCCGGCCGCCGGCATGAGGACGGAACACGCATGGACAGGTCAGCCACGGACCGGGTCACGGAAGGGTTCGTCGACCGCGCCGAGGTCGCGCGCTTCGACGCGCTCGCCGCCACGTGGTGGGACGAGACCGGCCCGATGCGCGTCCTGCACCGGTTCAACCCGGTGCGGCTCGCCTACATCCGCGACGCCCTCTGCCGGCGCTTCGGTCGCGACCCGAAAGCCCCCTTCCCGCTCGACGGGCTGACGATCTGCGACGTCGGCTGCGGCGGCGGCGTTCTCTCGGAGCCGCTGGCCCGTCTCGGCGCCCGGGTGACCGGGCTCGACCCGGCCGAGCAGAACGTCGCGGTCGCCCGAACCCATGCCGAGGCGGCCGGGGTGCCGGTGGATTACCGCGGGCAGACCATCGAGGCGGTGGTCGCCGGCGGCGAGAGCTTCGACGCGGTGCTGATCATGGAGGTCGTCGAGCACGTCTCCGACATGCCGGCCTTCGTGCGGACCGCCTGCGCGGCGGTGAAGCCCGGCGGCATGCTGTTCGGGGCCACCCTCAACCGGACGCTGCGCTCCTTCGCGCTCGCCATCGTCGGCGCCGAGTACGTGCTCGGCTGGCTGCCGCGCGGCACGCACGACTGGGAGAAGTTCGTGACGCCGGACGAGCTCGCCCGCGCGATCCGGGCCGGCGGCCTCGACGTCACCGACACGGTCGGCGTCGTCTACAACCCGCTGACGGACGGGTGGCGCACCGGCCGCGACAAGGCGGTGAACTACATGGTCGCGGCCGAGCGGTCGGCGTGAACCGGTCGCGTCCGCCGCCGTTGCCATCGCGGCGGAGGACGCGGCGATGCTCGAGAAGATTCCCGGTGTGCTCGGCGAGGCGCTGTCGGGGCTGAAGGCGGGCCTGGACAAGACGACGTCCCGCGCTGACTTCCCCGACGTGCCCGAGACCGTGACGCTGTCGAGCCCGGCCTTCGCCGACGGGGCGGACTTGCCCGCCCGCTTCACGGCCGACGGCGCGGGCGTGTCGCCGCCCCTCGCCTGGAGCGGGCTGCCGGCGGGCACCGCCGCCCTCGTCCTCCTCGTGGAGGATGCGGGCAGCCCGACGCCCCGGCCGCTGGTCCATCTCATAGCCTGGTCGGTCCCGCCGGAACCCGCCGGCCTGTTGGAGGGTGCGCTGCCGGGTCCCGGCCACGCGGGCACCGTGGAGGCCGTGGGCCGGAACAGCTTCCTGCGCGCGGAATGGCTGCCGCCGGACCCGCCCACCGGCCACGGGCCGCACCCATACCTCTTCCAGATCTACGCGCTGCGGCAGCCCCTCGCCCTTGCCGAGGCGCCGGGCCGCGGCGCGCTGATCGAGGCCATGCGCGGTCAGGTCCTCGCGAAGGGGATATTGACCGGCGTTTACCATCGTCCCTGATCCGGCCGATACCGATGCGATACAGCTCAGCCCTGCAGAACTCGCGCGTTGTGCCGCATTCGTGATCTCAGTATTGTGTCGACCAACGAAGCGGTCTGGGCAGACCGCCTGAAAATGGCTGGAGATCGGGCCTGTGGGCGTCGGCGTGCGCACGAAGCGGCGGGGCGGCAGCAGTGTGGCGCGCGCGCTCGCTGTGTCGGATGTCGGGACTTGGACCTGGCACATCGCCGACGATGTTCTCCGGTGCGACCCCGTCGCGGCGACGATGCTGGGCCTGCCCCGAACGAAGAGCAGCAGCGGGACGACTTTCGGGGCCTTCCTCGACCGCATCCACCCGGAGGATCAGCGGCGGATCGCGTCGATCCTCGACGACCTCCGCCGGCAGGGCGGCCTGTACATCGCGCAGTACCGGACCGTGCCGGAGCCGGGCGAGGTCCGGTGGATCCTCGCGCGCGGCCGCTTCATCCTCGACGCGCAGGGCGGCGTCAGCGAGGCCCACGGGATCGTCATCGACGTGACCGAGCGCGGCCGCGACGGCTTCCTCGACGAATCCGCCTTCTGCGCGACCGACGTGGCCGCCGGCGGCATCGACCGGGTCGCCGAGATGGCCCTGGCCCTCTACAACGCCGCCGAGGACGGCCTGCCCCAGCCGGGGTTCGAGCGCCTGAAGCCGCTGCTCGACGTGCTGCTGCACGAGATCGGCCGGCAGCTCGTGCTCGCGCCGGCCGTGCCGGATCTCGACAGGGTTCACTGAGCCGCCCCGCCTCCGCTCGATGCCCGTCGCGCCTTGCCTTCCGGGGGCGAATCCTGATATGGCCGCGCCATCCCGCGATGCGTGAGCCGTGATCGCCGGACGCGACGCCGCGTCCAGCCTCGTGACCACGTTCCCGACACCCTACACAACGGACGGCCCTCCGGGCTCGAGAGACCCATGAAGATCCGCAACTCCCTCAAGTCCCTGCGTGGCCGCCACCGCGACAACCAGCTCGTGCGCCGCAAGGGCCGGGTCTACGTGATCAACAAGACCCAGAAGCGCTTCAAGGCCCGCCAGGGCTGAGGCAGCTCCGCCCGGTCAGGCCGGGTCGGACGACGATCGACGTTGGGACGGCCGTACCCGAAGGGGCGCGGCCGTTTCCGCATGCGCGCGGCACCGCGGCACGTTGACGGATCCCGGGCCGGCGCACAGTCTGGCCGCATGACGCCGACCCGCCTCCTCGCCGCCCTGGTCTGCCTGTCGGGCCTCGCCCTGGACATCCCGGCGGCGCGGGCGGCTCCGGAGACCGGGCGTCCCGGCCGCACCGCTCCCGAGGGGAAGCCGGCCCCCAAGCCGCCGAGCCTCGACGACCTGTTCGCCCGCCTCCGCGCCAGCGAGGACCCGGCCGAGGCCAAGGGCATCGCCCGGCTGATCGAGCGGCGCATGGCCGGGTCGGGCAGCCCGACCGCCGACCTCCTCACCGACCGCGCCCGGCAGGCGGTCACCGCACACGACTTCCCCCTGGCGGCCGAGCTGATGGACCGCGTCACCGCCCTCGAGCCGAACTGGTCGGAGGGCTGGAACCGGCGCGCGACGGTGTTCTGGCTCCTGTCCGACAAGGACGACGCCCTGGCGGACCTGCAGCGGGCCCTGGTGCTGGAGCCGCGCCACTTCGAGGCCTGGGCCGCGATGGGCCGGATCTACGAATCGCTCGACGACAAGGCGCGGGCGCTCGCCGCCTTCCGGCGGGCGCGGGCGCTCTACCCGCAGATGGAGAAGATCGGCGAGGCGATCAACCGCCTCACTCCGGAGGTCGACGGCCGCGACCTGTGAGCCGGGTGACCGCCGTCCTCCTCACCCTCCTGGCCCTGCCCTTCGCCCTCGCCGGGCTCGTCCTCGCGGCCGGCGCGCTGGCGACGCTGGCCATCACCCTGCGGGTCGGCGCCGCCCACCCGCCGGCAGGCCCGTTCGTGGCGGTCACCGGCGGCCGGCTCGCGACCCTGCAGGACGGGCCGGCCGACGGACCGCCCGTCGTGCTCCTGCACGGCGCCTCGGCCAACGCGTCGGATCCGATGGAGGGGATCGGCCACCGGCTCGCGGCGCGGGGTTTCCGGGTCATCGCTTTCGACCGGCCGGGCTTCGGCTGGAGCGAGCGGATCGGTGGCGACGCCGCCGCGCCCCCCGCGTCGCAGGCCGGACTGATCGCGGAGGCGCTGGAACGGATGGGTGTCGGCCCGGCGCTCGTCTTCGGCCATTCCTGGGCCGGCGCCCTGGCCCTCGCCCTCGCGCTGGATCACCCGGACCGGGTGTCGGCCCTCGCCCTCGCGGCGCCGGTGGCGATGCCCATGCCGGACCGGATGCCCGATCTGCCCTGGTACTGGCGGCTCGCCGTGACCCCGCCGGTGGCGTGGCTGCTCAGCCGGACGGTCGGGCCGCCCATCGCGCAGCACTACCTGCCCGAGGCGGCGCGCCGGGTCTTCCAGCCGCAACCGCCGCGTGCGGATTACCCAGACCTGGCGCGGTCGGACCTGGTCCTGCGGCCCGCAACGCTGCTCGCCAACGTCCAGGACCTGCTCGGTTTGCCGCTTGCCCTCGCGGCGCAGAGCCCGCGCTACGGCGCGATCCGCGTGCCCACCGTGGTGATATCCGGCGAGGCGGACCCGATCGTCCGCGCCGACACGCAGGCGGTGCCGCTGGCCCGCGCGATCCCCGGCGCGCGGCTGGTGCTGCTGCCGGGCATCGGCCACATGCTCCAGTACGTCGCCGCCGATCGGGTCACCGAGGAGGTGGCCCGGCTGGCCGGCGCGACGGGCGCGGCCGGCCCGGAGCCGGCCGTCGCGCACTGACACGCCGGCCGGTCCCGCTCTCGTATCCCGGTGGCGTCAGGCCTTCTCGGCGTGCTCGCGGGTGATGAAGGTCAGCCGCACGAGGTTGGTGGCGCCCGGCGTGCCGAACGGCAGGCCGGCCACGACGATCACCCGGTCCCCCACGGCGGCGAACTTCTCGCGCACGGCGAACTTGGCGGCGCGGAACGACATGTCGTCCACGTCGCTGGCGTCCTTGGTGACGATCGGGTGCGTGCCCCAGGCCAGGGCGAGGCGCCGGGCGGTCTCGCGCCGCGGCGTCAGGGCGATCACGGTGGCGTTCGGGCGCTCGCGCGACAGGCGCAGGGCCGTCGAGCCGGAATTGGTCCAGGCCATGATCGCGTCGAGACTCAGCGCGTCGACCATCTGGTGCGCCGCCGCCGCGATGGCGTCGGCGGCCGTCTCGTCCGGGGTCGCGCTCTGCGCCCGGATGATCGACCAGTAGATCGCGTCCCGCTCCACCTGCTCGGCGATCCGGTTCATGGTCTCGACCGCCCCGATCGGGTGGGCGCCCGAGGCGCTCTCCGCGGAGAGCATCACGGCGTCCGCCCCCTCGTAGACCGCCGTGGCGACGTCGGAGACCTCGGCCCGGGTCGGCACCGGCGCGGTGATCATCGATTCGAGCATCTGGGTGGCGACGACCACCGGCTTGCCGTAGCGCCGAGCGCCGCGGGTGATGCGCTTCTGAACGCCCGGCACCTGCTCCAGGGGCATCTCCACGCCGAGATCGCCGCGGGCGACCATCAGCCCGTCGGAGATCTCGATGATCTCGTCGAGACGCGCCAGCGCCTGCGGCTTCTCGATCTTGGCCATCACCAGGGCGCGGCCGGCGCAGACCTTCTTCACCTCGGCCACGTCCTCGGGCCGCTGGACGAACGAGACGGCGATCCAGTCGGCGCCGGCGTTCAGGCCGGCATCGAGGTCGGCCCGGTCCTTGTCGGTCATCGCCGGCACCGGGATCACGGTGTGCGGCAGGGACACGCCCTTCCGGTTCGAGATCCGGCCGCCGACCTCGACGCGGGTCACGGCCCGGTTGTGCGCCGTCTCGAGCACGGTCAGCCGCAGCTTGCCGTCGTCGACCAGGATGGCGTGGCCCGGCTCCAGCGCCTCGAGGATCTGCGGATGCGGCAGGTGGCAGCGCGCGGCGTCGCCGGGGGTCGGGTCGCCGTCGAGCACGAAGGTGGCACCGGCCTCGATCATCGCGGCGCCCTCCGCGAAGGTGCCGAGCCGCAGCTTGGGTCCCTGCAGGTCGACCAGGATGCCGATCGGCCGCTTGGCCTCGCGCTCGATGGTGCGGATCGCCTCCACCTTCTCGGGCAGCTTCTCGCGCGGGAGGTGGCTCATGTTGAGCCGGAATACGTCGACGCCCGCGCGGAACAGCCGCTCGATCATCTCCGGCGAATCGGAGGCCGGACCGAGGGTGGCGACGATCTTCGTGCGGCGTGACCGTTTCAAGCGTATTTCCTCCGTGTTCTCGTTGCCGCGCGGCGTCGAGCGCCGGCGGTTGAAAGATCTGGCTCAGGGAGCGCAGATCGGCTGTGAGCATCTCGGGCCGGACAGCGTCAAGACCGCGGTCTCGGCCGCCGCCTTCACATTACGGTTTCGCCGGCGCGTCCGGCCGGTTCGGATCCGTGAGCTGGATGGTCCAGCTCTTCTGCTCGCCGGTGTCGACTTCGAAGAAGCCGTTGCGGTCGTAGCCGCGGGCGAGACAATCCTCGATGCCGCGAATCGTGAACTCCGAATCGCGGGTGCACATCAGCGAACGGCCGCTCCACTCGCCGCCGCGCGTGTAGTCGACCGCGAAGACGTAGTAGAACCGCGCCGCCAGCGCGCCCTTGAGCAGCGTCTCGCAGGCCTTCGGCGCCAGATCCCACCAGCCCTCCGTCACCCAGCCCTGGGGATCGCGGTAGCCCAGCGAGATCCCGACCTTGCTGGCGGTCTGGTTGCACAGGCGCAGGTCCGCCCGGGCGGGGCTCGCGCCGAGGAGCGCGAGGCCGAGGACCGTGACTGCCGGGAGGAGCTGAGCCGCCGAGACGCGAGAGCTAATTGACGAGGATGATGCGGCAGTCGTTGACATTGGTACAGGTCGGACCGGGGTTCACGAGGTCGCCGAGGGCCGCGAAGAAGGCGGTGGAGTCGTTCTGCTCCAGCATCGCGGCCGGGTCGAGGCCGGCGGCCCGGGCCCGTTCGAGGGTCGTGGGGTCGACGAGGCCGCCCGCCGGGTCGGTGGAGAGGCCCCGCCCGCCGTCGGTCCCGTCGGTGTCGGCGCTGATGCCGAAGATGCCGGGCTCGCCGTCGAGCGCGACCGCCAGCGCCAGGGCGTATTCCTGGTTCGGGCCGCCATGGCCCTCGCCGCGGATGGTGACGGTGAGTTCGCCGCCGGAGATCAGCGCGACGCGCTTGCCGGCCGCCTTGTGGCGCTTGGCCTCGGCCGCGTGCTCGGCCGCGACCTCGCGGGCCTCGCCCTCCAGGTCGGCGCCCAGGAGGATCGGCTCGTAGCCGGCCGCGCGGGCCGCCTCGGCGGCGGCGTTCAGGGCGTCGATCGGCCGGGCGATGATGCGGTACTCGGCGCGGGCGAAGGCGGGATCGCCGGCCTTCGGCGTCTCGTTGTTGGGGTCGTTCAGGAGGCGCACCGCCTCCTCGGGCAGCGGGATGCCGCGCTTCTCGCAGATGGCCCGGGCATCGGCCAGGGTCGACGGATCGGGCATGGTCGGCCCGGAGGCGATCACCGCCGGATCGTCGAAGGGCACGTCGGAGATCGCCAGCGTCAGGACGCGCCGGGCATTGCGGGCCGCGAGGGCCAGGCGGCCGCCCTTGATCCGCGAGATGTGCTTGCGCACCGTGTTGATCTCGCCGATCGGCGCGCCGGAACGGAGCATCGCCCGGGTGATCGCCTGCTTCTCGATCAGCGTGAGGTCGCCGGCGGGGGCGATCCAGTTGGCCGAGCCGCCGCCCGAGAGCAGCACCAGGACCTCGTCGTCGGGCCCGGCCTCGGTGGCGAGCCGCAGCGCTTCGCGGGTCGCCGAGATGCCGGCCTCGTCGGGGACCGGGTGGCCCGCCTCGACCATGTGGATCCCCGGCGCTTCCTGCCCGTAGCCGTGCCGCGCCACCGCGAGGCCGACGATCCGGTCGTCACCCAGCCCGTGCTTCTGCCGGTAGAAGCGGCTCGCCACGGCGCTCATGCTGCCCGCGGCCTTGCCGGCGGCCAGGATGATCAGGCGGCCCGGGCTCGGCTCCGGCAGGTGCGGCGGCAGGCAGAGATCCGGATGGGCGGCGCGGATCGCGGCCGTGAGGATCGAATCGAGGAGCGCGCGCTGGTCCCGGGTGGCCGCGTCGGTGACGGGCGGAACGGTGTCGGTCATGGCGTCGAACGGGCTCCTCTCTCCATTGTGTCGCGCGATCCCCGCCCGTTTCTTCCCTGGGCGGCGGGCCCGTTTCTTGCCGTGAGCGCACGATCCTTGATAGGTGATCTGCCCGAGCGGCCGCGCGACGGCAAGCGCCATCGGTGCCCTCGCACAGATCTGAAGACCTCTCTGAAGACCTCGGAGCCCCGTGACCCGACCGGAGACAGAATCGGCCGTCCCGCCCGCGCATCCCTGCGAGATCATCCCCGGCGACCCCGCCTGCGGCCTCGTCATCGCCTGCGACCACGCCTCGAACTTCGTGCCGCCGGACATCGCGCTCGGCGTGCCCGCGTCGGAATACGCCCGGCACATCGCCTACGACATCGGCGCGGCGGCGGTGACGCGGAGCCTCGCGGCGCAGCTCGGCGCCCCGGCGATCCTGACGAACTTCTCCCGCCTCATCATCGACCCGAATCGCGGGCGCGCCGATCCGACGCTGGTGATGCGCCTGTCCGACGGCGCCGTCGTGCCGGGCAATGCCCGGATCGACGAGGCCGGGAAGCAGGCCCGGATCGCGCGGTTCTACGCGCCGTTCGACGCGGCCATCGACGACGCGATCGCCGCCGCCCAGGCTGCGGGCCGGCCGCCCGTGCTCCTGACCATGCACAGCTTCACGCCCTACTGGCGCGGAATCGCGCGGCCCTGGCAGGTCGGGATCCTGTACGACCGGGACGACCGCTTCGCCCGCCCGCTGATCCGCGCGCTGGAGGCCGATCCGGCCGGGCTCACCGTCGGCGACAACGCGCCCTACGGCGGCGGCCTGCCGGGCGACACGATCGACCGCCACGCCACCGCGCGCGGCCTCGCGAACGCCCTGGTGGAGATCCGCCAGGACCTGATCGCCGGCGCGGACGGCCAAGCGGAGTGGGCGGCGCGCTTCGCCCGCGTGCTGCGCCCGCTGCTCGCGGCTTGATCTCCGCCGGGCCGACCCCGAAATCGGGTGTGGCCCGCCCGACCCGAAGAGAGTTGCGACCGATGAGCGAGATCGATCCCAGGACCCAGACGGAACTCGAGGCCGCGGTCTTCCGCCGCCTCGTCGCGCATCTGCGCAACCGGACGGACGTGCAGAACATCGACCTGATGAACCTGGCGGGCTTCTGCCGGAACTGCCTGTCGAACTGGCTGAAGGACGCCGCCGACGAGACGGGCGTCGCGCTGACCAAGGACGAGAGCCGCGAGGCGGTCTACGGGATGCCCTACGCCGAGTGGAAGGCGCGCTTCCAGACGGAGGCGAGTGCGGAGCAGCAGGCGGGCTTCTCGGCCGCGCAGGCCAAGGACCATTGATCAAGGACCATTGATGCGGCGGCCGGACGGCGGCGAATCGGCTAAGCTTCCGGTAAGGCGCGCCCGTTAACCACGGGTCCAGGGCGCAACCGCGCCGTGCATTCGGGAGAGCCCCATGAACGCCCATTCGATGCCCACCGCCGCGCAGCGGCCCGGCGGCGACGTCTCGTCGGCCGAGGGCGTGGCCGCGGACGAGCTGAAGCAGTTCATCGAGCGCCTGGAGCGTCTCGAGGAGGAGAAGGCCGGCATCATGGGCGACATCAAGGAGGTGTTCGCCGAGCTGAAGGGCCGGGGCTTCGACGCGAAGGCCGTCCGGACGATCCTGCGCATCCGCAAGCAGGACCACAGCGAGCGCCAGGAGCAGGAGGCGATCCTCGAGCTCTACATGCAGGCCCTCGGCATGGCGTAGCCGGACCGAGCGGCGAGAAGTCCGCCCATTTCGCGCCCGCGTGCCCGACGGAACCGCACCGCGGCGGCGGCCGGAAGCGGGACGATGCGACGGTCGGTACCAGCAGGCGGATATCGGTGACGCCTGACCCGCTTCCGGCCGTCGATGACCGGAATGGTCGCGGCGCTCAACGAGCGGCCGCGAAGCCTCTCGGCTATGAACAGCCGGCCCGCGCACGCAGTGCGGACACGTCGCGGACGGAAGGTCCGCACCACCGATCCGCGTCACGATCCCGAGCCGTGACGGATCCTCGGGACCGTGTCCCGAGGATCCGTCGGACAGAGCCCCCTCCCCCAGCGGGAGAGGAAACAGTCTCAGGCGGCGCGCTTGGCGCGGTTCAGCAGCTTGCGGTTGACCAGCACCTCGGCGATCTGGATCGCGTTGAGGGCCGCGCCCTTGCGCAGGTTGTCCGAGACACACCAGAAGTTCAGGCCGTTCTCCACCGTCGCGTCCTCGCGGATGCGCGAGATGTAGGTCGCGTCCTCGCCGGCCGCCTCGTGGGGGGTCATGTAGCCGCCGTTCTCGCGCTTATCGATCACCAGCACGCCGGGGGCGGCGCGCAGGATCTCGGTCGCCTTCTCGGCCGTGAGCGGCTGCTCGAACTCGACGTTCACCGATTCCGCGTGACCGATGAAGACCGGCACGCGGACGGCGGTCGCCGTCAGCTTGATCTTCGGGTCGAGCATCTTCTTGGTCTCGGCGACCATCTTCCACTCTTCCTTCGTGTAGCCATCCTCCATGAACACGTCGATGTGAGGGATGACGTTGAAGGCGATGCGCTTCGTGAACTTGCCGCCCTGCTTGATCTCGCCGGCGGTGAACACGGCGCGGGTCTGGTTGAACAGCTCGTCCATCGCCTCCTTGCCGGCGCCGGAGACCGACTGGTAGGTCGACACGACGACGCGCTTGATCGTGGCCGCCTCGTGGAGGGGCTTCAGCGCGACGACCAGCTGGGCGGTCGAGCAGTTCGGGTTGGCGATGATGTTGCGCTTGGTGAAGCCCACCACCGCGTCGGCGTTCACCTCGGGCACGATCAGCGGCACGTCGGCGTCGTAGCGGAACGCCGACGAGTTATCGATGACCACGCAGCCCTGCTGGCCGATGCGGGGCGACCACTCCTTCGACGCCTCGCCGCCGGCCGACATCAGGCAGATGTCGGTGTCGGAGAAGTCGTACGTGTCCAGCGTTTTGACCTTGAGCGTCTTGTCGCCGTAGGAGACTTCCTGACCCTGGCTGCGGCGCGAGGCCAGCGCCACGACCTCGTCGGCGGGGAAAGCCCGCTCGGCCAGGATATCGAGCATCTCGCGGCCCACGTTGCCCGTGGCGCCGACGACGGCGACCTTGTAACCCATCTCTCGTCTCCGCGCGGAAAACCCCGACCGATCCGGGTGCCGCGCCTGTGCCAGTACAATCGGCCGAAGGATCGTTCGTGCCGGACGCGCCCGCCAAACGGGCGCGGCCGCAGACCCCGTCCTCCGCGGAGGTGGGGGCGACGGCCGGGTCGAGCAAGGCGCGCAAGGGCGCGTGCTGTCAAGGCCGCCGACGGCGCAACACTCGATTCACCCTGCCTCCGGAAACCCGGTGACGGTCTCGGGCCGGCAGAGGGAATTCAATCCTTCGGCGCGACGCTGGCGTCCACCCCGCGGCCTCCCGCCGCCACGGAGCACGACCCTGACCGGAACAGCGCCCCTCGTCGATCGGATCGGGCTCGGCGTGCCGGGCGGCCGGGCCGCGCGCGCGCCGGACGCCCCGGTCTCCCCGGGATCTCTCGGCCTGCGCATCGCCCTCGCCGCGGCGGCGATTGCCGTCCTGTGGGCCCTCCCCCGCTGGCCCGGCGAGAACCCGACCTCCGCGCCCGCGCCGCCGCCGGCCGCGGAGACCGCCTTCGTCCCGTCGGTCCAGGCCTCGCCGGCACCGCCCGCGGCCTCGGTCGCCCAGTTCGGGCTCGCGGAACCCGGGCTCGATCCGGTGCGCGTGTCCGCCCGCGTCGATCCGCGGACCGGGCTGCGCGAGGACACCCTCATCCGGGGCGACGTCGCGGCGATCGAGGCGCCGGTCCTGCGGGTCCAGCTCACCCGCGGGCCCCGCTCGGGCGCACCGCCGACGCTCTTCGTCCTCATGGCCCGGCGCGCCGCGAACGGTCCGGCCCTCGACCGGCCGGCCCTGGCGGTGGCCCGGACCGGCGCCCGCGATCAGATCCGCACGAAGTTCGGTGCGGTCGAGACCCTGGAGGTGACCTTCGCGGGCCCCGCGCAGCGGACCTGCACCGGCTTCGTCACGCGCGACACGGCTTTCCAGCTCGACGGATGGCTCTGCGCGCCCCTCGCGCGCCCGCCGGAGCCGCAGGCCCTCGGCTGCATGCTCGACGCGCTGAGCCTCGTCGACCTCGCCGATGCCGCCACGACGGCGGCCTTCTCGGTCGCGCCCGATCCGGCGGGCGCGTGCCCGGCATCGGCCGCGACAGAGCCTCCCGGGAGGGTCGGATCGTTAATCCGGCGGCCGCAAAATAAAAAATGAGGCCGGAGTGTGGCAAAACGCACAAGCTCAGCCATAAGGGCGGAACAACAGCCTCGCCCAAGCGTCTTATCGTCAAAGGCGGCGAACTGTTAAGCTTCGGTCGCCATACTGATGGCACTCAAGGACAAGGTTGGCCATGCGCTCGCTCAAGATCGCCCTTCTCGGCGTCGTCGCCGCCACCGGCCTCGGCGCCCTGGCCTCCGCGCCCGCCCAGGCTCAGGATGGCTACGTCCCCGGCCCGATCTACCGGGTCAGCCGGCCGCTCCCGATCCGAGTGCGCCCGCGCAGCTGGCTCGATGCCGGTAACGTGCCGCTGACCTCGAACGTTCCGGGCGCCGGCGGCTCGCGCAACCCGGCCCTGAACCCCTACCTGATCGCGGCGTCCAACCAGCTGACCCCGCCCTACGGCCCGACGGACCGCTTCGGCCGCGGCATCCTGCCGGATCCGATCACCAACGGGCCGTTCATCGGCGCCCGTTCCTCGGCGATCCGCAACGTCGACCTCTCCTTCGTCGACCGGCTGGACCCGACCTCGCCGCTCTACGGCCGCCCCTACTGAGCGGCCCGGCAAGGCAGCATCACGTTCACGAAGCGCGGGTCCTCGGGCCCGCGTTTTTCGTTGGCGGGCATGCCCGGCCACGCCTTCACCGGGGCCGGATATCCTGTATGCCAAGTGCCGCGGGAGCGCGTGGGCTGCCGAGACCGGGAACTGAGCGATGAAGCCGTTCGACTGGGTGACCGGGTATCCGTCGCTGCGGATGCCGATGTTCGGGCGCAACTGCGTGGCGACCTCGCACGCGCTGGCGGCGCAGGCCGGCATCCAGATGCTCCAGGCCGGCGGCAACGCGGTCGATGCCGCGATCGCCACGGCGGCCGCTAAGACCGTCACCGAGCCGTGCAGCAACGGTCTCGGCTCCGACGCCTTCTGCATCCTGTGGGACGGGAAGGCGCTGCACGGCCTCAACGCTTCCGGCGGGGCGCCGGCCGCCTGGAGCCGGGACTACTTCCTGAAGAAGTACGGCGCCGGCGAGCGGCCGCCGATGCGCGGCTGGGACTCGGTCACCGTGCCGGGCGCGGTCGCCGCCTGGGCGGCGCTGAGCGAGCGCTTCGGCCGCCTCCCCTTCGCCGACCTGATGCAGCCCGCGATCCGCATCGCCGAGCGGGGCTACCTCGCGCCGGTGGTGGTCCAGCAGAAATGGGCGGCCGCGGCCCGGATCGAGGCGATCACCCGCCAGCCGGGCTTCTCGGAGTTCTTCCTGCCGCGGGGCCGGGCGCCGGATGTCGGCGAGCTGGTGACCTTCCCGGGTGCCGAGAAGACCCTTCGGCTGATCGGCGAGACCAAGGGCGAGGCCTTCTACCGGGGCGAGATCGCCGAGGCGATCGCCGCGCACGCGCGGGCCAACGGCGGCGCGATGACCGCCGCCGACCTCGCGGCGTTCCGCCCCGAATGGGTCACGCCGACCGCGAAGGACTATCACGGCTACACGCTGCACGAGATCCCGCCGAACGGCCAGGGTATCGCGGCGCAGATCGCGCTGGGCCTCCTCGAGCAGTTCGACCTCGGCGGCCTGCCGGTCGATGGGCCGGAGTCGCAGCACCTGCAGATCGAGGCGATGAAGCTCGCCTTCAGCGACACCTACCGGTACGTCGCCGACCCCCGCGGGATGGAGGTGACGCCGGAGGCCATGCTCGACCCAGCCTACCTCGCGGAGCGCGCCAAGCTGATCGACCGGAATCGCGCCCAGGTCTTCGGGCCGGGCAAGCCGCCCGCGGGCGGCACGATCTACCTCACCGCGGCCGACGAGTCCGGCATGATGGTGAGCTTCATCCAGTCGAACTTCATGGGCTTCGGCTCCGGCGTGGTCGTCCCGGGCTGGGGCATCTCCCTGCAGAATCGCGGCTACGGCTTCGTGCTCGTTCCGGAGAGCCCCAACGTGGTGGCGCCCGGCAAGCGCCCGTTCCACACCATCATCCCGGGCTTCCTCACGAAGGACGGAGCCCCGGTGATGAGCTTCGGCGTGATGGGCGGCAACATGCAGCCGCAGGGGCACGTCCAGACCCTGGTGCGGATGATCGACCACGGCCAGAACCCGCAGGCGGCCTGCGACGCGCCGCGGTGGCGGGTGAACGAGGGCCTCGACATCAACGTCGAGGCGGCGATGCCGGGCGCGACCCTGGAGCGCCTGAAGGCCCTCGGCCACGAACTCGAGGTGATCGAGGACAGCTACCAGGATTTCGGCGCTGGCCAGTTCATCTGGCGGATGGGCGATCCGGCCGTCGAGGGCTACGTGGCCGCGAGCGACCCGCGCCGCGACGGGCAGGCCGTGGTCTGGTGACGCGCTACTTGACCTGCACGCTGTCCACCACCTGGCGGAACTTGGCGAGGACGCCGTCGCGCTGATCCTGCCGCACGACGCCGAGGGCGCGGACGTAGCCGTCCGGTGCGAACCGGATGGTCTGCATGACCACGACGGGCTGGTTGGTCGGCTGATCGAGGGCGCGGGCCACGATCTCGTGCCAGTCGACGCCGTTCGAGCGGTAGCTCTGCGCCCGCTCGATGACGAAGTCCTTGAGGGTCTGATTGGACGCCAGGGCGGCGCGGGCGAAGCCGTCCCGCTGCTCGGCCCCGGGCGGCTGCTGCACGGCCTGCGCGAGGACGAGGATCGGCTGTTCCAGATTCTGCATCTGGTCCTTCGGGCCGCTGGTGAGGAGGACCGAGTTGCCGGCCATCACCCGCACGGGCCGGAAGCCCGCCATGTCGGCGATGCGGAAGGGCAGCGCGTCGACCTGCTGGGTCAGCGACAGGGCCGGCCGGAGGGTGACGCCGGTCACCATCTTGCGCATCGAGGCCTCGGTCTCGGCGTCGGGCAGCGCCTGGGCGATGATCAGCCCGGTCACGGTCGGTGTGCCAACCACGAGGATCCACTTCCGGATAGCCGGCGCGGACGAGCCGGGATCGGCGGGCTGCTCACCGGTGTAGAGCATGCCCTCGTTGTCGCCGATCTTGACCTCCTCGCGCTTCTCGACCGCGAAGCCTTGGCTCAGCAGGTTGGCGTCGGTGAAGCCGCTGACGAGCTCCGCGAAGGCGTTCGCGGGCAATTCGACGACCGACACGGTCGCGCCACCCTCTTTCCGCTCGAAGCCCGAGAAGCGCCGCGACAGCGACATGTCGGCGGGCGGGTCGAAGCCGAAGCGCGAGCCCGCGGGATAGACGGGATCGCCGGCCCGGGCGGCCGAGCCGAGGCTGGCCGCCAGCGCGGCTGCGCATAGAACCCGTCCGAGACGCAGCGTCAGGTTGCGCATCCGCATCGAAAACCGGTTCTCCTGGTGGACCCAACTTTGGGTTAGTCCGCACCCGATGGGTCTGCCGGGCGACCTGTTCTGTCAAGCCGGCAACGCGGCGCGCCTGCGTTCACGATGAAGGGAAAGCGCGAGCGCGGCGGCGGCGCCGATCCCGACGCCGTAGGCGAGGAGATTCCACGGCGAGAAGATGGAGCCGAGGAGGAGCTGACCCGGCAGGGTCGTCCGGAAGGCGTCGAAGGCCGGCGTGTGGACGAGCCGGCTGCTCTCGATGAGCGCGGCGGCCGCGAAGGCGGCGATCAGGCAGGTGCGCAGGCCCCAGCTGCCGGGTCGCAGGGCCGCGACCAGAAGGAACAGCATCGCCCCCCACAGGATCCCGCCGCCGTAATGGTGGATCGCGAGCGGCAGGCCCCAGTGCGGCACGCGCAGCAGCAGGCCGAGGGCGATCACCGCGGCCGCGAGGCCGAGATGGGTCGCGCGGGCCATCGGCAGCTCCCGACGCGCGGGCGCGGCCAGCACGGCCGGCCAGGTCGCGATGCCGTTCACCCGCGCGACCAGCGTGTAGGACACGATCATCAGCAGGAACCAGGACGAGAGCTTGGCCACCGGGACGATGGACCAGTGCTGCCGCTGGTTCGGGTAGAGCCACGTGCCGGACAGTGTGCCGAGATTCTCGGCGAACCAGATGAACAGCGCGACGAGCAGCAGGCCGAGCAGGAGCGGCATGGTGCGGTGCTCCCGCCAGACCTTGAAGTACACGGTCGCGGGGGCGAAGGCCGCGACCGCGACCGCGATGAGTCCGACACGCAGGTCGATGCCGCGATGATCGATGAGGAAATTGACGTAGATCGCCACCGACAGGACCGCGAGCAGGCGCAGGCTCGGGTGCCGCGTGAACCGGAAATCGAACAGGCGCCAGACGCGGGCGAGATAGCTGCCGACCGCCGCGTACATGAAGCCCGTGAACAGCGGGACGCCGCCGAGCCGGAACAGGTTCGCCTCCGGGTAGACCCAGCTGCCGATCGCGGTCTTGTGGATCTCCATGGCCGTGCCGATGACGTGGAAGACCAGGATCACCCGGGCCTCCGACCACGTCTCCATCCGCAGCCGCAGCATCGCGACCTGGAGCACGAGGGCGGCGAGGAACAGCGCGTCGTACCGGGCGACGGGCGCGTGGGCCGGCCAGACGAGGCGCGTGCCGAGCATGAGCGCCAGGAGCAGGCCGCCGAACAGGCAGGCCCAGCCCTGCTTGAGCCCGAACCGGACGAACTCGTAGAGCCCGGCCGTGACGCGCCCGCGCGCCAGGACCGCCTCCTGGAGGCGGGCCTCGGCCGCGACGAAGCCGGCGAGCGCCGGCCACTGCGCTGCCGCGCTGACGCGCCCGCCGGGGATCGCCGGCGGCATCGCGGTCGGCACCGGCTCCGGATCTCGCTCGCGCGTCATGGCGTGTCGCGCATCATGGCGTGGCCGGCACCGTGACGCGTCGCAGGGTGAGATTGCAGCGGCCGCCCGGCGGCAGGAACCCGGGCCCGTCCGCCGCTTCCAGCAGGTCGCCGTCCGGGTAGAGCCGGTCGATGCCGTGGAAGACGAGCCGCGCGGCGCCACCCATCACCAGTGCGTCGCCGGCCTGCAGCCGGACCGAGCGGGTCGGGTCCGACCGGCTCAGGCCGCCGTAGCGGAACAGGGCCGCCGCGCCGAGGGACAGCGACACGACCGGCGCGGCGAGATCCGCCTCGTCGCGGTCCTGGTGGAGGCCCATGCGGGTCCCCGGCGCGTAGATGTTGACGAGGCAGGCTTCCGGCGGAGCCGGATAGGCCGCCAGCGTCTCCCAGGCCGCGCGGGCGGTCGGCGGCAGGGCCGGCCAGGGTCGACCGGTCTCGGGATGGTGCGGCTGGTAGCGGTAGCCCACGACGTCGGAGACCCAGCCGAGGGGTCCGGCATTCGACATCCGCACCGAGAACGGCTTGCCGGTGCGGGGCATGCGCGGCGTCACGGGCGGCGCCTCGGCGAGAACCGCGGCGATCTCCGCGGCGAGCCGCGCGCGGGCCGCCGCGTCGAGGAAGCCCGGATGGTGGATCAGGCCCGGTCCGAGTTCCGTCGCCACTCAGCGGTCCGCGTCGACGACCTGCTCCAGCACGGTCTTGGAGGCGACCGTGGTGTCGGCGTTCAGGCGGTAGACCAGCGGCACGCCGGTCCGGATCTGGAGATCGGGCACCTGCGCCTCGGTCAATCCGTCGAGGACCATCACCAGGGCGCGGAGCGAGTTCCCGTGGGCCGCCACCAGGACCCGCTGGCCGGCCATCACGCGCGGCAGGATCGTCGCGACGTAGCAGGGCAGAACCCGCGCGGCCGTGTCCTTCAGGCTCTCGCCGCCGGGCGGCCGCACGTCGTAGCCCCGGCGCCAGGCGTGGACCTGCGCGTCGCCCCAGCGGGCGCGGGCCTCGTCCTTGTTGAGGCCGGAGAGGTCGCCGTAATCGCGCTCGTTGAGGGCGCGCTCGCGCAGGACCGGGATCTCGGACAGGCCCATCTCCTCGAGGATCAGCGCACAGGTGCGCTGCGCGCGGACCAGTTCGGAGGTGAAGGCCACGTCGAACCCGTAGCCGTCCCTCTTGAGGCCGCGCCCGGCGGCCCGGGCCTCGGCGACGCCGCGTTCGGTGAGGTCCGGGTCGCGCCAGCCGGTGAACAGGTTCTTCAGGTTCCACTCGCTCTGGCCGTGCCGGACGAGGATGAGGAGCCGCTCCATCGCCGTCGCGCCGCCGGTCACAGGCCGAGCACGTCGGTCATGGTGTAGAGCCCCGGCGGCTTGGGATGCGCCCAGAGCGCGGCCTTGACGGCGCCCGTGGCGAACAGGCCCCGGTCGGCGGCGTGGTGGCTGATCGTCAGGCTCTCGCCGGTTCCGGCGAAGATCACGCTGTGGTCGCCGACGACGCTGCCGCCCCGCAGGGTGGCGAAGCCGATATCGCCCGGCCGGCGGGCGCCGGTATGCCCGTCCCGGGTCGAGACCCGAACCGCCTTCAGGTCGACGCCGCGGCCCTCCGCGGCGGCCTCGCCGAGCATCAGCGCGGTGCCGGAGGGGGCGTCCACCTTCATGCGGTGGTGCATCTCGGCGATCTCGATGTCGAACTCGTCGCCCAGGGCCTTGGCGACCCGCCGGACCAGCGCGGCCATCAGGTTGATGCCGAGCGACATGTTGCCCGACTGCACGATGCGGGCGTGGTACGAGGCCGCCTTCAGCTTGACGAAATCGTCCTCCGAGAGGCCGGTCGTGCCGACGACGTGGACGATGCGCGCCTGGGCGGCGAGCTCGGCGAAGGCGACCGTGGCGGCCGGCGCGGTGAAGTCGAGGACGCCGTCGGCGCCCGCGAAGGCCGTGAGGGCGTCGTCGGTGACGGGAACGTCGAGGGGTGGCAGCCCGGCGAGGACGCCGGCGTCCTCGCCGAGCGCCGGCGAGCCGTCGCGCTCGATCGCCGCTGAGAGCGTGCAGCCCTCGGCCTGCGCCACCGCGCGGATCAGCATCCGCCCCATGCGCCCGTCGGCGCCGACCACCACGAGCCGCATCCCGTTCCCCAGCTTGCCGTCTCAGGCGGGCAGGAACGCGGCCGCGCCGGCCCCACCCCTGCCCGCATCACTGTCCGGGTCCCCGCTCCGCCGCGCGGGCGGCGGGAGCCCGGGCGCTGTCACTCCTTCTCGGGGGCGATCTGCTCGAGGCCGCCGATATGCTTCTGCGCGTAGAGCGGCAGGCCGATCTGCTTGATCAGCTCGAGCTGGGTCTCGAGGAAGTCGATGTGACCCTCCTCGTCCTCGGCCAGATCCTCGAAGAGGCGCTTGGACACGCGGTCGTTGATCGAATCGCAGTACTTCGCGGCCTCGAGGTAGAGGCTGCGGGCCTCGTTCTCGGCGGCGAGATCGGATTCCAGGATCTCCTGAACGTTCTGGCCGATCCGCAGCGGGTCGAGCTCCTGCAGATTCGGGAACCCGTCGAGGAACAGGATCCGGTCGATGAACCGGTCGGCGTGGTTCATCTCCTCGATCGATTCCTTGCGCCAGAACTTCGCCAGCTCGACGTAGCCCCAGTCATTGAGCATGCGGAAATGCAGCCAGTACTGGCTGACGGCCGTCAGCTCGCTGCGCAGGCCGCGATTCAGATACTCGATGACCTTGGTGTCGCCCTTCATGCCCCCGTACTCCTTACCGTGCTCTCAGGCGGGGGGTAGAAGCATCAGGCCGCGACTCCCTCATCCGCAGTTTGGAATTTCACCAAACTACAGGCGCTCGCGCAAGCCGTCGTGCAAGCATGGCTGCTCTCCGCCGCCGCGGCCTCGCCCAGCGCGGTCTGCATGATCGCGCGGATCGTGCGGGCGCAGCGCCCGCATTTCGGGCTGCAGCCGAGGCAGGCGTAGACCTGCGCGGGCGTGCGCGGGCAGCCGGGTCCGGGGGCGAGGCAGCCGCGCACGGCGCCGTCCGATAAGACGTTACAAGAACAGACGATCATGCGCGCCGCAAATCCCGTCATCCCCGTGCCCGCCGCGGTCGTCGACGACCGTCCGGGGCACCCGCGCCAGTTTAGAAGAATTGAAAAGTAGCTTGCTTTTCAATACCTTATTGGCGCGGGTCGACATGGCACCGCCGCCCGCGCGGGTCAAGGGCGTGCGATCTAAGTGCGCCCCAACTGTCAGGTCGGGCCGTCAGCGGGCGAGTTCGCGCAGGCCGAGCCGGATGAGCACCTTGGCCTCGGCGCCCTCCCCCGCACCCTTGAGCGCGGCCGCGATGGCGGCGGCGGCCTGGACCTGCGGGTAGCCGAGATTGACCAGTGCCGAGACGGCGTCCGCCACCGGCTGCGGGGCGGCGCCCTCCTCGACGGCGCCCGCAAGGGCGACCAGCGCGGGATCGACGGGCGCGAAGGCCGGGGCCTTGTCCTTGAGCTCGGCGGCGAGCCTGGCGGCGAGGCGCGGCCCGACGCCCGGGGCCCGGCTGATCGAGCCCTTGTCGCCGGTGGCGATGGCGCTCGCCAGCGCCTCGGGCTCCAGCACCGACAGAACGCCGAGCGCCACCCGCGCGCCGACGCCCTGGACGGTCTGGAGCAGGCGGAACCACTCGCGCTCGGCGTCCGAGCGGAAGCCGTAGAGGCGGATCATGTCCTCGCGGACGTGGGTCTCGATCGACAGCGCCGCGGGCTCGCCGACCTTGGGCATGCGCTGCAGGGTCCGCGCCGAGCAGTGAACGATGTAGCCGACCCCCGACACGTCGAGGATCACGAAATCCTCGCCGAACGAGTCCACGACGCCCTTGAGCTTGCCGATCATGCCACGCCTGCCGCTACCTCGGCTTGCCTACAGAACCGCGGCGGCCTTCGCCAGACGTGCTTGAGCGCGCAGGGAGATCATGAAATCACGGGCCCGCGCCGGCCGAGCTTGGCCGGTCACGGGGGGATGACATGCGCGCGCCACTTCTTGTCCTGATCGGCCTGCTCTGCGCCGGCCCGGCCCGGGCGGCGGACAACCCGGCAGCCCCGCCCGCACCGGTCGCGCCGAGCGCGGATCCGACGCAGGTCCGGCCCGGCAGCTACGTCCTCGATCCGGATCACGGCAAGGTCACGTGGTCGGTCTCGCATCTCGGCTACTCGACCTATTACGGCCAGTTCACCGGCCTGAGCGGCACGCTCCAGCTCGACCCGAAGGCGCCCGAGAAGAGCCGCCTCGAGGTGACTGTGCCGCTCGGCGGCGTCATCACCGGCAGCACCCGGCTGAACGAGCACTTCGCGGCCCCGGATTTCTTCGACACGGCCAAGTTCCCGAGCGCCACCTTCACCGCCACCAAGGTCGAGCCCACCAGCCCGACCACCGCGCGGATCACCGGCGACCTCAACCTGCGTGGGACGGTCCGGCCGTTCGCGATCGACGCCACCTTCAACCAGGCCGGCATCCACCCTGTGGACCAGCGCTACACCGTGGGCTTCGACGGGCGCGCGGTCGTCAAGCGCTCGGATTTCGGCATCAACGCCTACCTGCCGCAGCTCGGCGACGAGGTGAGCCTGCGCATCGAGGGCGAGTTCAAGGCCGCGCCCTGACGGCCGGTCTGTCTGCCGACCGCGGGCCGACGCGGCGGGTGACGCCCCGTCGCCGGACGTGTAGTCAGCCGCCGTCGCGGCGCCGCGGCGAGGGGCGCGCCCAAGGGAACGCGCGTCTCCCGGTCGGCGCCCGGCATCGTCGCGAAGGTGCGGGTGCGCCACCGCGCCGATCGATGCTTACCCTGGAGGTCTCAGCCGTGCGGCGTGTCGGTGTCCCCACCCTTGCCCTGACGCTAGCCCTGACGCTGAATCTCGCGGGGACGGCCGCCGCGCAGGCGCCCGCCGCGCCGGCCAATCCGGCCGCGCCGGCCTCGGCCCTCGACAATTACGCCTCGGCGGCGGCCACGACCATCATCGCCGAGCAGGCCTGCCCGGGCGTGCAGGTCCGGGCCGGCCAGCTGACGACGCTCCGCCTCGCGGCACGCGTCAATGCCGGGCAGGAGGCGATCCTGGAGGAGAAGCTGCGCACCCGCGCCACGCAGGTGCGCCAGCAGCTCGCCGCCGACGGCCGGGAGACGTGGTGCGCGCAGGCCCTCGCCGCCTTCGGCCCGGCGGGCAGCGTCGCGAAGGGCATCCTGGCGACCGGCGCGCCGATCCGGTGACACCGCCCGGCAGGCCGCCGCGGATTGACACGGCGCCGCCGCGCCCGTACTGACCCCGCATGGCGCGCGGCCTCAGCTGGGGTCCGCGCGTTTCGCGTTGTCCGGGCCGAACGCCCGTTCAATGACTTCAAACAAGAAGCCGGTCCAGGGGCAGCCGCCCCGGAGGCCGTTCGAGAACACGAGAGAACGATGTTCGCAGTCATCAAGACGGGCGGTAAGCAGTACCGCGTCGCCGCCAACGACACCATCACCATCGCCTCCCTGGCGGGCGAGGCCGGCGAGGCCGTGACCTTCGGCGAGGTCCTCCTGTTCGCCGACGGCGCGGGCGCGACCCAGGTCGGCGCCCCGACCCTGTCGGGCATCAGCGTCACGGGCGAGATCGTGCGCCACGGCCGCGACAAGAAGGTCATCGCCTTCAAGAAGCGCCGCCGGCAGAACTCCCGCCGCAAGCGCGGCCATCGCCAGGACCACACGGTCGTGCGCATCACCGGCATTTCGGCCTGACGCACGCCAGACGCTGGGCGCGTACGGTCCTGAGGGACCGATCCGCGACCGCATCCACGCCACTCAGAATTCGGAGCTCATCCCATGGCACACAAGAAGGCTGGCGGCTCGTCCCGCAACGGTCGCGATTCGGAAGGCCGGCGCCTCGGCGTCAAGAAGTTCGGCTCGGAGGCCGTCATTCCGGGCAACATCATCGTGCGTCAGCGCGGCACCAAATGGCATCCCGGCGCCAATGTCGGCATGGGTAAGGACCACACGATCTTCGCGCTGGTACCGGGCCATGTCCGCTTCGAGACGCGCCGCGGGCGCGCCTTCGTAGGTGTTACCCCGCTGGCCGAGGCCGCGGAATAAGAGGCGGGCGCCCTGAGTGGCGAAGCTGGCGTCCCGCCCGGTGTCCCACACCGGACCGGAGACGTCGTTGCCGAGCCCCTGACGGGCCAGGTCGGACGGAAGACCGGGGAGGATGGGACGCCATCCTCCCCTTCGTCGTCTTGAGGCGGTGCCCCGGAGCCGGGAGCGCCGCCCTGCGAGGGCACGATGTTCCCCGATCTGACCCGTGATGACGTTTTCCGGATCGAGACGCGGCGGCTGTGGCTGCGCTGGCCGACCGCCAAGGACAGGGACGCGATCCTGAAGCTGGCCGGCGACCCGTCGGTCGCCGCGATGCTGGCGCGGGTGCCGCACCCGCTCCCGGCCCCGGAGGTGGACGCGTTCCTGCTGCAGGCGCGCTCGCGGAACGCCGCCGGTTCGGCGCTCACGCTCGCCCTCGCGCCGCGGGCGGCGCCGGGCAGCCTCATCGGCGTCGTCAGCATCGAGGGGCGGAGCGACGGACCGCCGGAACTCGGCTACTGGCTCGGGCAGCCCTACTGGGGCAGCGGCCTGATGGCCGAGGCCGTGACGGCCCTGTGCCACGCGTTCTTCGCCTATACGGGCGGGACGGAACTCGCCGCCTCGGCCCGCACGGTCAACCCGGCGTCCCGGCGCGTGCTGGAGACCTGCGGCTTCGCGCAGGCCGGCAGCGCGATCCGGCCCTTTCCGGCGCGCGGCGCGGACCTTCCGGTCGATCTCTTCAGCCTCGACCGGCAGCGCTGGCAGACTCCGCCGTCCGAGCCGGCGATGACGCGGGCCGCCTGAGGCGGCCCCGCGGCGCCGGACTGGCCGGCGGCCGCCGACAGGGTGATGGTGCGGGTCGCGAATCCGCGCCCGACAAAGGATTCAGGTCGTGAAGTTCCTCGACGAAGCCAAGGTCTATGTCCGCTCCGGTGATGGCGGTCCCGGCTGCGTCTCGTTCCGGCGCGAGAAGTTCATCGAGTTCGGTGGACCGAACGGCGGTGACGGCGGCCGCGGCGGCGATGTCTGGGTGGAGTGCGTCGAGGGTCTCAACACCCTGATCGACTACCGCTACCAGCAGCACTTCAAGGCCAAGAAGGGCGAGCACGGCATGGGCTCGAACTGCCACGGCGCCAACGGCGCCGACACGGTCCTGAAGGTCCCGGCCGGCACGCAGATCTTCTCCGAGGACGGCGAGACGCTGCTCGCCGACCTGACCGAGGTCGGCCAGAAGATCCGCCTCGCCAAGGGCGGCAACGGCGGCTTCGGCAACGCCTACTTCACGACCTCCACGAACCGGGCCCCGAAACACGCTAATCCCGGCCTGGAAGGCCAGGAGATGTGGATCTGGCTGCGGCTCAAGCTGATCGCCGATGCCGGACTCGTCGGGCTCCCGAATGCCGGCAAGTCGACCTTCCTGGCGAGCGTCACCGCGGCGAAGCCGAAGATCGCCGACTACCCGTTCACGACACTGCATCCCGGCCTCGGCGTGGTTCGCTCGGACGGGCGCGAGTTCGTGCTCGCCGACATCCCGGGCCTGATCGAGGGCGCCCACGAGGGCGTCGGCCTCGGCGACAGGTTCCTCGCCCATGTCGAGCGCTGCCGGGTGCTGCTGCACCTCGTGGACGGCACGAGCGAGCATGCGGGCAAGACCTACAAGCTGGTTCGCGGCGAGATCGAGGCCTACGGCAACGGCCTCGCGGAGAAGCCCGAAGTCGTGGCGCTCTCGAAGACCGACGCGCTCGACGCCGACACGCTCAAGAGCCAGGTGGCCAAGCTGAAGCGCGCCGCCGGCCGCGCGCCGCTGGTCCTGTCCTCGGCGAGTCGGAAGGGCGTTCCCGAGGCGCTACGCGCGCTTCAGGCCGAGATCGATGCCAGCGCCGAAGCCGAGCGGAAGCCGGCGGCCGCCTGGCAGCCGTAGCCCTCGACCGACTGTTCAAAGGGCGGGTCTTGGTTCACACCCGCCCCGAACGCGCCGTCCCGCAAGAATCATGATCCCTGCCCTCGAAGAATTCCGCCGCGTGGTCATCAAGGTCGGCTCGGCCCTGCTGGTCGACCGCAATGCCGGCCGCCTCCGCCACGCCTGGCTCGCCGCGCTGGCCGAGGACATCGCGGAGCTGCACGGGCGCGGCGTCGACGTCCTGGTCGTGTCCTCGGGCAGCATCGCCCTCGGCCGGACGGTGCTGGGCCTGCCGCCCGGCGTCCTGCGCCTGGAGGAGAGCCAGGGCGCGGCCTCGGTCGGACAGATCACCCTCGCGCGCCACTGGGCCGAGGCGCTGGGCCATCACGGCATCGTCGCCGGCCAGATCCTCGTGACGCCGCAGGACACCGAGGAGCGCCGCCGCTACCTCAACGCCCGTGCCACCGTGCTGAAACTCCTGGAGATGCGCGCGGTGCCGGTCGTGAACGAGAACGACACGGTGGCGACCTCGGAGATCCGCTACGGCGACAACGACCGGCTCGCCGCCCGGGTCGCCACCATGATCGACGCCGACGTGCTGGTGCTGTTCTCGGACATCGACGGCCTCTACACGGCGCCGCCCCAGAGCGATCCTGAGGCGCGCCACCTCGCCGTGGTCGATCGGATCACTCCCGAGATCGAGGCGATGGCCGGCGGCCCGGCCTCCGAGCTGTCGCGGGGCGGCATGCGCACCAAGGTCGAGGCCGCCAAGATCGCGGCCTCGGGCGGCACGCACCTGGTCATCGCGGACGGGCGCGGGAAGAACCCGCTGAAGGCCGTGCGGGACGGGGCGCGCTGCACGTGGTTCCTCTCGGGGTCCACGCCCACGGCCGCCCGGAAGACCTGGATCGCCGGCTCGCTGGAGCCGCGCGGCACCCTGACGATCGACGCGGGCGCCGAGCAGGCGCTCCGGAGCGGGGCCAGCCTGCTTCCCGTGGGCGTGCGCGCGATCGAGGGCAGCTTCTCCCGCGGCGATGCCGTGATGATCCGCGATCCGGAGGGCCGGATCCTCGGCCGCGGTCTCGTGGCCTATGACAGCGCCGAGGCCGCGCTGATCATCGGTCATCCGAGCGCGCGCATTCCGGAACTGCTCAATTATCCCGGTCGCGCCTGGATGGTGCACCGCGATGACTTGGCACTATTCTAGAAATCGTCGACACAAGCTAATCTATTTACAATTTTTGTCTCGATGATCGCCACCGTTCCCGGCCCGGCACTCTTGTCGAGACGGCGTTCGATGTGCAAATACGGCGCTCTCCCCCGTCCGGGCCGCGCGCGCGGCCGTCGACAACCGAGGACGCCAGCGTGCCCGTCCTGAACCTGAGATCGGACTTCGCCGAGGCCGACGCCCTTCCGGAGCAGATGGCGGCGATCGGCCGCCGCGCGCGGGCGGCGGCGCGGCGCATGGCGCTGGCCTCGGCGCGGACGAAGGACGTCGCGCTCAAGCTGATCGCCGAGCGGATCCGCGCGAGCCGCGACGAGATCCTGGGCGAGAACGCCCGGGACGTGGCCGCCGCCCGGAGCGCTGGCCAGACCGCCGCGCTGATCGACCGTCTCACGCTCGACCCCGGGCGCCTCGCGGCCATCGCGGACGCGGTCGAGAAGGTCGGGTCGCTCGCCGACCCGGTCGGGCGCCAGCTCGCCGCGATCGAGCGGCCGAACGGCCTCCTGATCGAGCGCATCGCGGTGCCGCTCGGCGTCGTCGGCGTCATCTTCGAGGCGCGCCCCAACGTGACGGCGGATGCCGGCGCGCTCTGCCTCAAGGCCGGCAACGCCGCGATCCTCCGGGCCGGCTCGGACAGCCATCGCAGTGCGATGGCGATCGCGAAGGCCATGAGCCGCGGGCTCGCCGATGCGGGCCTGCCGGAGGACGCGATCCAGCTCGTGCCGACCCGCGACCGCGCCGCGGTCGGGCTGATGCTCGCGGGCCTCGACGGCTGCGTCGACGTGATCGTCCCGCGCGGCGGCCGCGGCCTCGTGGAGCGCGTCCAGGCCGAGGCGCGCGTGCCGGTCTTCGCCCATCTCGACGGTATCAACCACGTCTACGTCGCCGCGGCGGCGGACCTCGACATGGCCCGCAGCGTGCTGCTCAACAGCAAGATGCGTCGCACCAGCGTCTGCGGCGCAGCCGAGACCCTGCTGGTCGACCGCGCCTGCGCGGCGACGCATCTCGCGCCGCTGGTCCAGGCCCTGCTCGACGCCGGCTGCGCCGTCCGGGGCGATGCCGCGACGCGCGCGGTCGATCCCCGTGTGACGGACGCTTCCGAGCAGGACTGGCACACCGAGTACCTCGACGCGATCATCGCGGTGCGGGTGGTGGACGGGATCGAGGCCGCCATCGAGCACATCGAGACCTACGGCTCGCATCACACCGACGCGATCATCACCGAGAACGACGCCGAGGCGACCCGTTTCCTGGCCGAGGTCGACTCGGCGATCGTCACCCACAACGCCTCCACGCAGTTCGCCGACGGCGGCGAGTTCGGCTTCGGGGCCGAGATCGGCATCGCCACGGGGCGGATGCACGCGCGCGGGCCGGTGGGCGTCGAGCAGCTGACCACGTTCAAGTACCGGGTCCACGGCAGCGGCCAGATCCGCCCGTGACGCGCACTGACGGTTCGGCGTGCGGCTGACCCTGCCGCCGAGCGCTCCCGGCATGCGGATCGGCCTCTACGGCGGATCCTTCAATCCCGCCCATCTGGGCCACCGGCACGTGACGCTCGCGGCCCTGCGTCGGCTCGGGCTCGACCGGGTCTGGTGGCTGGTGAGCCCGGGGAACCCGCTCAAGAGCCGGAGTGCTCTCCCCTCCGTCGCGGCGCGGTGCGATCAGGCGCGCCAGATCGCCCGGCACCCGCGGATCGCCGTGACCGGGATCGAGGCTGCGCTCGGCGTCCGCTTCACGGTGCAGACGCTGCGCTTCCTCACGCGCCGGTGCCCGGGCGTTCACTTCGTCTGGGTCATGGGAGCCGATTCCCTCGGGACCTTCCATCGCTGGAAGGGCTTCGCCGAGATCGCCCGCCTCGTGCCGATCGCCGTCATCGACCGGCCCGGCTTCACCATGACGCCGCTGAGTGCCCGCGCGGCCCGACGCCTGGCCGGTGCCCGGGTCCCCGAGGCGGCGGCGTCGACGCTCGCGCTGCGGTCGCCGCCGGCCTGGATGTTCCTGCACGGGCCGCGCTCGACCCTGTCGTCCACGCAGATCCGCGCGCGCACGGGTCGGGGGACGGCGCCGCCGAAGCCTGCGCGGTTGCAATCGCGGCCCGATACCGCCAATTTCACCTGATCCCGCAAGGCCCGACGTCGCCGTGCGGCAGAACGAGGAACCAGGACTCTGCCCGAAACCAGTCACACGGAGACGATCCGCACCCCCGTCCAAGCCCCGGTCGAAGCCGGTCAGGCGCGCTCGGACGACCTGAAGGCGCTCGCCCTCGAATGCCTCGACGACATGAAGGCCGAGGAGACGATCGCGATCGATCTGGCCGGCAAGACCTCGCTCGCCGACACGATGATCATCACGTCGGGTCGCTCGCAGCGTCACGTCGGCTCGATCGCCGACAAGATCATCCAGGAAATGAAGAATCGTGGCTACGGGAACGCCCGGGTCGAGGGCATGCCGGCCTGCGACTGGGTGCTGATCGACGCCGGCGACGTGCTGGTGCACATCTTCCGCCCCGAGGTCCGCGGCTTCTACAATCTCGAGAAGATGTGGGGCGCCGACCGCCCCGTCGGGATCGCGGCCGGCTAGGCCGGATCCGAATCCGTGCGCCTGGTCCTGGCCGCGGTCGGACGGCTGAAGGCCGGGCCGGAGCGCGAACTCGCGTCACGATATCGCGACCGCGCCGCGCAACTCGGACGCGGCCTCGGCTTCCCGTCCTGCGACAGCGTCGAGATCCCGGAATCCCGCGCCCGCCGCGCCCCGGACCGGTGCGTCGAGGAGGCGGCGGCGCTCGCGACCCATCTGCCCGCGGGCGGTGTCCTCGTCGCCTACGACGAGCGCGGTCGGGCCGATCTCGCCAGCGAGGCCATGGCCGAGCGCGTCGCCGCTTGGCGCGACGCGGCCCGGCCGGCCCTGGTCGTGGTGATCGGCGGCCCGGACGGGCTGGACGCCTCAATTCGGACGCGCGCGGAGCTGATCCTGTCGTTCGGGGCCGCCACCCTGCCCCACGGACTCGTTCGCGTGCTCGCCCTCGAACAACTCTATCGCAGCCTCACCATCCTGGCCGGTCACCCGTACCATCGCGGTGAGGCGGGCTGAGCGGCCGTGAGGATGTCCGAGCCCGAGTCGAAGCCTGGGTCGCGGCGCGCGCGCGCGGCACTCGCCCTGCTGGCCGCGCTGTCGATCACTGTCGCCGCGCGCGCCGAGACCCCGAAGCCCACGGATCCCGAGGCGATCCAGCGGGCCAACGAGGAGCGGGAGCGCCGGGCCGAGAACCTGAAGCGCGTGCAGGACGCCCTCGCCGCCAGCGCCGGACAGCGCGCGCAGTTCGAATCCGAGATCGCGGCGATCGGGTCCGACCGCGCGAAGCTCGACACCGCCCTCCTCGACGCGAATCGACAGGCGCAGGCGACGGAAGACCGCCTCAGCCGCCTGGAGGAGCGCCTGAAGGCGATGAGCGAGAGCGAGGCCGCGATCCGGCACTCGCTGCAGGGTCGGCGCGGCATCGTCGCCGAGATCCTGGCGGCGCTCCAGCGGATGGGCCGCCGCCCGCCGCCGGCGGTGCTGGTGAGCCCCGAGGACGTGCTGGCCGCGATCCGGACCTCGATGCTGCTCGGTGCCGTGGTGCCGGAACTGCGCGGCGAGGTGGACACGCTCGCGGCCGATCTCGCGGAAATGATCAGGCTGCGCGGTTTGATCGCGCAGGACAAGGAAGGCCTCTCGAACGACCTCGCCGGCTGGGCGCGCGAGCAGCAGCGCCTGCAGGCCCTGGTCGCCGCCCGGCGCGCGCGGCAGGCGGAGGTGGAGAGCGGCCTCACGGCCGAGCGGCGCCGCGCCACCGAGCTCGGCGCGCAGGCCAAGAACCTGAAGGACCTGCTCGACCGCACAGAGGCGGAGGTCGCCGCGGCGAAGCGCTCCGCCGAGGAGGCCAAGGCTGCCGCGGAGCGCGAGGTGCGCATCACGCAGGAGCGGTTCGCCGCGGCCGGCTTCCGCGATCCGGCGCGGCTCGCGCCCAAAGTGCATTTCGCCGAGGCGCGGGGCGAAGTGCCGCGGCCGGTGAGCGGACGCGTCGCACGCGGCTTCAATCAGCCCGACGGCAACGGCGGGACGACCCGCGGCGTGTCGTTCACGACCCGCCCGAAGGCGTCGGTCTCGTCCCCGGCCGACGGGTGGGTGCAGTTCGCCGGGCCGTTTCGGTCCTATGGCCAACTCTTGATCATCAACGCGGGCGACGGCTACTATCTTCTGCTCGCGGGAATGGACCAGATCAGCGTCGAGGTCGGTCAGTTCGTGCTCGCGGGCGAACCGGTCGGCAGCATGGGCGACAGGGGTGGGGGTCCCGGCGGGTCCGAGGGTGATCCCACGCTCTACGTCGAGTTCAAGAAGGACGGCGGCTCCATCGATCCGGAGCCGTGGTGGGCGAAGAGCCAGAATAATACGGTACTTGGCGAGAAGGTTCGCGGCTGATGCGCAAGACTTCCCTGATCATGCTCGGCGCCTTCCTCGGTGCCGGAACGTCCATGGTGGCGACCCAGACCGACTTCTTGTCGGGTCCGCGGGCCGTGGCCGCCTCGGCCGAGACCTACCGCCAGCTCAGCCTGTTCGGCGACGTCTTCGAGAAGGTCCGCACCGACTACGTCGAGAAGCCGGACGAGTCGAAGATGATCGAGGCGGCCGTCAACGGCATGCTGACGTCGCTCGACCCGCACTCGAGCTACATGGACGCCAAGGCGTTCCGCGACATGCAGACCACCACCCGCGGCGAGTTCGGCGGCCTCGGCATCGAGGTCACGATGGAGGACGGCTTGATCAAGGTCGTCACGCCGATCGACGACACCCCGGCGGCGAAGGCGGGCCTGCTCGCGAACGACATCATCACGCAGATCGATGACGACCAGGTCCAGGGCCTCACCCTGAACCAGGCGGTCGACAAGATGCGCGGCCCGGTCAACTCGAGCGTCAAGCTCAAGATCAGCCGCAAGGAGTCGAAGGACCCGATCGACGTCACGCTCACCCGCGACGTGATCAAGATCAAGCCGGTGCGCTCGAAGATCGAGGGTGGCGACGTCGCCTACATCCGCCTGACCCAGTTCAACGAGCAGACCTTCGACGGGATGCGGGCCGCCATCGACAAGCTCACGGGCGAGATCGGTGCCGACAAGATCAAGGGCTACATCGTCGACCTGCGCAACAACCCGGGCGGGCTGCTCGATCAGGCCGTGATGGTCTCCGACGCCTTCCTCGATCGCGGCGAGATCGTCTCCACCCGCGGCCGCAACCCGGACGAGACGCAGCGGTTCTCGGCCAAGGCCGGCGATCTGACCAAGGGCAAGCCCATCGTGGTGCTGGTCAACGGCGGTTCCGCCTCGGCCTCCGAGATCGTGGCCGGCGCCCTTCAGGATCACAAGCGCGCGACCATCATGGGCACGCGCTCCTTCGGCAAGGGCTCGGTCCAGTCGATCATCCCCCTCGGCGGCTCGGGCGCCCTCCGGCTCACCACGGCGCGCTACTACACGCCGTCGGGCCGCTCGATCCAGGCCAAGGGCATCGAGCCGGACGTCGAGGTCACGCAGGACGTGCCGGACGAGCTCAAGGGCAAGGACGAGACCAAGGGTGAGGCCGGGCTGAAGGGCCACCTGAAGCAGAAGGACACCGACGAGCGCGGCGGATCCTCCGCCTACGTCCCGCCGGATCCGGCCAAGGACAAGCAGCTGATCTCGGCCGTCGACTTCCTCCACGGCATCCAGAAGGGCGCCGCCAACGGCACGCCCGCGCAGCAGCAGAAGCCGAGCCTGCCGAACTGATCGCGCGGTAACCCCGCGCCGCTCTGACCCGATCCCGTCCGGCCTCCCGCCGGGCGGGATTTCCCGTTCTGGGACCGGGCGTTAGCGGAACGTTAACCATACCCGGCCGCAATGGATGCGAGGGTTGGGACCGCGCCGACCGGCGCAAGAACCGCGATCCCGTATCGAGAGCCGCTTGACCGAGTCCACCGACGATATCCTCACGCGCCCCCTCGGGGTGCCGGAGGCGGCGCCGGAGCAGCCCGCAGGCCGGATCGGACGGCTGATCGCGGCTGCCCGCAGGCCCCAGGTCGCGGCCGCGGCGCTCGCGGCCGGCTTCGCGGTGGCGGCCGGCCTGGTGCTCGCGCTGGGCGACCCCCAGGGCGGTGAACCCCGGGTCCAGGTGGCGATCGCGACGCGCGAACCCGCGCCCCATCCGGCCGCACAGGCCCCCGTCGCCCAGCAGCCCCAGGTCATCACGACGGCGCCGGGAACGGCGCCCCTCCAGCGCAGCGCCGAGGAGGTCGAGACCGCGTCCGGCGTGACGGTCGTGCGCCCGGCCGGCAGCGGGCCGAGCGAGGCGGTGGTGATCCGCGTGCCGCCGCCGAGCGCCCCCCGTCTCGCCCAGGCCCCCGACCCGCGGATCAGCGAGGCGGGCCGCCACGGTCTCATGCCGAAGCTCGGCGAGGGCCGCATCCGCGCCCTCGACGTCTACGCCCGGACCGAGGAGGCCGGCAGCGGGCCGCGCATCGCGATCGTGGTGACCGGTCTCGGCGTCGGTCAGGCCGCGACCGCGGGCGCCACCGCGCGCCTGCCCGCCGCCGTGAGCCTCGCCTTCCTGCCCTACGGGGGCGAGGCCGAGCGCGCCGCGGCGCGCGCGCGGGACGCCGGCCACGAGATCTTCCTGCAACTCCCGATGGAACCCTTCGACTATCCCGACAGCGATCCGGGTCCGCAGACGCTGCTGTCCGCGCTGCGGGGACCGGAGAACGCGGACCGCCTCGCCTGGGCGATGAGCCGCTTCCCGGGCTACGTCGGCGCGGTGAACTTCATGGGCTCCAAGCTGATGGCCGACGCGGCTTTCGAGCCGGTCCTGCGCGAAATCGGTGCCCGCGGTCTCGGGTTCCTCGATGACGGCACGGCTCCGAAACCCGCGGCGGCGCCCGCCAACAAGGGCAAGACGCCGGTGGCCCGTGCCGAGATCGTCCTCGACGCCACGCCGCGCGCCGACGCGATCGACGCCGCGCTCGCCCAGGCCGAAGCCCGGGCCCGCGCCAACGGCTTCGCCCTGGTCTCGGCGACCGGGACGCCGCTGAGCATCGATCGGATCGCCCGCTGGGCGAAGGAGATCGACTCGCGCGGGCTGCGCCTCGTGCCGGCGAGCGTGGCGCTGCGGGGCGCCCGCGACAAGCGGGTCTCGACTGCCGATTGAGCGTGTCCGTGTCCAAAGTCAGCGCAAGTAGATCCGGCGCCTTCCGGGCCGGTGAAGACTTGGTCGACGTTGCCGCCTCGCCTCCCCCTGACCTATGGTCGCCGCGATGGTAACGGATTCCGACCCGGGCATCGCCCTGCCCTACCGCCCCTGCGTGGGCATCGCCCTGATCGCGCCGTCCGGCGGCGTCTTCGTCGGGCGCCGCAGAAAGGATGCCGGTCCCGAGCACGTCGACGGTCCGCACATGTGGCAGATGCCGCAGGGCGGCATCGATCCCGGCGAGGACGCGGAGGCCGCCGCCCGCCGCGAGCTCTACGAGGAAACCAACGTTCCGCCTGAGGCCGTGAAGCTCCTGGCCGAGATTCCGGACTGGCTCCCCTACGATCTGCCGCCGGCGGTGATGAAGCAGGCTTGGAAGGGCCGCTACCGCGGACAGACGCAGAAATGGTTCGCCTACGGCTTCGTCGGCAGCGAGGATCTGATCGACGTGCTCCGGCCCGGCGGCGGCGCCCACAAGGCGGAGTTCGACGCCTGGCGGTGGGCGCGATTTTCCGAGCTTCCGGACCTGATCGTTCCCTTCAAGCGGCCGGTCTACGAGCGCGTCGTCGCCGCCTTCGCCGGCCTCGATCGATGGGCGGCGCGGTCATGACCGCGCGGACGGGGCGCTGAGGCCGTGCGCTGGCTCGCGGTCCCGGTCGCCCTCGCCCTGGCGTGGCTCGCCTTCACGATGAGCCCGCTCTGGTCGCTCTACGACCTGGCGCAGGCGGTGCGCCGGCACGATGCCGCCTATGTCGAGAGCCACGTGAACTTCCGGACGCTGCGCCTGTCGCTCGTCCGGCAGATAACCGCCGCGATGCGCGCGGCGTCCGAGACCGATCCCGACCTCGAGCCCCGCGACCGCCAGCGTCTCAACGACGCCGCCTACGGCCTCGGCCTGGCGCTCGCCGAGACGATGGTGACGCCGGAGACGGTGATGGACCTGCTGGCCAATGGCTGGCCCGACAAGCTCGACCTCGAGCGCCCGGCCGGCACACGGCCGGAGGGCCTGGTCATCCGCGGCCTCGGGCGGCTAATGCCGTACTACGCGGCCCTGGAGATGCGCGGCTTCCGCGCGGTCGTGATCCCGATCCCGCCGGAAGGGTCGCGCGCCGAGCGCACGCGGATCCGGCTGCGGCTGCGCGGCCTGAGCTGGCGCCTGGTGGATATCGAGATGGCGGAGATGCTGCGCGCGCAGATCGCCGCCAAGCTCAGCCGCGCCCTGGCACGCGCCAAGATCGGGGCCAGTGCCGGCGAGGAGCGCTGAGAGGGCGCGGCAGCCTGGACGGCGAGGCGCTATTTCGCCTTCGGCTCGCCCGGCGCGTTCTTGGGCTCGCGCGCCGCGGCCTTGGGCTCGCGCGCCTCGATCAGGTCCTCGGCCTTCTCCTCGTCGGTGTCGCCGCTCTGCTCGATAGTCTTGCCCGGATTAGCGAGCAGGGAGCGCACGATCCCCAGCAGAACCTCGCACTCGCCGGGGAACTTGTAGCTCTCGAGGACGATCGCGGCGTCGCGCAGAGTCCGCAGATCGCGCACCAGCTGGGCGTTGGCGTCCTCGCGCAGCTCGCTTTTCTTGGCGATAGCCTCCTCGATCTGCGCGCCCTTCACGTCGCAGGCGGCCCGGGCCGGCGATGCGACGACCGCGGCGGCGAGTGCGAGACCGAGTGCGGGAAGAGAGCGCCACATGGCGGGTATCCTCGAAGATCCAGTTCAGAGGGTGTGCAGGGGCGCGGCGCGCAGGACATCCTGCGTCAGCGCCACGAGTTGGCTCGGACGGTAGGGCTTCGGCACGAAGACCGAGCCCGGAACGGCCTCGCAGCCCGCCAGGGAAGCCCGGCCCCCGGAGGTGTAGACGACCGGGAGGTCGGGCGAGAGCCGGCGGGCGCACCGGGCGAGCGACAGGCCGTCCGTGTTGCGGGCCAGATCGATATCGGTGAAGAGCAGGTCGACGCTCTCCCGGGCCAGGATCGCCTCGGCTTCCCAGGCATCCGCGGCGGTGAGCACCCGGTACCCCTCTTCGAGGAGCGCCTCGGCGGCCAGCTCGCACACGGTCGGCTCATCCTCGACGACCAGGATCGTGGCGGCGCCCCGGTCCGGGACGGGTAGGGTCGGGCAGACGAACGCGGCGGCGAACGGAACCATGACGCAACTCCCACTCACCCGGCGGGGGCACGGTGTTCCCGAGCCGGATCGCTGGGGCAACGACCCCTTCCGACGCGGCGTTCACCGTGTTTGCATCGAATTGCTCGGGTTTGGTGAGCGGCGCGTTAACCGCGGCCCGTCACCCCTGAACGAAGGCATCCGAATGGTTAACAGAGCGTTACCGATCTGCGACCGCGGGGCCGAACCGTGAACCGCCCGGCTCAGTTGGGCGTCGGCCTGCTCCTCACCGGTATGGCCGGCTACGTCGACGCCCTCGGCTTCGTACGGCTCGGCGGCCTCTACACATCCTTCATGAGCGGCAACACCACGCAGCTCGCCGTTCTCGGCGCCCAGGTCGAGCTGCACCACATGATCCTCCCGGCGATCCTGATCCTGGCGTTCCTGACGGGATCGGTCCTCGGGAGCGGGCTGGCGATCCTGGTGCCGCCGCGCTGGGCGACGCCGGCGGTCCTCGCCTACGAGTCGCTCCTGATCCTCGCCGGTCTGGGGCTCGGACTCCAGTCGCCCGAGCTCGGCGTCGCGGCCTTCTTCGTCGCCTTGGCGATGGGATCCCAGAACGCGGTCCTGGCGCAGGTGAAAGGCTTCCGGGCCGGCACCACCTTCGTCACCGGCGCGCTGTTCAGCCTCGGCCAGAAGATCGCGCAGGCCCTGACCCGCACCGGAGATCCGCTAGGCTGGCTCGGCGACGCCTCCGTCTGGATCTCGCTACTGTTCGGCGCCTACCTGGGCGCGCGGGCCTATCAGCAATTCGGTCTCTACGCGCTGATCGCCCCGGCGGCGATCTCGGGTGGCCTGGCGTTGATTACCGCCTTCCTGGTCTTGCGCACCGCGCCGCCGGCCGCAAATGTCCCCCCGACATGAGCAGCCCCGTCAGCAACCCGTCCCTCACCAGTCACGTCGCCACGCTGGAGCCCGGCGAGCACGTGCTCGCCGCGCATTTCCTGAAGGACGTGCCGGCCCTGGCGCTCAGCGACGGCACGGTCGCGCTGGTGCGGGAGGACGGGATCGCCCGCGTCGCCGCCCATCCCGACAGCGGGATCCTCGTCGCGGCCGGCGGAGTCGACCGGCTGCTCACCGGGGGCGACGACGGCCGCGTGGTGGCGATTCGCGCCGACGGCGCGACGGAGCAGCTCGGCCTCGCCAAGGGCGGCGCCTGGATCGACGCGCTCGCCGCCCATCCCGACGGTGCGGTGGCGTGGTCGGCCGGCCGGACCGTCGTGGCCCGCGACGCGAAGGGCCGCGAGAAGACCTTCGAGGCGCCGTCCTCCGCCCGCGGCCTCGTCTTCGCGCCCAAGGGCTACCGGCTCGGCGTCGCCCACTACAACGGCGTGAGCCTCTGGTACCCCAATCTGGAGACGCCCGCAGAGGTCATCACCTGGAAGGGCTCGCATATCGACGTCACGTGGTCGCCGGACGGGCGCTTCGTAGTGTCGACCATGCAGGAGAACAGCCTGCACGGCTGGCGCCTCCAGCCGGACCGCGGGCACATGCGGATGTCGGGCTATCCCGGCAAGGTCCGCTCGATGTCGTGGTCGTTCGACGGGAACTTGCTCGCCACCAGCGGGGCCGAGGCGGCGATCGTGTGGCCCTTCGACTCCAAGGAAGGTCCGACCGGCAAGGCCCCGCGGGAATGCGGCGTCCGCCCGGCCCGTGTCTCCCGCGTGGCGTTCCACCCGAAGGCGCCGGTCCTGGCCATGGGCTACGAGGACGGCTGCATCCTGCTCGTCCGCTTCACCGACGCGGCCGAGTTGCTGGTGCGACCGGCCGTCCAGGGGAGCGGCGTCACGGCGCTCGGCTGGGACGCGCGCGGCGGCCGCCTGCTGTTCGGCTGCGCCGACGGCAAGGCCGGCCTCCTCACGCTGCCGGGCTGAGACGCCGGGTCAGGGGTCGTCGCACCCGCGGCTGGAACCACCGCCCCGCGCATGCTCTTTGTCGGGGGTCGATTCCCCGCCGGAGGCCAGGCATGTTTCGCGTGTTCCGCACCTTCGGCCTCGCCCTCGGCCTGCTCGGAGGCTTGGTCGCCGCGCAGGCCCCAGAATTCGCGCAGCAATACGCGCAGCGCCTCGGGGGCGCCGCGGACGAGCTCCGTCGGCAGGTGGCGGTCCTCGAATCCGACGCGCAGGCGTCCGGGACGACGCGCGAGGGCGCCGTCGACCGGCTGCGCGCCAACCCGGACCAGCTCGTCGCCCGCCGCGGCGAGGCCGCGCGGGCCGACATCGCCCGTCTCGCCCGCCTGAGCGCCCAGCAGCAGGCCCTGAGTGCGGCGACGAGCCCACTCGGACGTGTGGTGGCGATGCTCCGCGACCCTGACGTGCCGGTGGCCGAGGCCGCCTATCACGACTTCAGCCCGGCCGTGCCCACGAACGCCGACGGCTTGGCCGCGGGTCTGATCGGGTTCTTCGTCGCGTGGGGCGGCTGGCGCGTCGCCTCGGATGTCGGCCGGCGGGCCGCACGCCGGCGCCCGCGGGAGACCGCGACCGTCGCCTGAGCGCCGTTCGCGCGGGCCAGACTGTGGCGCAACGTCTACAGCAGCTTGCGCGAGCCTTGCGTATCGAGCAGGGATCCGGCCGTCCCGGTCCGGGAGAAGGCGCAAGATGCCGCGCGCGTCGAACTCCACCACCATCGATCCGGCGCTCGACGCCGCCGCGCTGCTGCGGCGTATCGGCTTCTTCGGCCTCTTCGTGGTTCTCCCCGTCCTCGCACAGGTCGCCCGCCGCGCCTCGGTGATCCTCGCGCCGATCGCCGTGATCCTCCTGATCATCGCCAGCGTCATCGACCGGCGCCAGCGTCCGGTCCGACCGGCGACCTATCGCCTCCTGACGGCTCCGGCCTTCCTGGCGGGCATGCTGGTCGTGCTGTGGTCGGCGCTCTCGCTGACCTGGACGCCCTTCCTCGGGCCGGCGCTAGAGCGGCTGGCCAATCTCGGCGCAACCATCGGCCTCGCCCTCCTGGGCTACCTCGCCCTCCCCGACAGGATGCGCTCGGCCAACCTCTACCTCCTGCCGCTCGGTGTCGTGGCAGGCGCGATCGTGGCGATCATGCTCGGGCTGTTCGGCGCCCACATCGCGCCGCCCGGCGTCGAGGATGACGGGGCCCTCGATCGCGGCCTCGTCCTGCTCATCCTGCTGCTCTGGCCGGCCCTCGCGTGGCTGCGGTCCCGCCGCCGCGACCGGGAGGCGCTGGGCCTCGCGCTGCTCGTCGCCCTGGCGCTCACGGTCCAGCCAGACGGGACGCAGATCGCCGCCCTGTCGGTCGGTGCCGTCGCCTTCGCGGTGACGAGCTACCGGCCGAGGCTCGGGGTGACGCTCACCGCTCTCCTCTTGGCCGCCCTGCTGGCGGCGGCGCCGTTGCTCCCCTTCCTGGCGCGGCCGGTTGGCGCCGCTCTCTTCGGGCCGGTCGCACCCGCGGTGCTGTCGCTGAAGAGCTGGCAGAAGGTCGTCACCTCCGATCCGGTGCGGCTGATCACCGGGCACGGCTTCGAGACGGCCCTGCGCGGACGCCTGGTCGGCCTCCTGCCGGCCAACGCACCGACCACGGCGCTCTTCGAGTTCTGGTACGAGCTCGGCATCGTCGGCGCCCTCGCCGCCGCCTTCGCCCTCTACGCCTCGATCCGGCGGGCCGGCCGGGACGGCCCGGCCCTCGTTCCCGGCGCGATGGGCTGCTTCGCCGCCGCCTTCACGGTGGCCTGCCTGAGCGTCGGGCTGACTGCCGTCTGGTGGCTCACGACGATCGCCATCGCGATCGTGGTCTTCGTCGCGGTGGAGCGCGGCCAGTTCCGGACCAGCCGGCCGAAGGTCGCCAAGCTGCATCGCATGCAGACGCGGGGGGAGTGAGCGGTCAGGCGCGCAGGAAACCGTGCAGGCGGATCCAGGCCAGGAAAAGGCCCGGCCAGGCCGCCACGGGTGTCCCGGGCGCGCCGAGCCCGAAGCCGTGGCCGCCGCGCTCGAACAGGTGCAGCTCGGCCGGCACCCGCGCCTTGCGCAGCGCCGAGAACATCAGCAGCGGGTGGTCGGCCACGGCGACGGGGTCGTCGATCGCCTGGACCAAAAAGGTCGGCGGCGTCTCCGGCCCGACCTGCAGATCCACCGAGTAGGTCTTCATCTCGTCGGGGGTGACCTCGTCGCCGACCAGGATGCGGCGGGTCGCGGTCCGGTCGAACGGCTTGCGCATGGTGATGACGGGGTAGATCAGACCGGCCAGCACCGGCCGGGTCGGCTGGGCGTCGGCGGTGTCGACGCCCGCGTACAGGTCCCGGGCGCTCCCGACGGCGGTCTCGCCCATCAGGTGGCCGCCCGCCGAGAAGCCGAGGACGCCGACCCGCGCGGGATCGATGCCGAACTCAGCGCCGCGCGCCCGGACCAGCCGGAGGGCGCGCTGCGCGTCCTGCCGCGGCGCGTCCGGCCCCGAGCCCCAGCCCTCCGCGGGCAGGCGGTAGACGAGGAGGAAGACCGTGATGCCGGCGGCGTTCAGGACGCGGCCGACCGGGACGCCCTCGTTACCGAGGGCGATGAACTCGTAGCCGCCGCCCGCCGCAACGATCATCGCGGCGCCGTTCGGGTTGGCCGGACGCATGACCAGCAGACAGGGCCGCGCGACCCGGGTGACGTCGCCGAAGGTCCCCTCGACGTAGCGGTAGCCGTCCGGGTTCGGCCCGTCACCGCCGCCCGGCGGCGCGCCGGGCCACAGCTCGATCACCTGCAGATCCGCGCCGGGCAGCGAGCGCGGCAGAGCCCGGATCGACTCGTGCGGCGCGGGCTGCGGTGCCGTCTCCGCCGGCCCTTCCGCCCGGGCGTTGCGCAGCCCGAGGACGCTTCCGAGACCGGCGAGCAGGAGACGGCGGTCGAGGCGCAAAGGCATCTCCCGGGTGAGGCCGCGCGCGGGACCGCCCCCCGGCGAGCCCGGCTCCCGCGGGAGCGCGGGGGCAACGCCCAAGGACGCGAGGCGGGTTCCGTCGCGGCGGCGCGCCTCAGCTCTTTCGCGCGATGACGGCGACGTAGAAGCCGTCGGTCCCAGTCCGCAGCGGGCTCATCTGGATCCCGTGGGCCGTCTTCCGCACGGCTGACCGGAGCGAATCCGGCCCTGTTGCCAGCACCTCGTCCGCGGGGACGACGTCGAAGCGGCCGCGCCAGCCCGACAGGAGGCCGGAGACGGCGGCGTCGTTCTCCGCCGAGAGCAGCGAGCAGGTGATGTAGACGATCCGGCCGCCGGGCCTGACGAGCCGCGCCGCCCGATCGAGCACCTGGGCCTGTTCGGCGGTCCGCAGCGCGAGACTTCCGGGCCGCAGCCGCCATTTGGCATCCGGATTCCGGCGCCACGTGCCGGACCCGGTGCAGGGCGCGTCGACCACCACCCGGTCGACCTTGCCGTCGAGATCCTCCAAGACGTCGGCGCGCGCCTTGCCGCTGCGCGGGGTTCGCACCTCGGCCAGCGCACCGGACCGGCGCAGGCGCTCGTGGATCGGCGCGAGCCGGCGCGGATCGCCGTCGGTGGCGATCAGGCGGGCGCCGTTGCCCGTCTCCGCCGCGAGGGTCAGGGTCTTGCCGCCGCCGCCCGCACAGAGGTCGACGATGGTCTCGCCGGCGCGCGGCGCGGCGAGGAGCGCGGCGAGCTGCGAGCCCTCATCCTGGATCTCGTACCAGCCCTCCAGGAACTCGGCCTCGACGTGGAGCGCCGGACCGCGCCCGTCGGCGCCGATCGGGACGCGCAGGCCCGCCGGCGCGTGCGGTGTCGGCGCGGCGTCGTAGGCCGCGAGCGCCGGCAGGATCGCGTCGCGGTCGCCGCGCAGGGCGTTCACGCGGATATCGAGGGGCGCGCGCCGCGCCAGCGCCTTCAGCTCCGGAACGAGGTCGTCGCCGAGCGTGGCCGCGAGGTCCGGGAGCACGAAGGCCGGCGCGTCGCCCGCCACCTCCGGCGGCGCATCCTGCAGCGTCCCGCCGTCGAGGCGCGCGCGCTCGTCGTCGCTGAGCGGGGCCGGCGCGAAGCGCTCGCCGGTGAACAGGGCCGCGACCGAAGCCGCCGCGAGCCCCTGCTGCAGGCGCAGTGTGCCGATGAGGACGGCGCGCGGCGTGTCCGCGCCCATGATCCAGGCCGCCGACGCCCGCCGCCGCAGGGCGTCGTAGACGAGGCTGGCGATGCCCGCGCGGTCGCCCGAGCCGGCGAAGCGGTGGGCGAGACCCCAGTCCTTGAGGGCGTCGGCGGCCGGCCGACGCCGCTCGGCGATATCGGTGAGGACTTCGATGGCGGCGGAGCAGCGAGCGGCGGGGGTCAGAGTTCGGATCCTTCGGAATGCCTCAGCGACGCTATGAACGACGCCGTGAACGATGACGCGAAACGGCCACGCTTGGCCCACGATGCCGCCACGTTACGGCCGAGCTTCCTGCACCTTCGCGGCGCAGACCGTGCTGCGGTCGGTCCGCCGTGCGGGCCGCCGCGTGTCGTATGGCATCCGCCCGCCCCGGACCAGACCGGTCCGTCGCCGGGCGCATCCCGGGAGTACCTCAGCCCATGACGTCCACCGTTCGCGTCACCCTCGCGGCCCTGGTCACCGCCTCGCTCGCCGCCTGCGCGAGCGCGCCCGCCGCCCAGCCGGAGCTGACGCCGGTGCCGCGTCCGCGGGTCGATGCCAAGACGCAGCTCGAATACGGCAACCCGCCCCCGCCGCCGCCCGGCCGCTACTGAAGCGTCCGCGCGGGGGGCGGCTCAGGCCGCCTCCCGCGCCCGGCGGGCCTCGTAGGCCTTGAGGCCGGTATAGACCGCGGCCAGGAGCGGGAACGGCACCTCCGGCGCCAGCCGCTGGCCGCGGGCGATCAGGTCGCCGATCACGTGGTCCGCCTCGATCCGCCCCTTGTTCTCGATGTCGCGCAGCATCGAGGCCGTGAAGGTGGACCCGGCCGCCGTCAGCTGCGCCCGCGCCCGCTCGGCCACGACGGCGCGCGGCTCGTAGCCGCTGGCCGCGGCGACGCTCGTGCATTCGGCGTGCAGCGCAGAGATCAGCGCGGTGCCCTCGGGCGCCGCCACGATGTCGCCGACCGCGGCGCGCATCAGCGTGGTCGCCCCGGCGAGCGTCGCCAGGAACACCCACTTCTCCCACATCTCCTGCAGGATCACGTCGCTCAGGCGCGGCTGAAACTTGAGGCCGCGCATCAGGGCGTCGACCGCCTCGATCCGCGCCGAGCGCGACCCGTCGCGCTCGCCGTAGGTGATGCTGCACAGCTCGCTCATGTGGCGGATCGCGCCGTCCGGCGCGAGCGTCGCGGCGATTGCGCAGGAGCCGCCGAGCACGCGCCCGGCGCCGAACCGGGCGTCGAGCACGTCGAGATGCGACATGCCGTTGAGCACGGGCAGGATCGCGGTGTCAGGGCCCACGGCCGGCGCGAGGTCCGCGACGGCGCTGTCGAGGTCGTAGGCCTTGCACGACAGCAGGATCAGGTCGAACTGCCCGGCCCCGGCCAGCTTATCGGCCGTGACGGTGGGCGGAGCGGGCAGGTGCAGGTCGCCGAGCGGCGAGCGGACGTTCAGGCCGTCCGCCGCCAGCTTCGCCGCCCGCGCCGGCCGAACCAGGAAGGTCACGTCGGCGCCCGCCTCGGCGAGGCGCGCCCCGAAATAGCCGCCGGTCGCGCCGGCCCCGACGATCAGCGTGCGCATCGATGCCTCAGGTCCGCGACGGGTAGTTCGGGCTCTCGCGGGTGATCGTCACGTCGTGGACGTGGCTCTCGCGCAGGCCGGCATTGGTGATGCGGATGAACTGCGCCCGCTCCTGGAACTCGGGGATCGTGGCGCCGCCGACGTAGCCCATGGCGGCGCGCAGGCCGCCGGCGAGCTGGTGCAGGACGTTGCCGACTGGGCCCTTGTAGGGGACCTGCCCCTCGATGCCCTCCGGCACGAGCTTGTGCGTGTCGTTCACCTCGGCCTGGAAGTAGCGGTCGGCCGAGCCGCGGGCCATGGCGCCCACCGAGCCCATGCCGCGGTACGACTTGTAGGAGCGGCCCTGGTAGAGGAACACCTCGCCGGGCGCCTCGTCGGTGCCGGCGAGCAGCGAGCCGAGCATCGCCACGGAGGCGCCGGCCGCGATCGCCTTGGCGAGGTCGCCCGAATACTTGATGCCGCCGTCGGCGATGACCGGGACGTCGGCCTCGCCGGCCGCCTCGACCGCCTCCATCAGCGCGGTGAGCTGCGGCACGCCCACGCCCGCCACGATGCGGGTCGTGCAGATCGAGCCCGGGCCGATGCCGACCTTGATGGCGTCGGCGCCGGCATCGATCAGCGCCTTGGCGCCGTCCCGCGTCGCGACGTTACCGGCGATGACCTGAACGGCGTTCGAGAGCTGCTTCACCCGGGCGACGGCATCGAGCACCTTGATCGAGTGGCCGTGGGCGGTGTCGACCACGATCACGTCGCAGCCGGCGTCGATCAGGCGCTCGGCCCGCTCGAAGCCGCTGTCGCCCGTCGTCGTGGCGGCGGCGACGCGCAGCCGACCCTGCTCGTCCTTGACGGCGTTCGGATAGGCGACGCGCTTCTCGATATCTTTGACGGTGATCAGGCCGATGCAGCGGTAATGGTCGTCGACGACCAGCAGCTTCTCGATCCGGAACTGGTGGAGCAGCCGCTTGGCCTCGTCCTGGGTCACGCCCTCGCGGACCGTGATCAGGCGGTCGCGGGTCATCAGCTCGGCGACCGGCTGGTTGGAGTTCGTCGCGAAGCGGACGTCGCGGTTGGTCAGGATGCCGACGAGCTTGCCCCGCGAGCCGTTGGGGCCGCGCTCGACCACCGGGATGCCGGAGATCCGGTTGAGCTTCATCACCTCGAAGGCGTCGGCGAGCGTCTCGTCGGGGTGGATGGTGATGGGGTTCATAACCATGCCGGACTCGTACTTCTTGACGAGGCGGACCTGCTCGGCCTGCTCCGGCGGCTCGAGGTTGCGGTGGATGACGCCCATGCCGCCGTTGGCCGCCATGGCGATCGCCATCGGCGCCTCGGTGACCGTGTCCATCGCCGAGGCGAGGATCGGCAGGTTCAGCGGAATCGTGCGGGTCAGCCGCGAGGCGACGCTGACTTCGGTCGGCATCACCGAGGAGGCGGCGGGCCGCAGGAGCACGTCGTCGAAGGTCAGCCCCTCGATGATCGATGCGGTTTCTACTCGGGCCATGTGCCAACTTTCCTCGGACGGCAGCGCGCGTGGAGGCCGCGCTGCGGGATCGGGTTGGCAAGTGCCAGTATCACGGGCTCCGCGAAGGCGCCAATGCGCGGTTGATGCGTCGCAGCGCGAAAACGCGCATGGCTCGAGGCTTATCCACGCCCGCTCGACGGGCGCGTCAGTGCCATGAACGGACGTCTGCGGTCAGACGCGGAGTTGGCGCGGGCGCTTCAGCGCATCGCCGGCGTGGCCGGGCCCTTGTCGGTGTATTCGGGCGGCAGGCCGATATAGTCGCCGAGCATGCCGTCGATGCCCGGCGCGCGGCCGAAGGCCTCGCAGTCCGGGTCGAGGGGCGCCTCGCCCAGGGTGGTGATGCGGATCCGGTCCCAGGTCGGGATCGTGTTGGGGGCGGTGAACGGGTCATCGCCGGTCGCCAGCATGTAGCCGAAATCCTGGCCGAACTCGCCTGCGAGGTCGTAGGCGTCGCTGGCGCGGGAGAAGCGCGGCTGGCTGGTGAACGAGTTGGCCGCTCCGCCCCAGACCATGGCGGCCCGCTGCTCGCGGCGCCGGTCCAGAGCCTCGGCCTCGACCGTCAGGCTCCCGAGCCCGATCGGCACGCGCGGGATCGGCACGCGCCCGACACCCTCGGCGAAGCTCAGGCCGAGCTGCGAGGCGACCGTCACGCCCGCCGAGCCCGCGATGGTCGCGCCCGCACCGAGAAGGTCCGTCGGATCGACGCGGGTGACCTGCGCCCGCACGGTCAGGTCGGCGTCACGGCTGGTGACGATGTCGTACTTCAGCGACAGGTCGTAGCACAGCGCCCGGTCGGCGGCGTTGGCGATGAGCCGCCGCTCGGCGGCCGTCAGCGGGGCGGCGCCGGACACGTCGGCGTGGAACGCCGTCGGGATGATGCGGACGGTGCGGGCCTTCGCCAGGGCCGGCCGGTCGACGTAGATCCGCGAGGCCGAGGCGACCTGATCGCTGGACTTGAGCCGGTCGTAGCGGGTCAGCGAGCCGCGATCGTTGAGCAGGACAGTGCCGCAGGCGGCGACCATCGAGAGAAGGGCGACGCCGGCGGCGATCCGCGCCACGGAGCGGACCTTGCTGGGGCTGGGCTGCATCGAAATCCTCGCGCGCCGGCCCCGGGCCGGCTGGAGCGGCCTCACGGACGCGTGATGGAAACTTAGCCATTGGCGCACCCGCAAAAAAGGTGGCTCCGCGCCGCGGCTCAACCTCTGTTGCACGATGGATACATTCGCGAAACACGAGGGTGCGAGGTGGCCGCGCTGCCGTGCAACCGCGGCGGCGCGACATGCGTCTGCTGTGTGATGCCCGCGACCACCCAAAGACCGCTCTGGATCGTCCCCCTGACGGTCGCCACCGCGCTGTTCATGGAGAACACCGATTCCACGGTGATCGCCACGGCGCTCCCCAGCATCGCCGCGAGCCTCCACGAGGACCCGATCGCCCTCAAGCTCGCGCTGACCTCCTACCTGGTCAGCCTCGCGATCTTCATCCCGGTGAGCGGCTGGATGGCCGACCGGTACGGGTCGCGGACGGTGTTCCGCGCGGCCCTCGTGGTGTTCATGGCCGGCTCGCTCGCCTGCGCGGCCGCGAACGGCCTCGCGTGGTTCGTCGCCGCGCGTTTCCTCCAGGGCATGGGGGGCGCCATGATGGTGCCGGTCGGGCGCCTCGTGGTGCTGCGCAGCGTGCCGAAATCGCAGCTCGTGACGGCCCTCGCCTACCTGACCTTCCCGGCGCTGGTCGGCCCGGTGCTCGGTCCGCCAGTCGGCGGCCTGATCACCACGTGGTTCGACTGGCGCTGGATCTTCTTCATCAACCTGCCGATCGGCTGCGCCGGGATCGTGCTGGCGAGCCTGTACTTCGAGGACGTGCGGGAGCCGGAGCGGCCGCCCCTCGACCTGCTCGGCTTCGCGCTGCTCGGGACCGGCCTCGCCGCCCTGATGCTCGGCCTCGCCTCCCTCGGCCGCCACCTGCTGCCGGCGGAAGTCTCCTGGGGCTGCCTCGCCGCGGGCGCGGTGCTCCTGCCGCTCTACTGGGCACATGCCCGGCGGGTGCCCTACCCGATCGTCCGCCTCGACCTGATGCGGCGGCCGACCTTCCGGGTCGCGGTGCTCGGCGGCAGCCTGTTCCGGATCGGCACCGGGGCGATCCCGTTCCTGCTGCCGCTGATGCTGCAGGTCGGCTTCGGGCTCGACGCCCTGCAGTCGGGCCTGATCACCTTCGCGGCGGCGGCCGGGGCGATGTTCGTGAAGACCCTGGGCCCGCGGATCCTGCGCCGCACCGGCTTCCGCGCCCTGATGGTCTGGAACGCGCTGCTGGCCTCGGCCTTCCTGGCGGTCAACGGGTTCTACACCGCGCAGACGCCCCACTGGATCATGGTGATCCTGCTGTTCGTCGGCGGCTGCTCGCGCTCGATCCAGTTCACCTGCGTCAACGCCATCGCGTACGCCGACCTCGAATCGAAGGAGATGAGCGCGGCCACGAGCTTCGCCAGCGTCTGCCAGCAGCTGTCGCTCAGCCTCGGCGTCACGCTGGGCGCGCTGGCGCTCGAGGGGAATGCCGGGTTTCACGGCCGAACGGAGATCCAGGCCTCGGATTTCGGGCCGGCCTTCTTCGCCGTCGCCGTGATCTCGGCGGCCTCGGCACTGGCCTTCCGCAACCTGTCGCCGGATGCCGGCGCGGAGATCTCCGGGCGGAAGATGACTGCCGCGCCGCCCGCCCCGACGACCGAGATGAGGCCGCGGCACGGCTGATCAGGCCGCGGCGCGGGCCGGCGGCCGGCCGGCAGCGCGCTTGCCGGCGTTCCGCGGCGCGCTGCCCTTGCCGGAAGCCTTCGCGGAGGCGGGCTTCGCGCTGGGCGCCGCCGCGCGAGTTCCGGCGCGCCAGCCCTGCCAGCTGAGCGCGCCCGGACCGCTCAGGGCGTACATGAGGAACCCGCCGGCGAGGCCGAGATCGGCCAGCATCAGCGTGCGCTCGGCGACCGCGGCGGGTCCCACATAGTACCAGAACGGGTGGAGCACGAAGGCCGTCACGGCGGCGAAGAGCGCGAGCGCCAGCCCGGTGAGCCCCGGCAGGACGCCGAGGATCAGGGCGAGCGGTCCGAACACCTGCACCACCACGGCGGCGGTGGCGACGCCGTTGGGAAACGGCATCCCGGCCCCCGCGAGCGTCAGCGCGAACCCCGACACGTTGAGCGCCCGAGCGATCCCGGTCGGCAGGAGCGCGGCGGCCAGCAGCAGGCGCGCGACGAGGAGGGTTCCGTCCTGGGCGCGGGCGAGCATCGGCGTGTCCGGTCGGGTGGATCAGGACGGCAGTGTTGCAACTTTCCGCTGAAGACCCCGTTAAGGACGCCACCTCAACCGCCGACGCCGCCGCGGAACAGCCGGCCACGCTCGGTCCAGGCGACGACGAGGAGCGCCAGGGCGCCGAGACTCGCGTAGCCGATCGCCACCGGGAGCACCGTGCCGTCGAAGGACTGACCGATCAGGAAGCCGCAGAACGCGCCCAGGATCGTCGTGTAGAAGCCGAGGAACGACGAGGCCGTGCCGGCGATGGCCCCGAGGGGCTCCAGCGCGAGGGCGTTGAAGTTCGGCATCGCGAAGCTGATCAGGAACTGGTTCACCGCGAGGATCGACAGGAACACGGCCAGCGGCGGGTGGCCGTGATAGGCCAGCCCGACGCCGACCTGCGCGAGGCCGACGAGCGTGAAGGCGATGACGCCGCTGTGCGACATCGCCCGCATCCCGAGCCGCCGGACCACGCGGGCGTTGATCAGCGTCGCCGCCCCCATGGCGCCGGCCACGAGCCCGAAGGCCAGCGGGAAGAGCGGGCCGAGGTGGTACAGGCCGGTATCGAAGACCTGCTGGGCCGAGCCGACGTAGCCCATGATGCAGCCGGTCATCAGCCCGAGCGCGGTGGCATAACCGACGGCGACGCGGGTCTTCAGCGTCAGGCGGATCGCCTCCCAGGTCGCGGCCGGCGAGAGCGGCCGGCGATATTCCGGGTGCAGCGTCTCGGGCATCCGCAGGGAGAACCAGATCGTCAGCCAGAAGGCGAGGACCAGCATCGAGACGAAGACGTAGACCCAGGAGCCCAGCGCCAGCATCATGCCGCCGATCGCCGGCGCGATCATCGGGACGATCAGGAACACCATCATGGTGAGCGACATGACGCTCGCCATCTCGCGGCCCGCGAACCGGTCGCGCACGATCGCCACCGACAGCACCCGCCCGCCGGCGGCGCCGATGCCCTGGATGATCCGGGCGGCGAGCAGCCAGCCGAAGCTCGGCGCCACCATGGCGAGGAAGCAGCCGATCACGTAGACGGCGAGGCTCGCCAGCAGCACCGGCCGTCGCCCGAGGGCGTCGGAGACCGGCCCGTAGACGATCTGCGCGAAGCCGAAGCCGATCATGTAGACGTAGACGAGGAGCTGCAGCCGGTTGGGATCGGCCACCGCGAACCGCGCCTCGATGGCCGGGAAGGCGGGCAGCAGGTTGTCGATGGAGATCGCCGTCACCGCCATCATCAGGGCGATGATGGCGACGAACTCGGCGAAGCCCGGCCCCGACCAGGGCCGCGGGGCGCGGACGTCCTGGACCGGCGGCACGGGCCGAATCGCAATGGTCACGGCGGGCTCTCGGGGTGCGCGGGAACGGGCCGATCAGGGCTCGTCCTTCACGGCACAGTTGTGACAACCCTGCCCGCGCCGCGCAGTTCAGACCGGCAGCGGGCGCAGGGCCGGCGCGTCGGGCTTGCGGCCCACGAAGGCGGCCATCAGGGCGGCGACGAGGCAGAGCAGGCCGGCCGCCACGAAGGCGCCGAGATAGGTGCCGCTCTCGGTCCGGACCATGCCGGCGAGCCACGCCGCGGACGCCGCGCCGATCTGGTGCGCGGCCGCGATCCAGCCGAACATCAGCGCGGCGTTCTCCTCCCCGAACGATTTGCCCGCGAGCTGAACGGTGGGCGGCACGGTGGCGATCCAGTCGAGCCCGTAGAAGACCGCGAACAGCGACAGGCCGTAGAAGCTGTAGTCGAACGAGTAGGGCAGGAAGATCAGCGAGAGGCCGCGCAGGCCGTAGTACCACGCCAGCAGCTTGCGCGAATCGAACCGGTCGGTGAGCCAGCCCGAGGCCGTGGTGCCGATCAGGTCGCAGATCCCCATGAGCGCCAGCAGGCCGGCGGCCGTGACCTCGGCGATGCCGTGATCGATGCAGGCCGGGATCAGGTGGGTGCCGATCAGGCCGTTGGTCGAGGCGCCGCAGATGAAGAACGTGCCGGCGAGCAGCCAGAAATCCCGGGAGCGCAGGCCGATGCGCAGGCCCCTGAGCGCCCGCACGGCCGGGTTCTCGGTCAGCACCGGCGTCGGCGTCACCGCGTCCTCGCCGTAGCGGGGCAGGCCGAGATCCGCCGGCCGGTCGCGCAGGAGCAGGGCCGCCAGCGGGATCAGCGCCAGGGTCGCAGCGGCGACGACCAGGGAGACGGAGCGCCAGCCCTGCCCCACCGCGATCGAGGCCAGCATCGGCAGGAAGACGAGCTGGCCCGTGGCGCTGCTCGCGGTCAGCAGGCCGAGCACGAGGCCCCGGCGCTTGGCGAACCAGCGCCCGGCCACGGTGGCGCCCAGCACGTTGGCCACCATGCCGGATCCGGATCCGACGACGAGGCCCCAGAGCACGACCATCTGCCAGGGCGCGGTCATCAGGCTCGTGGCGGCGGTGCCGATCGCCAGGATCAGGAGTGCGCCGCAGACCGAGCGCCGCAGGCCGAACCGCTCGATGATCGCCACCGCGAAGGGGCCGATCATCCCGTACAGGAAGATGTTGAGCGCGATGCCGACGCCGATCGTGGCCGCGGTCCAGCCGAATTCCCGCTCCCAGGGGACGATCAACACGCTCGGCGTGGCGCGGACACCGGCCCCGACGAGCAGGACCAGGAAGGTCACCGCGACGACGATCCAGGCGTAGTGCAGGCGCGACCCGGGGCGCGTCTCTGTCAGGGCGGTCATGGACGGGCTCCGGAAGCGGGGCGGATCGGTCAGGCGGCGGAGATCAGGGACTCCGCCAGGGCGGAGACGGTCGCGGGATCGACCCGGGCGTTGATACGGCTCTGCGCCTCGCGCCAGTAGGGCGTCGCGGCCGCGAGGGCCTCGCGGCCCGACGCGGTCAGGGACACGCGGCGCTCGCGCGGATCCGACGTGCCGGGCGTGACCGAGACGAAGCCGCGGCGCTTGAGCGGGTCGAGATTGCGGCCCATCGTGGTCCGCTCCAGCGCTGCCTCGGCGGCGAGGCGGGAGACCGGGACCGGTCCGAGCCGGTCCAGCAGCCGCAGGATCGCGAACTGGGTCACGCGGAGCCCGGTCGGCTTCAGGGCGGCGTCGTAGATCGCCGTCAGCGCCCGCGTGGCGCGACGCAGGGCGGAGCAGGTGCACGGCTCGGGTGACGGGGCGCTCATGGTATGGGTGTATATGCACGCATCGGGCGTTCGGCAAGGCGAAGCTGACGGTTCGCAGCGATCGACACCCGTTGGCCCGGAAACGGGCGGGCGCTGTCATCGACACGGCCGGTCACGCTGCTATCGCTTGGGCGAGTGACCCGGTTCGGGAGAAGCGCGATGACACTCGAGACCGCGACGGCGTTGTCCTCCTCGGAGCAGAAGACGGCCCGCACCGGGCTGATAGAGGCGGCCGCCGACATCGTCACCGAGCAGGGCGGACCCGGCGGCTTCGTCCGCGACCTGTTCGGCCGCGTGACGCCGGAGGATCTCGCTCCCTACGATCCCTCTGTCCTGGCGGATCTCGCCGCCCGCGCCCGCGCCTTCCTGTCCGAGCCGCGGAGGCCGGGCGACCCGGCGCGGCTGCGCCTGAGCGACAGCCAGCTGGTGCGCGACGGCCGTGCGCGCGAGACGACGGTCCTGGAGGTGATCAACGACAACCGTCCGTTCCTGCTGGACTCGACCCTGGCCGAACTGACCGAGCAGGGCCTCGCCCCGCAGCTCGTGGCGCACCCGATCCTCGGGGTGGAGCGGGACGGCGCGGGCGGGCTCATCCGGGTGGTCGGGGAGACGACCGCGGACGCGCAGGGCAGTCTCGCGCGCGAGAGCTTCATCCACATCCACCTCGACCCCGTGGCGGCCGAGACCGGCGAGCGGCTCCTGAACGCGCTCGCGACGGTCTACCGGGATGTCGCCCTGGCGAGCGACGACCACGACGCCATGCTGGCGCGCCTCACCGACCTCGCCGCCGATCTCGGGCGCGGGCCGACCCCGATGCCGGGACCGGAGACCGAGGAGGCGCGCGCCTTCCTCGAATGGCTGACCGACGGCCAGTTCCTCATCCTCGGCCTGCAGGAGCACGGCATCGCCGGCGACGCTCACCCGCTGGTCGAGGGGTCGAGCCTCGGCGTGCTCCGCGATCCCGGCGCGACGCCCCTGCGCCGTGGCCGGACGCCGGTGGACTACACGCCGGAGATCCTCGCCTTCCTGGAAGAGCCGCAGCCGCTGATCATCACCAAGGCCAGCGTGAAGTCCCGAGTCCACCGCTCGGCCTACCTGGACTATATCGGCGTCAAGCTGTTCTCCGGCCTCGGCAAGCTGTCGGGCGAGGTGCGGATCGTCGGCCTGTTCACCGCCTCGGCCTACACGAGCCCGGCCCGCGAGGTTCCGGTCCTACGCCGGAAGGTCGAGGCCGTCGTCCAGCGCGCCGGCCTCGACCCGACGAGCCATGCCGGCCGCAGCCTCCTCGCCGTGCTGGAGAGCTACCCGCGGGACGAACTCTTCCAGATCGACGGCGAGCGGCTCTACCGGTTCACCCTGGCCATCGCCGCCCTGGCCGACCGCCCGCGGGTCCGCGTGCTGTCCCGGCCCGACCGGTTCGGCCGCTTCGTGTCGCTGCTCGTCTACGTCCCGAAGGACCGCTACGATTCCGCGATCCGGGGACGGATCGGCAGCTACCTCGCCGAGACCTACGGCGGGCGGCTCAGCGCGTCCTACCCCGACTACCCGGAAGGCTCGCTCGCCCGGATCCACTACATCATCGGCCTGCCCGATCAGGGCAGCCCCGAGCACGATCCCGCCTCCCTGGAGGCCGGGATCGTCGCCCTGGTCCGGACCTGGGGCGACGCGCTGCGGGCGGCGCTGGCCGAATCCCAGGGGGGCGACCGCGCGCGGCAACTCGCCGCCCGCTACGGCGACGCGTTCTCGGCCGCCTATCGGGACAATTTCCAGCCTGAGGTCGCCGTCGCCGACGTGACGATCCTCGACAGCCTCGGCGAGACTCAGCCGCGGGCCGTCCATCTCGATCGGCGGCCCAGCGACCCCGAGGCGCAGGTCCGCCTGAAGGCGTTCTCGCGCGGCACGGCGATCGCGCTGTCCGACCGGGTCCCGGCGCTCGAGAATCTCGGCTTCCGCGTCATCAACGAGCGCACGTACCAGATCGCGCCGGCCGGGACGGACGAGGCCGCGCGGGTCTGGCTGCACGACATGCTGATCGAGCGGGCCACCGGCGCCCCGATCGACCTCGCGGCGCTGGAACGCCCGCTGGAGGCCGCGATGCTCGCCATCGCGGACGGCATCGCCGAGTCCGACGGGTACAACCGGCTCGTCCTTGAGGCAGCCCTCCCCTGGCGGGAGGCGGCCCTGCTGCGGGCCCTGGGCCGCTACCTGCGCCAGCTGCGTATCCGCTACGGGCAGGACTACCTCGCGGGCACGCTGAGCCGCCACGCCGGGATCGCGCGCGCGATCGTGGCGCTGTTCCGCGCCCGGTTCGACCCGGCGCTCACCGGTGACCGGACCGCGCAGGAGGCCGAGGTACGCGCCGAGATCGAGACGGCGCTCGCCGAGGTCACGAGCCTCGACGACGACCGGATCCTCCGCCGGTTCGTCAACCTCGTCGAGGCGGCGGTGCGGACGAACTTCTACCAGACAGGCGCCGACGGGCAGCCGCGAGAGACGATCAGCTTCAAGTTCGCCTGCGCCAAGGTGACGGCGATGCCGCTGCCGCGGCCGTTCTTCGAGATCTTCGTCTACTCGCCCCGCGTCGAAGGCGTGCACCTCCGCTTCGGCTACGTGGCCCGCGGCGGCCTGCGCTGGTCCGACCGGCCGGAGGATTTCCGCACCGAGATCCTCGGCCTCGTGAAGGCCCAGCAGGTGAAGAACGCCGTGATCGTGCCGGTGGGCGCCAAGGGCGGCTTCTTTCCGAAGCGGCTGCCGCCGGCCTCCGACCGCGCCGCCTGGATGCAGGAGGGGACCGAGAGCTACCGGATCTTCATCCGCACGCTGCTCGAACTGACCGACAACATCGTCGACAACGCCATCGTGCCGCCGCCCGACACGGTGCGGCACGATCCCGACGACGCCTACCTGGTGGTCGCCGCCGACAAGGGCACCGCCACCTTCTCGGACATCGCCAACGCCCTCTCGCTGGAGAAGGGCCACTGGCTCGGCGACGCCTTCGCGTCCGGCGGCAGCCAGGGCTACGACCACAAGGGCATGGGCATCACCGCCCGCGGCGCCTGGGAGGCGGTGCGCCGGCATTTCCGCGAGATCGACGTGGACGTGCAGACCGACCCAATCACCACGGTCGGCGTCGGCGACATGTCGGGCGACGTCTTCGGCAACGGCATGCTCCTCTCCGAGAGCATCCGCCTGATCGCGGCCTTCGACCACCGCGACATCTTCCTCGACCCGAACCCGGACGCCGCGGCGAGCTTCGCCGAGCGGCGGCGCCTGTTCGATCTGGGGCGGTCCTCCTGGGCGGATTACGACAAGAGCCAGATCTCGGAGGGCGGCGGCGTGTTCCCGCGCAGCCTGAAGACCGTGCCGCTCTCGGAGGCGATCCGGTCGGCGCTGGGCTTCGACCGGTCCGAGGCGACGCCCACCGAGCTGATGCAGGCGATCCTGAAGGCGCCGGCCGACCTGCTCTGGTTCGGCGGCATCGGCACCTATGTCCGGGCCACCACCGAGACCGACGAAGATGCCGGCGACCGCGCGAACGACGCCCTGCGCATCACTGGGCCGGAGCTGCGCGCGAAGGTCGTCGGCGAGGGCGCCAATCTCGGCCTGACGCAGCGCGGGCGCATCGAGGCGGCGCGCGCGGGCGTCCGCCTCAACACCGACGCGATCGACAACTCGGCCGGCGTGAACACGTCGGATGTCGAGGTGAACATCAAGATCGCGCTGATGACGCCGGAGCGGGACGGCAGGCTCAGCTACGAGGCGCGCAACACCCTGCTCGCCGACATGACCGACGAGGTCGGGCGCCTCGTGCTGCGCAACAACGAGTTGCAGACGCTCGCCCTGTCCCTTGCCCAGCGCGGGGGGCTGGGGGAGACCGGTTTCGCCATGCGGACGATGCAGGCACTGGAGGCGGAGGGCCGGCTCGACCGGGCGGTGGAGTTCCTGCCGGACGACGGCACGCTCGCCGAGCGCATGCGGCGGAACGAGGGGCTGACCCGCCCGGAATACGCCGTGCTGCTCGCCTACGCGAAGCTGTCGCTGCACGACGCGATCCTCGAGAGCGCCGTGCCGAACGACCCGTACTTCGACCGGGAGCTGCAGCGCTACTTCCCGAAGGCCCTGCGCGAACGCTTCCCCGACGCCGTCAAGGGACACCGCCTGCGCCGCGAGATCATCGCCACGGCGCTCGCCAACATCATCGTCAATCGCGGCGGCCCGTCGCTGGTGACGCGCCTCGTCGACGGCACCGGCGCGGACGCCGCGACCATCGCCAAGGCCTACGCGGTGACCCGCGACGCCTTCGGCCTGATGGAGCTGAACCTCGCCATCGACGGCCTCGCCGGTCGGGTTCCCGGCCAGGGCCAGCTCGACCTCTACGCCGAGGTGCAGGATCTGCTGACGAACCGGATCGTCTGGTTCATCCGCAACCTCGACCTGGGCGGCGGCCTCGCCCCGGTGGTCGCCCGCTACCGGGACGGCATCGCCGCCGTGGAGGCCGCCCTACCCAACGTGCTCGGCGACGAGGCGCTGGCGACGATCGGCGCCCGCGCGGCGGAGCTGACCGGGCACGGCATGGCCCCGGCCCAGGCGCGGCGCCTGGCCTCGCTCAGCGCGCTGGTCTCCGCCCCCGACATCGTCCGGGTCGCGGAGGCCAGCGGCCGGCCGGTCGAGGAGGTCGCGGCCACGCATTTCGCCCTGGAGCACGCCTTCCGCCTGGACGACCTCGCCGCCGCGGCGCGGACCGTCCCGGTGGCCGACACGTTCGACCGCGTGGCCCTGGAGCGCGCGGGCGCCGGCATTGCTGCCGCGCACCGCAAGTTGACGGCCGAGGTCGTGGCGGATCTCGGCGCCGGGCCGGAGGCGGTGGAGGCCTGGATCCGGGCGCGCGGCACCTCGCTCGCCCGGATCCGCGAGGCCGTGGACGCGATCAGCGCCTCCGGCCTCACGGTCTCCAAGGCGACGGTGGCGGCGAGCCTGCTCGGCGACCTCGTCCGGGCCGACTGATCGATCAGGCCCCGGGCGCGGATGCCGGTATGACGCTCCGGCGTCCGCGGCCGACCGCGGTGAGCACCAGTCCGAGCCCGGCGAGCGACACCGCGGCGGCGATCAGCGGGAGCTGGCCGTAGCCGGCCCCGAGGGTCAGCGCCGTGCCCCCGATCCAGGCGCCGGTGGCGTTGCCGAGGTTGAACGCGCCCTGGTTCAGCGTGGAGGCAAGGTTCGGCGCGTCGCTCGCCGCCTCCACGACCCAGATCTGGAGGGGCGAGACCAGGGCGAAGACCAGGCCCGACCAGAGCACCACGACCGCCACCGTGAGCGCCGGATGGTGCGCGACCGCGGCGAGCACCAGCAGGGCCGCCACGATGCCCAGGAAGCTGCCGACGATGGTGGCCATCGGGCCCCGGTCGGCCAGATGCCCACCGAGGAGATTGCCGACGGTCAGGCCCGTGCCGGCGGCGAACAGCACGCCGGTCACGCCCTGCGGCGTGAAGCCGGTCACGCCGGTCAGGAACGGCGTGATGTAGGTGAACACCGTGAAGAAGCTCACCGAGGACAGCGTCGAGATCAGCATCGGCCGCAGCACCGGCCAGCGCCCGAGCGCGCGAAACTCGCTGACGAGCCGGCCGCGGGTCCCGGGAAGCCCGTCCGGCACGCAGAGCTGGATCGCGAGCCCGGCCGCGAGCCCAATCACGACCACCGCCCAGAAGGTCGAGCGCCAGCCCGCCTCCTGCCCGAGGGCGGTGCCCAGCGGCACGCCGAGCACGTTGGCGAGGGTGAGGCCCGCGAACATCAGCGAGACCGCCTGCGTGCGCTTCTCCCGCGGCACGAGATCCCGCGCCACAACGGCGCCGATGCCGAAGAACGCGCCGTGCGCGAAGGCCGTCAGGATCCGCGCGGCCATGAGCAGGGCGTAGCTCGGCGCCAGCGCGCAACCGAGATTGCCGGCCAGGAACACCGCCATCAGCGCCAGCAGCGCGGTCTTGCGCGGCAGGCCCGCGGTCGCGATCGCCACGATCGGCGCGCCCACGACCACGCCCATGGCGTAGCCCGAGACGAGGTAGCCGGCCTGGGGAATGGTGACGCCGAAGCTCTGCGCCACCTCCGGGAGCAGGCCCATGATGACGAATTCGGTCGTGCCGATCCCGAACGAGGCGACGGCGAGGGCGAGGATCGGCAGGGGCGGCACGGGGACGTCCTTCGGCGCGGGCTGAGCTCGATGGTGCAGAGCAGCATCGCAGCGCGTTCGCCGATGGATAGCGTCGGAGGCGCGGCGCACAGTTGCGCGGCGCGCAAGGGCCGCGTCGCGGATACGACGCGGCTTAGCCCCGGCTCGGACCTCTCACTCAGCCGGTACCTTCTTCCGTCTCCGCGCCTTCGCAGTCGGCGCAGGGGGCGCCTCGATGGCGGCCGCGGCCCCTCCGCGGGTCTTCCGGCGCTGCTGTCCGAGCCCGAGGGCGCGTGCCAGCTCAGATCGCTGCGCCGAATAGCTCGCCGCGGTCATCGGATAGTCCCGGGGCAGGCCCCACTTCTCCCGGTAGGCTTCGGGCGTCAGGCCGCGCAGCGTCAGGTGACGCCGGAGCGTCTTGTACGGCTTCCCGTCCTCGAAGCTGACGATGTGATCATTCGTGACCGATTTGCGGATCTGCGACGGACTGAGCTTCTCGACGCTCGAGTTCGCGGCGCGACCTTGAGTTGTCAAACTGTTCAGCGCCGCGTGGATACCGCCGATCAATCCGGGAAGTTCGGAGACCGGAACGGAGTTGTTCGACACGTAAGCGGCGACGATATCGACCGCGAGCCCGATCGCCGGGCTGAGCTCACTGCCTGCGTTCTCACTCACGGCAAACCTCAAGAGTTACAATCATTCAGGCCGATCAATTCCTCTCGGAGTCGATCGAAGTCTGCACCTATGTAGCATAGTGCACGAATTAGCTCAAACGTATTCGTGATCGACAGGTGAGATCGGATCGATGGGCCGCAAACCTTCCGCCCCACCGCCGTTGACGGGGCATTAACCACGTCGCCGCTAGGGTTCGTTAACCATACCGGCACTGTTCCGGGGTGGTGTGACCTGCAATCTCCGCGCTCTGGTGCCGGGGACTTTGGCGGAGACCGGGATCAGGTGCGGACGGCGGCTGACCGGTGGGAACGGCGGAGGATGCGGCTCGCCGCCGCGGCGCTCGGCGTCACGCTCGCGGCACCGGCGGCAGCCCAGCGGTTCGACGCGACCAGCCCGGTTACCGGCCAGCCCGACAATCCCGGCATCGGCCAGGACACGGGCCCGAATGGCCTGCCCACACTCAAGCGCACGATCCCGGACGGCCTGAGCCGCGACCAGAATCGCGGGGCGCTCGGCGGCGACGCGGCGGGCGGCGAGCAGACCGGCGGTGACAGCCTTCGGTCGCCGCTCTCGCCCCCCGCGCAGACGCAGATCCCGGGTCAGCCCGGCGTGTCCCAGCTCAGCACCCGCGTCACCACAGGGGGACGGCGCACCGGCGGATCTTCGACGGCACCGGCCAATCTCGCGCCGTCGACTCTCCTGCGCACGCGCGCCGCTCCGCCGCGGCGGATCGGCTCGGCGACGCGGCGGGTCACTCAGGACGTCACGCAGATCCCGCCGCCGGCGCTGCGGCTGACGCCGGTGGTCCAGCAGGCGGTCGTCGGGGTCCCGAACCCGCAGGTCGTGACGCCGATCCGGCCGATCCTCCCGTTCCAGTCGATCGCGCCGGCCCTCGGCCTCCTGACCCCGGGCTTCATCCTCGGCACCGACCTAGCGCGCGCGATCCCCACCGATCCGGCCTACGCGCCGATCGGCTATCAGGTCGGCACCTTCACGGTCCTGCCCACCTTCGCCCAGAGCGTCGGCTACGATTCGAACCCGGACCAGACCACCCGCCAGATCGCCAAGGGCTCGGTCGCGCTGCGCACCGACGCCACGGTCGACTTCCGGAGCAACTGGTCCTCCAGCTCGCTGCAGGGCTCGCTCCGGGGCTCGTACCTCGAGACCCCGCAGAACGAGGCCGCGAGCCGCCCCGCGGCAGACGGCGTGGTCCGGCTGCGCATCGACGCCAACCGGGACCTGCGCATCGACGCGGAGGGGCGGTTCCTGGTGGACACGCAGCGCACGTCGAGCGCCAACCTCCAGGCTGCCACCGCCACGACACGGCCGCTCCTGGCCGTCTACGGCGGTTCGCTCGGGGCGACGGAGACGTTCAACCGCCTGTCGGTCACCCTGCGCGGGTCCGTCGACCGCTCCGAGTTCGACAATGCGCGTTTGGCGGACGGGACGATCGTCAATCAGTCCGACCGCAACCTGAACCAGTACAGCCTGCAGCTGCGCACGGCCTACGAGATCAACCCGGATTTCAGCCCGTTCATCGACCTGCTCGGCGACACGCGCGTCTACGACCGCCGCTTCGACGCGACGGGCGTCCGGCGCGACTCGGACGGCATCGCGGTCGCCTTCGGGACGAGCATCGGCCTCGCGCGCTCGGTGACGGGCGAGATCTCCGCCGGCATCCAGCATCGGACCTACGTCGATCCGAGCCTGCGCGACATCAACGCGCCGTTGCTCAACGCGGCCCTGGTCTGGGCGGCGAGTCCGCTCACGACCGTCCGTCTCACCGCCGCGACCGGCGTCACCGAGACGACGATCCCGGGCTCCAGCGGCGTGCTCACCGAGGTCGCGACGCTCGAGGTGCAGCACGACCTGCTGCGCAACCTCTCGATCGTCCTCGGCGGATCGTATCTCCGGAACGACTACCAGAGCAGCAGCATCCGTGAGAACGGGTTCTCGGCGACCGCGCGGCTCGACTACCACTTCACCCGCTGGCTGACCCTGCGCGGCACGTACATCTATCAGAAGTTCGACAGCACGGTCGCCGGGTCCAGCTTCCGGGAGAACACCTTCCTGCTCGGCCTGCGCGTGAATCCCTGAGGCGGCCTCAGAACCGCTCCGTCCAGGGACGCAGTTCCAGTTCGGAGGTCCAGGCGCTCCGATCCTGGCGCAGGAGGTCGCGATAGGCCCTGGCGATGGCGTCGGGATCGAGATGGCTGTCGGGGGCCTCCGGCGGCTCGCCGCCGCGGGCCGGATTGCGGATGGCGCCGTCGATCACGATGTGCGCGACGTGGATCCCGTGGGGCTGCAATTCCCGGGCGAGGCTCTGACCCAGTCCTCGCAGCGCGAACTTCCCCATCGCGAACGGGGCCGATCCCGCGAAGCCCTTCACGCTCGCCGAGGCGCCGGTGAGCAGGATCGCGCCGTGGCGATGCGGCAGCATGCGGCGCGCCGCGGCCTGCGCCACGAGGAAACCACCGTACGCGGACACCATCAGCGCCTGGGCGACCGCGTCCGGGTCGAGATCGGCGACCGGGCCGCGGAGACGACCGCTCGCGTTGTAGACGACGACGTCCGGCGGACCGCCGAGCGCCGGCTCCAGGCGGGCGAACAGCGCTTCGACCTCAGCGGGCTGGCTGGCGTCGCAGGCATGGACAGCCGCGCCCGTCTCCGCCGCCAGTGCGGCGAGCTTGTCGACGTTCCGGGCGGCGAGGCCGATCGTCATGCCGTCGGCGGCGAGCAGGCGCGCGAGCGATGCGCTGAGGCCGGCGCCCGCCCCGACGATCAGGGCTCTGGAATAGGTCGGGATCATCCTCTCCTCCTCTGCTGACCCGCCCAGGGCCGATGGGAACCTGTACGCCCGCCCCGCGTCAGTCGCGGCGCTGCGCGAAGAACGCCCGGAGCAGATCGGCCGCCTCGCGCTCGCGGAACCCGCCGTAGACCTCCGGCACGTGGTGGCAGGTCGGCTGATCGAAGACGCGCGGCCCGTGCTCGACCCCACCCCCCTTCGGATCGGCCGCGCCGTAGTAGAGTCGCCGGATGCGCGCGAAGGATATCGCGCCCGCGCACATCGGGCACGGCTCCAGGGTGACGTAGAGATCGCAGCCGACGAGGCGCTCGGTGCCGAGGGCCGCGCAGGCCGCGCGGATCGCCAGGATCTCGGCGTGCGCCGTCGGGTCGTGCAATTCGCGCGGCCGATTATGCGCCACCGCCAGGATGACCCCGTCCCGGACCACCGCGGCGCCGACCGGGACCTCCCCGGCAGCGGCCGCGGCGCGGGCGGCCGCGAAAGCGTGATCGAGCGCGGTCAGCGGTCCGGACGTTTCCGCCCGTGCCGGATGGATCGGATCGGCAGCCAAGCTGTTCTCATCCCACTGACGCGACGGGCCCGGGGCGGCGGGCTGGCCTGACCCAAGTCAATGTTAAGGCCTGGAACATTCCGCCGACCGTGACCGTTTCAGGAACCAGTGCGGCGCCGCCGCAGATCGAACAAGAGGACAACGCCATGAGCAGCACCACCGACAAGATCAAGGGCGTCGCCAACGAGGCCGTCGGCAAGGCCAAGCAGGGCATCGGCGACGTGACCGGTAACGACAAGCTCAAGGCCGAAGGTGCCGCCCAGGAACTCAAGGGCAAGGCCCAGGGCACCGTCGGCGACGCCAAGAGCGCGGTGAAGTCCGCCACCGACAAGCTCTGATCGTCGAGCGCGACCGGAACGGAACCCGCCTCGGGCGGGTTCCAGAACTGAACCGACCCGAATAACGCGAGGATGCCATGATCGGCTGGGCTGTCACGTTTCTCGTCGTCGCTCTCGTGGCGGCGCTCCTCGGTTTCGGCGGCATAGCCGGCACGGCGATGGAGGCGGCCAAGATCGTCTTCTTCGTGGCGATCGCGCTGTTCCTGATCTCCGCCGTGTTCGGCGTGATGCGCGGGCGCTCGCCGAGACTCTGACGAATGCGGGTCTTCGACCCGCCATCCAAGTCTTCGAGGCGGTCCCGACGGGCCGCCTCTTCGCGTTGAGGCGACTCGCACCGGTGCACAACCCGTCTCGCCTGTCGGAACCGGCTCTGATAAGCGGCAGGCATGAGCGACTTGCCGAACGACGATAAGCCGGAGGGGACCGCCCGTCCGGCCCCCGAGTCAGCGCGCACCGAGAGTTGGGCACCGCCCACCGATGCGGGCCGTGCCGATGCCGACACCGAGCGGCCTGCCAGTTCTGCCGCGAAGAAGACGGCGCGGAAGGCCAAGCCGCAGCCCGCCCCGCAGGCGGAGCCTCTGCCAGAGCCGCAGCCGGAGCCAGGCCCCGAAGCGTCCGCGGACGCCGAAGCCCTGATCGAGACGCCGCCCGGCGAGCGCATCGCGAAGGCGATGGCACGGGCCGGCGTCGCCTCGCGGCGCGACGCCGAGACGATGATCCTGGCCGGACGCGTCAGCGTCAACGGCGAGACGCTGACATCCCCGGCCCGCAATGTCACCGAGAACGACCGGATCCTGATCGACGGCGAGCCGATGCCGTCGCGGGAGCGCAGCCGCCTGTGGATCTTCCACAAGCCGCGGGGCGTGGTGACGACCGCCCGGGACCCGGAGGGCCGCCAGACGGTGTTCGACGTGCTCCCGGAGGATCTGCCCCGGGTCGTGGCGGTCGGACGGCTCGACATCAACACCGAGGGGTTGCTGCTGCTCACCAATGACGGCGGGCTCGCCAAGGTGATCGCGCATCCCGACACGGGCTGGCTGCGCCGCTACCGAGTCCGCGCCCACGGCGACACCGATCAGGCGCAGCTCGACCGGCTGTCCAAGGGCGTCACCATCGACGGGATGGAGTACGGCCCCGTCGAGGCGACCCTCGACCGCGTGCAGGGCGATAACGTCTGGCTGACGCTCGGCCTGCGCGAGGGCAAGAACCGAGAGGTCAAGCGCATCCTCGAGCATCTCGGACTGTCGGTGAACCGGCTGATCCGGCTCTCCTTCGGGCCCTTCCAGCTCGGCGACCTGGAGGTCGGCCTGGTCGAGGAGGTGCGGACCCGCGTCCTCAAGGATCAGCTCGGCAAGAGCCTCGCCGAGCAGGCCGGCGTGGATTTCGACAGTCCGGTCCGCGAGCCGATCTCGCCGTTCGGTGGCACCCGCCCGGCGGATCGGGACGCCCAATCGGCGCAGCCGGCATCTTCCCGGCGCAATGCCGCGCGTCCCGCGCCGGCGCCGCGCGTCTCGACCGGGGGCACCGGTCCCGGACCGCGCAACTCCGCGTGGCGCGACGAGAACGCGGCCAAGCCGCGGGGGACGCGCATTCCCCGGCGCGGCGCGGATCCCCGGGCCGCGCAGGCGGCCGCGGCAGAACGCGGCCGCGAGCGCGTCGGCTCGATCCGAGCCGGCGACCGCCGGGTCGTCGTCGAGCGCCTGTCCGCAACGCCGGCGGAGCCCGAGCCCGTCGCCAAGCCGAAGCGCCGCTTCGCCGACCGGGGGATGCCGGAGCGGCAGGAGCGCCCCGCCGGTCGGCGCGATGAGCGCCGCGGCGATGAGCGCCCGCGCCGCGAGAGCGCGCGGAGCGAGGCTCCGCGGGACGAGCGGCGATTCGACGAGCGCGGCGGCAAGCCCGGGGGCCGGCGCGACCGACCGTTCGACGCCGGGCCGGCGGAGGGCGCGTCGCGGAAGCCAGGCGGCTTCCGCGGCCAGAAGCCCGCTGCCGCCGGGGGCAAGCCCGCGTTCGGTGGCCCGAAGACCGGGGGTGCGCGTCCCGGCGGAAGCCGCCCCGGTGGCAAGCCCGGCGGTTTCGCCGGCAAGGGGACTGGCCAGGGTCGGCGCAACGGACCAGCGGGCGGGTCGGACACGGGCGGTCGTCCTGGTGCTCGTCCCGGTGCGCCGCGCGGGGGCGCCAAGCCCGGCGGCGGCCGGCCGCCGCGCGGGACGCGGTGAGGATCGTCGGCGGCGCGTGGCGCGGCCGCAGGCTCGCCACGCCGCGCACCGACGCCATTCGGCCGACATCGGACCGCCTGCGGGAATCGTTGTTCAACGTGCTCGCCCACGCCTACGACGACGCCGTCGCCGGCGTCCGGGTCCTCGACCTGTTCGCCGGTACGGGTGCCCTCGGCTTCGAGGCGCTCTCGCGGGGCGCCGCCTACGCCCTCCTCGTCGACGAGGGCGCCGAGGCGCGCGCGGTGATCCGCGAGAACATCGAGGCCCTGGGTGCCGAAGGCGTGACGCGCCTGTTTCGGCGGGACGCGACCCGTCTCGGCCCGGCCTCCACGTCGGGCACCTTCTCGCTGGTCTTCTGCGATCCGCCCTACGGCCGTGATCTCGCGCCGCGCGCCCTGAAAAGCGCCGCCGAGGGCGCCTGGCTGGCGCCCGGGGCTCTCATCGTCGTCGAGGAGGTCGAGGCCGCGCAGGTCGTGTGGCCGGCCGGCTTCGCGGAACTGGAGCGGCGCGTCTACGGGGATACGGCCGTGGCGATCGCCCGATTCGCCGCCTGAATCGTGCTTAGTCCCGATCGCGCGAAGCCGGATCCGTAGCGCCGACTTGAGACCCGAAATGGATCGCCAGCCAGACGGTGGGTGAGTCGGTCCACTCCACCCGGTGCCGACGATGCGGCGCGATCAGCACGGCGTCACCCGCGACGAGGCGACGGGCCCCGGCCTCGTCGGCGAACCGAAGGTCGGCCGCGCCCGTCAGGATGGCGACCCACTCGGTATCCGGCTGGTCGTAGTAGAATCCCGGCGGGCTCGCCTGACCGGTCGAGACGATGCGCTCCACCCGCAGGCCCGGCTCGGAGACCAGGACCGACACGATCTCGTCGTCCGCCCGGAGCGGCAGGTCGGCGAGCAGGTGGGTCACGCGCGTCGGGAGAGAGTCCATGATCCCGCCTGCAGGGACCGCACGGCGCCGGATTGGCGCCGGGCAAGGCCCGGATGTCAGGAGTTGCGCAGAGCGCCGCCCGCCTGCGGTGCCGCGCCGTCCGACGTCTTGGTCTGACCGATCCGCGCCGCGGATTTGACGAGGGAGAGCACGTCGCGGCGCATCTGATCGTCAGCGATCTGATTGTAGGCCCGGAGCAGTTCGACGGCGCCGGCGACGCGCAGCAGCGCGGGACCGCTATCCGTCGTCGCCTCGGGCTCGGGCTCGAAGAAGCTCGAGACCGGAACGCCGAGCCGCTCGGCGATCGCCTGCAGGCGGCCGGCACCGACACGGTTCTTGCCGGTCTCGTACTTCTGGACCTGCTGGAAGCTGACGCCCAGCGCGCTGGCCAGCGCGGACTGGCTCAGTCCATTCGCCGCCCGAAGGAACGCGATGCGGCTGCCGACCCCGTGATCGATGGCTGTGGTCTGCTTCGGCTTGGGGGTTGGGTTCGCCATAGTGGGTAGTCCGGATGTTCTTGCTGTCTGCAGGCTTGCTCGCCCGGATCCAGGGCGCCAATCACAACCGACAGGTGCAACATTGCGCGGCCAAGATCCAGACCTGACATCTGTTAGTGCCACAGGTCAGCCGCGCGTGCAACGAATGGTTACGCTCTCGAAATCTTAGGTCCGGAAGACCGCAATTTGGGCCCTCCAGTGCCCGCCGCGAGAACAACTCAAATACCGGGCCCGATCAAATATAAGTGAGCGAGATCAGCTAAAAATTCACTCTCGAACACTGCCGGGCGATATCGGGTTGCCTGCGCCGCGTTGGGCCCGGCGGGCCGATCCCAGTGAAATCCGTACGACAGCAAACGGTCGACTCAGGGCTCGGTGGCGCGCGCCGGCGACGGAATCACGCCGCCGGGCCGAGCCAATCGAGGACGATTCGCAACTGGTCGTCGTCGAGCAACGCGGGCGCGTGGCCGCAATCGGGAATCTCGACGCGGCGCGTCGGCGGTCCCCGGCGCGTCATCTCGTCGGCCGTCGAGGCGAGGAGGAGTTCCGAGTGCTCGCCGCGGAGCAGCAGGACCGGACAGGTGATCGCGTCCCAGTCGCGCCACATGCTCACGCTGTAGACGCGGCCCGGTCGGAAGGCGTCTCCGATGCCGGGATCGTAGTGGGGCCGCCAGCCGCCGTTGGGCTCCTGGAAGAAGCTGTGCTTGGCGATGTGGCGCCACTGCTCGTCGGTGAGCGGCCCGAACGCGCCCAGCACCGTGCGCAGACGCGATTCGCCCGAGGCGAGGTTATGGTGCAGCCGGGGCGCGTCCCGCAGGCGCGACCCGATCTCGCGGATGGGCGCCCAGGGCAGGAACGGGCCGATATCGTTGATCACCATCCGGCGGATCGGGGTGCGGGCGGCCGCGGCCAGGACCATGCCGGTCAGGCCGCCGAGAGACGTGCCCACCCAGTCGATCTTCCCGGGGACCCGGAGATGGGCGATGAGCGCGGCCATGTCGGCGGCGTATTGCGGCAGGCCGTAGAGTTCCGGGTCCTTCAGCCATCCGCTGAGGCCGCGCCCGGGCAGGTCCGGGCAGATCACCCGGTACCCGAGCTTCGCGAGGCGATAGCCGAGGGCGTCGAAATCGCGGCCCTGGCGGCTGAGACCGTGGACGCAGACGACGACGTGCGGGCTGTCCGGGTCACCCCATTCCACGTAGGCGATGCGGTGGAAGTCGTGGGGCGCGTAGGCCTGGAAATGGCCGGTCCGGAACGGCACGTCGGCGCGGCTCAGGTCGTCGAGCCGCGGCGTCGCCTCAGGTCCGGGAACGGGCGCCGCGGTGCCGGCCGTCACGGGGTCTCCGTGCGCGCGGCGGCCTCGCGGGCGAGACGGCCGGTCGTCTGATGGAGGTCGACCATCTGGTCGGTCAGCCGGCGCGCCTGCTCCTGCAGGAACGCGATGTTCAGCGCCGCGACCTCGCGGGCATCTGCCGCCTTGGCGACGCGGTCCGCGAAGTCGAGGCTCGCGCGGACATTGGTGTCGGAGGCCACGAGGATCCGGTGGCCGATCTCGCGCATCGCCGCCATGGCGTGGACGGCGTTGTCCTCGAACGCGTTGTAGAGCCGGGCGCCGGCGGCGTCCCACTGCTCGCGCACCCGGCGGGCGCCGGCCACGTTGCTGTCGGTGAGTTGGTGCGCGGTCTCGCGGCTGGAGCCCATCACCGCGCGCCAGCCCTCGAAGCTCTGCGCCATCGAGGCCTCGAAGGCGTTCAGCGCCATCTCGCCCGCCTCGGCGAAGCGCTCGTACGCCTCGCGCGCCCGGGCGACGCTGCCCTCCACCGCGGCGCGGCCGGTCTCCCCGGAGATCGCCGGCAGGTTGTCGTTCCCCACAATCGTCTCCCGCAGATGGGCCGGTCGCACGCGGTCCCGACGGCGCGTCGCTGGAATACGGGCATCCGCCAGGGGCGATCTCCCGTCAACAGGGCCCTGTAACAGAATCCGCGCGCGGCCCACATTGTCACGGTGGCCGCGATTGACAGGCACGACGGCGGCGAAATCTTCGTCGCGCGGAGCGCACGCCACGCCCGCCGCCCGATCAGAAGGCTGCACGATGACGGACACCCGTCCGACCCAGACCGAGGTCCGCGAGACGGGCTCTCATCCGTTCGAGGCCGGGCTCGCGCGCCGGCCGGCCAACTACGTCCCGCTGACCCCCGCCAGCCTGCTGGCGCGGGCCGCCGCCGCGGCGGGCGGGCGGATCGCCGTAATCGACGGCCACCGCCGGCTCACCTACGCGGACCTCTACGCGCGTTGCCGGCGCCTCGCCGCGGGCCTCGCGGCCCGGGGGGTCGGGCCACTCGACACCGTGGCGATCCTGGCGCCGAACGTCCCGGAGATGATCGAGGCGCACTTCGCCGTGCCGATGCTCGGCGCGGTGCTGAACCCGCTGAATACGCGCCTCGACGCGGCGACGATCGCGTTCTCGCTGCGGCACGGGGGCGCCCGGGCGCTCCTCGTCGAGGCCGAGTACGCCGCGCTGGCCGCGCGGGCGCTCGCGGAACTCGCCGAGCCGGTCCTCGTCGTGGTGATCGGCGCGACCGGGATCGACGGGGCCCTGCCCTACGAGGATCTGCTGGCCGAGGGCGATCCGGACTACGCCTGGCACGGCCCGGAGGACGAGTGGCAGTCGCTCTGCCTGCTCTACACGTCGGGGACGACCGGCGATCCCAAAGGCGCCGTCTACAGCCATCGCGGCGGCTATCTCCAGGCGCTCGGCAACGCCGTCACGTTCGGCCTGACCGGCGAGAGCGTGTATCTTTGGACGCTGCCGATGTTCCACTGCAGCGGTTGGTCCTACCCATGGGCGAGTGTCGCCGCCTGCGCCACGCAGGTCTGCCTGCGCAAGGTCGAGCCGGCGGCGATCTTCAGGCTGATCGCCGAGCACGGGGTGACGCATCTGTGCGGCGCCCCGATCGTCCTCTCGATGATCGCGCACGCGCCGGCGCAGGACCGTGTGCCGTTCCCCCAGCGCGTGCGCTGCGCGGTCGGCGGCGCGGCGCCGTCCTCGACGATCATCCGCACCATGGAGGAGCTCGGCTTCCAGGTGACGCATCTCTACGGCGCCACCGAGAGCTACGGCCCCGCGACGGTCTGTCTGGCGCAGCCGGACTGGACCGATCTCCCCGACACCGAGCGACACGCCCGCATGGCCCGCCAGGGCGTGCCGCTGGCCACGCTCGAGGCGGTGAGCGTCGCCGACGTCGCGAGCGACGCGCCGGTGCCGCGGGACGGCACGACGGTCGGCGAGATCCGCCTGCGCGGAAACACGGTGATGAAGGGCTACCTCGGCAACCCGGGCGCGACCGAGGAGGCCCTCGCCGGCGGCTGGTACCGGACCGGCGACCTCGCGGTCTGGCATCCCGACGGGTCGGTGGAGATCAAGGACCGGGCGAAGGACATCATCATCTCGGGCGGCGAGAACATCTCCAGCCTGGAGGTGGAGGAGGTGCTGATGCGCCATCCCGCCGTGATGCTGGCGGCCGTCGTGGCGCGGCCGGATCCGACCTGGGGCGAGAGCCCCTGCGCGTTCCTGGAGGTGAAGCCCGGCGCAGCGGTGCCGAGCGACCAGGAGTTGATCGCGTTCTGTCGCGAGCACATGGCGCGGTTCAAGGTGCCGAAGACGGTGGTGTTCGGGCCGCTGCCGAAGACCTCGACCGGCAAGATTCAGAAATTCGTCCTGCGCGAGCAGGCGCGGACCCTCTGACCCGCGCCGGTCCCGTGACGGGAGCCGTTTCGGGCGACCACTACAGGCCGGAGACGAGGTGGCCGCCGTCGACCGCCAGGACGCTGCCGGTCATGTAGGCGCCGGCCTCCGAGGCCAGGAGCAGGAGCGGCCCGTCGAGTTCGGCGGCCTCGCCCAGCCGGCGCTGCGGAATGCGCCTGATCAGCGCCCGGCCGGCATCGGACTCGAAGAAGGCGTCGTTGAGCTCGGTCTTGATGTAGCCCGGCGCGAGGGCGTTCACCTGGATCCCGTAGCGGGCCCACTCGAGCGCGAGGCTCTTGGTGAGCTGGACAACCGCCGCCTTCGAGGTGGCGTAGGGCGCGAGCCCGCCGGTGACCCGCAGCCCGAGGATCGACGCGATGTTGACGATGCTGCCGCCCGCCCCGTGCCGGACCATGCGCCGGCCGGTGGCCTGGGCGACCTGCCAGACGCCTTTGAGATTCGTGTCGAGCACCGCGTCCCAGTCGGATTCCGCGAGGTCGAGGGCCGGCTTCGTCGCCGTCACGCCGGCATTGTTCACCAGCACCGCCACCGGTCCGAAGCGCTCTTCGGCGGCGTCGAGCGCCCGCTCAACGCTCGCGGCGTCGGTGACGTCCATCACGACGGCGTGGGCCTCACCGCCCGCCGCCGCGACGCGATCGACGGTCTCGGCGAGGGCGTTGGCCCGGCGGGCGCCGAGCGACAGGCGCGCGCCTGCGCGGGCCAGGGTCCCGGCGAAATGGCGGCCGAGGCCGCTGGAGGCCCCGGTGACGAGAACGTGGCGGCCAGCGAGGTCGAACGGATTCGCCATCTCAGCGGGCCGCGGCGACGCTCGGCAGGGCGACCCGGAACGCGCCGGTGATGACGAAATCGGTCATGGCTCTGCGCTTCCCCTGCACGCGCCGCCAGTCTTCAGGCCGCGGCGCCGGACCCTGTTGTGGACCGGCTCCGCCGGGTCCGCCAGCCGGCACGGAGCCCCTGCCCGCTCATCGGCGGCCGAACAGCCGCTCGATGTCAGCGAGCTTCAGTTCGATCGAGGTCGGGCGACCGTGGTTGCACTGTCCGGAATTGGGCGTCGCCTCCATCTCGCGCAGCAGGGCGTTCATCTCCTCCGGCCGCAGGCGACGCCCAGCGCGGATCGAGCCGTGGCAGCTCATGCGCGACAGGATCGCGTCGAGACGTCGCCCGAGCGGGCCGCCCTCCGTCGCCGGGACGCCGCCCTCCTCGTCGCCGCTGGCCTCCAGGGCGTCGAGGATGTCGGTGACGAGGTTGCGCGTCGAGGCTCCGATCAGCGCCGCCGGCACCTCCCGCACGAGCACCGCTCCGGGCCCGAAGGCCTCGATGGTGAGGCCCAGCCGGTCGAGATCGGGAGCGGCCGCGACGAGCCGGTCGGCCTCCTCGGGGCTCATCTCGACCACGTCCGGGATCAGGAGGCCCTGCCGGGCGATGCCGCCTGCCTCCCGCTCGGCCTTCATCCGCTCGTAGACGAGGCGCTCGTGGGCGGCGTGCTGGTCGACGATCACGAGGCCGTCGCGGGTCTGGGCGAGGATGTAGGTCTCGTGGATCTGCGCGCGGGCGGCCCCCAGCGGATGATCGAGCGCCTCCACAGCGTCGGCGGCAACGCGGGTGTCGGCCTGGGGCGGGGCCGCCACGGCTTCGGGCTCGGGCCCGGCCCAGACGGCCTGAGCGGCCTCGCCGAAGCCGGGCGGCTCGACCTGCGCCGGCTGCGGCGCCGGCCTCCACGCCGCCGAGGAACGGTAGCCGGGCGGCGCTGCCACCGAGGGTGCACCGCTCGGGAACGGGCCCGGCCGCGTCGGCCGGAACAGGCTCGGCGCGGTGGCGCCGCTGTGGGTGGCGAGCGGCGCCCCGGCCGGGCGCAGGGCGTCGAGGGTCCGCGCGGCGCCGGTGGTGGCCGAGCGGGCGCCGCCGCGGCGCAGGGCGTCGTGGATCGCGCTCACGATCAGCGCCCGCACGAGGCCCGGCTCGCGGAAGCGCACCTCGGTCTTGGCCGGGTGGACGTTCACGTCGACGAGGCCGGGGTCGCACGCGACGGCGAGGCCGAGAACCGGGTGCCGGTCGGAGGCCAGCGTGTCGGCGTAGGCGCCGCGGATCGCCCCGAGCAGGAGCCGGTCGCGCACGGGGCGGCCGTTGACCGCGAGGTGGATATGGGTCGCCGCACCGCGATGGTAGGTCGGCAGGCCGACATGGCCCGTCACCGCGAAGCCCTCCCGGGCCAGGGAAACCGGCAGGGCGTTGGCGAGGAAGTCCTGTCCCAGCACCGCCGCGAGCCGGCGCAGCTCCGCCTCGGCCCCGGTCTCGGCCGGCAGGACCAGGGGCTGGCCGGAATCGGCCCGCAGGGTGAAGCGGATGCCCGGCTGCGTCGCGGCGAGGCGGCGCAGCGTCTCGGCGATGGCGGCGTTCTCGGCCCGGTCCGATTTCAGGAACTTGAGCCGCGCCGGCGTGGCGGCGAAGAGCTCGGTCACCTCGATCCGGGTGCCGCGCTGGGCCGGGGCCGGACGGACCTGCCCCTTCATCCCCGCGTCGACGGTGAGGCTCGCCCCCGCCTCGGCCTCCGGCGTGCGGGTGACGATGGCGAGCCGCGACACCGCGCCGATCGACGGCAGGGCCTCGCCGCGGAATCCCAGGGTGTCGATCGCCGTGAGGTCGCCGCCCGGGAGCTTGGAGGTGGCGTGCCGTTCGACCGCGAGGTCGAGATCGTCCGGCGTCATGCCGCGGCCGTCGTCGACGACCCGGATCAACCGGCGCCCCCCGGCCTCGACGGTGACCTCGATCGCCCGGGCCCCGGCATCGATCGCGTTCTCGACCAGCTCCTTAACGGCCGAGGCCGGGCGCTCGACCACTTCGCCCGCGGCGATGCGATCGACGAGGACGGGGTCGAGGCGGCGGACGGACGGCGCGGACAGGGAGGACATCGGCGCGTAGGATAGTCCCTGCGCGGCGGCGATCCAATTGGCCGGTCGTGCCGACCCGTCAGGCGCGGCGCTTCGACCCGCCCAGGGAGATGCGGCCGGCGCCCCCGCGCGGTCCGTGGCTCGCCGCCGCCACGGGACGGCGGGACAGGTCGTAGAGGACGTTCCCGACGAGGCCCGCGGTCCGCCGGAGGGTCGGGCCCTCGCAGGTCGCCGCGACGCGGACGCCGATCGCGTGGGTGTGACTGCGGCCGTAGAGCCAGACGGCGAGCCGGGCGCGCGTCGCCTCCGGGATCCCGTCGAGCAGAAGCGCGGCCCCGTCCGGGTCGGCCTTGATCAGGCGGCCGACCACGTCCGGTGCGACCGGGCAGTCGAGGGCCGGGTCGTCGATGCTGAGCGTTCGGTCCTGGGTCATGGTGGCCCTGACAGCGTGGAGCCGTCAGCGTGGGCAGTCTTGGTTAACGAAAGCTCACCACAAGTCGCAGCCCCGATCCGCCATTGCAGGTCGCGACGGGGGCGTTGCCGCGATGCAACCGCCACCCGCCCCGGATCCCGCGTCCTAGAGCGGCCGTCGGATCAGCCGGGCGATCAGGCCGACGATGCCCTCGCGGAACAGCAGCACGCAGAGCACGAAGACGCAGCCCTGGATGATCGTCACCCAGGCACCGAACTGCGCCAGATAGGTCTCCATCGTGACGATCACCAGCGCGCCGACGATCGGCCCGAACACCGTCCCCATGCCGCCGACGAGCGTCATCAGCACCACTTCGCCGGACATCGACCAGTGCACGTCGGTGAGCGAGGCGAGCTGGAAGACGATCGCCTTGGTGGAGCCCGCGAGCCCGGCGAGCGTCGCCGAGAGCACGAACACCGCGAGCTTGTACTGGCTGGCGCGGTAGCCGAGCGAGATCGCCCTCGGCTCGTTGTCGCGGATTGCCTTCAGCACCTGCCCGAAGGGCGAGTGGATGATCCGGTAGATCAGCAGCATCCCGGCCATGAACACGACGGCCACGACGGCGTACATCACCCGGTCGTCGGCGAGGCTGATCGCGCCGAACAGGTTGCCGCGCGGCACCGCCTGGATGCCGTCCTCGCCGCCGGTGAACTTCGCCTGCAGGGAGAAGAAGAACACCATCTGGGCGAGCGCCAGGGTGATCATCGAGAAGTAGATGCCCTGCCGGCGGATCGCCAGGGCGCCGAAGACCAGACCCAGCAGGGCGGCCGTGACCGTGCCGGCGAGGATCGCGAGCTCGGGCGTGAAACCCAGGCTCTTGGCCGTGTACGCGCAGAGGTAGCTCGCCATGCCGAAATAGGCGGCGTGGCCGAAGGAGAGCAGGCCGCCGTAGCCGAGCAGGAGGTTGAAGGCGAGCGCGAACAGCGCGAAGCACAGCACCTTCATCAGGTAGACGGGGTACAGGACGAGCGGTGCCACGACGAGCAGCACCGCGATGCCCACGAAGATGAGGCGGTGGAGCGCCTTGTCGTCCCGACTCGTCGGCACGGCGGCGGCGATCGGGGCGGCGTCGAGGGCGGCGGTGTCGGCCATGGGGGTGCCTCAGATCGCGATCAGGCCGTGCGCCCGAACAGGCCGGCGGGTTTGACGAGCAGCACCAGCACCATGATCACGAAGATCACGGTGGCGGACGCCTCCGGATAGAACACCTTGGTCAGTCCCTCGACGAGGCCCAGGGCGAAGCCCGTGATTACCGAGCCGATGATCGAGCCCATGCCGCCGATCACCACCACAGCGAAGACCACGATGATGATGTCGGCGCCCATGTTGGGATTGACCGAGTAGATCGGCGCAGCGAGCACCCCGGCGAAACCCGCGAGCGCGACGCCGAACCCGTAGGTCAGCGTCAGGAACAGCGGCACGTTGACCCCGAACGCCTGGACCAGGGTCGGGTTCTCGGTTGCGGCGCGCAGATAGGCGCCGAGCTTGGTCTTCTCGATCACGAGCCACGTCGCGATGCAGACGGTCAGCGAGGCGACCACCACCCAGGCGCGGTAGTTCGGCAGGAACATGAAGGGCAGGCGCTGGCCGCCGGACAGCTCGGCCGGGATCGCGTAGGGCAGACCCGACACGCCGTACTGGTTGCGGAACAGGCCCTGGATGATCAGCGCGAGACCGAAGGTCAGCAGCAGGCCGTAGAGGTGGTCGAGCTTGTGGAGCCGGGCGATGAGCACCCGCTCCAGCACGATGCCGAAGGCGCCCACCACGAGCGGTGCGAGCCCCAGCGCCCACCAGTAGCCGAGACCGACATAGGTGAGCAGCATCCAGGCCACGAACGCGCCCATCATGTAGAGCGCGCCGTGGGCGAAGTTGATGATGTTCAGGAGCCCGAAGATGATCGCGAGCCCGAGCGACAGGATCGCGTAGAACGAGCCGTTGATCAGGCCGAGCAGGAGCTGACCGAACAGGGCCTGCGTCGGCACACCGAAGATCGTGGTCATGGCCGGTCTCCGCGCCCCGAACCCACCGTCAGCCCTTCACCAGGGGGCAGTTGCCCTCGTTGAGCGGCCGGAAGACCTGGTCGCCGGGAATCGTCTCGAGCTTCTTGTAGAGGTCCCACTCGCCCTTCGACTCGGCGGGCTTCTTGACCTCGAACAGGTACATGTCGTGGATCTTGCGGCCGTCCGCGCGGATCACGCCCTTGCCGAACAGAGGGTCGTCCGTCGGCATCGCCTTCATCTTGGCGACCGTGGCGGCGCCGTCGGCGGTCGACTTCGTCTCGGCCACAGCCTTCAGGTAGTGGAGCACGTCCGAGTAGACGCCCGCATGGTTCGCGGTCGGCTTCGAGCCGTTCTTCATCTGCTTGGCGAACCGGTCCGAGAAGGCGCGGGTCTGGTCGTTCAGGTCCCAGTAGAACGGCTCGGTGAGCACCAGCCCCTGCGCCACCTTGGTGCCCAGCGAGTGCACGTCCGAGGAGAAGACCAGGAGGCCGGCGAGCGCCTGGCCGCCCTCGGTGATGCCGAATTCACCCGCCTGCTTGATCGCGTTGATCGTGTCGGTGCCGGCATTGGCCAGCCCGATCACCTTGGCGCCCGAGCCCTGCGCCTGCAGCAGGAAGGACGAGAAGTCCGAGGTCGGGAACGGCGTCTTCACCGAGCCGACGACCTTGCCGCCGTTCTTGGTGATGACCGTGCTGGTGTCGCGCTGGAGGGTCTGGCCGAACACGTAGTCGGCGGTGAGGAAGAACCACGTGTTGCCGCCGCGCTTGACCATCGCGCCGCCGGTGCCGTTGGCGAGCGCCACCGTGTCGTAGACCCAGTGGATGGTGTTCGGCGTGCATTGCGGGCCGGTGAGGTCGGCGGTGCCGGCGCCGGTATCGATGAAAACCTTGTTCTTCTCCTTGGTGACCTGGCTGATCGCCAGCGCCACCGAGGACGTCACGCCGTCCGTGATCATGTCAACGGCGTCGCGGTCGTACCATTGCCGGGCGATGGCCGCGCCGACATCCGGCTTGTTCTGGTGGTCGGCCGAGACGATCTCGACCTTCAGCCCGTGCTGCTCGGGCTTGAAATCCTCGACCGCGAGCTTCGCGGCCACGACCGAGCCCTCGCCACTGATGTCCGAGTAGGCGCCCGAGCGGTCGCCCAGGATGCCGATCTTCACGTTCGTCTGCGCGGCTGCGGTGCCCATCATCAGGGCGCCGGCGAGGGCGGCGAGGGTCACGGGCCGGGCGATGCGTCCGAGCATTTTCGTTTCCATCCTCCAGCGGCGCGGCGGATCTCCGCCGGCCGAATATCGAGTCGCCGTTTTCTGGCGCTTCTACGGTTTTCGCGTGCGAGATTCAGACGCCGAGATAGGCGTGCAGCTTGTCGATATTGGCGTCAAGCTCGGCATTGGGGATCATGTCGACCACCCGCCCCTGCTCGATCACGAAGTGCCGGTCCGCCAAAGTCTGGGCGAAGCGGAAATTCTGCTCCACCAGGACGATGGTGTAGCCCTGAGTCTTCAATTGCTGGATCGTCCGGCCGATCTGCTGGACGATGACCGGCGCGAGACCTTCCGTGGGCTCGTCGAGCAGGATCAGCTTGGCGCCGGTGCGCAGGATGCGCCCGATCGCCAGCATCTGCTGCTCGCCGCCCGAGAGCTTGGTGCCCTGGCTGCCGGCGCGTTCCTTGAGGTTCGGGAACAGCGTGTGGATGTCTGCCACTGACATGCCGCCGGGCTTCACCCGCGGCGGCAGCATCAGGTTCTCGTGGACCGTCAGGCTCGCGAAGATGCCGCGCTCCTCCGGCACGTAGCCGATCCCGAGCCGGGCGATGTTCCGCGACGCCATCCGGACCGTCTCGACGCCGTCGTAGACGATCGAGCCCGAGCGCTTGCCGAGGATCCCGATGATCGCCCGGAGGGTCGTGGTCTTGCCCGCGCCGTTGCGGCCGAGCAGCGTGATCACCTCGCCCGCGCGCACGTCGATGTCGATGCCGTGGAGGACGTGGCTCTCGCCGTACCAGCCCTCGAGGCCGCGGACGGTCAGCAGCGCGTCGGTCGCGGCCGCCGGAGGTGTCTTCAGAGCCGCCTCAGGCATGTCCCGCCCCGATATACGCTTCGACCACGCGCGGATCCTTCGAGACCGTGGCGTAGTCGCCCTCGGCCAGCACCTGCCCGCGGGCCAGCACGGTGATCCGGTCCGACAGGGAGGCGACCACGGAGAGGTTGTGCTCCACCATCAGGATGGTGCGGTCCTTCGAGACCCGGCGGATGAGTTGCGCCGTGCGCTCGACGTCCTCGTGACCCATGCCGGCCATCGGCTCGTCGAGGAGCAGCATCTCCGGATCGAGGGCGAGGGTCGTGGCGATCTCGAGCGCGCGCTTGCGCCCGTAGGACAACTCGACCGCGAGCACGTCGGCGAAGTCGGAGAGGCCCACCGCCTCGACGAGGGCGAGCGCCTCGCCGTTCAGCGCGCGCAGGACCCGCTCGGGCCGCCAGAAGTCGAAGGAATCGCCGCGCCGGCGCCGCTGGAGGGCGATGCGGACATTCTCCATCACCGTGAGGTGCGGGAACACGGCCGAGATCTGGAACGAGCGTACGAGCCCGAGGCGGGCGACGTCCGCCGCCTTCAGGCCGGTGATGTCGCGGTCCTTGTAGCGGATCGTTCCCGCGGTCGGGATCAGGAACTTCGTCAGGAGGTTGAAGCAGGTGGTCTTGCCGGCTCCGTTCGGCCCGATGAGGGCGTGGATGGTGCCGCGCTCGACCTGCAACGCCACGCCGTTGACGGCCCGGAATCCGCGGAATTCCATCGTCAGGCCATCGGTCGCCAGGATTACATCCCGTGCCAAGCGTGTCCCTCCCGGGTTCGATTTCTTGCCGCCATATCGCCGATCCCAAGCCGCGCAGTCCATCGCAAACGCTCGTGGCGGCGCGACAATCCCCCGGGAGTGATATCAGTGGCCCTCCGTGTCACGACGGCCGCCGGACTGAACTTGACCGCGCCGCGCGCCGCACTTAACTCAGACAATTCGTCGAGTGGCTTTTCTGAGAGGTTTCGGCATGGGCGATCGCCCGGCCTACATCGCCGTCGACTGGGGCACGACGAACCGGCGGGCCTTCGCCGTCTCGGAAGCGGGCGTCATTCTCGACAGCCTGCACGACGAGCGTGGCGTCCTCGCCCTGTCGCCCGACGCCTATCCGGCGGAGATCGCGGCCCTGCGCGCGCGACTGGGCGCTGACCTCATCGTCGCCGTCGGCATGATCGGCTCCAACCGGGGCTGGCAGGCGGCGCCCTACGTGGCCGCGCCGGCCACCCTCACCGCCCTGGCCGAAGCCTGCCTCGAGCCCGCCCCGGGCGTCCGGATCGTCCCCGGCGTCGCTCTGCGGGGCGGTGGTCGCCCCGACGTGATGCGGGGCGAGGAGATCCAAGTCTTCGGGGCGATCGGAGCGGGCGTGGTGCCGGCGACGGCCCTGTTCTGCCAGCCCGGTACGCACAACAAGTGGATCGAGACCTTCGACGGGGCCATCACGGACTTCACCACCGTGATGACCGGGGAATTCTTCGCCCTCCTGCGGGCACACGGGATCCTGGCCGGGACGCTCGACGGCGCGATCGGGGATGGGGCCCCCTTCCGCGCGGGTGTCCGGCGCGGCCTCGCGTCCCGCAACCTCGCCGCCACCCTGTTCGAGGTTCGCTCCGGCCTCCTGCTCGACCGGCTCGCCCCGGAGGACGCGGCGGCCCATGCCAGCGGGATCCTGATCGGCGCCGATATCGGCACCCGGGACGACCTCCGGCGGCGCCCGGTCCATCTCCTCGGCGGCGGCCGCCTCGGGGCACTCTACGCCGCCGCCATCACCGAAGCGGGCGGGGATCCGGTGATCGTGCCGGACGGTTCAACCACGGCCGGTATCCACGCCATCTGGAGTCTGCGGGCATGACCATCCTCGACCGGTTCGAGGCGGCCTTCGCGGCCTGCCCCCTCGTCGCCATCCTGCGGGGGCTCACGCCGGACGAGGCACTCGCCGTGGGGGAGGCGCTGGTCGGAGCCGGGTTCACCCTCGTCGAGGTGCCCCTCAACTCGCCGGACCCGCTCCGGAGCATCGCGACGCTCGCCGAGCGCCTCGCCGGGCGGGCGCTGGTCGGGGCCGGCACGGTCCTGACGCCGACTCAGGTCGGCGAGGTCGCCGCTGCTGGCGGAACCCTCGTGGTATCGCCAAACGGCGATCCGGTCGTCATCGGCGCCACCGTCGCGGCGGGCCTTGTCTCCCTTCCGGGCTATCAGACGCCCACGGAGGCTTTCGCGTGCCTGGCGGCGGGAGCAACTGCGCTGAAGCTGTTCCCGGCGGATGTCGCGACGCCCCTGGCGCTCCGGGCGCATCGCGCGGTCCTTCCGCCGGACACGCGGGTTCTGGCCGTCGGCGGAGTCTTGCCCGAGACCATCGCGGGCTGGCGGCAGGCGGGCGCCGATGGATTCGGTCTCGGGTCCAATCTTTACCGGCCCGGGAAGGCGGCGGCCGACGTCGCCCGCGACGCCGCGGCCTACGTGGCGGCGTTCGAGCGCTCGGCCTGAAGACACCGACGGCGGGCCGTCCGGTCGGGCCGAGCAGACACGGCAGAGCGTGTCAGCCGCGCCCCCTGACCTTCGCGCGATGCGCGCCTCCGCAGGCGGCCTGACCGCGCCTTTGCGACCGGTTCACAGCGCGATCGCCGCCGCGTCGTCGCGGTAGGCCACTTCACCGGCGAGGCCCGACCGCGGGTCGCAGGCTGGCGGGGTGTCGCGCTATCGGCGGTTCGCGATCTCGCGGGCCGGCCGGTCGGATCGGTCGACCACCGTCCGGCACGCGCCGCTCAGCGACACCCGCTTCTCGCGGAGGCAGAGTGTGATCGCCCCCGCGTTCGGGATCTGGGCAGCGCACAGGCGCATCACGTCCGGCGTGCAGGCGGCCCGGTCCGCGCCGGTCTCCGCGAGCGCGGGCGCCGTGCCGACCAGGACCGCGAGGAGGGCGAAAGTGGCGGACTTCATCAAGGATGTCTCCTGAGCGGATCGGGGCCGCGAGCGGCCAAGCCTCGGCGTCCGGCGAGAACGCCGAGGCCGGAAAAGATATCCCGTCGTGCTTGTTTCAATCTGACGCAGGTTCGCGGCCGCGGAGCGAAAGGCCGCTGACGTCACGGACGTATCGCCGGTGCGATCGCACCGGTCGTCGCAGGCTCGACCAGAGCCGCGCCGACGACCGGTTGTGATCTCTGGCGATCGAGCTTGTCCGCCGAGACGAGGGCGGCGGCGATCAGGGCCGACACCGCCAGCGTCGCCTTCACCACGTCCCAGACCCGCGCGAGCATGGTCGATCTCCAACGGCGTCATCGAGTGCGAGCAGCGGATCCGCCTCATCAATCCGCCTGCCCCGCATCCTCGACCGGAGCCCTTCCCAAAACCTTTCCCGTGAACCCGAGGACTGCATATCGACCGTCGCGTGATGCAATCCGGTCTCACCCCGAGAACTCGCGCAGATTTCCCGCGCAGCATCTCACGCGAGCGTCGATCCCGCGGCCGCCTCGGCGGCCAGCGCCTCGAAGACCAGGGCGTGACGGCGCGCCAGGGCCTCGACATCGTGCGTGTACCCGCCGCCAATCACCGCGGCGAGCGCGATCCCACGGGCGCGGGCCTGCGCCACGACGTAGCGATCGCGGGCGAGCAGTCCGTCATCGGTGAGGCAGAGACGGCCGAGACGGTCGTCCCGATGGGGATCGACGCCCGCGTTATAGAAGACGAGATCCGGCGCGAACGCGTCGAGGAGCGGCGGCAGGCGGGCGCGCAGGACATCGAGATAGGCGGCGTCGTCGAGCCGGTCGGGCAGGCCGATGTCGAGGTCGCCGGCGATCTTCTGGGCCGGGTAGTTGTTCTCGCAATGGATCGAGAGCGTGAACAGGTCGGGACTGAGGGCGAGGCAGTCCGCGGTCCCGTCGCCCTGATGCACGTCGAGGTCGACCACGAGGACGCGCCGGACCAGACCTTCGGCCTGGAGGGTGCGGGCCGCCACCGCGACATCGTTCAGCACGCAGAAACCGGCGCCCTGCCGGCGCCGCGCGTGGTGGCTGCCGCCGGCGGCGCTGCCCGCGAGGCCTTCCGCGAGGGCGAGGCGCCCGGCCAAGAGGGTGCCGCCCACCGAGGCGCGGGAGCGGCGGACAAGGGCGGCGTCGACCGGCAAGCCGATCGCCCGCTCGATGCCCCGGCCGACATCGCAGGCGAGCACCGCGTCCACGTAGGCCGGATCGTGGGCGCGTAGCAGGATCTCGGCACTGGCGGGCTCCGGCGTGACGAAGCCTAGGGGCGCCAGACCCTTGGCGACCAAGGTCTCGGCGAGCAGGCCGTACTTGCGCATCGGGAACCGGTGGCCTGACGGGAGCGGCGCCTCGTAGGCCGGATGGAAGGCAATCGGCGGGATCACGCGGGCCGGCCCAGATCAGCCAGGAGGCACCGGGCCAGTGCCTGACCGCTGTCGTAGGCCGCCTCGATCCGGGCGCCGAGGCACCAATCCCCGCCTGCCCCGAGACGCAGGTCCGGATCGTACAGGCAGGGTTGCTCCAGGGCGGTCTCGACCTGGGCGTAGCGCCAGCGATGTGCCTCCGCGTGGGACGGCCGGAGCGTGGCGCCGAGGACGTCCTCGGCCGCTCCGAGAAGCGCGGCAATGACCGCCTCGCGCGGGGCCTCGAGATGTCCGCGGGACCAGGCGGGCGTCGCGTGCACCGTGAGCCGCGAGCCGGCAGGCCTCCCGGGCTTCGCGGAATCGTGCGCGATCAGGCCGATCGGATCGGTCCGAGGCTGGACGAGGACATCCCGTGGTCGCGTCTCCGTCGTCACCATGAGCGACCAGCACGGCGCATAGGTGGCGCGCCGGACACCGGGCAACGCGACGCCCGATGCCTCGAGCAGCGTCGTGACCTGAGGGGCCGGGAAGGTGATCGCGACGGCGTCGAACGGGCCGTGCACGGTGCCGGCCGCGTCCTCGAGGTGCCAGCGCGCTCCCTGCCGTCGAAGCCGCACGACGGTCGTCGCGCTCGATACCGGAAGGTCCGAGAGCAGGGCGCGGACGGGCTCCGTCATGCCCGGCACGCCGACATGGCGGTCGGAGCCGGCCCAGGGCGCGACGATGCCCAGCCGCGTCCACCGGCCGAGCTCGGCCGCGAAGGCGGGCCCGCGCGCGCGCATGAATTGCGCGCCGTGGTCGAACTGCATCTCACCGACCCGCCGGGTCGCCATGCGTCCCCCGACCCCGCGCCCCTTGTCGAAGACCCGGACGCGGAGGCCCGCCTCGGCCAGCCGGCGCGCGGCGGCCGCGCCTGCCATGCCGGCTCCGAGGACCGCGACAATTCCGTGCTCGTTCACGCCCCTGCCCCGTCTGAACGACCGGCCCCGCCGCCGCGTGAGGGCGAAGATAGGGGCCGAGCCACGCGGCGTCAGAGCGACGGAATCGCGCTCGTCATGGACGGGACCTGTGTTCGCGGCGCGGATACGGTCCGGCTGTCCGGCGAAGTCCCGCGGCGATGGGTGGCGCCGTGGTGCGGGTAGAGGGAATCGAACCCCCACGCCTTGCGGCTGGCGATTTTGAGTCGCCCGCGTCTACCAATTCCGCCATACCCGCGTGCCAGCGCTCTTCGCATAGGTCGGCGGCTCCGGCCAAGTGTTGTTTTGCGTCGGTCGGCGATCTGGCCAAGGCGGGGCGCCTATGCTCAAAGGGCGGCCGATCTCATAATCCGGGACCTTGAATGCTCCGCCGGCTCTACGCGTGGATCCTGGCCCTCAGTGACCGGCCATCCGCGCCCTACGCGCTCGGTGCTGTGGCCTTCGCCGAAAGCTCCTTCTTTCCGGTTCCACCGGACGTGATGCTCGTCCCGATGGCGGTCGCCCGGCCGGATCGGGTCTGGTTCTACGCCGCGATCACGACGGTCGCCTCGGTCCTCGGCGGTCTGGTCGGCTACGCCATCGGAGCCCTGCTGTTCGACTCCGTCGGTGAGTGGCTCATCCGCCTCTACGGCTTGCAGAACTCGGCCGCCACCTTCCAGGACTCCTACGCGCGCTACGGCCACTGGGTGATCCTGCTGAAGGGGCTCACGCCGATCCCCTACAAGCTCGTGACGATCACGTCGGGTTTCGCGCATTACAGCCTGTTCTGGTTCACGATCCTGTCGATCGTGACCCGCGGAGCCCGCTTCTTCATTCTCGCCGGATTGCTCGGCCGCTACGGTGTCCAGATTCGCGGCGTGCTCGACCGGCACCTGAACGCGGTCGCGGCGATCTCCGTCGCCGTCATCGTCCTCGGCTTCCTGCTCTTCAAGGTGATCCTGTAGCGATGAACACGGCGGCTGCCCTGCGCCTCAAGACCGCTGGCCTCTGGCTCGCGATCGCCTCCGCCCTCACCGTCGGGGCCGCGCTAGTCCTCCAGTACGGATACGGCTACGCGCCGTGCAAGCTCTGCCTGACCGAGCGGCTGCCCTACTACGCCGCCGTGCCGCTGGGCCTGCTGGCCCTGTTCCTGCCGGAGCGCTTGGCGCGGATCGCCCTCGGGCTCGCGGCCCTCGGCCTGCTCTACGGGGCCGGGATCGGGGTCTACCACGCCGGCGCGGAATGGGGCTTCTGGCCGGGACCCGCCGATTGCGGCGGCGGCACCGGCGCCAATCCGGGCCAGGTCGGCGACTTCCTCAACAGCCTGCAGACCACGAAGGTGGTCGACTGCTCGGTGGCCGCGCTCCGGGTGCTGGGCGTGTCGCTCGCCGGCTGGAGCGCCGCGATCTCGGCCGTGCTGGCCTCCTTCGCGGGGACCGCCGCGCTGCGTCCCTGACGCGCGCGGACCGGCGAGGCCGATCAGTTCCGGTCGTCGGGCAGGATCGGAATCGCCGCCACCTCGATGCCCTCGTCGATCAGGGCCCGCGCCTCCGCGGGGCTCGCCTCACCGTAGATCGAACGCCCTTCCGCCTCGCCGTAGTGGATCTTGCGCGCCTCCTCGGGGAAGCGCGCCCCGACATGCTCGGCATTCGCCACGACGTGCTCCCGGAGCGCGCGCAGCATCGCCCGCATCTGACGTTCCGGCTCGGCGATCATGGTCACCGGCGCCTCCGCCTTCGGGATCGGCGGCGGCGCGCGCTCCCGATCCGTGCGGGCGACGCTTGGCACCATCAGTGCCTTGCTGACCTTGGCGCTGTCGCAGACCGGGCACGTCACGAGGCCGCGCGTGACCTGCGTGTCGTAGGAATCGGAGGACGGGAACCAGCTCTCGAAGCCGTGCCCGGCATCGCAGACGAGACTGTACCGGATCATTCTGTTGCTTGCTGTGGTGACTACTGCGCGGCGCGAGTCCGCGGACCGACGCGCTCGACGGTGAAGGGCCGGCCGTGCTGCAGCGAGGGAATGCGGGCCCGGGCCTCCGCGACCTGCGCGAGGTCGATCTCCGCCAGGATGATCCCCGGCTCGTCCCCGCCGGCATCGGCCAGGACCCGGCCCCAGGGATCGACGATCAGCGAGTGGCCGTAGGTCTCGCGCCCGTCCTCGTGCCGACCGCCCTGCGCCGCCGAGATCACGAAGGCGCCGGTCTCGATGGCCCGGGCCCGTTGCAGGACGTGCCAGTGGGCCTCGCCGGTCTGCCGGGTGAAGCAGGCGGGGGCCGTCAGCACGTCCGCGCCCGCCTCGGCGAGGGCGCGGTACAGCGAGGGGAAGCGGATGTCGTAGCAGATCGTCAGGCCGAGCGTGGCCCACGGCGTCTCGGCCAGCACCGCGCGGGCGCCACCGGAATAGGTCGCGGATTCCCGCCAGCGCTCGCCGCTCGGCAGGTCGACGTCGAAGAGATGCAGCTTGTCGTAGGAGGCCAGGATCTCCCCGTCGGCGCCGATCAGGTAGGCGCGGTTGGCGATCTTGTCGCCGGCCCTGACCGCGATCGAGCCGATCTGGACGACCGTTCCGGTCTGACGCGCGGCCTCGCGGAGCGCCGCCAGGGTCGGGTCCTGCTCCTCGGTGGTGACGTGGGCGAACAGACGCTCGCGGCTCCGCTCCACCAGGGACGTCATCTCGGGAGTCTGCACGTAGGCCGCGCCCCGCGCCGACGCCTCGCGCACGCCCGCCACGGCCGCGTCGCGATTGGCGGCAGGGTCGCGCCCCGACCGCATCTGCACGCAGGCAGCCGTGAAGCGGGGCTCAGGCATCGGCCGTGTCCTTGAGCAGCGGGTCGAGCTTGCCGGCGCGATCGAGGGCGTACAGGTCGTCGCAGCCGCCGACATGCGTGGCGCCCACGAAGATCTGGGGAACGCTGGTGCGGCCGCCGGCGCGCTCGACCATGGTGGACCGGGCGCCCTGCACGCGCTCGACGTCGATCTCCTGGAAGGCGACGCCCTTCTCCTTCAGCAGGCTCTTGGCCGCCGAGCAGTAAGGACACCAAGCCGTGGTGTAGATTGTGACCGGCTGCATCGCGATCGTCGTCCCGCGCGTGAACTCGGGACATATAGGAGCGCGGGGCGCGCCTTGCCTATGCCCGTGTGGTCACAGGGCAACGCGCGCGCGCCGTCGACGAAGCACCGGCAGGATCAGGCGGCCAGGAGCTTCTCGACCTCGTTGACGAGGTCGCGGAGGTGGAAGGGCTTCGACAGGACCTTGGCGTCCTTCGGGGCCTTCGAATCCGGGTTGAGGGCGACCGCCGCGAAGCCGGTGATGAACATCACCTTGATGTCGGGATCGAGCTCGGTGGCGCGGCGGGCCAGCTCGATGCCGTCCATCTCGGGCATCACGATGTCGGTCAGCAGCAGCTCGAACGGCTCCTCGCGCAGCCGGTTGTAGGCGGAGAGGCCGTTGTCGAAGGACAGGACATCGTAGCCCGCGTTCTGCAGCGCCTTGGCCAGAAACCGGCGCATGTCGTTGTCGTCTTCCGCCAGCAGGATTTTCATCGGCCGGATCCGAGCCTTCGAGTCGAGAAGTTGATCCCATAAAGGGAGGCGATGGTAAACAAGGTGTTAGGATGGAGCGCGCAGCCGCCGCCGCGTGTCTCCCGGGCGACTGCGTCGGCCGCCGGTGCGGAGTGGACAGGCGATCGATCGCACACCACAGTGAGCGCCTGCCGTCCTCGTTCAACCGCCGGGGTGTCCACCAGCCGATGACTGCAACCGAACCGGTACAGCCAGACGCCTTCGGATTTGCCCCGGCCTTCGTGGTCGACGAGCCCGCGGCGCACACCCTGCCTTTCGTCTTCAATACCGGTCATTCCGGGGCCGTCTACCCCCCCGACTTCATCGCGGCCTCGCGGCTCGACGCGCTGACCCTGCGCCGCTCCGAGGATGCCCACGTCGACCGCCTGTTCGGATCGGTCGTCGGACTGGGCGCGCCGCTCCTGCGGGCCAACTTCCCCCGCGCCTTCCTCGACGTGAACCGGGAGCCCTACGAACTCGACCCGCGCATGTTCGAGGGGCGCCTGCCGCCCTTCGCCAACACCCGGTCGATGCGCGTCGCGGGCGGTCTCGGGACCGTGCCCCGGGTCGTCGCCGACGGCCAGGAGATCTACGCCCGGCGCCTGCCGGTCGCCGAGGCGACCGCCCGGATCGAGAGCCTGTACAAGCCGTATCATCGCGCGCTGCGCGGACTGGTCCAGCGCACGGCGCGCACCCACGGCCACTGCATGCTCGTCGATTGCCACTCGATGCCGTCCTCGAGCCTCGGCCGCGATCCGGACATGAAAGCCGACGTGGTGCTGGGCGACCGCTACGGCACGGCGTGCGCACCCGTCCTGATCGACGGATTCGAGGCCGCGTTCCGGGCCCGGGGTTTCCGCGTGGTCCGCAACAAGCCCTACGCCGGCGGCTTCATCACGGAGCATTACGGCGAGCCGAACCTCGACCGCCACGCGCTCCAGATCGAGCTGAACCGGGGTCTCTACATGAACGAGGCCAGCCTCGCGATGACGGCGGGCTTCCCGGCACTGGTCGAGGCGCTGCGCGGCGTCGTCGCCGATGTCGCCAAGGACCTCGACGATCTCGTCCCCCGCCGGATGGCCGCGGAATAGGGGCGCTGTCCCGACCGTTCACGAAGAAGAGCGGCGGTATACCGGAAAGAAAAAAGGCCACTCCCGAAGGAGCGGCCCGAAGTCTAGGGAGGAAACGCCCAAGAAGGGCAGCGAGACCGCGACGCCATCGCGATCTCGCAACGCACAAACTAAAGTGCGCCGCACAAGAAGCAAGCGCAATTCGCCCGCCGCGGCCGCTCTGCGCGCATACCTGAAGCGCGTTCTCTGGCCGCCGCGCGTCGCCGCGTGCAGGCGTAGCTCGGACGAGAGCGAGAACCGATGCGGTCACACGTGTCGCCTAGCGGGGCGCGGTGATCGGATCCGCGCCCGCAGCGCCATTCAGCCCTGGCTCTTGAGCAGCTTCTCGATCTCGGCCCGCAGGGGTCCTGCGAGATCGTTCCGCTCAAGGGCGTAGGCGAGATTCGCCGTGAGGAAGCCGAGCTTCGAGCCGGTATCGTAGGTCCGGCCCTCGTAGCGCATGCCGTAGAACGCCTGCTTCTCCATCAGGTCGATCATGGCGTCCGTGAGCTGGATCTCGCCGCCCGCGCCCTTCTTGCCGTGCTCGAGGATCCCGAAGATCTCGGGCTGGAGGATGTAGCGCCCGGAGATGATGAAGTTCGACGGCGCCGTGCCCTGCTTGGGCTTCTCGACCATCCCGGTGATCTGGAAGGACTGGCCGTAGGTCTCGCCCACGCTGACGATGCCGTACTGGTGCGTCTCCTCGGGCGCCACCTCCTCGACGGCGATGATGTTGCCGCCGTGGCGATCGTAGGCGGCCAGCATCTGCTGCATACAGCCGCGGCTCAGCATGTCGGGGAGCAGCACCGCGAAGGGCTCGTCGCCGACGATCTCGCGGGCGCACCACACCGCGTGGCCGAGGCCGAGTGGCGCCTGCTGGCGGGTAAAGCTGGTCTGGCCGGCCTTCGGCAGGTCCTTCTTCAGCTCTTCATAGGCGGCCGTCTTCCCGCGCTCCTGAAGGGTGTGGTCGAGCTCGAACGCAATGTCGAAATGGTCCTCGATCACCGCTTTGCCGCGGCCGGTGACGAAGATGAAGTGCTCGATCCCGGCCGCGCGCGCCTCGTCGACGACGTGCTGCACCACTGGCCGGTCGACGACCGTGAGCATCTCCTTCGGGACCGCCTTCGTGGCGGGCAGGAAGCGCGTGCCGAGGCCCGCGACGGGGAGGACGGCCTTGCGGATCGGTTTCATCGAGCGGTAACCCCGGAACTGGATGGAACGACGTGGTCAGCTGTGCGGTCAGTGAGATAGCTTAACGCGAGCCGTCGCAAGCATGTACATCGTTAGTATGAGGCGGCGGGGCGTAAATTTCCCGTCTGCAAAGGCGTAAGCAGTTGCCGGGATGGCGGCAGTGAGGGCGAGATGGCGGTTCTGGTGACGGGGGGTGCCGGCTACATCGGCAGCCACATGGTGCTGGCGCTCCTCGACGCCGGCCATGAGGAGGTCGTCGTCCTCGACGATCTCTCCACCGGCTTCGACTGGGCGGTCCCAGAGGGTGTGAAGCTCGTCGTCGGCGACGTGGCCGACCAGGCCCTCGTGACACAGACCATCCTGCAGCACCGCATCGATGCCCTGGCCCACTTCGCCGCCAAGATCGTCGTGCCCGAATCCGTAGCCGACCCCCTGGGCTACTACCTCGCCAACACGGTGAAGACCCGCGCGCTGATCGAGGCGTCGGTGCGTGCCGGCGTCAAGAATGTCATCTTCTCCTCGACCGCGGCCGTCTACGGTGAGCCCGAGGCCTCGCCGGTTCCCGAGGACCTGCCGCTGAAGCCGATCAATCCCTACGGCCGCTCGAAGCTGATGAGCGAGTGGATGATCGCCGACGCCGCCGCGGCGCACGGCTTCTCCTACGTGGTCCTGCGCTACTTCAACGTCGCCGGCGCGGATCCGGAGGGACGGTCCGGCCAGTCGACGCCCAACGCCACGCACCTGATCAAGGTGGCCACGCAGGCAGCGCTCGGCCAGCGCGCCCGGCTCGACGTCTTCGGGACCGACTACCCGACCCCGGACGGGTCGTGCCTGCGCGACTACATCCAGGTCTCGGACCTCGCGGAGGCGCATCGCCTCGCCCTCGACCATCTGCGCTCCGGTGGCGAGAGCCTGACGCTGAACTGCGGCTACGGGCGCGGTTATTCGGTCCTCGAGGTCGTCGAGGTCGTGAAGCGGATCTCGGGCCGCGACTTCGAAGTGCGGCTGTGCCCGCGCCGGCCCGGCGATCCGGCCCAAATCGTCGCCGAGGCGGCGCGCATCCGCGATCGCCTGGGCTGGCAGCCCCGGCACGACGACCTCGACGCCATCGTCGGCCAAGCCCTCGCCTGGGAAGAACGCCTGGAGAAGCGCAATCGGATCTGACCGGATGCATTCCCGTCGATGGATCCTGGCCGCGGCGGCGTGCCTCGCGACCGGCCCGGCCCGCGCCGAGGACGCCTTCCGGGCGTTCGTCGAGGCCCTGCGTCCGGACGCGGCGGCGCGGGGCGTCTCCGCCGCGACCTTCGACGCGGCGTTCCGCGGGATCACAGGACCTGATCCCGGTATCCTGGCGCGAACCCGCCGCCAGAGCGAGTTCAGCCGGCCTGTCTGGGAGTACCTCGTCGGCGCGGTCTCGGCCGGCCGCATCGCGCGCGGTCGCGACCGCGCCGCCACCCTCGCGTCGACCCTGACGGCGATCGAGGCCCGCTACGGCGTTCCGGGTCCGGTGGTGATGGCGTTCTGGGGCGTCGAGTCGGATTTCGGAGCGAGTGCGGGCAGCGTCCCGACCGTCCGGGCGCTGGCGACGCTCGCCGAGGCGCGGCACCGCGGCAGCCTGTTCCGCGACGAGCTCCTCGCCGCCCTCACGATCCTGCAGCGCGGCGACATCGCGCCCGACCGGATGAGCGGCAGCTGGGCTGGCGCGATGGGTCAGGTGCAATTCCTGCCCTCCACCTACCTGGCCCACGCGGTCGACTTCGACGGCGACGGCCGGCGCGACATCTGGACCAGCGCGGCGGATTCGCTGGCCTCGATCGCCGCCTATCTCAAGGATCTCGGCTGGAATCCGACCTTTTCCTGGGGCTACGAGGTGCGCCTGCCGAAGGAGTTCGACCTGAGCCGCTACGCGGGCGATCTCGCGAGCTTCGCCGAGCGCGGCGTTCGCCGCACCGACGGGCAGCCGCTGCCGGGGGCCGGGCGCGCCAGCCTGTTCCTGCCCGGAGGCCTCGGCGGGCCGGTCTTCCTGATCACCGATAATTTCGAGGTGGTCCGGGGCTACAACACATCGGATTCCTACGCGCTGGCAGTGGGTCACCTTGCCGACCGCCTCGCCGGCGGTCCGCCGCTGGCCGCGCCGTGGCCCGCCGGAGCCCGCCTCGACGGGCCGGGCCTCCGCGCCCTGCAGACCGGCCTCGCGGCTTCCGGCTTCTACGACGGGCCGACGGATGGACGCGCGGGCCCGAAGCTGCGCGAGGCGGTGCGGCGCTATCAGATCAGCGTCGGATTGCCGGCCGACGGGTACGCGACGCCGGCCCTGCTCGCCCGCGTGGCCGGGAAGGCAGCGCCGCGACGCTGAGCCCGGCGAGAGGTTTAGACCCGCGCGCGGCTTCCACCTATAGTGGCCGCGGTCCGAACGGGCCCGGTTCGGCGTAAAGCGTACGGGATGCGCATGGTCCTCGCTCGTCGGCGTCCTTCGGAACGCCCCCTCATCCTCGGGCTCTCGGTCCTGTTGGGGCTCGCGGAGGTGTCGACCTTCGGGGGCGGTCCGGCCTGCGCGCAGTGGGGCGACAGCTACCAGCAGCAGCAGGGCGGCACCTATTACCAGGCGCCGCCGCGCCGGCGGCCGCGGGACGCCTATTACCGCGACGACGGGACGTCCGGGCGCCAGCCCCGCTACGCACCGCAGCAGGAGGCGCCGCGCCAGTTCTACTGGCCCTGGGAGGACAGGCCGCAGCCGGTGGCGCCGCAGCCGGAGCGCACCTACCGGGCCCCGCGCCAGCGAACCAATCCCTACGCGACCGGAGAGGCGCAGCGTCCGCCTCCCGCGGTGAAGCGGCGGGTCCGTCCGGCCCGGGCGCCGACACCGCCGAAGCCCGCGGTCGCCAAGACCGAGCCGAACGTCCAGATCGCCGTCTTTGGCGATTCCCTCGCCGACCATCTCGCCAAGGGCCTCGACGACGTGTTCGAGGACAATGCCGACGTCGCCGTGATCGACCGCGCGAAGGGCGACAGCGGTCTGGTGCGCAAGGACGTGGTCGACTGGCCGAAGGTCGCGCAGGACTACCTCCAGAGCAACGCGAAGGTGCGCTACGCCCTGGTGATGTTGGGCGCCAACGATCGGCAGCCGATCCGCGAGGGCGACGAGACGGCCGATCCCCTCACGGACCGCTGGCGCGCCCTCTACCGCGCCCGGGTGGAGGCGCTGGCGAAAGTCTTCACCGACCGCAAGATCCCGCTGATCTGGGTCGGGCTGCCGCCGGTCCAGAGCGAGTCCCTGAGCCGGGACCTCGCTTCCCTGAACGACATCGTCCGGGACACCGTTACCAAGGCCGGCGGGACCTACGTCGATATCTGGCCGGGCTTCGTCGACGACCGGGACCGGTACGCCGCGTCGGGCCCGGATCCGGAAGGCCAGATCGCCAAGCTCCGTACCGCGGACGGTGTCCATTTCACCAAGGCGGGCGATCGGAAGCTGGCCCACTTCGCCGATGTCGAGCTGAAGCGGCTGATGGGCGCGGTGCCGGGCACGGCCGAGCCGTCGCCGACCGCGACCGTGGCGCCGACCGCACCGCCCGCGACACCCGGGCCGAGCCTCGACGGTACCGCGCCGGCCACCGATACCGCAGCGATCGATCGTCAGATCACCGCGATGCTGCCGAGCCTGCCGGAGCCGCCCGGCGTGCCGGCGCTCCCGGTGAAGCCCGCGGCCGGCCCCGTGGTACCGTTGAGCCGGAGCGAGGTGTCGCCCGGCGGCGCGCTGCTGAATGGGCGTCCGCGCGATCCGGACAATTCCGGGACCGTGGAGCGGACGCTGCTGCGCGGCAACGCGCCGATGCCGCAGCCCGGCCGAGCCGACGATTTCCGCTGGCCGCCGGGCTGAGCCGGGCGGGCCCTTCGCGCGCGCTCAGCAGGCCGTCAGCGCGGCAGGACGCTCGCGCCCATCAGCATCTCGTCGATGGCGCGCGCCGCCTGACGGCCCTCGCGGATCGCCCAGACCACCAGGGACTGGCCGCGCCGCATGTCGCCGGCGGCCCAGATCTTCGCGTCCGACGTGCGGTAGTCGTCCTCGTTCGCCTCGACATTGCCACGCTTGTCGACGCCGACCCCGGACTGCTCCAGCAGACCCTTCTGGACCGAGCCCGCGAAGCCGATCGCCATGAAGACGAGGTCGGCCGGCAGCACGAACTCGGTGCCGGCGATCGGCTGGCGCTTGGCATCGACGCGGGCGCAGACCACGCCGGTGAGCTGGCCCTTCTTGTTCCCCTCGAGCCGCAGGGTCGCGGCCTGGAACTCGCGCTCCGCGCCCTCCGCCTGGCTGGACGAGGTCCGCATCTTGGTCGGCCAGTAGGGCCACACGGTGAGCTTGTCCTCCCGCTCCGGCGGGCGCGGGCGGATGTCGAGCTGCGTCACCGACAGGGCCCCCTGGCGGAACGCGGTGCCGACGCAGTCGGAGGCGGTGTCGCCGCCGCCGATGACCACCACGTTCTTGCCGGCGGCCAGGATCGGCTGCTCGCCGTTGCCGCGCATCGGCTCGGCGCTCACGCGCCGGTTCGACTGGACGAGGTAGGGCATCGCGTAGTGGACGCCCTCGAGGTCCTGGCCGGGAAGCTGCGGGTTGCGCGGATCCTCGGCGCCACCGCAGAACATCACGGCGTCGAACTCGGCCTTGAGCTCGTCGACCGACTTCGTCACACCGATGTTCTGGTTGTAGTGGAAGACGACGCCCTCGGCCTCCATCTGGCGCACGCGCCGGTCGATGTGGCGCTTCTCCATCTTGAAGTCCGGGATGCCGTAGCGGAGAAGGCCACCCGCCTTCGGCTCGCGCTCGAACACGTGGACGTCGTGCCCGACGCGGGCGAGCTGCTGCGCCGCCGCCATACCGGCCGGTCCGGAGCCCACGATCGCGACGCGCTTGCCGGTGCGGGTCTGCGCCGGCTCGGGCTTCACCCAGCCCATGTTCCAGGCGCGGTCGGCGATCGCCTGCTCGATCGTCTTGATGGCGACCGGCTGGTTCTCGAGGTTGAGCGTGCACGCCTCCTCGCAGGGCGCGGGGCAGACGCGGCCGGTAAACTCCGGGAAGTTGTTCGTGGAGTGGAGGTTGCGGGACGCCTCCTCCCAATCCGACTGGAAGACGAGGTCGTTCCAGTCCGGGATCTGGTTGTGGACCGGGCAGCCCGTCGGCCCGTGGCAGAACGGGATGCCGCAATCCATGCAGCGCGCGGCCTGTTTCGTCAGGTCGTGCTCGTCGAGCGGGAGCGTGAACTCGCGGAAGTGCCGGACCCGGTCGGCGGCGAGCTGGTACTTCTGCTCCTGCCGGTCGAACTCGAGGAAGCCTGTGATCTTGCCCATTGGTCAGCCCCTGGGCCGGCCAGTCTCTGACTGCGCTGCCCGCGTCGTCGTCTCGTGTGGGTGCGTGACCGGGCGGGAGCCCGCCCGGTCTCAGGAAGTCGCCTACTCGGCGGCCACCGGCATCCGCGCCATCTCCATCTCGCGAAGCGCCCGGCGGTACTCCACCGGCATCACCTTCACGAACTTGGTGCGGTAACCGCTCCAGTCGTCGAGGATCGCCTTGGCGCGGGGGCTGCCCGTGTACTTGAGATGGTTGGTGATGAGCTGCGTCAGCCGCTCCTCGTCGTGCCCGGACATGTCGGCCAGGATGTCGACCCGCCCCTTGGTCTCCAGGTCGCCGTCCTGATGGAAGCGACGCATCAGGTCGTCCTCCTCCTCGACCGGCTCCAGGTCGACCATCGACAGGTTGCAGCGCGCCGAGAAGGAGCCGTCCTCATCGAGCACGTAGGCGATGCCGCCCGACATGCCGGCCGCGAAGTTGCGCCCGGTCTCGCCGATCGACACGACCACGCCGCCGGTCATGTACTCGCAGCCATGGTCGCCCATGCCCTCGACCACCGTGATCGCGCCGGAGTTCCTGACCGCGAAGCGCTCGCCCGCGGAGCCGCGGATGTAGCACTCGCCCGCGATCGCCCCGTACAGCACGGTGTTGCCGACCATGATCGTCCGGTCCTGCGGCGACTTCAGCGCGTCGCTCGGCCGGATGATCAGCTTGCCGCCCGACAGGCCCTTGCCGACGTAGTCGTTGCCGTGGCCAGTCAGCTCGACGGTCACGCCGGCCGCCACCCAGGCGCCGAAGCTCTGGCCCGCCGTGCCGGCGAGCTTCACCACGATCGTGTCGTCGGGCAGGCCCTCGTGGCCGTGCGCCTTGGCGACCATGCCGGAGAGCATCGCGCCCGCGGCCCGGTCCGAGTTCCGGATGGTGTCGGTGATGACCACCGGCTCCCCGGTCTCGATCGCGTGCTGCGCCTTCTCGATGAGGCGCCGGTCGAGGACCGTGTCGATCGGGTGGTGCTGCACCTCCACGTGGCGGATCGCCGTGCCCTCGGCCACCTTCGGCCGGTGGAACAGCTTGGTGAAGTCGAGCCCGCGCGCCTTCCAATGGGCGATGGCCTCGACCTTGTCGAGCACGTCGGAGCGGCCGACCGCCTCCTCCAGCTTCGTGAAGCCGAGCGAGGCGAGGATCTCCCGCACCTCCTCGGCCACGAAGAAGAAGTAGTTCACCACGTGCTCGGGCGTGCCCTTGAAGCGCTTGCGCAGCACCGGATCCTGGGTGGCGACCCCCACCGGGCAGGTGTTCAGGTGGCACTTGCGCATCATGATGCAGCCGGCGGCGATCAGCGGGGCCGTCGAGAAGCCCATCTGGTCGGCGCCGAGGAGCGCCGCGATGATCACGTCGCGCCCCGTCCGGATGCCGCCGTCGGCCTGCAGGGCGACGCGCCCGCGCAGGTTGTTGAGCACCAGCGTCTGCTGGGTCTCGGCCAGCCCGGTCTCCCAGGGTCCGCCCGCGTGCTTGAGCGAGGTCAGCGGCGCCGCACCCGTGCCGCCGTCGAAGCCCGAGATCGTGATGTGGTCGGCGCGCGCCTTGGCGACACCGGCCGCGACCGTGCCGACGCCGACCTCGGAGACGAGCTTCACCGACACGTCCGCCGACGGGTTCACGTTCTTCAGGTCGAAGATCAGCTGGGCCAGATCCTCGATCGAGTAGATGTCGTGGTGCGGCGGCGGCGAGATCAGGCCCACGCCCGGGGTGGCGTAGCGGACCTTGGCGATCTTGGCGTCGACCTTGTGGCCGGGCAACTGGCCGCCCTCGCCGGGCTTGGCGCCCTGCGCGACCTTGATCTGCATCATGTCGGAATTGACGAGGTACTCCGTCGTGACGCCGAAGCGCCCGGAGGCGACCTGCTTGATCGCGGACCGGCGCGAGCGCCCGTCCGGCAGCGGCTTGAACCGCTCGACCTCCTCGCCGCCCTCGCCCGAGTTCGAGCGGCCGCCGAACGAGTTCAGCGCGATGGCGAGCGTCTCGTGCGCCTCCTTGGAGATGGAGCCGTACGACATGGCGCCCGTGGCGAAGCGCTTGACGATCTCGGAGGCCGGCTCGACCGAGTCCAGCGGGACCGGCGCGCGACCGAGCTCGGCGGCGGACTTGATGCGGAACAGGCCGCGGAGCGTCTTAAGCTGGTGCTCCTGGCGGTTCACCAGCTCGGCGTATTCGCGGTAGCGCTCCGGCACGTTGAGGCGCACCGCGTGCTGCAGCGTCGCCACCGTGTCGGGCGTCCAGGTGTGGGTCTCGCCGCGCAGGCGGTAGGCGTACTCGCCGCCGACATCCAGGGCGTTCCGGTAGACCGGCGCGTCGCCGAAGGCGTCGCGGTGTCGGCGCGCGGTCTCCTCGGCGATCTCCGCCATGCCGACGCCCTCGATGGTCGTCGCCGTGCCGAAGAAGTCGCGGCCGACGAAGGTCGAGTTCAGGCCGACCGCGTCGAAGATCTGCGCGCCGCAATAGGACTGGTAGGTGGAGATGCCCATCTTGGACATCACCTTCAGCAGGCCCTTATCGATCGCCTTGATGTAGCGGTAGATGATCTCGTCGTCGGTGAGGTCCGGCGGGAACTCGTCCTTCATGTCGAGCAGCGTCTCGAAGGCGAGGTACGGGTTCACCGCTTCGGCGCCGTAGCCGGCGAGACAGGCGAAGTGGTGCACCTCGCGCGGCTCGCCCGACTCGACCACGAGGCCGACCGAGGTCCGGAGCCCCTTGCGGATCAGGTAATTGTGCACGGACGCCGTGGCCAGCAGCGCCGGGATCGGGATCCGATCCGGCCCGACCGCCCGGTCGGTGAGCACGATGATGTTGTAGCCGCCGCGCACCGCCGCCTCGGCGCGGTCGCAGAGGCGGTCGAGCGCCCCGTCCATGGCCGCCGCGCCGGTCTCGGCCGGGTAGGTCATGTCGAGGGTCTTGGTGTCGAACCGATCCTCGAAATGGCCGATCGAGCGGATCTTCTCCAGATCGGCGTTGGTGAGGATCGGCTGGCGGACCTCCAGGCGCTTGCGCCGGGACGCACCCTCCATGTCGAGCAGGTTCGGCCGCGGCCCGATGAACGAGACGAGGCTCATCACGGCCTCCTCGCGGATCGGGTCGATCGGTGGGTTCGTGACCTGCGCGAAGTTCTGCTTGAAGTAGGTGTAGAGGAGCTTCGACTTCTCGGAGAGGGCCGAGAGCGGCGTGTCCGTGCCCATGGAGCCGACCGCCTCCTGGCCGGTGACGGCCATGGGCTGCATCAGCAGCTTGAGATCCTCCTGCGTGTAGCCGAAGGCCTGCTGGCGATCGAGCAGGCTCACGTCGCCGCGGGACTCGCGCGGCTGAACCGGTCGCAGGTCCTCCAGGACGATCTGGGTGTTCTTCACCCACTCGGCGTAGGGATGCGCGGCGGCGAGCTCGCCCTTGATCTCCTCGTCGGAGACGATGCGGCCCTTCTGCAGGTCGATCAGCAGCATGCGGCCCGGCTGCAGGCGCCAGGACTGGACGATCTTCTCGTCCGGGATCGGCAGGGTGCCCATCTCGGAGGCGAGCACCACGAGGCCGTCGTCGGTGACGATGTAGCGCGCCGGGCGCAGGCCGTTGCGGTCGAGGGTGGCGCCGATCTGGCGGCCGTCGGTGAAGGCCACGGCGGCGGGACCGTCCCACGGCTCCATCAGGGCGGCGTGGTACTCGTAGAAGGCGCGCCGCTCCTCGCTCATGAGCGGGTTGCCGGCCCAGGCCTCCGGGATGAGCATCATCATCGCGTGGGCCAGCGGGTAGCCGCCCTGCACGAGGAACTCGAGGGCGTTGTCGAAGCAGGCCGTGTCGGATTGGCCCTCGTAGGAGATCGGCCACAGCTTCGAGATGTCGTTGCCGAACAGGTCGGAATCGACGCTCGCCTGGCGGGCCGCCATCCAGTTGACGTTGCCGCGCAGCGTGTTGATCTCGCCGTTATGCGCGACCATCCGGTAGGGGTGCGAGAGCCGCCAAGTCGGGAAGGTGTTGGTGGCGAAGCGCTGGTGGACGAGGGCGATCGCCGAGACGAAGCGGTCGTCCTTCAGGTCCAGGAAGTAGCCGCCGAGCTGCGTGACCAGCACCATGCCCTTGTAGACGATGGTCCGGGTCGAAACGGAGACCGGGTAGAACTCCTTCACCCGCGGGTCGTCGAGGCCGTAGACCTTGTTGGAGATCACCTTGCGGGCGACGTAGACCCGGCGCTCGAACGCGTCCTGGTCGGTGACCGAGGCGGGCCGGCCGATGAAGACCTGACGGTGGTGCGGCTCGGTCGCCTTCACGGCGTCGCCGAGATCCTCCGGATCCACCGGCACGTCGCGCCAGCCGAGGAGCGGCAGGCCCTCGGCGGCCAGGGACGATTCGACGATCTCCTGGATGATCGCCCGCGGCTCCTCCGCCTTCGGCATGAAGAACTGTCCGATGGCGTACGAGCCCGCCGGCGGCAGCTCGAAGCCGAGGCGCGAGCACTCCTCGGCGAAGAAGCCGTGCGGGATCTGCGTGAGGATGCCGCAGCCGTCGCCCATCTTGGGATCGGCGCCCACCGCGCCGCGATGATCGAGGTTCTCCAGGATCTTCAGACCCTGCTCGACGATCGCGTGGGTCCGGCGGTCGTGCATGTCGGCGATGAAGCCGACGCCGCAGGCGTCGCGCTCGTGGGCCGGATCGTAGGAACCCTGGGCTTTCGGGAGGGCGGGGTCGCGCACGATGAGCGGCATCGCGCCGCCGCGCGGGGCGGCAGCCTGGGCCGTGGACGCAGCAAACTCTTCGGCGGGTCTGCGTTGTGACATGCTTCGTCTCGTCCTTCCCTCGAACCCGTCCGCAGCCAAGAACCCGCGAGCATGTTTCATGCCCGCAAGCCGTCGGCGCCACGCGCCCGGCCTCTTGCCGCAGGCCATCCGGCCGGTCCGGGAGGACACGTCCGTCGGCCTGCGTTCATCGAGGACCCGGACCGCTCGGAGAGCGGTGCGCTGGCGCGCCCGTGTCCGTCTGCCGAAACTTCTCGCCCGCGCGCGAGACGGCGACGGCCGGGATGCACGGCCGATGGGACAGTTGTGCTGTCCTAAGTCGCGAAACTGCCAGATTGAAATGTTTTCAGCAAGAGACTGCAGGCCGCGACGGTGTCGCCGCTCTGGATGATGGGCCGGGATCCGCTCCGCGCCTCCGCAATCTCGCCCGAATCGCGGGATCTACGGGTCGTGCCGAGCACAAGCGGCATGCGGGGCAACGACCTCGCCGGCATGGTCGAGGTCCGGGTCTACCGGCCCGGACCATGCCGGAACCGGACACGAACCGGACACTCTGCCGGGTCTCCAAACCCAGAACGCACAAGAGTGACGATGACGAGCAGAGCCGCTGCGCGCTTCCCACGCCCGATGAGCCGGACGCTTCGCGCCGCGTGCCTGTCGGCGCTCGCTCTCTTGGGCGCATCGGGCGGCGCGCGCGCGCAATTCGCCTTCGAGGAGGAGGTCCTTCCGCCTCGCGTCGTCGCTTGGCGCCTCGCAGATCGCGGGTTCAGCGGCCTGAGCCGCCCGCGCTTCGACGGGCGGGTCTACGTGGTCGACGCCGTCGGTCCCGCCGGCGCGCCCGTCCGGCTGTTCGTCGATCCCATGACGGGCGGGATCGTGGGCCGCCGGCCGATCGGTGCGCCCGAGACCGTCGCTCGGCTGGAGCGACCCGCACCGGGCTTCGGCTGGACCGAGGACGAGGTCGTGCCCCGCCGCGCGATGCGTCCGGTCCCGCCCGAGGACGGTCCGATGGCTCGACCCCAGCGCCGGCCGGGCACCGAGGCCCTGCGGCCCGAGGCCAATCCCGAAGGCGTGAATCCCGACAGCGTCGGCCGGACCGCTCCGCCCAACGCTCCGCCAAAGCGGGTCGCGCGCGGAGCGCTCGCCCGGACGCCGGAGCTGAAGCCGCCGCCCCGCACGTCTCCCGAGGCACCGGCCGCCAAGCTCCCGCCGGCCGATACGGCCAAGGCGGATCCGAACGCCGGTCCCGCGCCCGAGACCAAGGCGGCGGCGATCGAGAAGGCCCCGGCCCCGGTTCCCGCTGCGCGACCCGCCGCGCCGTCGAAGCCGGCCGACGCCGCCGTGGCCGAGACGGCCAAGCCGGCCGCGAAGGATTGGAAGGATCCGCCCACGGACAAGAAGCCGGTTCGGGTGATCGGCGGCGCGACCATCGTCCCCGGCCAGGCCGAGTAAATTCGGCGGACGGAACCGGCGCGTCACGCGCCGTCCGTCAGCCGCTCGGCTCCCGTGAACACCGTCACGGTGTCGGCCCGCGCGATGGCGCAGAGCGTCATGCCGTAGGACCGGGCTCGGTCGAGGGCCAGCGACGTCGGCGCCGAGATGGCGACGATCACGGCCGCGCCGAGCCGCGCGGCCTTCTCGACCATCTCGTACGAGCAGCGGCTGGTGATGACCAGGAAACCCGAGTCCGCGGGCGTCCCGGTCCGCATCAGGGTGCCGATCAGCTTGTCCAGAGCGTTGTGGCGGCCGACATCCTCGCGCACAGCCGCGAGGCCGCCGTCGAGGCGCGCCCAGGCCGCGGCGTGGACCGCGCGCGTCTCCGCGCCGAGGCGCTGGGCGCTGTCGAGATTCGACAGGGCGCGGGCGATGGCGGGCAGCCCGACCCGGACCTCGGAGTCCGCCCGCTTACCGGCCTGCGGCAGTTGCGCCAAGTCCTCGATGCCGCAGACCCCGCAGCCGGTGCGGCCGCTGATGGCGCGCTTGCGCGCCAGATGCTCGCGGAGCCGGCCCGGCGCGAGATCGACGTGAAGGCGCAGGCCGTCCGGCGCCGTCTCGACGCGGGTCGCGCGGATCTCCTCCGCGCTGTCGACGATGCCCTCCGTCAGGCTGAAGCCGTAGGCGAAATCCTCGAGGTCGGCGGGCGTCGCCATCATCACGGCGTGCGGCACGCTGCCGTAGACGAGGTTGACCGGCGCCTCGACGGCCAGCGCCCGCGTGTCCGGCCTCGGCGCCGAGCCCGTATAGGTCATCACCTGCATCGGCGCCGGCACTGCGCAGGGCAGAGGACCGGAGGTGGGGCTGCCGGTTTGGGTGGACATCTCGAACTCCGCAGGCGTGGCACGAACGCGTCGCGACGCTTCATCCCCGGCGCGACGTGACAGGGAACGATTTCGCCGGCCCCTAGTGCGCCGACGCCACGAGGCGCCGTCAACTGGCGGGAAAGCGCGCGATGCGACGCTTGTGCGGTTGCACGTGGCCGGCCCTTGTGGTCTGAAGCGCCGGTCGGATAATGCCGGGTGACACAACCGGTACTCCGTCACGTCGGTACAATCCCGCACGCGTTCAAGACGGGGAGGTCCGGCGGCAGCCAGACAGTTTCAGGGGAGCCACGAGAGGCAGATGCGGACGGTGCGGACGATCAACCGGTCACTCTGGAGCCTCGCCGCTCTCGGCGCCCTGCTCTTCCCGATATCCGGCGCGCAGGCCGCGGGCTTCGGTCAGCCCGTGCCGTGGGAGATGGACCGGCAGATCCCGGTCACCGAGAACGCGCGCGACATCCTGAACTTCGAGATCGGCCTGCACTGGCTGTCCCTCGCCATCTCGGTGTTCGTCCTCGGGCTCATCCTGTGGTGCGTCTACCGCTTCGGCGAGAAGCGGAACCCGACGCCGTCGCGCACCACGCACAACACCGCCATCGAGGTCGCCTGGACGATCGTGCCGGTGCTGATCCTGGTCGCCGTGGCGATCCCGTCCTTCCGCCTGCTGCGCACGCAGCTCTCGGACCCGAAGGCCGACATGATCGTCAAGGTCGTCGGCCACGCCTGGTACTGGTCCTACGAGTACCCGCAGACCGAGGCCGGCGGCGGCTTCACGTTCGATGCCAACATCGACGAGGACAAGCAGCCGCGCCTGCTCCAGACCGACAACGAGATGGTCGTTCCGGTCAACAAGATCGTGAAGATCCAGGTCACCGCCGCCGACGTGCTGCATTCCTGGGCGATGCCGGCCTTCGGCTTCAAGATCGACGCCGTCCCCGGCCGCCTGAACCAGATGTGGTTCAAGGCCGACAAGGAGGGCACCTTCCACGGCCAGTGCTCCGAGCTGTGCGGCCAGCGCCACGCCTACATGCCCATCGTGGTCCGCGTGGTCAGCGAGCAGGCCTACGCCGACTGGCTGAAGGAGGCGAAGACCAAGTACGCCCGCATCGACAACGGCACGAGCTTCGCCGAGGCCCGCTGAGCCCCGGCTGATCGAACAGACCCCATCAGATCCACAAGGCATTCGAATCCATGGCTACAGCCGCAGCCCATGCCGGGGCCCATGAGGTCCACGACCACAAGCCGTCGTTCTTCGCCCGCTGGTTCCTGTCGACGAACCACAAGGACATCGGCACCCTCTACCTGCTGTTCGCCTTCTGCGCCGGAATCATCGGCGCGTTCCTCTCCTTCGGCATCCGGATGGAGATGGAGGCGCCCGGCCTGCAGTATTTCTCGAACCCCGCGACCTACAACGTGTTCGTCACGGGCCACGGGCTCATCATGGTGTTCTTCATGGTGATGCCGGCGCTGATCGGCGGCTTCGGCAACTGGTTCGTGCCCCTCATGATCGGCGCGCCCGACATGGCATTCCCGCGCATGAACAACATCTCGTTCTGGCTGACGGTGGCGGGCTTCTGCTCCCTGCTCTGCTCGCTGTTCGTCGAGGGCGCGCCCGGCGCGTCCGGCGCCGGCACCGGCTGGACCGTCTACCCGCCGCTCTCCACCGCCGGCCATCCCGGCCCGGCCGTCGACTTCGCGATCTTCGCGCTCCACCTGTCGGGCGCGGGCTCCATCCTCGGCGCGATCAACTTCATCACCACGATCCTGAACATGCGCGCCCCGGGCATGACGCTGCACAAGATGCCGCTCTTCGCCTGGGCCGAGCTGGTGACCGCGTTCCTGCTGCTGCTCTCGCTGCCGGTGCTCGCGGGCGCCATCACGATGCTGCTGACCGACCGCAACTTCGGCACGACCTTCTTCGACCCGGCCGGCGGCGGTGACCCGATCCTGTACCAGCACCTGTTCTGGTTCTTCGGTCACCCCGAAGTGTACATCATGATCCTGCCGGCCTTCGGCATCGTGTCGCACATCATCGCCACGTTCTCGCGCAAGCCGGTCTTCGGCTACCTCGCGATGGCCTACGCCATGGTGGCGATCGGCGTCGTCGGCTTCGTCGTGTGGGCGCACCACATGTACACGGTCGGCCTGTCGCTGCAGACGCAGTCCTACTTCGTGTTCGCCACGATGGTGATCGCGGTCCCGACCGGCGTGAAGATCTTCTCGTGGATCGCCACCATGTGGGGCGGCTCCATCCGCTTCACCGCCGCCATGCACTGGGCGGTGGGCTTCATCTTCCTGTTCACGGTCGGCGGCGTCACCGGCGTCGTGCTGGCCAACTCGGCGGTCGATAAGTACCTGCACGACACCTACTACGTGGTCGCGCACTTCCACTACGTGCTGTCCCTCGGGGCCGTGTTCATCATCTTCGCCGGTGTCTACTACTGGTTCCCGAAGATGACCGGTCACATCATCCCCGAGTGGGCCGGCAAGCTGCACTTCTGGCTGGCCTTCATCGGCGCGAACGTCCTGTTCTTCCCGATGCACTTCCTGGGCCTCGCCGGCATGCCGCGCCGCTACGCCGACTACCCGGACGCATTCGCCCAGTGGCACAAGGTGTCGACCTACGGCGGCCACATCTTCGCGCTCGGCATGTTCGTGTTCGTGATCGGCGTGATCCTCGCCTTCCGCTCGAAGGAGCGGGCCGCGGACAACCCGTGGGGCGAAGGCGCCACCACCCTCGAGTGGACGCTCTCCTCCCCGCCCCCGTTCCACCAGTTCGAGACGCTGCCCCGCATCGTCGACGAGTCCGGCGCGCACTGATAGAGATCCCGCGAGGGCCGCGTCCGCGGCCCTCGCCCTTCCCCGGAGGCCGGTCGGCCGACCTCCCGGCAAGGGCGAGCGATGAGGGCGACCCGCACGGGCCGAGGGAGAAGTCCCGGGCCCCGCTCACGCCGATCCTTGGAACACGTCGATTTCGAGACACGACTCGGCCGTGACGCGCGCGGCCGGGCGCCGACACAGCAGCGGCAGACGCGATGACGAGCCTGACGAACACGATCGGACCGGACGTTCCTGCCCCGGCACTCACGACCGCCGGCGGCGACGTTCCGGACTACTTCGCCCTGCTGAAGCCGCGGGTGATGGTCCTCGTGATTTTCACCGCACTGGTCGGAATGGTGGTCTCGCAGGGCCACGTGCAGCCGGCCATCGGCGCGATCTCGCTCCTCGCCATCGCGGTCGGCGCCGGTGCGTCCGGCTGCCTCAACATGTGGTGGGACGCCGACATCGACGCGGTCATGAGTCGGACCGCCACCCGGCCGATCCCGTCGGGCCGGATCACCTCCCAGGAGGCACTGGGCTTCGGACTGTTCCTCTCGGTCGCCTCCGTGGTGGTGCTCGGGCTCGCCGCCAATCTCCTGGCCGCCGCGCTCCTCGCCTTCACCATCGTGTTCTACGCCGTGGTTTACTCGATGTGGCTGAAGCGGGCGACCGCGCAGAACATCGTCATCGGCGGCGCCGCCGGAGCCCTGCCGCCTGTCATCGGGCAGGCGGTGGTGACCGGGTCGGTCGGCGTCGAGTCGCTGATCCTGTTCGCCATCATCTTCATCTGGACCCCGCCGCACTTCTGGGCGCTGGCCCTGATCAAGGCCGACGAGTACGCCCGCGCCGGCATCCCGATGATGCCGAACGTCGCCGGTCCCGCCTCCACCCGCCGCCAGATCGTCTGGTACTCGCTGCTCCTCGCACCCCTCGGCCTCGTGCCGGTGGCCCTGGGCTTCGGCGGCCTCGTGTACGCGGTGGTCGGCCTCGTGGGCGGCCTCGGCATGGTAGCGTTCAGCATCCGCGTGCTGCGGAACCGCGAGGGCGATGCCGAGCGGCGCGCCGCCATGGGCATGTTCGGCTTCTCGATCCTCTACCTGTTCGCGCTGTTCTCGGCGCTCCTGGCCGAGCAGAGCTTCGGCCTGTTCCGCCCGGTCCTGGGTTGAGCGCCATGGCGGATCCCGAGATCCAGTACCGGCCGCTCACGCCCGAGCAGGAGGCGCGCCGCCGCAAGCGCTCGATCGCGATCGCGCTAGCGCTGGGAGCCTGGGTCCTGCTGTTCTTCGTGCTGACGATCGTCAAGCTCGGCCCTCAGATCCTGACCCGGCCGCTCTGAGGCGCTCCCGATGACAGTTCCTCCATCAGGATCGAACCGAGCCGCCACGCGCACCGCCCTCGCCTGCGCGGGTCTCGCCGTGGGCATGATCGGCCTCGCCTTCGCGTCGGTGCCGCTCTACGACGCCTTCTGCAAGGCGACCGGCTACGACGGCACGCCCCGGCAAGGACCGGCCCTCTCGGCCTCCGCGGCGCGGACCGACGACAGCATGGTCGTCCATTTCGACACCAACGTCGCGCCGGGGCTGCCCTGGAAATTCATCCCGGAAGTGAGCAGCGTCGAGGCGAAGCTCGGTGAGACCAAGACGGTCTTCTTCCGCGTGCAGAACACCGGCAGCACGCCCTCGGCGGGTGTGGCGACCTTCAACGTCCAGCCCGGGTTGATGGGTGGTTACTTCGTCAAGATCGCCTGCTTCTGCTTCAATGAGCAGACGCTCCAGCCGGGCGAGACGCTGGACGTGCCGGTGGTGTTCTACGTCGATCCGGCCGTTCGGGACGACTCGAACACCGCGCATCTCTCGGAGATGACGCTGTCCTACACGTACTTCGCCTCCAAGAACGGTCAGCCCGTGAAGGCGGCGGTGGCGAAATCGTCTTCCTCGGGAACGAAGGGCGATTTCTGATCGCGGACCCGTGACAACACGGGGCCGCAGCGACTAAAGCTGCGAGCAAGCTTGGGTGTGGTGCGTGCCGCGCCCGGCCTAGGGCAAGCAACGAACAGCGTTAGGCCGGGAACGGTGCAGGGCGCGAGGGTGAGGAGCGACGGGACGATGGCCGAGGCGCACGCCAAGAATCACGACTACCACATCCTGAATCCGAGCCCGTGGCCGTTGATCGGGGCCTTCTCGGGCTTTCTCATGGCGTTCGGCGCCGTGTTCTGGATGAAGAGCCTCACGATCGGCACCCTGGCTCCTGGTCCCTACATCTTCGGGGCCGGCACGATCGGCGTCCTCTACACCATGTTCTCGTGGTGGAAGGACGTCGCGCACGAGGCCAATTCCGGCGACCATACCCGCGTCGTCCAGCTTCACCACCGCTACGGCATGATGATGTTCATCGCCTCCGAGGTGATGTTCTTCGTCGCGTGGTTCTGGGCCTACTTCGAGGCCGCCCTCTACACCGCCGACCCGATCCAGGTCTCGCGCGTGGAGTTCACCGGCGGTGTCTGGCCGCCGAAGGGCATCGAGGCGTTCGATCCCTGGCACCTGCCGCTCCTGAACACGCTGATCCTGCTGACCTCGGGCACCACCGTCACTTGGGCGCACCACGCGCTGATCGAGGGCGACCGCAAGGGCCTGAAGTACGGCCTGTGGCTGACGATCATCCTCGGCGTTCTGTTCACCGCCTGCCAGGCCTACGAGTACAGCCACGCCGAGTTCGGTTTCTCGGGCAGCATCTACTCGTCGACCTTTTTCATGGCGACGGGCTTCCACGGCGCCCACGTCATCATCGGCACGATCTTCCTGGCGGTGTGCCTGTTCCGCGTCTACGCGGGCCAGTTCACCCCGCGTCAGCACCTCGGCTTCGAGTTCGCCGCTTGGTACTGGCACTTCGTCGATGTCGTGTGGCTGTTCCTGTTCGCCGCCATCTACGTGTGGGGTTCGGGGGTCTTCCACGGCGGCGGCGCTCACTGAGCGGAACCATCCCGTCGCCGCATGGCGGATCTGCGAAGGGCGGCTCAGGCCGCCCTTCTGCGTTTCCGACGCCGCGCGAACCCCGTATCGACGAGAGCGGCCAGCGCGCGGGTCGATGGGGTCCCGCACGGAACAGGTCTGGAGTGTGCCCGTGAACAACCGAACCTACTCGCCGCCTCCGCCGATCCCGACCGGCCTGCGCGGCCGGTGCCCGCGCTGCGGTGAGGGTCACCTGTTCAAAGGGTTCCTGAGCCTGCGCCCCTCCTGCGAGGCGTGCGGGCTCGACTACGCGCATTTCGACTCCGCGGACGGGCCGGCCTTCTTCGTCATGTCGATCGTCGGCCTGATCGTGGTCGGTCTCGCCCTCTGGCTGGAGATCACCTACGAGCCGCCGATCTGGGTCCACGCCCTGGTGGCCTTGACCCTCTCGGTCGGGCTCAGCCTGATCCTGGTGCGGCCCCTCAAGGGCCTGCTGATCGCCCTGCAGTTCAGCAACCGGGCGGAGCAAGGGCGCTTCGAGCCGTGACCGCGAGCGGACCGCACCGCGCTGGCTGGCGCGACCTCGTCGCGCCGGGACTCGCCTCGCTGATCGCCCTGGCCATCCTGCTCGGTCTCGGGACGTGGCAGCTCGAGCGCAGGGCCTGGAAGGAGGATCTCATCGCCCGGATCGTGCGCCAGAGCCGCGCGGAGCCGGTGGCGCCTCCGGCCGCGGATGTCTGGGATCCGGCGCGCGACGAGTTCCGGCACGTCCGGGTCAGCGGTCAGTTCCTCAACGACCGGGAAACCCTCGTGCACGGGCTGGCGCCCGGCGAGACGCCGGGCCGCGCCCTGCAGGGCTACTACGTGCTCACGCCGTTCCGCCGGGACGACGGGAGCATGGTGATCATCAACCGGGGTTTCGTTCCCACGGAGCTGAAGGCGCAGGGCGATCGCCGGGACGGCCTGATCGACGGGTCGACGACGGTCACCGGCATCCTCCGCGCGAGCGAGGCCCGGGGGATGTTCGTGCCGGAACCGGATCCCGCCCGCGGGGAGTGGTTCAACCGGGACATCGCCGGCATCGCGGCGGCGCGCGGCCTCGGAACGGTCGAGCCCTACCTGATCGAGGCCGACGCCGTTCCCGGGCAGACGACGTGGCCGCGCGGCGGCCAGCTCCGGGTCGATTTGCCGAACAACCACCTGCAATACGCATTCACGTGGTTCGGCCTCGCCGCCTGCCTGATCGGCGTGTTCTCGGTCTTCGCGTGGCGCCGCCTGCACGATTCGCCCGCGGCCCGCGCCGCCTAGGACAAAGCCGCGCGCGCAGGATCTCGGCGAAGAAGAGTCTCGCCGAGATCGGCTTAAAAACGGCAACCCGTTCCTTTGACCGACGGCCGTCGCCCCGGAATACTTTCGGTGTTCTTGAGCGATCGGTCGCGTTCTGCATAGTGTATTCAGTTCGCGGCGATCATCCGAAGACGACACGGCGCCCGACCGCCGTGCAACTGAGGTAACGCCGGATGACCAGCCATATCGCCGACGCGGCGGCGCGCGAGCCGATCCGCTTCGCCTACTGGGTGCCCAACGTCTCCGGGGGGCTTGTCATCAGCAAGATCCCCCAGCGAACGAGCTGGGATGCCGAGTACAATCGGAAGCTGGCGCAGATCGCCGAGGAGGCAGGGTTCGATTATGGGCTGACGCAGATCCGGTTCACCGCGGGCTACGGCGCCGAGTACCAGCACGAATCGGTCGCCTTCAGCCACGCCCTGCTGGCCGCGACCACCAAGCTCAAGGTGATCGCCGCGCTCCTGCCCGGTCCCTGGCATCCGACCCTGGCCGCCAAGCAGATCGCCACGATCTCGCAACTCACCGAAGGCCGCATCGCGGTGAACATCGTCTCCGGCTGGTTCTCGGGCGAGTTCCGGGCGATCGGCGAGCCCTGGCTCGACCACGACGAGCGCTACCGCCGGTCGGAGGAGTTCATACGGAGCCTGCGCGGGATCTGGACGCAGGACAGCTTCACCTTCCGCGGCGACTTCTACCGCTACAGCGACTACACGCTGAAGCCGAAGCCGGCCCAGCCGCTGCCCGAGATCTTTCAGGGCGGCTCGTCGCGCGCCGCGCGCGACATGGCGACCCGCGTGTCGGACTGGTACTTCACGAATGGCGGCACGCCGGAGACGATCCGCGCCCAGGTGGACGATATCCGCGCCAAGTCGGCCGAGACCGGCAATCATCCCCGGATCGGCGTCAACGCCTTCGTCATCGCCCGCGACACCGAGGAGGAGGCCCGCGCCGTCCTTCAGGAGATCATCGACAACGCCGACCCGGACGCCGTGAAGGCCTTCGGTCACGAGGTCAAGAATGCCGGCAAGGCCTCGCCGGAAGGGGAAGGCAACTGGGCCAAGTCGAGCTTCGAGGATCTCGTTCAGTACAACGACGGCTTCAAGACCGACCTGATCGGCACGCCCGACCAGATCGCCGAGCGGATCCTGGCGCTGAAGGATGCGGGAGCGGACCTCGCCCTGCTGGCCTTCCTGCATTTCCAGGAGGACGTCGCGTATTTCGGCGCGCACGTGATCCCGCGGGTCCGCGCCCTCGAGGCCGCCCGCGACCGGCGCGCCGAGGCCGCCTGAGCGCCGCCCGCCGAACCGTATCCCGACTGATCGGAGTGAGCCATGAACATCGCCGTCGATGCGCGCACGCTCGAGCCGGAGCACCGCCCGGGCGCTCCCGGCCCCGCGCGGCCGCCCTCACCCGCCCACGTGATCCGTGACGACGCCGAGGCGCTGGCCGTGGCCCACGGGCTCGCGGCCGAGTTCCGGGCCGGCGCGTCGGAGCGGGACCGCCACGCCGTGCGGCCGCTCAAGGAGCTCGACGCCTTCTCGCAGAGCGGCCTCTGGTCGATCAACGTGCCGCGCGCCTACGGTGGCCCCGAGGTTTCGTACCGGACGCTGGCGCAGGTCATCGCCATCGTGGCGGCCGCCGATCCCGCCATCGCGCAGATCGCCCAGAACCACCTCGGCATCCTGGCGGCCATCCGGACCGTGTCGGACGAGGCGCAGAAGCACCTGCTGTTCGGCGAGGTCTTGCGCGGAACGCGGTTCGGCAACGCCTTCTCGGAGCGCGGCACCAAGCGGGCGGCCGATTTCGACACGCGCTTCACCGATCACGGCGACCACGTCGTGGTGCGGGGCCGGAAGTTCTACGCCACCGGCGCCCTCCTCGCGCACCTGGTCCCGATCGTCGCCCTCGATGCCGAGGGACGCGCCTGGTACGCCATCGCCGAGCGGGACGCGCCCGGACTCACGGTGATCGACGACTGGTCGAGCTTCGGCCAGCGCGGCACGGCGAGCGGGACTGTGCTGATCGACGACGTGCGCGTGCCCAAGACCCATCTGGTGCCGGCCTGGAAGGGCTACGCGGCGCCGACCGCCGACGGCGCCGTGTTCCAGATCATCCAGGCCGCGGTCGATGCCGGGATCGGCCGCGAGGCCCTGGACGACACCATCGGCTACGTCCGCGAGAAGGCCCGGCCCTGGATCGACAGCGGGCTGGAGCGGGCGGCCGACGATCCCTACACGATCCAGGCGGTCGGCGACCTGACCATCCGGCAGCACGCCGCCGAGGCGCTGCTCGACCGGGCCGGTCTCGCCCTCGACGCGGCGGTCGCGCGGCCGGACGCCGAGACGGTCGCGGCGGCCCAGATCGCGGTCGCCGAGGCGAAGGTGCTGACCACCGAGGTCGCCCTGGCGGCGTCGAACAAGCTGTTCGAGCTGTCGGGGACCCGCTCGACTCTGGCCGCCGAGAATCTCGACCGTCACTGGCGGAACGCGCGCACGCACACGCTGCACGATCCCGTCCGCTGGAAATACGCGATCGTCGGCAACCACGCCCTCAACGGCGTGAACCCGCCGCTCCACGCCTGGAGCTGATCGGCGGCCTACAGCACCGGCAATCCCCGCGCCTTGGCCTCCTCGCCGGGCTCGACGTGGATGGTCACCACCGCCCCGGGGATCGTCGTCTCCAGGGCGGATTCCAGCCGGTCGCAGATCGCGTGCGAATCCTCGACGGTCATCGCGCCGGGGACGACGAGGTGGAAGTCGATGAAGGTTGCCTGACCAGCGGAGCGCGTGCGCACGTCGTGCGCCTCCAGCGCGCCCTCGCCGTGCTGGGAGATGAGCGACCGGATCTGGCTCACCATCTCGGCCGGGGCGGCCCTGTCCATGAGGCCGTCCACCGATTCCCGGACCATGCGGAAGCCGGACCACAGGATGTTCATGGCGACCAGCCCGGCCACCACGGGGTCGAGGACCGGGTAGCCCGTCACCACCACGGCGCCGACGCCGGCCAGGACGCCGCAGGACGTGACCACGTCGGCGAAGACGTGGCGCGCGTCGGCGATCAGGGCCGGCGACCGCCACCGCCTTCCCCAGCGCATCAGTGCCGCCGCCCAGACCGCGTTGACGATCCCGGCCGCGAAGTTGATCGCGAGGCCGACCGCGGGCGCGTCGAGGGCCTTCGGGGCGAGCAGCCCGAAATAGGATTCGCGCAGGATCAGCAGCGCCGCCACCACGATCAGCGCGCCCTCGATCACCGCCGAGAAGAACTCGGCCTTGTGGTGACCGTAGGGATGGTCCTCGTCCGCCGGGCGCGCGGCGACCCGCAGGGCCACGAAGGCGCCGATTGCGGCGACCACGTTGATGATGCTCTCCAGCGCGTCGGAGTACAGGGCGAGGCTGCCGGTGAGCCACGCCGCGTAGAACTTCATCGCCGTGACGGCGAGGCCGATGCCCGCGCTGAAGAGGGCGGCTTTCTGGGTGCGGTCCATGGTTCGCGCCGTTGGGGTGACGCCGCGCCCATACGGCACCGGCCGCGGCCAAGGCCACGGCAAAGGTTCGACGCCGCCGAAAACGTGTTAGCCGCGGCTAAGTCTCCGACGCGCCGCCGTTGTCGCGGGCGGCCTCGCGCCGCCGGCTCGGCTCCGCCTTGGCACGCGCTGCCTCCGCCTTGCGCAGGAAGCGACGGCGCTGCCAGGCGAAGCGCGCTCCGGCGGCGAGGGTCTCCAGCCGGGCGGCCTCGCGCTCCCAGTACCCGAGGAGCTGCCCGTCGAGGGTGACCCGCCGGGGGCGACCGCGGGGCGTCACGCGTCGCTCCCCCGCGGCGCCGGCGGCTCGCCCGTCTCGGCCACGACCAGGGCGTCCGGATCGCCGCGGAAGCTGCCGGCGCCGGTATTCGGCACCGGGATTCCGGGGCTGCCGAAGGGCTGGCTCGGGTAGGCCGATTCGAACTTCGCGCGGGCGGTGTCGGGATCCTCGGCCTTCAGCACGATCTCGGACGTGCCGGGGAGCGGCCAGCGGGGATCGGCGGCGTCACGGGGGCGAACGGCGTACCAGGGCATGGATCGGGAGCCTCGCGTCTCGGTGACGCTGGAAACGGACGCGCTCCCCGGCGGTTCCGCGGTTGAAACCGCGTGCCGTTCGGTGCAGGCAGCCGGCGATGCGCGTGGACCTCTTCGATTTCGATCTGCCGGAGACCAGCATCGCCCTGCGCCCGGCCGAGCCGCGCGACGCCGGGCGGATGCTCGTGGTCCGACCTGGCGCGCCGCTGGCCGACCGGACCGTGCGCGACCTGCCCCAGGCCCTCCGGGCCGGCGACGCCCTGGTCTTCAACGACACGCGGGTGATCCCGGCCCGGCTGAACGGCGTGCGCACACGGCCCGGCGCCCCCGGCCAGCGCACCGAGGTGATGCTCCACCTGCGGGAAGCCCCCGACCGCTGGCGCGCCTTCGCGCGTCCGGCCAAGCGGCTCGCGGCGGGCGACGCGCTGCGCTTCGGCGATCTGGCGGCGACCGTTCTCGAGAAGGCCGAGGCCGGGGAGATCGTCCTCGCCTTCGACCGGGCCGGGCCAGACCTCGACGCGGCCATCGCCGCGGAGGGTGCCCTGCCGCTGCCCCCCTACATCGCGGGCAAGCGCGCCACGGATGACCGCGACGCCACCGATTACCAGACGGTCTACGCCCGCAATCCGGGGGCGGTCGCGGCTCCCACGGCCGGCCTGCACTTCTCCGACGCGCTGCTGGCCGATCTCGACGCCGCCGGTCTGCGGCGCCACCACGTCACGCTGCATGTCGGCGCCGGGACCTTCCTGCCGGTCAAGGCCGAAGATACCGAGGCCCACCGCATGCACGCGGAGATCGGCATCCTCGACGCCGCCACGGCCGAGGCCCTGAACGCCGCGCGGGCCGCGGGCGGCCGGATCGTCGCGGTCGGGACCACGGCGCTGCGGCTGCTGGAGAGCGCGGCCCGACCGGACGGCACGCTCGCGCCCTTCTCGGGACCCACCGAGATCTTCATCACGCCGGGCTACCGGTTCCGCGCGGTCGACGCCCTCGTGACCAATTTCCACCTGCCGCGCTCGACGCTGTTCATGCTGGTCTCGGCGTTCTCAGGTCTCGCGACGATGCGCGCGGCCTACGCGCACGCGATCGCCGCCGGGTACCGGTTCTACTCCTACGGCGACGCCAGCCTGCTCTTCCCGGGCCCGGGCGCGGACACCCCATGACCGACAGCGCACACTTCCGCTTCGACCTGCTGGCCCGGGACGGCACCGCCCGCACCGGCGTGATCGGGACGCCGCGCGGCGAGATCCGGACCCCGGCCTTCATGCCGGTGGGCACGGCCGCGACCGTCAAGGCCATGTATCCTGGCCAAGTCCGCGATCTCGGCGCCGACGTGGTCCTGGGCAACACCTACCACCTGATGCTGCGGCCCGGCCCCGAGCGTATGGCCCGGCTCGGCGGCCTTCACCGCTTCATGAACTGGGACCGGCCGATCCTGACCGATTCCGGCGGCTTCCAGGTGATGTCGCTCTCCGCATTGCGGAAGATCGACGAGCAGGGCGTGACCTTCCGCTCGCACATCGACGGCACCGCGCATCACATGAGCCCGGAGCGCTCCATCGAGATCCAGGGTCTGCTCGGCTCCGACATCCAGATGCAGCTCGACGAGTGCGTCCGCCTGCCGGCGGACCACGGGGCCATCGAGAAGGCCATGCACCTGTCGCTGCGCTGGGCCGAGCGCTGCCGCGTCGCGTTCGGCGAGCAGGCGGGACGGGCCCTGTTCGGCATCGTCCAGGGCGGCGACGTGCCGGCCCTGCGCGTCGAGAGCGCCCGCGCGCTGACGGATCTCGATCTCAAGGGCTACGCGGTGGGCGGCCTCGCCGTCGGCGAGCCGCAGGCGGTCATGTTCGCCATGATCGAGACGGTCGAGCCGCACCTGCCCGCCGGCAAGCCCCGCTACCTGATGGGCGTCGGCACGCCGGACGACATCCTCGGCGCGGTCGCCCGCGGCATCGACATGTTCGACTGCGTGATGCCGACCCGCGCCGGCCGGCACGGCCTCGCCTACACGCGCCACGGACGGGTCAACCTGCGCAACGCCCGCCACGCCGAGGACACCGCGCCGCTCGACGAGACCTCGACCTGTCCGGCCGCGCGGGACTATTCCCGTGCCTACCTGCATCACCTCGTGCGCTCGAACGAGATCCTCGGGATGATGCTGCTGACCTGGAACAACCTCGCCTACTACCAGGACCTGATGGCCGGCGCGCGCGCGGCGATCCGGGACGGCCGCTACGCGGAGTACTGCGCAGAGACCCGCGCCGGCTGGGCGAGCGCCGAGCGCGCCGCCGCCTGACCGGGCGTCACGGGTGCGCGAGCACCCGGTAGATTCCATCCGGATCGTCGCGGCCGGTGGCGACGGCGCGCGCGAGATCGGAGACGACGCGCCCCGCCACGGGCAGGCGGTAATGCAGCGCGTCCCAATAATTCGCGTCCCGGGTCGTCAGCGGCGAGATCCGGCGAAAATCCACCACGACCGCGCCCCGGCGCTTCCCGATCGCCGCGGCGCGCGCCTTGCAGGCTTCCTCGCGACGGCCCGCCGCCGATCCCGGTGAACCCTGCGCCCCCGCATGCACCGGCATGAAGGCCACGATCTTCAGGGCCTCGGCGGGCACGCGACCGAGGAGATCGTCCAGGCGGTCGAGGGCCGGCATCGGCAGCTCGGGGGCGTCCGCCGCCGCCGAGTCCACGCGGCCTGCGCGGATATGGGCCTGGGCGCGTGCGAGGTCGTAGCGCGCCTCGGGCGGCGTGAAGACCGCGTAGCCGTCTCCGCGAATCCGCGCCCGCGTCAGCCCGAGATCGGCGAGTCCGGCCCGGACGGCCGTCGTGACCGAGCGCAGGCTGACCTGACGCAGGACATCGCCGGGCACGCGGTCCGCGTAGAGCCAGTCGGGAAAGGCATGGGCGGTCCGGGCCGGCGGATCGGCGGCGCACCATGGGGCATCGAGGCCGAACAGGACCGCGCGGATCGGCCGGCGGGCCAGGAACAGCGCGGCGAGTCGACCCTGCTCGTCGGGCGTCGCGGCATTCACCGCCAGATTGGCGAACCGGACACCGAAGGCCGCGTCGAGAGCCTGCGGGTCGAGCAGTCGCGCCGTCGAGGTGCCGAAGACCGCCGCGTCGAACGGCCCCCCGCGGGCGATCTGCGGATAGGAGAGCCGCTGATTGGCATCCATGATCGGTCCCGGCGGATGCCCGGGCGCGGCCCGCAGTCCGTAGGGATCGACCGCGGCCACGAAGCCGATCAGCGCCAAGCCCATGAGGGTGGCGCAGACGAGGAAGCTGCGCGCGAAGCCGACCCATCCAGCGGGTCGCCGGCCGGCTCGATGGTGAGAGGACGGATCCATCGGGCGGCTACATACGCCGTTCGACGGGCCCCGTCGCGGGCATCGCGTGCCCGGCCGCACCGTGGAGGCGGCGGTCGCGCCGACCTGACCCATCCCGCCGGTCGACCGTTCGATACGGGCGGATCGACAAAGCGCGTGAACCGATCGGCCGCCGCCCGTATAGACGGACGAAGGCGTTGCCCGGCACGAGTGGGCGGCGTGGGGAGGCGGCATGACGTTCACGGCACACAACATCCGCCTCGCGGACGGGTCCGAGACCTTGCCCGAGGCGGGCTGGCTGATCGGCGACAGCCCCTGGACCCAGGCGGCCCTGCGCTCGCTCCGGCTGTTCTACGGGCACAGGCTGGCCGGCCGGTCGATCGTCGATCTGGGCTGCCTCGAGGGCGGCTACACGCTCGAATTCGCCCGCGCCGGGATGCGCGCCACCGGTGTCGAGGTGCGCCGCTCCAACTTCGAGAACTGCCTGCGGGTCAAGGAGGGGACGGGCGTCCCCGACCTCGCCTTCGTCAACGACGACGTGTGGAATCTGGCGGCCCACGGCCCCTTCGATGCCGCCTTCTGCTGCGGACTGCTCTACCACCTCGACAGGCCGGCCGCCTTCATCCGCCTCATGGCCGAATGCGTCCGCGACGTGGTCATCCTGCACACGCATTTCGCGACCGAGACCAACGAGGCCCTGTTCCAGCTCTCTCCGCCCGCCGAGAACGAAGGTCTGCCGGGTCGCTGGATGCACGAGCACGATCTCGACGACACGAGCCAGCTCGAGGCGCACAAATGGACCTCGTGGAGCAACAAGCGCTCCTTCTGGCCCACCAAGCCGGCCCTTATCCAGCTTCTCAAGGAGTGCGGCTTCGACATGGTCTACGAGCAGTACGACATGCTGGGACACGACATCCGCGGCTCGATGGAGAGCGGCTACTACCACCAGCAGGGCCGGAGCATGTTCGTGGCCATGCGGACCTGAGCGGCTGCGGGGCGGACATAAATTTAGAATTCACCATCTCCAAAGACTTGCACTGGTCGGCTCAGTACGCATGTGACCGGCAATGTCCGCTTAATTCCTGCGGCGGATAAATGGCGACATAGGCCTTATTTCGCAAAGTCCCGCCGCCATGTTCGCGACGAGCCTCGCCCTGTGGGTGATAGCCATCCTGCTTCTGCTCTCTTGGTTGCATCTGCAGGAGCGGCTCACCGAGCGGTGTCGCCGCGCGATCCGACCGCAGATCGAGCGCCTGTTCATCGAGAACCGGTGGATGGAGCACCACGCGCGCGGAGCGGCAGCGTTCGAGGCGCTCTGGGACCGGGAACTCGTCAGGCTGCACCGCGCCCATCTCTCGCGCCCGCTCCGCGCCGTCGTCCGGTTCCGCGGCTTCAGGCGCCTGGTCAGCGCGGAATTCGCGTCGATCCTGCCGGCCGAGGTCGCGTCCTGGACCTTCCTCGACCGCGTGAGCGCCTCGCAGGCGCATTACGAGGCGCTGATGCTGCGGTGCCTGAAGGCGGCCGGCTGGCGCCTGGATTACCAGGATCAGGACCACTTCGTGCTCCTCCGGGCCCGAACGCGCGTCGTCGTTTGCCTGCATTGGGCGGACCGCGACGTCGCGTGTCTCCCGATCTCCGACGTCGCGGCGGCGGCGGAGCGCGCCGGGTCGACCACGGCGTGCGTGATGACGAATGGTCGGTTCAGCGGCGCGGCGCGCGCCATGGCGGAGGAGCAGAACGTCCTGGCGCTGCACTGCTCGCAGATCGACCTGCTGCTGCCCCGGGACAAGTCGACGGTCGCGCCCCGCACGGCCCGCGGAATCGGTTTCCGGCTCGCCGCCTGACCGCGCCCGGACCCCGCGTCGTGCGATGAGGGCCCATGAGAACGACGACATCCCGCACGGCCGCGCGCCGGGTCCATTCCTCGACGCACCTCCCTCTGTCCCGCCGATGAACTGACCGGCGCGCACGCTTTCGTCAGGGACAGGCGCGATGCTCCTCTACGCATCGAGCGCCCCGGGCCTCGCCCGCCGGTCCGCCGATGCGGGCATCGTCTTCCGCGATCGGACTAACGCTCGCTTCACCATCACGGGCGGAGGCTGAGGCCGAATCGTGGTTCGAGCCGTTGAGGCGCATGGATCAGTCCGCAGCCCTCAGAACGGACCACCCCGCGACCGAACAGGACGCTCTCGCCGAGTTGCCGGCGGGCGATTTCGTCAGGCGATGGCGGCAGATCACCGGCGAGCCGCCGGCCATTCTCCTGAGCTCACGGTCCGAGATGATCGCGCTGCTCGTGGAGAGCGTGCCCATGGCGCCCCTGATCCCGCAGGGCGAGAGCCCCGGCACGGCGGGGTCCGGGGAGACTCCGTCCCAGGATCACGGCTCGGACGGGCCAGACGGGGCGGCCTCAGGATCCTCCGCGCGCAGTGATCAGCGGGGTGCGAGACAGGGACCGGCCTGATGCGGAGCCGGGATGGCGCGACGGCTTCGGTCCGGTCGAGGTGGCCGCATTCGCGAGAGTCTGGGAATACGCGGACGCTGACCAGCGAAGTCACGCGTCATGCGTCAACGAGGTCCCTTGCGAAGGGTGACCGTCCGTTCTCGCTGAACTTGAGATCGCGGGAATTTTGGTCGGAGTGGCAGGATTTGAACCTGCGACCCCCACGTCCCGAACGCGTTTCCATTCGATCCTGCTGCGTCGTCCCTAGGAGACGCTCGGATCATCACCCCGCTTTGTTCACGTTCGGTGCGCGGGAAAGCGTCCCGGTAGGCGTCCCGGTGAATGACCCGCGCCGGCGCTACGATTATCGCAAAGCCGGATCGGGCGCACTCTTGAGAGGCGCACCAACCTGAGAGGTGCGTTCGGCTTTAGGCTCGGCTGTGAGTGTCGCTGGCGTCAGTCCGATGATGATCGCCACAGCACCGCTCAAAATCGTCCAAAAGACTCGGGCAAACTGCTGTGCCTTTCTGAACTGATCCAGCTGAGGCCCTGGTTCGGGCGCCCAATATTCTTCTAGCGTGAACCAATTCGGCAGCAGGAATATCCATAAGGCGATACATATATCCCTGTATGTATGGTCTTTCGATGCAATAAATTCTGGAAGTTTGTGATTGCCGAACAACATGCCCGAAATCAATAATAGTCCGATTGTGACTGCAAGAATGATAGCAATCGTATGTGCGATTTTCACGACGCACCTCTGTGAATCGGCGTTCGATCGCAGATCAAATCAGATCTCGGTAGACATTACTAATTAAAATTTTGGTCGGACGCTGGAGGTCGGGTCAGCCCCACCTCGATCGAGCTTGGGTTGAGGTCCGCCTCGCGCGAGCCCTCAACGCTCCCTCAGGTAGATCCCGCAAGTCTCAGCGCAGGCTTGACGGTTGTCTTGCGTCCACCGATCGCTTGGAGGGCGCCCTGGAAGTGCTCAGGGCAATGGTGGCCGTAGACGTCCTGCAGAACCTCCAGCGTCACGCCGAAATAACCGCACGCCTCCCATGGCGGGCAACCGCCGCGGAGCGCCAGGGTGATTGCCGTGTGGCGGAACGAGTGCGGGATGACGTCGGCGCCGAACCCGGCATTCTCACGTACTGAGCGGAAAGCCTTGTTGATCCGCCCTACCCGCTTGCCCTGCCACTCGACCACGTAGCGGGACGCGATGCCGGTCCGCTCCCAGCGCCGGAGGTGGGCGAGGAGGCGCGGGTGCAGCGGCGCGGGCGGCTGGCGCTTCTTGGTCTGCCGTGAGCCCGGCGCCCGCCGGTAGAAGGTGCCGTGCTCGAGGTCGACGTAGCCGCTGCCGACCGTCGGGCGGATGGCGGCGCCGCAGATCGCGCCGGCCCGGGTGCCGGTGTAGATCGCCACCAGGATGAACCGCGCAACATGCTGGCGCGATCGCCGGCCAGTCGCATGGCCCTTCTGCACCTCGCGGTAGCGCCAGGCCGACCAGATCAGCTTCGCGACCTCGGAGCGGGTGAGCCACCGCTCCCGCGCGGCGCCCCGTTCCGGCAGAACCACCGGCACCGGCGAGGCGAGATGCCCCTCGCGGTGGTAGTGGTTGATCGCTGCCCGGAAGTCCTCCAGCTCGCGCCGCGCCACTGCGAGACCGCGGTGCTCCGCATAATCCCGGCAAGCCCGGCCGGTGACGGTCGCCAGCCGCTTGCCCTCGAAGAACGCCAGGATGTTGCCCAGGCGGCCGGCGATCTCCTTCGGCCGCGCCTTCTTACTGGCGATGTCGTCGAGGTAGACCGAAACTACGTCGGCGACCCAGACCTCAGCGGGGTCACGGTCGCTCTCCCGCGCGGGCTCGTGCTTTTCGGCGATGTAGGCGGCGAGCCGCTTTTCAGCCGCTGCAGCCTCATCAGCGCGGCAGCCTGTGCGGATTTTCCGTCGTCCGTCTCGGATGATCCAGGACGCGTGCCGGGTGATCCGGCCTTCGGAATCCGTCTCTGCCCGTTCGAGCTTGAGGTGGGGGCCTTCGGAGCGGCGCGGCATAGCTCGATCATCTCGGCAATCGCACGAAGCGTGGTCCAGTCTTTCCCCGCCACGCGCGAGACAGCAAGCCGGTTGCGGGCGGCCTCGCGGCGCAGGCCTGCGCCCGTCATTGCGCCGCCGGGGAAGGCGATAGCGGCCGCCACGTCGAGCCGCAGCGGTGTGGTGTCGTCGACCTCGTGCCGGTCCGGCATGCGAACGCTACGGGGCATCAGCGCGGGCCCTCCAGCATCAGCGTGTCCGTCGGCATCCGGCCCTTGTCGTAGGCGACCTGAAGCTGCGGCTCGATCCAGTCGCCGACCGTGCTGCCGTCCGGCAGGACGACATGCGCGAGCCACTCTTGCTCCACCGTCGTGATGCCCTGGGCGACGGCCTCGATCTTGGCCTTCACGACGAGGTGCACGGCGCGCCAGATCGCCCAGCAATTCTGCTCGCTCGCGTCGCCCGGGATCGCAATGCGCAGGCGTATCAGCCGGCCGGCCAGCATGAACATGCCGATCGCCTCAAGCGGCTCATCCATGGTGGCGATGCGGCTGGCTCCGGCCTTGCGCAGGATGGCCTCGATCTGGCCCCTGCTCCGGACGGACGAGACCTTGGTGTCCTCGGCGTAGAAGCGGCGGTTCATGCTGCCCTCCCGCTCGTGTCCTCGGTCGGGCGCTCGCCGCGCTCGGCCAGCGCCTCGAGGTCCGGGATCATCTCGGCGCGGATCTCGCGCTGGATGTAGCTCCAGCCGGGCAGCAGCTCGTGGATGTAGCGGCCGGTCTTGCCGTTGATCCGGTGGAAGCCGGTCAGGTTCGCCCAGCTCTCCCACCATTTGCCGCGGCGCGGGCGCGCCAGGTCGACGTGCGCGACGCTCTTCGCGCCCATGGTCGACGGGTCGGCGATGGCCGCGCGCAGGGCCTGGGCAGCTTCGCCCGCGCGGCGGCGCTCGTCGTCGGTCGGCGGCGGGAGGGGCTTCGGGGCGCGGGCCATCACTCTGCTCCAGGATGCGCGGGCACGTGGCCGCCGCTGAAGCCACCACCACCGGGCAGCTTCACGGGATCGGGCACTGCGGCCTGTCGCCCGCCACGTTTCGGCGAGGAACTGGAGCCGGACGCCGCCGGCCACGACCGACCCGTGCCGGTCGATCGCGCCCTCGCCGCCGCGGTGGTGGAGGTGCTGGAGGGTTTGCTTCTGGGCGGGGTCACAGGTGCACCTCCGGGAATCCGAGTCTTGCAGGACCTTCCCTTCGCGTTCCATGAGGCGGTAGGAGGGACTTATGGACAGAGTAGATCCGGTTCGACCCGCACAATTTTGGCGCTTGGTTGCGCTTATGTGTTTGTCGGGGCTGACGATTTTCGCAGGAAAATTGCTGCTTCCCGCGATGATGTGCCCTGTTCCAGCAGACATCCTCACTGAAGAACAGCTGAAACTTACAGCGCCGGGTCCGTTTGGACCTGGAATGACAATGAAATTCTGCTTCGATTTCTGGATAAATAGATATCAAACAATGATCGGCGCCGGCGTGGCGCTTCTCGCGGGATACTTGGCACTGATTGGCGCAAAGGGACAGATCCAGGTCGCGAACAAGCAACTTCCGATGATAGGACAGCAGACCGAGGCAATCAGGGCGGAACAAATATCTAATATTATCGCAGCCACTATCCGGCTTGATGAAAAGATGACGGTCATTTTTGAAAGGCTCAACAAAATATTTTTTATCATGAGAGACATTAATAGCGTAATGAAGGTCGACGGCCCAGTTGCCAATGTTGTCCTCGCTCTGAATATGACTGTAAGTCAAACAGAAGACATAGATCAGAAATTTGATGATATCGATGCGATAATAGATGTAATTACGTCCGATTTCGTCGATCTTTACCAAAAAAGGGCTGCCGCATACGTCAACCCGTCGCTTGAGTATGCCCTTAAAGCATGCACCGATCTGGATCGGAGCTTTTTTTATTATAAAAGTAGTGTTTATTGCATGAAAAAAATATTTCATGGAACAGCAGCGCAGATCACGGCACATTCTTGCAACGCTATGCTTTACGATAGAGAATTTCGTGGATCGAATGATATCGCTATTCCCGCCCGTGTCGAAATGCGTCCATCTGTCGAAAATATGAGGAAACAACTCAGGGCGATAACGGCTAGCATGCTCGATAAATGAAATATTCATGCCGCCACCCCTTCGCCGCTCGCCGGGGCGCGCCGCTTCATGCCGCGGCGCCACTGGGCCCAAATCCGGACGTCGTCGTAGGTCGTGGCGTGCAGGACGCGCCAAGCCTGCCGGAGCTGGTCGAGGGAGAGGTGTGCGAGAAGCCCTTCCTGGTCAGCCATATCGAGATGGTCCGCGAGGAAGGCGCGGACGCGGGCCGCGGCCGGGGACTGCTCGGTCGGCGGTGCCTGCCGGACAAGCGGCACGACCACCTGCAGGCAGAGCAACGCGCGGGCGTTGACGGTCGCCTGCCCGGCCGGGAGCCCAACGCAGCCGTCGTCCTTGTCCTGATGAGCCCACGACGCCGGGCACACCGAGCAGGCCCACACCCACGCGTCGGCGATTTCGGGGGTGTGCGCGTCGACGTCGCGGCCGTCGACGAGGGCGCATTCGGTGCCGCAGTCGGCGCAGAAGATTGCGCTCACGCCGCCACCTGCAGGGCAGCCGCCTCACGCTGAAGAGCGTCTTCGAGGGCCTTCGTCGCAGCGCGATGCTCGGCCCAGGCCTGCTCGACCGTGAGCGGCGGGGGCGCCTGGATCTCAGCCGGCCCGTCGTAGAAGGACTCGACCGGCACACCGAGCAGCTCCGCGACCCGCTGGAGGTTGGCGGCGCAGATCCGGTTCTTGCCCTGCTCGTACTTCTGCACCTGCTGGAACGAGATGCCGAGCGCGTCGCCGAGGCTGGTCTGGCTCACCCGCGCCCGCTCCCGGGCGATGCGGATCCGCCCGCCGATCCGGGCATCGAGCTCTGTGCAGCGCTTCGGGCCGGGCGCGGTGGTGGCCTCAGACATCGAACATCTCCGCAATGTCGCGATCGACGGGCAGGCCCATGGCCCGGTTGAGCGTGGCCTCGACGACGAGGTCAGCCATGCTTGGTTCGGGGTCGTGGCCTTGGCGGCGCGCGCGGCGCTCAGCCTCGCGCACGAAGACCGGGTGCTCCGGCACGCAGGCGCGGGCCGCCTTGAGCCCGTGCTTCGCCTTCACGTGCGAGAACAGCGCCTCGCTGCTGGCGAGCGTGCGGGTGCAGTGGGGGCAGCGGAGCGCGGTCATGATCTCGCCACCGCAACCGCTTCGGTCGTTGCTGCGCTGCAACGGACAGGTAACCAAGCGGTCCCTACGCTGGGCATTTCCACCCGGAGGACACGCGCAGCATGGCCAACAAGCACTTCACTCAAGCGTCCACGCACCCGACGGCCGCGATCCGCCTCGGCAGCTTCGACGTGCCGTGCACGGTGTTGTCGTCCAGCGAAGCGACCGCCCACGTGCGCCTGGTCACCGCCGGCGGCATCCCAGAGCACCTGACCTTCATGCGTGATGGCGAGGTCCGGCGCGCCCGTGTCGCTCTGCGCAAGCAGGGCCCGCTTGGCTTGGACCTTTGGCTCGATCTCCAGGTGGCGCAGGACGCTCGCGCGGCCTGAGATAGGCTCACCCACCGCCTCGCACACGAACCGCGCCACCGCCGCGCAACCGCATGCGGCCAGCGGCACCTGAATCGCCCCGGGATTTTCGGAGGCTCCAACTCTTGAGAGACTGGAGCCATGACGAAGCATACCCCACCCTTTTCCCCTGAGGTTCGCGAGCGGGCAGTCCGGCTGGCCCGGGAGCATGAGAGCGAGCACGGTTCGCAATGGGCCGCGATCCAGTCGATCGCGGCCAAAATCGGTTGCTCTGGCGAAACGCTGCGCAAGTGGGTCCGTCAGGCCGAGCGCGACCGGGGCGTGCGGGCCGGACCGACGACGGATGAGCGCGAGCGGATCAAGGCGCTGGAGCGGGAGAACCGCGAGCTCCGGCAGGCCAACGAGATCCTCAGGAAGGCGAGCGCGTATTTTGCCCAGGCGGAGCTCGACCGCCGGTTCCGGTCATGATCGCCTTCATCGACGATCATCGTGCGCTCTACGGGGTCGAGCCGATCTGCAAGGTTCTGCCGATCGCCCCGTCGACGTACCACGCCCATGCCGCGCGACGAGCCGATCCCGGGAGGCTGTCGGCTCGAGCCAAGCGGGACGCGGCACTCATGGTCGAGATCCGGCGCGTGTACGAGGCAAACTTCCGGGTCTACGGCGTGCGCAAGGTCTGGCGGCAGCTCGCCCGCGAAGGGATCATTGTGGCGCGCTGCACGGTGGTCCGGCTGATGCGAACGATGGGCTTGGCTGGCGTCGTCCGGGGGCGGAGGGTTCGCACCACCGTTCCCGATCCGGCGGCGGCCTGCCCGCTCGACCGGGTCAATCGACAGTTCAGGGCCGAATGCCCGAACCGGCTATGGGTGGCGGATTTTACCTACATCGCCACCTGGGGCGGCTTCGTCTATGCGGCCTTCGTGATCGACGTCTTCGCCCGCCGGATCGTGGGCTGGCGTGTGTCGCGCTCGGCCCGGGCCGACTTCGTGCTCGATGCCTTGGAGCAGGCCCTGCACGAGCGCCGCCCCTTCGCCGGCAGCGGCCTCGTCTGTCACTCGGATCGCGGATCGCAATATGTGAGCATCCGCTACACCGAGCGCTTGGCCGAGGCGGGCGTCGAACCCTCCGTCGGCAGTGTTGGCGACTCGTACGATAACGCTCTCGCCGAGACGGTGATCGGCCTGTTCAAGGCGGAGGTCATCCATCGACGCGGGCCGTGGCGGTCCTTTGAGGCGGTCGAGTACGCCACGCTGGAATGGGTGGACTGGTTCAACCACCGTCGGCTGCTCGAACCAATCGGCCACATCCCTCCCGCCGAGGCGGAGGCACGCTATTATGCCCAGGCCGAGGTCCAAGCCTTGGCCGCCTGAGCCAAACCAAACGGCCTCCGGAAAACCCGGGGCGATTCAACCAGCACACCGCCGTCGTCCGGATCGGGGCCGCCCATGTCATCGCCGAAGTCGATGTCGTCGGCCTCGTCGCTCCAGCAATCCGGCTCGGGACAGCCGTCGCAGCCGCACCGGTCGAACTCGTCGCTGCCGCAGCAGTAGTTCCCGCACGCGTTGCACATGGTCAGATGTCCCTCTCAGGCCGATCGGCGCGCGCGGCGCTCTCGGCCTTGAGGGCGCGGTGCGAGGACACGAGGCCCCAGGCGGCCCCGGCCAGGGCGAGACCCGCGGCCAGCCCGATGAAGAAGCCCGGCCAGCACATCAGGCGGCCTGCTCGTCTGCCGGCGCGAAGCCGGGGAAGCCATCGTCGTCGGCGACGTCCGCGCCGGCTGCGATCCGCTCCAGCTCGGCGCCGATCTCGTCGAGGACGCGATCAGCCCGCTCGGGAAGCCCGTCCCGGAACGCCCGCAGCGCATCGCTACCCTTGGCGGCCTCGACCCTGGCCGCGGCGAACATACGCTCGCGCGGACCCGGCTGGCGCGGGGCTTCCTGCTCGTCGCCGGCCGTGCGCGCCTCGTTCCTCGGCCTCTCCGGCGGCGGCGCCCGCTCGTCGGCCAGCGGCTTGACCGTGAATGGCTTGCGGCTCGCCCGGGTCACCGTGAGCGCCATCGTCACCGCCGAGGAGATCCCCGACATGTGGCTGATCCGGATCCCGCCGACGGCCGCGCCGCCGAACTGCACGGCGTCGTCCCGGTAGAGCGTCATGCGCCGGCCGGCATAGGCCTCGCCGTCGCTGCCCCAGATCCGCAGGAGCACGCGGCGCATCGACTTGCCGGGCTTGTAGGGCTTGCCGCCGTCGCCCTCGAAGTAGATGGCGATCGGCTGGTCCGGCTCCTTCATCTTCGACACGCGCGTGACCGTGATGGTGCGCGGGCCGCCGATCAGGTCGTCGGCGTTGAGCTGGTCCGACCGAGGGGCCGTGGTCTGCGAGATGTCGATCACAGGTGCCTCCAGATTTTCTTCGAGCGGATCAGACAGACGGTGGCAGGGCTCACCCCGTGCTCGGCCGCGAGGGATCTCCCGGTGCGCGCGGCCGCCGACCTGATGGCGATCACCGCCGCTTCGCTGAGCTTCGCGTGACCGTGCAGCTCGCCGCGCGGGGTCCGTTCGGGCTTCGTGCTCCGGCCGTGGCGCGGGCCGATCGCGCGCGTGCCGTGGGCTACGCAGTCACGCATGTTCTCGGCGCGCGTCGCCCAACGGAGGTTGTCGGCCCGAGCGTTCGAGCGCGTGCCATCGCCATGGGCGACCTGGTGTCCCGGGGTTGGCGCCGGGCCGTGGAACGCCTCGCAGACGAGGCGATGTACGAGGCGCCGGAAGGTCCGGCCGTCCAGTACGAGGCCGACCGTTGGGTACTGGTGGTTGCCCAGCCAGGGGACCAAGACACGACATGCATGGTTGAGGGCATCCGGCCTGGACCGCCTCACACGCCCGAGGTCGCTGACCTCGTAATCGGGGAAGCCGACGACAGGCATCCAGATCTCGGCCATCACGCCATGATCTCCCGTTCGATGCGCTGGGTCGGGATGGCTCCGGCGGAGGCGACCACGTCGCGGTAGCGGCGCATTGCGTCCCGGAGGCGCTGCTCGAAGTCGCCGGCGGCGGAGAGGATCGCGGCCTGGATCTCATCGTCCGGGTAGGCGCGGATCACCGCGAGCGGCAGGCCGCCGGAATACGAGACGAGGTCACACCAGAGCCGCTCGGAGACGAGGAGACCGGTCTGGATCTGGAGCGCGTAATCCGCGGGGATAGCGCCCTCGGGCACATGCTCGAGGAAGGTCTGGACCTGGTACTTCTGCCGGCGCGACTTGCACTCGACGAGGCCGTCGGTGCCGACCAGCGCGTCGGGTGAGTAGCCGAGCGTGAAGCCCCATCGGTCGTTGGTGATGAAGCCGACGGTCTCGGTCTCGGCGTAGTGCCGCGCGTAGAGGGTGAGCGCCTCGACCTCGTCGTCGCGGCCGCGCAGCATGTCGTCACTGACGTACCGGGGCTCGACGAACCTGGTGATTCGCTGGGCGAGCAGCTCGTAGAGGTGCGCCCGCTCCTTCTCGTTCCTGGCTGCCTTGAGGGTCGGCGTGAGGATCAGCGACATCTCGCTGGCGGTGAGCATCCCGCAGCGGGCGGCGATCCACTCGTCGGTGCCCTGGTAGAGGTCGGCGTGGATGCGCACGGTGGACGGGCGCACCGGGGCGTCGGGGGTGAGCAAAGCCATCGCGCTCACTCCCCTGCCCGCTTGGCCTGGCGCTCCAGCCAGCCGCGGACCTTCGCGTCGTCGGTCTGGACGAGGACGGATTCCCCGCTGTCCCGGGTGAAGGACAGGCCGAACCCAGCGGAGCGGGATGCAAGCGCGATGCGCCGGTCGCTGCCGCCCCGGATTGCCATGATGACGTTGCCGCGGCGCCAGCGGCTTCGGCTCTGGCCGACCTGCACGTGGATGGTCTCGTCCGGCGGCAGCAGAGCGAGCGCCTGCGCGGACGTGAGGCGGAGATCCTCGATTGCAGTCGGGCGGAGCTCCGGGGCGGCAAGCGCCAGGGCCGTTGGCAGCGCCAGGGTGAGGTCGAGATAGCTGACGATGCTCATCGCGCACCCGCCAGCTTCGCTGTGATGCGGCCGGCCGAGATCTCCACCTTCTGGTGAACCTCGGCGATACGGCTGTTGATGCGCTCGAGCTTGTCGAGGTCGTAGGCCTGCCCGGCACCACGCTCGACGGCGCGCTCGACGTGCCACGCCATCATGGCGAGGGACTCGATCAAGCCGTCCAGGCCGGAGATGCTGGCGCCGAGCTCGCCGACGGAGTGGGCCTGATCGAAGGCGGATACCCGCGCGGCGATCTCGTCGACGGTGACGCCCGGCGCCAGACGAACGAGGGGCTGATCCACAGCGACGCTCTCGACGAAGTGCGGGGCGACCTTGGGCAGGTGGCCGATGGCGGCGCGGATGGGGTGCTGAGCGTTCATGCGGCCTCCAGGAACTGCTGGGCCTCGAAATCCGCGATGGCGGCCAGCTCGTCGGCGGCCTCCAGCGCGAGGGAATCGGCGTGTTCCTGGGCGGCGAAACAGGCCTCGGCCCAGCAGTCGAAGTCGTCGCCGAGGGGGCCGTAGGGGCCGCGCAGGGCGTAGCCGGCGGCATGGCCGCGGATCGCGTAGCCGGCGGGGAGGTCGAGGCGCGCCATGGTCAGGCCGCCGCGCCGATGAAGGCGATCGCCGATGCGCCAGTCAGCTCGCCCTCGCGCTGCTTGGCTGCGAAGTAAGCCTCGGCGGCATCGCACAGGCTCTCGCGGGCCCTGTCGACGGTCTGCGGGGCCGTCAGCGGCGCGGGCGTCTCCGGCACGTCGAAGAATGACGCGATGGGCGCGCCGGTGAGCTTCGCGATGATGCTCAGCGCGATCGCGCTGATGCGGTTCGTGCCCTTCTCGTACTTCTGGAGCTGGGCGGCCGAGACGCCGATCTCGGCGGCAACCGTGCGCTGGGTGAGGCGAGCGCGGATCCGGGCAGCGCTGATGCGCGCGCCGATCCGAACGTCGACGTCGGTCGCAGGCTGGCCGGCCATGTCAGCGCCCCCAGCCGAGGGACATGCCGACAGCCGGCACGCCGAACGCGAGGAGGACCGCGCTGACCGCGATCAGGGTGAGGACGAGATCTGCGGGGGCATCGAGCATCTGGGGCTCCATCGGCTCGGTGAGTGGCGATGGGCAGATGATAATGGGCAAATGCCCCCTGTCAACGAGCAAATGGGCAAAAGCCCCATGTGCCCATCGATCGTTGTCCACAGGCCCAGCGAAAATCTGGGGATCGTCGCGCAACTCCGTTCCCGTTTCGTTCTTTTAGGGTCAACCTTGAAGCGAACGGAGCTCGGGGGGTCGGACTTGCCAAGCCTCACCTATTTCGTCGTTCAGCCATTCTGCGATGCCGGCCGCGGGCGGATCGCGCCTGGTGAGCCGCGACGCGTGCATTCACGGCGTGAGGCGGAGCGCATCGTGGAGACACTGCGCGGCGGTCTTGCTGGTGCGCTGGCGTTCTCACGGACGGGCGATCCTGAGGAAGAAGACTGGGCGGACGCAGAGGTCTTCGCCCAGAATGGTTCTGTACCGCTTGAGTTTTTGGAGGGTTCGCTTCCGTGGTAATGGCAAAAAGGAAGCCGGTTGACCCTCGCCTATCTACACCACTTACATCAGCTCCATCGGTCCGAGTGCAGTGCGACGACTGCGGCCACATGGGCTACCTAGATGCAGATCGACTTGCGGACCTTTCGGATAGGGGTTGCATCACGTTCGACGATCTTGGGCGCCGACTGAAATGTCACGACTGCTACGCCGCCGGAGGCCTCGGAAAAAGCATATCGCTCGAAGTGGTCGGCACCGATCTTAGACGTACAGCGAGCCGACGATGACATGTACCGATTTAACCAGGGAGCGATGAAGCTCGATCTCCTCGCCTGGATTGTGCTGCCAGAGCACTAGCTTCGTCGGCGTCAATTTTACGAATTCCTTGATGTAGCCCTCTGGCGCTTCGCCTTCATTCTCCGGGTGTAGCTGGACCACGACGTCGTCGCCCTGGCGCGGCGGCCGGTGGGGATGAACCCAGACCTTCTCACCCGGCTTGAAGCGCGGCCGCATGCTGTCTCCGACGACGTAGGTTGCGTATGCCTCGTCGACGTTCTCAAGCTGAGGCGGACGTGGAATCGTCTCGATCACCTGCCCGTTATAGATGAGCTTGCCGTCGTCTCCCCCGCGTGAGACGCCAAGGACGTCCAATGGTGGCCCATAAGATGGTGCCAGCTCCCGCCGCGACGCATTCGGCTTCATCGTCACGGTCGCGCTGCCCCTCGGCTCGACAGGTCCAGGCTCAGCCGTGCCGAGCAGCCATTCGCTCGATTTGCCGAGTTCGGCGGCGACCTTGAACAGATTTTCCAGCTTGCCGCGGCCTCGCTTGAGGGCGTCGCGGACGTAGGTCTCTCCTAGGCCAGCGGCCAAGGACAGCTCCTTCATCTCGCGACCCTGCGCCTGCATCTCGTCTTCGAGGCGACGGCGAACTGCGTTCTCGATCATAGTGGGAGACTGCCCACCGTTCTGCCCATCGCCAATATGGCAGATGCCCATTGACTTGATGGGCAAATGCCCTTTATCTCGCCTGCCATGAGCGAGACCAGCCAGCTTCTCCGCGAGATCGAGTGCTTCATCCGCGATGCGCGGATGGCAGCAAGCACGTTCGGCCGGAAGGCCGTAAACGACGGCAAGCTGGTCAGTCGCCTCCAAGCCGGGAGCACGGTGACGCTGGAGAAGGCGTCGCGCATCCGAGCGTACATGCGCGACAACCCGCCCTCAGCCTCCCCGGTCGAGGAAGCGGCCGCGTAATGCGCCGCGCCCTCCTCCTCGCCGCGACGCTCGCCCTGGCCGGCTGCGAGGCCGACGCGATCGCCGCGCGCGCCACGCTGAAGGATCTCGGCTTTCACGGCATCGCCGTCGAGCGGGCGCCGTTGTTCGGACGGCCCTGCGGTTGGGGCGAGCCCTTCGCGGTACGCTTCCGGGCGACGCGCGAGGACGGCTCGGCCGTCGCCGGCACGCTTTGCTCGGCCGACGAGGCAACCGAAGACGCGCGCCTCCTCCCGGATGCGGAGGCCCGGAGCTGATGCTCGCGGCACTGGTCTTCCTCCTCAAGCTAATGGTCGTGGCCTCTGCCGGCGTGGCCGCCGGTAGCCTGCTTGGCTTCCGGCCGATCATCGCGGCGATCACCGTGCTGCCGGCCCTGCTGATCGGCTGTCGCGCCCTGGCGGTGCTGTGATGGCCGCCCCTCGCCTTTCGCCGCGTGCCCCTGCCGTCGCCAGCGTCGAGGCTGCGGCCTCGGTGGCGGTCTCCTGCCAGGAGCCCAACGTGACCGATGCGAAGAACCTACTGGCCCTTGGCTGCGCCTGCCGCCGCGCTGCGGGCGCGTTCGCGATCCTGGCGTCGAGTCTCGCCAACGAGGTCGAGCGCGGCGAGCAGCCGGACACCGGCGCGCCGGCCGAGATGGCGCAGCAGGCCCTCGACCTGGAGCGCGCCGCGCAGCACCTCCAAGCCCAAGCCCAGGATTCCGAGTTGCTGGCGCTCCTCCCGCACCGGGAACGCTTCGCTGATCTTCTGCGCATGGCCCAGGCCATGGACCGCGGGCTGGTGTTTGTGCCGGTCGAGCCCGTCGCCGCGGACCAATCTGAGCGACCGGTGGATGTTGTCGTTGTCGGCCAGGACAACACCGCCTCGCTTCGCGAGCGCATGGGCCGTGGTCTGGCGCGTCTTCGGAGGCGCGCCTGAGATGTTGTTTCCGATCGCCATGGCCGGGTCTACCGTTCTCTTCCGCGAGAACTGTAACGCGCCGGCCCTGCCGTCGTCTTTACTGGCTGTCGCGTGCCTGTGCACAGCTTCCCCCCATCGCAGCGGTCGCAGGCTCACGCCTCCCGCCGGCGAGCGACCCGGCCGAGACCATCGCAATCTCGGACCCTCGGCCGGGTCGTCCCTCTACCTGCGCGCCCGTCCATGCCGCCAAGCCAGCGGTCGCGCTCGTGTGTCTGCGTACTCCGTCAACCTCCCGCATTCGCTGCGCTCCTCGTCGACATCCGCAAGATGTCGCGAAGGAGTGGGCCAGTGGGGACAAAGACTGACCGGAACCGAGCAATGCTGACCGCATCTCAAGCTCGGGACGAGACCTTGCCGAAGCTGTCGGCGCTCGTCCGCCTCGCCCAGTCGAGCATGGGCTCGAAGATGGCCGCCTACGACGCGGTTGGGCGCCGGATCGGCGCCTCGGGCTCCTGGGTCCGCAAGTTCATGGGGCGCCAGGACACCGGCCTGGACGGGCACGTCCTGCACAACATCCGGGCCGCTTACGAGCGGCTCTGCTCGAACATCGAGGCCGCGGCCGACGCCGCAGAAGCCACCAACGCTCTGCTCCGGGAGGATCTCCATGCGGCTCTTCGGGGAGATCGGGCGGCTCATCCGCGCACACCGGGAGGCACGCCGGCTGCGGGCGCAACTCCGCGCCGTCCAGGACGGGCGGCCGCATCGGCACTGGTCGTTCCGGATGCTCGCCCGCGTGTGCCGGGCCTGCCGGGTGCGGGTGATCTGACGGACCTGCCGCTGTGGCGGGCCGTGAGCGAAGAGGAGTGACCATGGGCATGGGTCGCAAGGGCGAAGACGGCGACACCGCTTCGGAAGATCAGACGGTGGTCGGCCCTGCCACGTTCGGTCTCGATTTCGGCGACGCGCTCCGTGCGCTGAAACGAGGCGAGCGCGTCTGCCGGGCTGGATGGAACGGCAAGAGCATGTGGCTGGCGAAGACGCCCGGCTCGATCGTGCCGGCCACCGCAGCCTCTCGGACTGGCGCTCTCCTCGCCTACGTCGAGGCCGAAAGCGTCGAGGAGGTTCGCATCCTCCCGCACATCGACATGCGCGCCGCCGACGGCAGTCTCGTGATCGGCTGGCTCGCCTCCCAGACGGACATGCTCGCCGAGGACTGGATGATCGTCCCGGCCGACGCTGCCTGACCCCGAAAACAGAACCGCCCGGCCTGCTGTGGGAGCGGATGCCGGGCGGTCTGAACCGAATGGGCGTAGTGCCCATCCATGGAGAGAGCAATGGAAGCCACAACAGACGCGGTCGCGCAAGCCGAAGCCGCTGTAGAGCTCGGCATCGAGACCTTGCGGGGCGACATCCGCGACCGGATCCTCGACAACATCTGCCGGCAGATGCCGTGCTGGACCAAGATGTCCGAGCACGAGCAGCGGCTGATGATCGGCCGCTGCGACGAGGTCGCCGGGAAGACGGTGCGCGAGGCCATCAAGGTCGTCGCGCATCAGGGCTTCGACCACTTGGTGGTCTCGACCGGCAAGTGGACCGTGAAGGACGGCATCAAGCTCGAGGTCGGCGCCTCGGGCTCGGTCGACGACATCACGAAGCTGGCCGAGCACGGCGCGAAGCCGGCAGTCCTCGTCCTGGCCGAGCCGAGCGTCTTCTTCGGCCAGCGCGCAGACGCGGTCGCGGACAAGGACCAGCCCGACCTGCCGATCGACGAGGGCGATGAGGCCGAGGACGGCGACGAGGAGGCTGAGGAGACCGAGGCCGACCGCTCGCCTGTGCCGGAGCCGCCGGCCCGGGAGACCCGGTCGCGCCGCACGCGCGAACCCGCGGACGCTTGAGCCTGGAGGCGCGCGGTGTCCGAGACCGTCATCATTCGCCTGCCGGGTGCCCCTCGCGGGAAGGGCCGGCACCGCGCGCAGCTCGTCCATCGGGGAGGCGTGGCGCGGATCCACTCCCATCCCGACCAGAAGACCAAGGCGTACGAGAGCGCCCTGCGCTTGGCGGCCGGTGCCGTCATGAGCGGGCGCGTCCTCCTCTCCGGGCCACTGGAGGTCCGGATCTTCGCTACCATGCCGATCCCGGCGAGCTGGTCGAAGCGAAAGCGGCGTGACGCCATCGAGCGCCGCCTGCGGCCCACGACCAAGCCCGACTGGGACAACATCGCCAAGGTCATCGACGCGCTGAACCATGTCGTCTGGGCCGACGACGCGTCCGTGGTCGATGGCCTTGTCCGCAAGTTCTACGGCGAGATGCCCGAGCTGGTGATCCAGGTCACGGCGCTGGAGCCGCAAGCCGTTGGGGCGGCGGCATGACATGGGTGCTCATCTTCTCGGGCCGCGAGCTGTTCCGCGGCACCTATCGCGGCGCGCTCGACGCGGCCGAATCCATGCGCCTCTGCGAGCGCTCCTTCCATCCGGACGGGACGGAGCTGGCGCCGCGCCAGGATCGCGGCGTGATGCTGGTGCTCGCGCGGATGGTCCCGGCCTTCCGACGGAGGGCTGCAGCGTGAGCCACCGCGAGAACAAGGCGCACGCGCTCTCGGAGCGCGGGAACGACCTCTACGAGACGCCGGCCGCGGCCGTGCGCGCGCTGCTGGCTGTCGAGTGGCTGCCGCAGCGGATCTGGGAGCCGGCCTGTGGTCCCGGCGCCATAGTGCGCGAACTGGCCGCTGCCGGGCATGACGTTCTGCCCACCGACCTCGTCGACTACGGCTGGGAGGGGCAGGAGGCCGGCTTTGACTTCCTGAAGTATGAGCGGGCGCCCCACGGCATCGACTGCATCGTCACGAACCCGCCCTACAAGGACGCCCGCGCCTTCGTGGAGCAAGCCGTGCGGCTCTGCCCGCGCGTGATGATGCTGCTGCGCTTCTCGTTCTACGAGAGCATCTCGCGCGGCTCCATCCTCGACACCGGCACGCTGGCCCGGGTGCATTGCTTCCGGAAACGCCTGCCGATGATGCACCGGCACGGCTGGGAGGGACCCAAGGCCTCCTCGAACATGGCGTTCGCCTGGTTCGTCTGGGACGTCTCCCACCACGGTCCGACGCAGCTCGGCCGCCTGTCCTGGGAAGATTTCACCGACGAGGCCGGCGCCGATCCTGTCCTCATGGCGGCGGAATAGGCGATGGCGATCCGTTCAGAAGCCCTTCGCGCGCTCGTCGCGGCCGGGGCCTCGGCCGAGATGCTGCTCGCGGTGATCGAGGCGGACGAGAAGGCTACGGCTGCCGAGGTCGATGCCAAGACCGAGAAGCGCCGCGCCCAGACCGCCGCCCGAGTGCGCCGGCACCGTGAAACGCACCGTAACGCTGGTAACGGCGGTAACGCGTTACCCCCCGTCCCCTCCCCGGATGGTCCGCCCCCTCCTCCTGCACCTCCACCCCCACCCCTTAACCCCTCCCCGACCCCCGGTTCCGACCCTGACGGGTCGGCCGACGATGTCGGGCAGGCTGGCGGCGCTGGTGCGACCGAACAGGCTCGAGCCTTCCGCCGGGAGCTGCTGACCCGGGGCGCCGCGCTGATCTGCGCCAACACTGGCCGGTCCCAACGCTCCGCCCTCGCCCTGATCGGCCACTGGCTGGCGATCGCCCAGGACGAGGCGGTGGTGGTGCTCGGGCTGATCGAGGACGCCGACGGCCGCGAGCTGGCCGACTTCTCGAGCTGGGTCGACCGGCGCCTCCAAGCCCGCCGCGAAGCGATGGGTCGGCGCCCAGACCGCGGCCGCCCTGCCCAGCCCGCGCCTACCGGCCTCGCCGCCCGCCTCATCCGCCAACGTGCCGAATCCCTGACGGGAGCCTACGATGTCGAACCGCCTTCCATCGACGCAAACGACCCCGATGCCGGCCCAAGTCGAGGCGAGGATCTCGGCACTGCATGGCAGGCTGGAGGCGCATCCCGTCCTTCCGACCCGCTGCTGCGTGCGGCGGGACAGGGCGGTCTCGACCACCGAGCGGCAGCAGCTCTGCGTGCTCGCCGAGCGGCTTAGGGCCGAGCTGACGGCAGCCTCGAATCCCCGCCACGTCGACACGGTCGTGACCCGGGTGCTGCTGGGATTTGAGCAGGGCCGCGGGCGCGGCGACGACGAGAACGAGGTGCTCGTCGCGGAGTACGTCTCGGCGCTGAAGGACCTCCCCTTGGCCGCGATTCACGAGGCGGCCGAGCGCTTCCGGAACGGCAAGACGCTGCGGCCCTGGGTGAAGCGCTGGCGGCCCTCCCCGGCCGAGTTCGCCGACGAGGCGCGCGAGGGCCTGATCCCGCTCCGGACTCAGCTCCTGCACATCCGGCGCGTGCTCGACGCCGAGATCTACGACGTGCCGACGCCGGAGCAGCGCGCGGAGGTCGCGAAGGCGGCCGAGGCGCACCTGCAGCGCATGCGGCAGGCCGAGCCCCAGCCCGAGCGCCGTCGTGCCGAGACGCCGGCCGAGATCGCCCGGGCGCAGCGGGCGAAGTTGGACGAGGACCTTGCCCGGCTCCGCGCGACGGGCCACGGGCCGGACATCGGCAGGCTGATGGCGCGCCTCGACCAGCGGCAGGGCCAGGCGGGAGGCGCACGGTGAGCCGGCGCCCCGATCTCTGGAAGGCCGAGCTTCTGTGGTCGTGTGTCGACTTAGAATGTCAGGCAGCGGTCGAAGCGATGGCTATCATGCCTGCGAGCCTTGATGCGGTGCAGTAGCCATCTGCTCCAACGCAGGCCACCAACTCGCACCTGTTTGGCAATCGAGCCGCGTGAGGAGCGTCGGCGTCGCCGGCACGTATGATGGTAGAGCGAATTCCTGAATCCGTCCCACTGGCCTATCCCCCGCTGCATACAATCCGCGGCGTGAAGGCTTGGGCGATCCACCACCTCAACGCTTACAGGCCCGCCCTTCCCCGGAATGCGCTGACCACCGGGGAAGCGCGCCCCAAAGCGGATAGGGAGTTCCGGCGGCTCTTGGACCAGGCGGTGCGCGATCCCGTGCACAGGCGTCAGTTTGCGGCTTGGTGCACGGCACTGGCCAACCCCAAAGATCAAGATCTGTCGTTTGCGAGCACTTGCATCCGCAACGGATGGCCAGCATCGACCGCCGAGCGCAATGTTGACCGTGCGCTTACCGCTCTTGTGCTCGCATTCAATCGCAACATGTAGTACTTATACTGATATTACGCACTTAGATAAGTCAGTAATAATTATGAATTTTCAAAATAGCCAACTTGGCCAGAGCCGTCAAAAATGTGACGTATCATTGTCAAATTTATACTGACGATAAAAAATGAAATGCTTTACAATTCCGACGTGGTCAATTATGATATGGATATTTCACGCGGAGTGATTGGCCATGACGGATCTTGGCAGAAAGAAAAGGTTGTCAGCTCGTGCTGCGTCGGCGATTACCGCTTCAGTATTTCTGATGATTTTTTCCGCAATTGAATTGGCTCCCTTATGGATCAATCGGAATGACCACAGTCCAGATAGGTCGCAAAATAAATGTGATCCCATCCTAAATCAGATACAAGACCCCCGAAAAACAATACGACCTAATGATGATTTGAAGATCATTAGACTCACAAATTCTGGAGAATTTGTGAGTCGGTGCGATTTAACAAATGTCCTCTATGAATTGAACTGGGATAAGAAAAGGCCAGCCTGGGCTTTCGGTCCCTCTTCAGATGACCAAGCTCCGCACCTTCCAAAACTCGCCTTGCTGTACATACACGGTTGGAAGCATAGTGCCGACAAAGACGATGATGATCTTAAGCATTTCAGCAGACTGGTCGAGAATTTGCGAGATAAATATCGAGACCATAAACGCGTTGTTGGCATTTATGTAGGCTGGAATGCGAGCGCTGATTTCTGGTCGTGGGCTAGTTTTTTAGAAAACACCACGTTCTGGGTAAAAAAGAACAATGCCGATCGAATAGCGCAGAGCGCGGCTGTAACCATGATTGTTAGCGCAGTCGGTAGCGCCACAAAAAAAGCAAATAATCCGAAAGATCAGTTTATTGCCATAGGTCATAGTTTCGGGGCCCGGCTGCTTTATTCTGCAACTGCGCAATCGCTAGTCACCGCAGCTCAGCAGGCGCACCCTGGTTATCCAACCGGTACTTACTCGCGCATAGAAGGAGTTGCGAATGCGGTCATACTACTCAATCCCGCGTTCGAGGCATCAAGATATTCAATTATCAACGACTTTACCCGGAATGAAGAGCGCTTTCTTGCATCTCAGCCGCCGCTCTTAATCACTGTTTCATCACGGGGGGATCTGGCGACGCGGGATGCGTTCCCGCTCGGGCAATGGCTCGGACTTGCGAGAAGTGAAAGAGAGAAAACAACGCTTGGAAATTATAGGCCCTTCGTGACGCATGCGTTGGAAAGATCTTCTAAAGAAAAATGCGCGCATGTAGACGGAGACGGTGCGTTTGAAAACAACTTCTCAGCCAATTTTTGCTTGCGCCGAATTTCTCCTCAGCAGGAGAGTATCACAAATTATAAAGGCGGTGGATCAATACAGTACAACAATCCGTTTATAGTCGCGCAAACAGACGAAACAATAATTAAAGATCACAACGATATTTGGAATGATGATTTCACATCATGGATGACGGAAATAATCCAAGGTTTGGAACAACGCCACGAATTGGTGCCTGGGGCTCAGCCGGAAAGCGATGCTCCTAGCATCAGTAGATAATCATGTGCCTCCAAAGATTAATCTGATCCGATAAGCACACACGGGTGTCATCTTTGGAAGATCGATAAATCACTTATTGTTGCAATGAGCTGCGAGATTGCTGTTTCCAAATTAGCAACATCGTGCCCTAAGTTAGCGCTTGACAGTGATGGCGAGCGCTTTCGACTGAAGCGGTCACAGATCGGCTGGAAGCCAGCCGCTTCAAGAGGCAAAACCGTGGCACCGACGAGGACCAAGGCCATCACCCTAGCCGGCTCGCCGGCTACCCAGTCGCACGTGCGCATCGAGAAGCGCTCTGCCGGCGCGCGGCGCCGGGCGGCCGCGTCTCAGCCGATCACGGCGCGCGACCGCGAGATCCAGCCCGGGGCCACGACGGTCCCGTGCCCCTACGAGCTCGGCACCTTCATCCCGGCCACCGTCAACCGCCAGGTCGACGTGCTGGCCGCCGAGCGCGCCCGCGGGGACATCACTGACGCGCAACTCTTCGTCGGCCGGCTGATCCAAGCCGTGTACGAGCGCGGCTCCGGCGCCCGGCTCGGCTCCGGCGGCTGGGACATCTCCAGATCCCGCGACCAGACGATCGCCCACGAGCTGGCCATCATCTACAGCGTCGAGGACGCCGAGCGGGTGCGGAAGTTCTCCGCCCGCCTCGAGCGCGCCGTCGGCTCCGTCGGGGCCCGATTCCTCCGGGCGATCCTGACCGAGGGCTGGACCTTCCGGACCTACGCGGCGGCCCGGGGCAAGGGCAGCGAGAAGGGCACGGCCCAGGTCGCGGCGCACTTCCGCTTCCTCCTGGAGGGCCTGACCGCAGCTCAGCACACCGCCCGCGGAGCCGCGCGGCCGACGCCGGACGATGTCTACCTCGCGGACGCGCAGAGCGTGCCGGCCCGGATCGCGGCGGCGAAGGCGCGGACAGACGAGGCAGAAGCCGAGGCCGAGCCGGCCTGATGTGCGGCAGCCTCATCAGCCATTCGCCGCTCGGCTGGCGACGTGTCGAGCGGCCGCGCGTCCGATACGAGTGCCTCAACCGCTTCGCCTCCGACCGGATGCTGGCCGCGCAGTCGCCAGCCGCGCACCGCTTCTGGAAGCGCGTCCTCGACGCGACGGTGACCGTCGAGGCAACGTGGGTGCGCGACGAGGCCTATTGCTAGGCTTGGCGACGGGCGCACGGTTTCGGTTCGTGACACAGGACGCGCTCTAGACGGCTCGAACGAAAGTCGATATAGGGCTATATCGACTTTCAAATGAGGCTGCGATGGCAGACCGAGACCCACGGCTGTCGGGACCCACGCTTAAAGTTCTGCGGCTGTACCTCATGACGCCTCGCGAGGATCGCTCCGGCGCGGCGATCTCGAAGGCCACTGGCGTGGGAGCCGGTACGCTCTACCCAATGCTCGCTCGGCTCGAAGAGGCGGGCTGGTTCGAGAGCGAATGGGAGAACATCGATCCGAGCGAGGCCGGGCGGCCGCGTCGCCGGTTCTACCGCATGACTGGCCTGGGCCAGACCAGGGCACGCGCCGCCCTTGCCGAGTTCCAGATACCCTCGATGGATGGAGAGGCAGCATGGGCACCGCGCTGACGATCCTTGCATGGGTGGGCGGTGTTATTGGCGCCGTTGTACTTGGACTTCTAAAGGACGAGGCAACATCTTGGTTTCCAAGGCTTAACAAGTTCATCCTTGATGTCGCTGCCAAACGAATGCCGCCTGAAAGGCGGGAGCGAAGTCGTGAGGAATGGGCCGCTCACGTCGATGAGTATCCCGGAAAGATCAGTCAGCTATTTCAATGCCTAAGATTTCTTAAGGCATCCGACGAGTTCGTGGTCATCGATGCGGCGGAGATCGACCAGAACCTGAGATATACCGGCTACGCAATGATATTGCTGAATATATCCCAGTACTTCACCGATGGAGTCCGCGGGCTTGGTTTTTGGCCAGAGCACGTTGTCGGCTTTGTCGAATTCCTTTTGTCCATCCGTGTATGCATTGCTCTCTGGTGGATGATACGCTTTAAGCCACAAATCCTCCGTAGGATCGGTCAGGGCGAAGGTCCTTGACCCGTCGGGCGAAACCCGGCAAAACCTGACCGTCGCGAGACGCACGCCCGGGGCTGAGAAGCCGCCGGGCGTTTGCATGTCCGCTCCGATCTTCCGGTACGGCACTGGCGGACGCGCCGGGCTCTGGCCGGCAGGGGCGCGGCACCGGCTGAACGAGCCGGGCACGGCCCCGTAAGTTTCCCGAGACCGAACCCGCTCAACAGCTTAGGCGTTGTCCCGGCAGACGCTGGCGGTGTTCCATGTCATGATCGGTCCCTGATGAGCGCCCACGCTATCGTCACCGCGATCGAGGAGGAGAGCCTTGCGCTCTGCCGCCTCCGCGCGACTGGGCGCCAAGACATCGACATCGAAGCCCGCGATCATCACTGCCGGCGCATCCGGTCGCTGATCCGCCAGCTCCGGCCCCTCATCGGCACCGTCGAGAAGCGCACGTTCGGCCTGTCCGGACAGAGCGAGAAAGGCAAGCCGTTCACCGTCGCGAGGCGGCGCCGGGCGGCCTAATCCTTACTTCGGGCTGCATCCGATGCAGATGCCACGGCTGAGCCTGTCGCCAACCGCATCGTTCTTCGCTCGGCCAGCCGCCGCTCCTCGAAAGGTCATGTCGGCTGGGCGGCGGGGCGGCTTGGTCTGACCCAGGGCGGTCGTGTCGCGGACGAGCATCACCGACGCGCCGATCGGTTCGGCCCCGACGGCTGTCGGGGCGATGATCGCGACGGCGAGCGTCAGTGTGCGCAGCAAGGTCATGGTGTTCCTCTTCGAGAGGTAACGTCCGCCGATCCGCTTCACGGGTGCGGCGTCTTCACCGTTGAGACGTCTATCCAACGTCCCGATGCGGAATTACCAAGACATTTCCGCAAGAACCGCCCCGACAGCGTAAATAATGAAGCAATATGAGTGACTTACCCGCGATTTCAGGGTCGCGGCGAACCGCTCGCGCCCGGGGCAGAATAAAAACCCAAGAGGCCGCGAAGGCGGTTCTGGCCACCCGAGCGGTGGCCTACCTCCGGGTCTCCACCGATGAGCAGGCCGCTCACGGTTTCGGGCTAGAGACGCAGGAGCGAGCCCTCCGCGCCTTCGCCGAGAGCCAGGCCTACGAGCTTGTCGCGGTCATCACCGATGCGGGCGTGTCCGGAGCGACCCGGCCCGCCGATCGCGCCGGCTTCGGCGAGGTCCTGCAGCTCGCGGCCGATGGGAAGTTCTCGGTGCTGCTGGTCTACCGGTTTGACCGGCTGGCCCGCGAGATCCGGTACGCGGTTACCACGGTGGCGGATCTCGCCGAGACGCACGAGGTTGGCATCCGGTCCGTCACCGAGCCGATCGACACGGCGACGCCGATGGGGCGCACCGTGTTCGCCATCCTCGCCGGCATGGCGGAATCGGAGCGCTTCACGATCCGGGACCGGACCGCAGGCGGGAAGCTCGCCAAGGCCGGCCGGGGCGGCTTCGCTGGGGGCCGGGTCCCCTACGGCTACGCGACCGACCGAGCCGGCGGCCTTGTCATCGTTCCGGAGCAGGCGGCGATCGTCCGGCGCATCTTCCGAGAGCGGGGGCGCGGCAAGCGCCCGCGGGCGACCCTCCAGGCGATCGCCGAGGGGCTGAACCGCGACGGCATCTCCTCTCCGACCGGCCGCCGGTGGCGGCACGATACGGTCGGCTACGTCCTCGACAACCCGAAGTACCGCGGGGCGGTCGAGTACCTGTTCACTTGGACCGGCGCCGAGCAGCACGTGCTCCAGCCGGGCGCCCATGAGGCGATCATCCTTTGACCGCACGCCCCGACTTCACCCCGGCCGACGCGGACCGGGCGCTTCGCCATGCGCAGCGCCTCCAGCGCGACCCGGCGGCCCAGGCCTACGGCGACCACCTCCGCCGACAGGGCCTGATCCCGGGGCGGATCCGGCTCCCGGCCGAGACCCCGTACGACGAGGCCAAGGCCGGCGAGTTCGAGGTCCGCCGCTCCATGGCGATGAGGAACGCCCGGCCATGCTGCTGAAGCGCCTCGTCCTCCGCTGGCTGCTCAGCACGCGCCCAGCTGGCCCCGCGCCGGCCCGCGTCCACCGCGGCGAGCACGAGCTGTCCGTCGGCGCCGCGAACCTCGGCGCGCCGGCCGGCCCGATCGCGAAGCTCTCTCGCGAGGACGCTGAGCGCCTGCTCGGCTTTCCGGTGAGGATCCTGCGCTGATGCCCCGCCTCTGCGCTGCCATCCTGCTCGCCGGCATCGCCGCGGCGGCCCTGCGCCCGCGCCGGCCTGCCTCCTTCGTGCTGGTCCGGCCTGCCGTCCCCGACGACGTGCGCGTCATGGCCGAGCGCCTGACACTCATGTTCGGCGACATGCCGTCCCGGGCGGTGCACTGATGCGCGGAATCGTCGGCTTCCGGCACGTCGCCGGCATCCTCCTGGTGCTCGTCGCGGGCTGGGCCTGGGTGTGGGTGTTCGACCGCCCCGCGCAGGCAGCGTCTTGCTGCGGCGGACCTGAGATCAGGCACGAAACAGGCCCATGAGCCAGTTCCAGCCCGGCCAGTCCGGCAACCCTGGCGGCCGCCCAAAAGCGTCGGCCAAGGTGCGCGACCTCGCCCGCGCGCATACCGAGACAGCTCTGCAAGTCCTCATCGACATCGCGACCGCCGGTGAGAGCGAGGCCGCGCGGGTGGCGGCCGCCAACGCCATCCTGGATCGCGGCTACGGCAAGCCGACCCAGCCCATCGACGGCGATGGCGAGGGCGGTGCGATCCCGACCGGCATGACGGTCACCTTCATCCGGCCCGGGCAGCCGCCCGATGCAGGTTGAGTTCCCGGAGAAGCTCGCCTTCCTGTTCGAGCCGGCCCGCTACAAGGTCGCCTATGGCGGCCGCGGCGGGGCGAAGTCGTGGGGGTTCGGCCGGGCGCTCCTCATCATGGGCGCGCAGCGGCCGCTCCGGGTGCTCTGCGCGCGCGAGTTCCAGAACAGCATCGCGGAATCGGCGCACGCGCTGTTCGCGCAGCAGATCGACCTCCTCGGGCTCGATGGCCTTTACGAGGTCCAAGAGAAGCGGATCCTCGGCCGGAACGGCACCGAGTTCATCTTCAAGGGGCTCCGGCACAACGTCGCCTCGGTGAAGTCGACTGAGGGCGTCGATATCGCGTGGGTTGAAGAAGCCCGCACCGTCTCGAAGACGTCCTGGGACGTGCTGATCCCGACCATCCGCAAGGAAGGCTCGGAGATCTGGATCAGCTTCAACACCGAGCTGGAGGAGGACGAGACCTACCAGCGCTTCGTGAAGAAGCCGCCGACCGGCGCGCGGGTCGTAAAGATCGGCTGGGAGGACAATCCCTGGTTCCCCGACGTGCTCCGGCAGGAGGCGTTGGACCTGAAGGAGCGCGACCCGGTCGCCTACGAGACGGTCTGGGGCGGCAACTGCAAGGCCGTGCTCGACGGCGCGATCTACGCGAACGAGATCCTGGCGGCGACGACCGCCAAACGGTTCACCAAGGTCCCGTACGACCCGACGAAGCCGGTTCACACCTTCTGGGACCTGGGCCGGGCCGACAAGACCAGCATCTGGTTCGCCCAGATTGTCGGCTTCGAGTTCCGGCTGATCGACTTCTACGAGAACCGCGGCCACGCGCTCGGCCACTACCTCGAGGTGCTGAAGGAGCGGGCGCTCCCGGTCGAGCAGGGCGGGAAGGGCTACGTCTACGGCGAGCACTGGCTTCCGCACGATGCCCGCAACGAGCTGCTCGCCTCCGAGCGCACGATCGAGCAGCAGATGTGGGCGGCCGGGCACCGTGTCCGGATCACGCCCCGCCTGACGGTCGCCGCCGGCATCGACGCGGCCCGCAAGATCTTCGCGCGGTGCTGGTTCGACGAGGAGGCCTGCGCCGACGGGCTCCAGGCGCTCCGAAACTACCGGTTCGACGTCGACCCGAACACGCAGGCCTTCTCCAAAGCGCCTTTGCACGACTGGGCGAGCCACGCAGCCGACGCCTTCCGGTACTTCGCCATCGGCATCGCCGAGCCCCGTGAGGACGATCCGCCCCCGGATGGTCCGAACGACGTCTCCGCGCGCCGGCGCCGCCGCGAGGCGGAGGAATCGACATCAGGATCAGGTTGGGCGGCATGACGGACACGGACGCGCCCGCCATCGACGGCGAGGCGGTGGATCAGGCTGGGCTCGACCGCGAGGCGCTCTTCCGCCGCCTGCGCGGCCAGTACCGCACCGATCGGGAGGCCTCCGCGAAGTGGCGCGAGGATGCGCGCGAGGACTTCGACTTCGTGGCCGGCCGCCAGTGGAGCACTGAGGATGAGGCCGTGCTGCGCCAGCAGGGCCGGCCGCCGGTGACGTTCAACCGGATCCTGCCCGTCATCAAGGCGGTGGCCGGCTCCGAGGTAAACAGCCGGCAGGACATCCAGTACCTGCCCCGCGAAATCGGCGACGCGGCCAAGAACGAGCTGCTCACCGAGGCCTCCCGCTACCTCGCGGACGAGGCCGAAGCGGAGGACGAGGAATCCGACGCGTTCGTCGACTGCGCGATCTGCGGCATGGGCTGGGTCGAGATGCGTCTCGACTATGAAACCAACCCGGACGGCGCCTATGTCGAGGACCGGATCAACGCGCTGGAGATGATCTGGGACGCGGCCGCGCGGAAGCGGAACCTCGCCGACGCCCGCCGCCTGTTCCGCGCGAAGACGATGGACCGAGCCGAGGCCGAGGCGCTCTTCCCCGAGGTCGACCCTGCGCTCCTCGACGCCGCCTGGGCCGAGGATCGTGACGGTGACGGCGAGCACCGCGAGATCCAGCCCGGCGAGCGCCGCATCGACCGCCCGGGCCAGGATGCCGACGCCTCGTCCTCGCGCGTGACGATCGTCGAGTGCCAGTGGTGGGAGCGCGCCCGCGTCGCGCTGGTGATCGACCCCGCGACCGGCGAGCCCCAGGAGATGGAGCCGAAGCAGGCCGCCATCCTCACCCGCCGCGCCGAGATGCTCGGCATGCCGGTGAAGGTGTTTCACCGGATGAAGCGGGTCTACCGCCGCGCCTTCCTCGGCGCCGTGGTGCTGGACGAGGGCCCTGCCCCGGCCGGCGACCAGTTCTCCTACGCCTGCCTGACCGGTGACCGCGACCACAACAAGGGCACGTGGTTCGGCATCGTGCGGCCGATGCGCGATCCGCAGCGCTTCGCCAACAAGTGGCTGTCCCAGACCCTCGACATGCTCAACCGCCAGTCCAAGGGCGGCTGGATCATGGAGAAGGGCGCCGTCCCCGACCAGCGCGCCTTCGAGGCCAGCATCGCCAAGCCCGGCGCGGTGTCGTGGGTCTCGGACGGCGCCCTGATGTCGGCGCGCATGAAGGAGAAGCCGCTGCCGGTCCTGCCGTCGGGCCACTGGCAGCTCATGGAGTTCGCGATCGGCTCCATCCGCGACACGTCGGGCGTGAACCTGGAGCTCCTCGGCCAGAAGCAGAACGACCAGGCCGGCGTGCTGGAGTACCAGCGCAAGCAAGCCGCCATGACGATCCTGGCGACGCTGTTCGACTCGCTGCGTCGGGCCCGGAAGCACATCGGCCGGGTGCGCCTGTTCTTCATCCAGAGCTACCTCTCGGACGGCCGCCTGATCCGGATCGTGGGCGACGAAGGCGCCAAGGTCGTGCCCCTCATCCGCGACCAGACGATGGGCGATTTCGACGTGGTGATCGACGATGCCCCGGCCTCGCCGAACCAGCAGCAGATCGTGTGGCAGACCTTCACCAGCGTCCTGCCGATCATCAAGGACATGATCACCCCGCAGGTCCTGCTCGAGATCCTGCCGTACTCGCCGTTCCCGGCCTCGTTCGTGGCCAAGATGCGCGACCTGCTCGCCCAGTCCGCCGACACACCGGAGCAGGAGCAGCAGAAGGCGCTCGCCGTGCAGTCGGCTGTCGCCAAGATCCAGGACATGACGGCCGGCGCGAACCTGAAGAACGCCAAGGCCGGGCGCGAGCAGGCGCTCACCCACCAGGATCACGCTTCGGCCGCGGTGCAGCTCGCCCAGCTCCTCACGGCGCCCGAGGCCGCAGCCCAGGCCGCGGAAGCCGCCGCCTGACCCCTTCGCCCGCCGGCGGCGCACGCCGGCTTTCGTCCCCTTCACGTCACGAGGACCACATGACCGATACCGACCTCGCCATCGGCGGCGGCGAAGACGCCTTCACGCCCGAGGAGCAGGCTGCCTTCGAGGCCTACGAGCGCGGCGACGAGACGCTCGCCTCCGATGGTCTGACCCCTCCGGCCGCCGAGCCCGCTCCGGCTGCTGCCGAGCCGCCCGCGGCCGATCCCGAGACCGCCGAGCCCGCGGCTGCCCCCGAGGCGCAGCCGCGCGACGAGAAGGGCAAGTTCGTCCCGCACGGCGCCTTGCACGAGGAGCGCGAGCGTCGGAAGGCGGTCGAAAAGGAGCGCGACGAGCTGCGCGAGCGCTTCGCCCGCGGCGACGAGCGCCTGCGCATCCTGTCCGAGGCGATGCAGCGTCCGGCGACGCCTGCCCAGCCCGCCCCGGAGCCGGTGAAGGTGCCGGACCCGGCCGAGGACATCTTCGGCTATGCGAAGCACCTGGAGCAGCAGATCGAGGCGCTGCGCACGGGGCAGACTCAACTCACCGAGAGCCAGAAGCAGGCCGAGGAGACCCGCCGCGCCAACGACGAGCGGAATGAGGTGATCGGGTTCTACCAGCAGGACCTCCGGACCGCGATCCAGGCCGATGCGTCGGTCGCGGACGCCTACGAGCACCTGTTCGCCGGCCGCGTGGCCGAGCTGACCCTGTTCGGCATGGACCGGAAGGACGCGATCGAGGCGGTGCGCGATGAGGAGTTCAACCTCGCCCAGACGGCCCGCCAGCGTGGCCAATCGCCGGCGGCCCTGATCGCCGCGCTCGCCAAGACGCGCGGGTTCGCCCCGAAGGCGCCGGAGCCCGCCCCGGCCCCCGCCCCGCAGGAGACCGCCGCCGAGAAGGCCGCGCGCGCCGCCGCCGGACAGGCCGGCCCGGGCCGCTCGCTCTCGGCCGCCGGTGGTCAGCCCGCCGGTGAGATCACGCTGGAGACGCTGTCCAGCATGTCCGAGGCCGACTTCGAGAAGCTGATGACCGCGAACCCGGCCCGCGTCCGCGCTCTCATGGGCGGCTGATCCAGTCGAGAGTATCGGTCCTTGTTGAGCAGGGCCGCCAACCATTCGGTGGTCAAATTGCCATAGCAGGCGGCTGCGAAGTTGTTAGACGTTCAGGGCGACCGATCAAGTAGCCCTGAACCGCATCGCAGCCGAAGCGCCTAAGAAATTTTAGTTGGTCCGCTTCTTCGACACCCTCAGCTATAGTTCGGATATTCATGTCGCGAGCCATTTGGGTGATCGCCTTGACCACCGCCATGCAGTGATTGTCACCAAGCGCTGCCGCGACGAAACTACGGTCAATTTTGATCCGGTCCAGCGGCAAATCGCGAAGATGAGCCAGTGAGGAATATCCTGTCCCGAAGTCGTCCATCGCGATCTTCAAACCGAGCCGGCGCAGGGCTGAGAGGGTGTGAACGATCTGGCGGCCATCCTCGACTAACGCTGTCTCCGTCAGTTCGATTTCCAATCGGTGTGGGGGCAAGCCGCTTTCTGCGAGCGCCGACGTGATGTGAGCCAGAAGCATCGGGGAACGGAACTGTATGGCCGATACGTTCACGGCGACATGCTGATGGGCGTGCCAAAGTGCTGCTTGGCGGCAGGCTTCAGTCAACACCCACGCCCCAATCGGCACGATGAGACCAGTCTCTTCCGCCAGTGGAATGAAGCTAGCCGGCGAGACGAAACCTCGCGTCGGGTGCTGCCACCGAATGAGTGCTTCATAGCCGACAATATTGTCATCAGCGAGCGACATGATGGGCTGATAGGCAAGATGAAATTGCTGCTCGGTCAAAGCAAGACGAAGGTCGTGCTCCAAGGCATGCCGCTCAGCAACGGCCTCCATCATGCCCGATGCATAGCGAGCCGCGCGACCGCGTCCGTGTCGCTTCGCTTCGTATAGAGCGATGTCGGCACGCTGCATCAGCTCTTCAGGGCTTGACTGATCTTCGTTTCCACTCAAGCCAATGCTGCAGCCTATGACAACAGTGATATCATTTAGATCGTATGGTTTTTCGACTTCGATAATAATATTTTCCGCTAAGCGGTTCACCGATTCGATGCCCAATTGGGTGATCACCGCCATTTCGTCGCCGCCAAGCCGTGCCACGAAGCCTGTCTCACCGATTTGTGAGCGCAGTCGTTCTGCGACTTCAACGAGCAGGCGATCGCCGATACCATGGCCGAAGGTGTCATTGACAGCTTTGAAGCGATCAAGATCGATCAGTAGCAGGTCAAACTGTTTCTCTTTGGAATACAGCAATTCCATATATTCGATGAGCGATCGGCGGTTGGCGAGCCCTGTAAGAGGGTCATGGTAAGCGAGATGAAGGATTTCCTGTTGGGCTCTTTTTTCTTGAGAGATATCATCGAAAGTCAATACCGCGCCGCCATCGATTGGCTGGCATACAATGGAAAGAATGCGTCCGTCTTCAAATATATGCTCCACCTGTGTTTCTGTACTTCGCGCCATCCAAGCTCGATGATTTGCAAGCACGCGCTCAGTTCGGTGCTGGTCCCAGCCATTGGCACGGCCAGTAAGCTCTAAAAACTGTGTCAAAGTCATGCCGCGGACAAGATTTCCAGGGGGTAGCATGAGCATGGAGCGCAATTTTTCATTGTATAGTTCGATTATCTCAGTCCCAGAAATCTTCAGAATGCCATTGGACATATTCTGAAGGGTGGTTGTGAGAATGCGGGCGTGCGCGGCCTCTTGTCCTTCAAAACGTCTCGCAACTACTAGGGCAAGAAGAGTGCCGAATAGCAGCGTAGCCGCTCCCGTCGCGGCAAGAATACCGAGTTGCAGCTGCATGATTGGGAGCAACTGGTCAGACGATGCGCCAACGAGCTTCGTGCCGGCAATGGAAACGAAGTGCGTCCCACAGACAGCCGCAACTATGAGGGAAACGGTGACCAGTGGCTTATAGGCGCGTCGCGCCATAATTTGAGCAGTCGCCATAAAAACTGCGCCAATCAGGCAAGCAATGACATTGAGACCGGCCGACTGCGTCTGAGCGCAATCCTTCAACGCAGCCATGCCAATGAGATGCATGGCTGCGATACCCAAGCCGGATATCGCTGCGGCTGCTGCACTCGTCCACGCTCGTGAACATTGCGTTGATAGAGCCAATGGGCCACCCACCGCGACGATCGCCACTAGTGCGGAGCAGAGGGTTCTAGTAGTATCGTAATTCAGGAGGAGATCAGTACGGTACCCGAGCATAGCGACGAAGTGGGTGGTCCACACCCCTGTCCCCGCGACTACAGCTGTCCCCACCATCCACCATTTTCTATCGACCTTCGTCGCGGTCTCAGCCTGATGGACGAAGTGTACGAGCAACCACGCGCTTAGATAGCATATGGCAATCGCCGCCAACACAAAGCCAGCGGCCTGATTGTCGAGTAGAAATGAGGACGGCAGGTGCATAATGAGATTGTGCACAACAAAGATTTTTTCCGTCTAAACTATCGTAGTGAACGACTTATCTCAGATGATAAACTCGGGGCGATCTTCGCAACTACTAATTGCAATATCATGATCGTAGCCATACGTCTGCGCTATCGAACAAGTTTAGGTGAGGCGGTTCAGGTGGTGGATGCAACGGCCCGCATTCATGGGTCGTTGGGGGGCCCCGTTTAAAGCGCAACGGCGTTTCCGGGTTGACCCGACGGGCGAACCCGCGCAAAGGACTATCCGTCGCGAGACGTGCGGGCCCTGCCCCGTCTCGGCGCCTTCCCGAGTTCCGTCCGGTCCCGTGCCGCACCCTGCTGCAAGGCGGGGCGCTCGCGCGTGTCCGGTCGTTCGTCTGATCCACGCCAGGATCCGCCCGGCCGCGTCAGTGCCTTCGTCCGCGCCACGCACGGCGCCCGTCCGACCCCGTCCCCAACGGTCACTCTGGGGCCCGGCTTCCGTCCGCGTGCCGACGCACGGCCCGCACGAACCCTCCCCCACGGAATCCAGCCTTCAGAGGCACCCCCATGTCCTACACCGCGTTCGGGCAGAACGACCCGATGGCCGTCAAGCTGTGGAGCAAGAAGCTCGCAGCCGAAGCCAACAAGTCCATCGACATCGATCCCCTGATCGGCACCGGCGACGACGCCGTGATCCAGGAGAAGACCGAGACCAAGAAGGGCAACGGCGACCAAGTCACCTTCGGCCTGCGCATGCAGCTCCGCGGTCCGGGCTTCTCCTCGTCCGACGTGGCCGAGGGCAACGGCGAGCAGATCGGCGTCAACTCCGACAAGGTCACCATCGACGAGCTCGGCGAGGTCGTCGGCGTGAAGTCGGAGAACACGATCGACCAGCAGCGCGTGCCGTTCAATCTGCGCGAGACCGCCCGCGCCGGCATCGCCGACTGGTTCCAGACCCGCCGCACGGTGTGCTTCTTCAACCACGTCTGCGGCTTCACCCCGGCCAACCAGCTCAACGGCGCCAAGAAGTTCACCGCCAACAACGTCGTCACCGCGGCGACGGCAGGCCGCATCTTCCGCCCGAATGGCCGGGCCGACGACGCCGCCCTGACCAACGCGGACGGCTTCACCCTCGACCTGATCGACAAGGCGGTCGAGCTCGCCAAGACCGGCGGCAAGAACCGCAAGGTCATGATCCGCCCGGTCGTGGTCGGCGGGCGCAAGCTCTACGTGCTGTACCTCGCCTCCGAGCAGGTCACGTCGCTGCGCACCAACACCGGCGCCGGCCAGTGGCTCGACATCCAGAAGGCCGCGATGGCCGGCATGCAGTCGAGCAAGAGCCCGATCTTCTCGGGCGCGCTCGGCGAGTACAACGGCGTCGTGCTCCGCGAGGCGCAGGACGTCACGGCGGGCGTCTCGCCCGACGGCATGTCCGCTGTGCCGCTGACCCGGCGCGCGGTGCTGCTCGGCGCCCAGGCGGCGACCATCGCCTACGGCAAGGCCGGCGGCGACACCCGGTACCGCTGGAACGAGGAGCTGCTCGACCACAAGCGCAATCTCGAGGTCTCGGCCTGGGCGATCTGGGGCCTGAAGAAGACGACCTTCAACGGCGACGACTTCGGCACGATCGTGATCCCGACCTACGCCAAGCCCGTCGACGCCTGATCGGCCGCCCATCCAGCCTGACGGCTGACCCGGGCCGGGGCCTCGCGCTCCGGCCCGCCGCTCCTCCCTGCCTGTCCCGAACCCGGAGGCCACCGTGCCCACCAACGTCACCCCGGTGCAGCCGCCCGCGCGCGAGCTGCGCGAGCAGGTCTCGCACACCATCCGCAAGACCGTGAACTTCGCCAACGGCGCTTTCGTCATGCCGGCCTCGCTGCCGGCCGGCGCGCTCATCACCTCGCTGCTCGTGCTGGTAGAGACCGCCTTCACGGCCGGCGCCTCCCTCACGCTCGGCACCTCCGCCGGCGGCAACGACCTCGCCGCCGCGGCCGACACCGCCGTCACCGCGGCCGGCGTGAAGCGCGTCGACACCGCGACCCTGAAGGGCCGCCTCGCCGCCGATACCCCCGTCTACGGCACCATCGCCGGTGGCCCGGCAGCGGGCGTGGCCACCCTCGTCCTGCACTACGCCCCGGACAACGACGCCTGATGTCGGCGTGGATGCTGCTGCACCTCGGCGCGGCAGTCCTGGCGGCGGAGCCCAGCGCCCCGCCGTCGCCCTCGAAGACGGAGACGGTGCCCGATGCCGACACAGGACGGGCGGCCGACGCTCGCCGATCTGTACGCGGAGATCGCGGACGACATCGAGCGCGCGGACCTTGGCCCGCAGATCGCGACCGCCGTTGACCGAGCGATCCGGTTCTTCCAGCCGGACCGCTTCTTCTTCAACGAGGGCTACGTGACGTTCCAGACTATCGCCGGGTCGGACGTCTACTCGGCCGGCGATGCGGGTGCGATCCCCGACCTGATGGCGATCGACAGTGTCGTCATGCTCGACGGGGAGACCCCGACTGTCCTGCAGCGCGTCGACGAGGCCTGGATCGAGAAGGGCGACGAGCCCACCAGCCAGTCGCGGCCGTGCGCCTACTCGTACTTCGACCGGTCCATCCGGCTGTGGCCGATGCCGTCGGACGCGTGGACGGTCCGCCTCATGGCGCATGTCCGGCTGCCGGCCCCGGCGCTCGACGACGCCAACGCCTGGACCGACGAGGCCTCCAGCCTGATCGCGGCCTACGCGAAGCGGCACCTCGCCCGCAACGTCCTGCGCAGCCCGGCGATGGCGCGGGATCAGGCCGAGATCGTCGCCGAGGAGCTGAGCGCCCTGCGCGGCCGCTCCAACGTCATCGCCTCCACCGGCCAGGTGCAGGCCTACTATCTCTGAGGCAGCCGTGGCCGCACCGATCACCGATCTGGCGAGCCTTCAGGCCGCCGTCCTGGACTACATCGCCCGCCCCGACCTCGCGGACGCGGTGCCGGGCTTCATCGCGCTCGCAGAGAGCCACTTCAACGCGATCCTGCGCGCGCGCGAGATGGAGGCGGAGGCGACCCTCGGCACCGCCGCGGCGCCGGTCGCCGTGATGCCCCTGCCGGCCGACTTCATCGAGTGGCTGGCCGTCTCTTGGGCCGGATCGGGCCGGACGGCGCGCCCGACCTTCGCGGAGGCCGACAGCCCGGAGGCGCGCTTCCGGCACCGCCCCGGCGGCGACCCGCAGTACTTCACGATCCGCGCCGGCAAGGTGCGCATGGTGCCGGAGAAGCCCGGCGCAGTGACGCTGGCCTACTATGCCGCGATCCCGGCGCTGACCGATGCCGCGCCCTCGAACTGGCTGCTGGCCAAGGCGCCGGACGCTTACCTCTACGCGGTTCTGGCGGAGGCCTACCTGTTCCAGAAGGATCCGGCCGCCGTACAGGCGCATACCGGGCTGATGCTCTCGGTGCTGAACGCGCTCGGGATCAAGGCGGACACCGCGAAGGTCGCCAAGCGCACCGGCCGCCCGGCGGAGTTGCAGGCCTCCGCCCAGGCCGTGGCGCGGCCCGAGTAGCATGAACCCGATCAAGCTGGCGCCGTACGCGCCCGACACGGCCTCGGTCGACGCCTCGGTCTCGGCGGTCGCCACGAACGTCGTACCGCGCTCGGACGGCTACGGCCCGGTCCTGGCGCCCGTGCCGCTGTCGCTCGCGCTGCCGGCGGAGTGCCGCGGCGCCATCGCGGTGTTCTCGCCGACCTACAATTTCCCGATCTACGTCGCGGGGACCAGCACCGGCCTGTTCGTCTACAAGACGACGGATCAGGCGTGGCACGAGGTGACGAACCCGACCACGCCCTACAGCGTCCCGCCCGGGGACTACTGGTCCTTCGTGGTCTACGGCACCCTGCTGCTGGCCTGCTCGGCCGGCACCCGGATCCAGAAGGCCACCATCGATGTCCTGCAGGCCGGTTCCCAGCCGTTCGCGGACCTCGGCGGGAATACGGACGGCGTGGATAAGCCCCCGCGCGCCCGGCACATGGGCGTCGTGGGTGACTTCCTGGTGCTGGCCGGCCTGCCCGACTCGCCACAGACGGTGCGCTGGTCGGACAGCGGCGATATCGAGAAATGGGGTCTCGGCCTGGCCCAGCACGAGGCCGACGAGCAACTGCTCCCCGACGGTGGCGCCGTGACCGGGTTCGCCGGCGGCGAGTACGGCGTAATCTTCCAGGAGCGGGCGATCCGGCGCATGACGCTGAGCCCCGACTCCGGCAACATCTTCGACTGCTCGGTGCTGGAGGAGAACCGCGGCGCGGTGGCGCCCTGGTGCATCGCCAAGGTCGGCCCGCGCATCTTCTTCCTCGACCGGGACGGGTTCTACGCCCTGGTGATCGGCGGCGGCCCGTCGCAGCCGATCGGCGCCGAGCGGGTCAACCGGTTCTTCTTCGGCCGGGTCGACCCCGAGCGCGTCGGCATGACGGTGGCGTTCCGCGACCCGACCGGCGAGCGGATCCTGTTCGCCTACCGGCTCGCCGGCACGGACGCCGCCGACCCGTCGCTGCTCGGCGAGGCGCTCCTGTACGACTGGCTCCTCGACCGCTGGTCGTTCCTCAACGTGCCGTTCCGCTTCGGCCTGTCCGCAGCCACGCCCGACGTCTCGGTCGACTCCATCGAGGGCTCGGTCGACGATCCGGGCCAGCCCTCGCTCGACGATCCGATCTACCAGGGCGGCGCCACGCTGCTCGCGGTGATGACCACCGACAACCGGCTCGCCCTCCTCGACGGCCCGGCGCTCGAGGCGACGGTGCAGACCCCCGACGCGATGCTGGCGCGGCCGAACCGCTCGTTCCTGCGCGGCGCCCGCCTCGACACGGATGCCGACGACTGGCGCGTGGCCATCGGCGTGCGCGAGAGCCTCGCGGCCTCCTCTCCGGTGCGCTGGCTGCCGGAGACGGCGCCGACGGTGGAGCGGATCGCGCCGACCCGCGCCTCGGGCCGCTATCACCGCGCCCGCGTGCGCATCCCGGCGGGCACGACCTGGTCCTACGTCTCGGCGATCGAGCCGGACGCCACCGCGGAGGGCGCGCGATGAACGTCCCCGGCCAGAACGAGAAGGACCTGTCGCTGTTCGCCCGCGCGATCGGCGAGCTGGCCCGCGGCGCCACCAACGCGATCTCGGCCGACACCTTCACCCTCGCCAACGGTGTCTCGCGCACGACGGTGCCCTGCGAGAACGGCGGCTCGGGCGCCCTGCCCCGCTGGGTGCCGATCACGGAATCCGCCTCGAAGGCGACGGTGTGGCTGATCTCGGCCGACCGCCGCAGCTTCACCGTCGGGCACAACCTCGACGCGGCCACGGACCGGACCTTCCGTTACGAGATGCGCCGGGCCTGATGCACCTCCAGCCCCTGTCGATGCCGCTCGCGCCCGACCTCGCCGAGCGCATCGAGGCATGTCTGGCCGCCGCCTGCGCGCGGCCCGGGTGCGATGCCACCGCCCCCGCGCTGCTGGCGATGGCGGCGGTCGGCGAGGCGCAGCTCGTCGGGATCTTCGACGGCGACCTGTTCGTGGCGGCGGGCGTGACGCAGGTCTGTCGCCGCCGCGACGGTGAGATGGCGTGCTGGGTGCTGTCGCTCGGCGGCCGCGCGGCCGGCCCGTGGGGTGCGGTAATCGCCGCCGTCGAGCGCGGCGCCGCCCGGCTCGGCTGCTCGTCCGTCCAGTTCATCGGCCGCCGCGGCTGGGCCCGCGTGCTGCCGGATTACACCGCCGCGCCCTGCGCCTCCGGCATCCACTTCACGAAGCACATCGGGGCCTGAGATGAGCGGCAAGGCCAAGACGCAGACCACGAACACCAGCTCGACGCAGGAGCCGTGGGCGCCTGCGCAGCCCGCGCTCCAGGGCATCATCAACGGCTCGACCGCGGCGTACAATTCCGGCGTCGGCTCGCAGGTCTACGGCGGCGAGCGCTACGCGGGTCTCGGGGATGTCTCGCTCGAGGCGCTGAACAGCATCGCCGGCAGCGCCAGCGCGGGCCAGGGCGCGGCCAAGGCCGGCGACAGCTACCTGACCGGCCTGCTGTCGAACGGCGGCACCACGTCGGGCATCCAGTCCGCGCTCGCCGGCCTCGACAGCATCGGCAAGATCGACACGTCGCGCATCTCGTCGCTCGCCGACCAGATGGCGGACCCAAACAACCTCGCCTACTCGACCGCGCGCAAGCTCACGAACGGGGACTACAACCTCTCGACCTCGGGCTACACGGGCCTGCTCGACGGCCTGAAGGGCCAGACGCAGACGGAGAAGTCCCTCCAGGATGCCGCCGACGGCAAGTTCCTGGGCGGGGCCAACCCGTACCTCGACGCGGTGATCGGCCGGAGCCAGGGCGAGGCCGCCTCGACGATCGCGCAGAAGATGGGCGCGGCGGGCCGCAGCGGCTCGGGCCGGTACGCGGCGACGATCGCCGACACCCTCGGCGGGATCGCCACGCAGGCGCGGTACACCGACTACGATAACGAGCGCACGCGGCAGGCGCAGGCGGCCACGGCGATCGACAGCTCGCGCAACGCCCGCACCAGCCTCCAGCAGGGGCTCTATGGGTCGATCAACAACGCCGAGCAGGCCAACGCCAACATCGCCCTGTCCGGCGCCGGCCTCTACAACTCGACGAACACGACTGCGCTCGGGGGCGCGACCGCGCTGGCCGGCGTCGACGGCCAGAACATCCAGAACGGGATCCAGACCGCCGGCATGAAGCTGTCGGCGGCCCAGGCGGACCGCGCCGCGGCGCTCCAGGGCCTCGGCATGGTCGGGACGAACATCGACAACCTGCAGCGGCCCGGCCTGACCCTGGCCGGTGTCGGTGCGGCGCTCGATGCCGACCGGCAAGGCCAACTCGACGCCGCTCAGCAGGTCTTCGACGAGCAGCAGAGCGCCCCCTGGCGCCAGCTCGGCCTCTACAGCGGCCTCGTGAACCCGATCGCCGGCCTGGGCGGCTCCTCGAGCGGCACGTCGGTGCAGAAGATCCCGCAGCCGGGCGTGCTCCAGCAGCTGCTCGGCGGCGGGCTGGCCATCGCCGGCACCGCCTCGAAGTTCATGGGCAAGTAGGAGCGCCTCGTGTCCGCAGGTCTCATGCCGTTCGGCGCCCTCTCCCCGGCCGACATCACCCGCCTGATGCAGCAGGCGCGGCCGCAGGTGGATGTCGGGGCCGACGACGTTCCGGCCGCCATCCCGCCGGGCTTCACCGGGTTCGTCCCGCCGACGGCGCCGACGATGCAGCCGCCCGTCGCTGCGGCGTCCGTCCCCGGTTCCGAGCCGGAAGCGCCGGCCCGCGCGCCGCTGCGCATGTTCGGCTCGCTGCCGCCGCAGATGTCGGCGCCTGTGGCCGCAAAGCCGGATCGGTCGCCGCTGCCGAGCCTCGTCGGCTCGCGCGCGCCCGCTCTGCCGGTCAGCGCGTCGGCCGCGCCGCGTGGTGATGATGAGGCGCCGGCCACGCCCGCGCGCCCGCTGATTTTTGGCAGTCTGCCGGCGCCCGCCGCACCGGTGACGACCGGGTCGACGAACGCCCCTGCTACGACCGTGCCGCCCTCTCCCGCAGCGGAGCCGTCGTTCCTGAACCGGATCGGCGACGGACTGCGAAATCTCAACGCAAACGGGGGTGGCGATCTGCTGACCTCGCTCGGGATCGGCCTCATGTCGACGCCCGGGTTCGGTCGCGGTGCCGCGGCCGGGCTGAAGGCCTACCAGGACAACGAAGGGAAGCGCGCCGCCTCCGATCTCGCCCGGGCCGAGTTCGGCCTGAAGGTCCGGAAGGATGCACAGGAGCAGCGCCAGCTCACCGGCAACGCCCAGTACGTCACGAGCAAGATCCCCGGCATCAGCCCGGATCAGGCCCTCACCCTGGGCGGCAATCCCGCCTTCATGAACGAGCTGTTCAAGGGCGTCCTGCCGCCGGCGGAGCTGTACAAGCAGTACACCGACGCGGACGGCAACCGCTGGAACCGCAACGAGCGGACCGGCCAGGAGACGGTCGCGCTGCAGGCGAAGGACGACAAAACCGTCACCCCGGTCTCGGAGGCCGACCGGGTGGCGCTCGGCCTGCCCGCCGGCTCCTACCAGAAGGACGCCAACGGCAAGATCAGCCCCATCAACGCGACCGGCACCACCATCAACATGGGGGCCGAGAAGGCGCAGGACGCGACTGTGGGCAAGGCGTACGGCGACTATCAGGTCGACCTCGCCACCAAGGGCCGGAACGCCGGCAACACCCTCAACAGCCTCGCCCTCATGGAGCAGGCTGCCCGCAGCCCGAACTTCTACTCCGGCACGGGCGCCGAGACGGTGAAGCGCGCCAATCAGTTCCTCGTCGCGATGGGCGTGAAGGACGCGAACTACACCAAGCCCACCGAGGTCTTCGACGCGCTCTCCAACAAGGTCGTGCTCGACGGCCTGGGCGGCTCGCTCGGGCCCGGCATCTCGAACACGGACCGCGACTATATCGGCCGCACCGCGCCGACCCTGGCCCAGAGCCAAGCCGGCAACCTCGAACTCATCGCGATCGCCCGCTCGCTCGCGCAGCGGCAGCAGGCGGTGGCAAAGCTCGGTCGGGACTACGCCGCGGCGAACGGCGGCCGTCTCGACTCCGGCTTCGACCAGAAGCTCGAGGAGTACGCTGCGGCCAACCCGCTGTTCCCGGCCGCGCAGGCATCGGCGACGCAGCGGTCCGACGGCGCCACCGGGGCGAATGGTCCCGGCGGCATCGCTGCCCCGCGCTCCCAGGCCGATTTCGATGCTCTGCCGAAGGGGGCGATGTACGTCGACCCCGCCGACGGCCGCCGCTACCGGAAGAACTGATCCATGGCCGGACCCCGCTTCAGCGGCACGCTCGTCGAGGATGATGCGGCGCCGGCACCGGCCGGACCGCGGTTCTCGGGGACGCTCGTCGAGGACGACGCCCCGGCGGCCGGTCTGCCGGGCGATGCCACCGCCGCGGTCGGCCGCGGGCTGGTCGACGGCGTTCCCGTCGTCGGCCCGTACCTGCTCGGCGGGCTGAACCGGGTGGCGGCGGGCGTCCGCGCGCTGAAGAACGACAGCCGGTACAGCGACGAGCTGAAGGCGGTCGAGGACTTCGGGCAGCGCACCGCGTCCGAGCATCCCTATGCCAGCGGTGCCGGTGAGATCCTCGGCGGCGTGCTCGGGACGGCTCCTCTGGTCGCGGCAGCTCCCGCTGCGTTCGGCGCGTCGGGAGCGGCGCTTCCGGCGCGGATGCTGGCATCTGGCTTCTCCGGCGCGGCGCTGGGTGGCGCCGATGCTGTGGTCCGTTCAGGCGGTGATCTCGGCGCCATTGAGTTCGGCGCGGGTCTCGGCGCGGGTCTCGGCGCGGCTGGCCCTGCGGCTGGCCGTCTCGCCGGCAAGGTGGTTTCTGCCGTCACCGGTGGCGGTCGCGGCCAGGGTGTCGTGCGCGAGGCGCTGGAAGGTCTCGACGAGAAGGACCTGGAAGCCGCGCAGCATCTGATCCGGCAGGCGCGGGATCTCCCTGGCGGCGGTGTGCCGCTGTCCCTCGACGAGGCGCTGAACGCCGCGACCGGCGGCCGCGCGGTGCGCGCGTCGCAGCTCGCCCGGGTAGTGGCCAATTCCGGCGGCGATGGCGGCCGCGTCATGAGCGAGTTCTACGCGGCGCGCCCGGCCGCGATCGACAACGTGGGTCGTGAGGCCCTCGAGCGTCTCGCCCCGATGCCCGAGGCGCCCTCCGCACTCGGCCCGCAGATCCAGGAAGCCGCCCGCGCCGGCGTCTCGCAGACCCCGGAGGGGATGGCCTTCTCGGCGGCGCGCACGGCGGCCGGTCCCCGGGTCACGCCCGAGCAGGCCGGCCAGACGATCCAGGGCGAACTCTCCGGGATCCGTGGTGGCCTCGAGGCGACGCGGAAGACGGCGAGCGACCCGCTGTACGAGGCCGCGCGCAACGCTCCGGAGCGCGCCGGTATCGAGCGGATGATCACCGTCGAGCGGCCCGGCGACCCCATCGTGACGCCGCAGGCCTACTCGCGCCCGCAGTTCACGGATGTTGCGCCGCGCCCGCTGGAGGCCTTCGTGCGTCCGGATGCCGAGGCCGCCGCCGCGGGGCCCGAGAGCCTCGCGCGCTTCATCGCGCGCAACGGCGGCATCCGGCTCGATGGCGATGTCGCCGCGACCGATCTGCACCGGTTTAACATCCCCGGGCAGGGCAACGTCGCCCGCCCGACCGGCAAGGGGATCGACGACTTCTGGCGCGAGCGGCTGATCGAGGAGGGGTACTTCCGGCCCGACGCCGACGGCGGCATGGCGCGGGACATCTCGTCCGAGCTCCTGCGCAAGCTTCAGAACGAGCAGCGCGGCTTCCCGTCGTACCCGCTCGGCACGAGCCGGGGCGCGGGCGGCGCGCCGACGGCAGGCCAGCTCGCCGACGATTACAGCCAGGCGGTGTCCCTCGCGAACAGCCGCCTCCGCGAGGACCTCGGCAGGGTCGGCATCGACGCGAGCACACTTCACCCGGACGTCCGCGACCGGGTGATTGGCTCTCTGGTGCGCGGCCAGCACGCCGACCCGCTCGACGCCTTCGAGGCCGTCGTCGGTGCGATGCGCGAGCCGCCCGCGCCCCTCGTGAAGTCGACGACCATCCAGGAGCAGATCCCGGATGTGCGGTTCGGGCAGGTGAACCCGCAGCCCGGCATCGCCGCGATCGACGGCCTGCTGCAGACCGCGAAGGGCGATGTGCGCTCCGGCCTCCAGGCCGCGCGCCGCAACCTGTTCGAGGGGGCGAACCCGGACGGGCAGGTCGACATGACCGTGGCGGGCAATCTTCGCGCCCGCGAGCGGCTCGACCAGGATGTACGGTCCGCCATCGAGATCGGGGATGGCACGAAGGCCCGCGACCTGACGATCGCGCGCCAGGGCATCGACCGCGGGCTCAAGGACGTGCCCGAGGTGGTGGCGGCCGACGAGGTGTTCGCGCGCCATTCCGTGCCGCTCGAGCCCTACACCCGGCCGAACGCGCCGCTCGGGCGCGCCACGGATCGGTTCGAGACGCCGGCCGGCGACGGGCCGTTCCGGATGCCGGCCGAACAGGTGCCCGGCACCTTCACGGGCGCGACCGCCGCCCGCGAGCTGCTCGCCCAGCCTGCTCCGCTCTCGCGCGAGGCTCTGGAACGGTATGTGACGACCCAGGTCCTAGACCGTGCAGCCGGCGCAGGCGGCAACCTGTCGTCTGAGGCGATGCGCACCGCGATGCGCAAGCATGCCGACGTCCTGGATCAGCTCCCGGGCGCTCGCGACCGGCTCTCGAACATCGTGCTGGCCCGCGAGGGACTCGCGCGGGTCGAGGCCTCTCCGCTAGGCCAACTCGCGCGATCGCCCGATGTCGGCAACGCCGTGCGGACGCTGTTCAACCCGAACCCGGCACCGGGCAGTCACACCGAGGTGGCTGCCGCCATGCAGGCGCTGGCGGCCAATCGCCCGCAGCAAGCACGCGAGCTGTCGCGGACCTATCTCGAGACCGTGTTCAACGAAGCGACACAGCAGACCAAGGGCCTCGCCTCGCAGTATGGCGGCGCGGGCTTCGCGTCCGCGGTCCGGGGCAACGCCCAGCAGCGGCACAACCTCGAAGCCGTGATGCGCGCCCTGCCGGAGGGCGAGACCCGATGGATGGCGCTCGACAAGATGCTCACCACCCTGGAGGCGACCGGCTATCGCCCGAACAAGGGCAGCGACACGGCCTTCAACGCCGCCATCCAGGAGCGTCTCAAGAACGGGACCCCGGTCGCGGCGGCGATCTCGGACGCCGTGACCGGTGCGGTGGCGGGCGGAACGGCCGCTGGGCCGTTCGGCGCGGCGGCGGGCGGTTTGGTCGGCGTCCGCAGGGCTGCTGCCAACGCTCTCGGCGAGCGGTCTCGAGACCTGAACAACGCCGCCATCGCCCGCATCTTCACCGATCCGCAGGCTGTGCCGGATCTCCGGGCGCTGGCGAAGTCGGCGCCGGGCAGCAAGAACGCGGAGATGTTCACCCATCGGCTCCTGACGCTCGCGAATGGCGGATCCGGTCTGCTCAGGCAGTCAGCGGCGGCGCGGTAGAAGCCGCTTCATCCGACCGGCCCTGTCGCGGGGCCAAAAGCCAAAGGCCCCGCACAGGACGAGGAAACCAGTCAGGAGGACGCCGTGCGCGGTGTGGCCCACGGTCTCGTCCATCCACGCGGTGAACCCTGGAATCGTAGCGTGTAGCCCGGCTGTCAGCACCGCTCGCACGGCGAGCATGATCCCGACGAAGACAGCGAGGGCGAGGATGATCCGGAGCCAGCGGGGCATCACGGCTTTATCGCATATTGTGGACCGCAGGGCGCCTGCATCGTGCTCGATTTTGCGATCGCCGGCGTGATCTTGCTGATGGTCCAGACCATAGTCCCGATACCGGCGTCATTCTGACGGATTAGATAGGTCTCAGAGAAGTCCGCACCATAGGCAGAAATCAGCATGGTTTTGGTGGCTTGATCGAAGTTGATCAGTCCCACTTTGTAACCTGCTTTGAGATAGCTACGTGTGGCCGCCCTGTCTTTCACAAGCAAATCGAGCTGATCGTTTTCATTGAGGAATACGGTCACGCGCCCGTCGTCAACGCCGTCCTTTTTCCAGCCACCTTGGCCAGGTCCGACAAAGCCGCCCTCGAAATAGTATGATTGCCCATCAGACGCCCCGCACCGAGCGAGGATGGTGACGTCCTTCGCTTCTCCGACAGCCGGCGTCATGAGCAGAGCGGTTGCCACGGCGACCTGGTGCCATTTGTTGCGCATGCGACAACCTACGCGAGCACTTGGTGCGCTGAATATGACGTGCCAGCCACACACTTGACCCGACGGGCGAAGTGCCCGAAACAGCCAGCGTCGCGAGCGCTGTGCGCCCGACCCTGCAAGGCCCGCCATCGCGCGGGCCTTTTGCGTTTCAGGACCTCCCGACATGCCGACTGCCGCAGACCGCGACGCGCTGATCGCCAGCGCGCAGCGCATCGGCGCGGACCCGCTCGACCTTGCGACCGTGATGTCGTTCGAGAGCGGGTTCAGCCCTTCGATCCGGGGCGGCTCGGGCAACCGGCACATCGGCCTGATCCAGTTCGGGCCGACGGAGCAGCAGAAGTACGGCGCGAGCCAGGACCAGAGCTTCGCCGACCAGCTTCCCGCCGTCGAGCGATACCTGACCGACCGTGGCTTCAAGCCCGGCATGGGGATGCTCGACCTCTACTCGACGGTGAACGCCGGCTCGCCCGGGCTGTACGATCGGAGCGACACGGCGAACGGCGGCACGCCCGGCACGGTCGCCGACAAGGTCAACAGCCAGATGGCCGGGCACCGAGCGAAGGCCGCGGCCTTCCTCGGCGGTGCGTTCTCGCCAGGCTCGGCCTCGCCCCGCGGCGCCTTCGGCCTGTCCGGGCCGGTCGCGGCCGGTACCGAGGGTTCGGTGACGCCCGCCGGCGGCGCCGCCATGCAGTCTCCGGAGGCGGATCGCACCCTTCAGGTCGCCGCGCTGCTGCGGACGCTCACCGCAGCCGATGCGCCGGCCGCGTCGCCGGTCGCGCAGGCCGCCGCGGCGCCCGCGCCGGCCCCGATCCAGGCGCAACCGGTCCGCCGGCAGGGCCCCGCCTTCGACGCGCAGCGCTTCTTCGCGCTGCTGCCCGGCACCAAGACCCGCTAACCCGAGGACGGCCCTATGCCCGGCGCCATCAACTGGGACGAGGCGCCCTCGGGCAACGACGTCTCGGATCCGCCCATCATCTTCAATGAGGGGCAGCCGGCCAAGACCATCAACGACGCCATGCGGGCGCTGATGGCCTCCATGAAGCTCTGGATGCTCGACAACTCGGGCGTGAACCAAGCCTACGGGTCAGACGCCTACACGGTGCTCACCCGCCAGGGCGTGTCGGCGAAGGCCGCCGCCCGGGCACATACGCTCAAGTTCCGGACCACGACGGCCAACCTCAATCCCTGCACCCTGTCGGCGGACGGGAACACGCCGCGGCCGTGGCTGCGGTCGGATGGGTCGCAGTTCGGGCCCGGCGACATCTACCCGACGGTGTGGTCGGTCGTGTACGACCCCGACGCGCAGGTCTACCGCACCCTGTCACCGACCACGGAATCGGCCGGGAAGATCGCCGCGTTCGGCGGCCCCAACGTCCCCTCGGGCTGGGAGATCTGCGACGGCCGGCCGGTCTCGCGGGCCTCCTACGCCGCCCTGTTCGCCGCGATCAGCAGCCTGTGGGGCGTCGGCGACGGCTTCCAGACCTTCAACCTGCCGGACCTGCGGGGGCGCAGCCTGTTCGGCGCGAACCGCGGGCTGAACCTGCTCACCTCGGCGGGCGGCCTCGTCGGCTCGCTCGGCACGCTCGGCGGGGCCGAGACGGTGGCGATGCTGGCGACGCAGATGCCGCGGCACATGCACACCTCGACCATGTCGCCGGCCGGCTTCTTCCAGCCGGAGATCCAGAGCGCCGGCAGCCACAACCACGGCGGCACGAACATCGACGGAGCCCACGACCACACCGGCTCGACGAACCTCACAGGCAACCACGCCCACACCGGCACCAGCGACATCAGCGGCGACCATGCCCACGTCGTGCAGTACGGCTACGGCCTGGTCAGCACCCAGACGCCGAACAACGCCCAGGTGGTGACCGGCATCAACCTCGGCTCGCAGGGCAACGGCCAGACGACCCAGAGCGGGCCGCATTCGCACACCTTCACGACTGGCGCGACCGGCAACCACGCGCATAGCTTCGCGACCGATCCGGGCGGCACGCACAGCCACGGCCTCCAGCTCGACGGCAGCCACGTCCACACGATCGATCCGACGCCGAACCACACCCACACGCTGGTGATCGACACGGCCGGCTCGGGCGACCCGCACCCGAACGTGCCGCCGGGCGCCGTGGTGACCTGGGCCATCAAGACCTGAGGACCCGATGAGCGCTTTCGACTGGTCCACCAACGCGGGGCTGAACGCCATCGCGGACAAAGCCATGCCCGTGCAGGACGGCGTGTCGGCCCGCGTCTACGCGAGCTTGGTGCGCGGCCTCATGGCCGGCGTGGCGCAGCTCATCGCCGACACGTCGGGCGCGCTCGTCTCGGTCGGGCTCACCGACCTATACGCAGTGAACACCTTCTCCGGGCTGAAGCCGAAGCCCGGGACGATGATCGCCTTCTGGGCGCACCGGACGAACGAGGCCGAGCCATCCCTGATGGTCGACGGCTACGGGCCGGTGGCGTTCCTGGCGGCCGACGGGAACGAGCTCGCGCCCGGCACCGTCGTGCAGGGTCAGCTCCAGATGGTGGTCTGGGACGAGGCCGTTTCGCCCGAGAAGCCGGCGTGGCGGAAGATCAACCCGGCGGCGACCGATCTGCAGGTGCTCAACGCAGCGACGGCCATGGAAGCGCTCGCCGCGCTCCTGCCGAAGGAAGCGCCCGATGGCGCCGGCAAGCTCTGGTACAACAACGGCATCTTCCAGGTCACGACCGGGGCGCAGTCGTGAGCGTCTTCGACTGGTCGACGCGCCCGGCCGCCAACGCGGTCTCGGATGCCGGCGTGCCGGCGCTCGACGGCGCCTCGGCGCGTGAGCTGCCGGGCCTCATCCGCGACGTGATGGCCGCCTTTGCCGGCTACGTCGCCGATCAGGGCGGCGCGATCCGGGCAGGCGGCGTGTTCAACGCCTACGTGGCGCGGACCTTCTCCGGCGTCCGTGCGATCCGCCCCGGTGTCGCCGTGCTCGTCCAGGTCGACCGGGACAACACCGACAGCCCGACGCTGAACGTCGACGGGACCGGAGCCCGGCCCTGGCTCGACCTCGACGGTTCGGCGCCGCCCCCCGGCACCGTGCGCGCGGGCGCCTTCTATCTCGCCATCGCGTCCGGCCCGGGCTGGGTCAGCGACTTCGGCGGCCTCGCGCGGGCCGATGCCGAGGACGCGGCGATCACCGCGGCCCTGATCTTCGGCGGCATCTGACCATGAAGCAGATCGACCTCACCGGCGTGGTGCTGAACCCCGCCGCGGGCACGCTCGACTTCTCGGGCGTGAACATCGACCCGCGCACCGTGCTGGCGGTCCTGCACGAGCCGACGAACCAGTTCATCTACGCGGTCGGGCGCCGCGGGCTCGGCCGGAAGGCGGTCGACGGCCAGGTTCTGACCCTGGCCTTCAACACCAAGCCGCTGTCGGCGGGGCCGATCACCGGCTTCCGCGACGATGGCGCCGATGTCGCGACAGATGTCCGGCTGGAGGCCTGCCGGGTCCTACTCGCCACCGGCAACGCGACGCTCTCGAACATGGCCACCGGCATCGGCACGCCCGCCGACGTGGCGCCGGGCTCGGATGCCGGCGCGGGCTCGCTGATCGCCAAGGTGACGCGGCTCCTGCTCACGCAGAGCGGGATCGCCACGGTGCTCGCCGCGATCCGGGACCGGCTGCCGGCGGCACTGGTCGGCGGTCGTCTCTCCGTCGATGGCTCGGGCGTGACGCAGCCGGTGTCCGCTGTGGCCCTGCCCCTGCCGGCCGGCGCCGCGACCTCGGCGCTCCAGGGCACCGGCAACGCCTCGCTGTCGAACCTCGCGACTGGGCTCGGCACGCCCTCCGACACGGATCCCGGTTCGGACACGGCGCCGGGCTCGGTCCTGGCCCTGATCCGGCGCGGCCTCGGGAACTGGACGGCGCTGCTGGCCCGGGTGCCGGCGCTCGTCGGCGGCCGGATCCCGGTGGACGGGTCCGGGGTCACTCAGCCTGTATCCGCCGCGGCGCTTCCGCTGCCGGCCGGCGCGGCCACCGATGCGAAGTCCGAGGCGATCCGTGCGCTTCTCGCCGGCACTCTGAAGGTCGCCACCCCGACGCCCGCCAGCATCGTCACCGGCCAGGTGAAGATCGCCACCACCGGCACGGCCGTGGCGCTGCCGAACGTGGCGCTGGCCAACGGCATCGTCGTGAAGGCGAAGACCTCGAACGCGGCGCAGACCTCGGCCGCGCCCGGCGTGGTCGGGCCGGCCGGCGTGACGACGGTGATCGACGGGACCGGTTCGGGCTATCCGCTGGCGCCCGGCGAGGCCGCCTCGTTCGCGTGCTCGAACGCGAACCTCGTCTGCGTCAACGGCACGGCCGGCGACGTCTTCTTCTTCGAGGGGAACTGATCATGGCCGCGCCCGCGATCCCGCCGCCGACTCCGCTGCAGTTCGCCACCACCGTCCAGGCGCAGGCCGCGCTCGACCCGGGCACGATGATCAGCCCGGCGCTCGCCCTGGCCCTGCTCAAGGCCCAGCCCGGCGCGGTGCTTCGCGCCGCGTACGACCTGCTGCCGAGATCCCCGGACGGCCTCAACGTCGGAGACCCCTGGATCTCTGGCAACGCCCTCCAGTTCGTCGCTTCGTGAGGATCGACATGCCCTCCCGTCTACTGGCTCGCGTCCTTACGGCGTTCGCCGCGCTCCTGATCGCCGCCCCTGCGGTCGCGTACGACGCCACCAAGGCGCCGCGCTACGCCTCGCCGGACATGTACCGGCCGAACGTCGACCGGATTATCCTCAACGGGCCCGGCTCGACCGGCCCCGTGGACGGGATGAGCGTCACGGTTCCGGGCGGTGTCTCGAGGTCGCTCGCGGACCGGGCGGCCGACGTCCTGAACGCCGCCGATTTCGGCGTGAAGGCGGACGGGGTCACCAACGACACGGCCGCGATGAACACGGCGCTGGCCGCCGCGGTGGGGCGGACGCTGCTCCTGCCGAAGGGCACGATCCTCGTCGACGCGCTGACCTACGCGCCCCCGTCGAACAAGCCGATCACCCTGCGCGGGCAGGGGCGCGGCTCGACGATCATCCAGAAGCGGACCGCGACCCCCAACAACGTCCTGACCATCGGGTCGAACCCCAGCCCGTTCGTGCTCAACGACGTCCGGGTGGAGGGCATCACCTTCGACGGCTTCGACCCGACCGCGACCTACGCGGCGATCGAGGGGCTCGACCTCTGGCGCGTGACGTTCCGGGACGTCGAGGTCCGCAAGGCGAAGATTGGCCTGGAGTGCCTGAGCTGCATCTGGGTCACGTTCGACGCTTCGATCGCGCAGAAGAACAAGACCGGCCTGCGGTTCAACACCTACGGCGGCGCGTCCTACCCCAGCACCCCGCCGAACCTCGTCCAGATCCAGAACTCGCAGGTCAACGAGAACACGGTCCTCGGCATCGACTATGACGTCGGCGCGCTGATCAGCCTCCGCGGCTCGAACGTCGAGTACAACGGCACCACGGCGGGCGCCGTCGGCCAGGGCGGCATCATCATCGGGCCGAACGTCGGGCAGTTCAATCCGGGCACCGTGATGCAGGGCCTCCAGGTGGAGGACACCTGGATCGAGGGCAACAAGGGCCAGGCTCACATCGTCCAGCAGAGCGGGCGCAGCTCGTACCGCAACCTGCTGTTCTGGACCCCCGGCGGCGACACGACCAACGACCTGCTGATCACCGGCGGCTCGTACACGGTCGACAACGTCGTCACCTCGACGCCGAAGACGGCGAACCTGCTCGAGGGCCCGAACGTCCTGGCCGGCAACGTCATCCAGAACAGCCCCAGCCTCGCGCTATCCATCGACAGGACCAAGACCACCGTCGTGGCGCCGCGTGGTCAGGGCAGCCGGGTGCGCCTCCAGGCGGCCTCGATCGCCAACAACGCCGACACGACGGTGAGCTGGGGCGCGGCGGAGTTCGACGACACCGGGGCGCTCACGTCGGGGACGACGCTCACCGTGCCCGCCGGTACCAGCCGGGTGCGCGTGTCGGTCGGTCTTGGCTGGGCCAGCAACGGCACCGGCCTGCGCAAGGTGCGGATCCTGAAGAATGGGGCGGAGGTCGCCGCCACGACGCAGGCGGCGCTCGGCTACAATTTCCAGAACCTGGAGACGGGACTGATCTCGGTCAGCCCCGGGGACACGTTCACGGTCTCCGTCTACCAGAACAGCGGCGGCGCCCTCGCGGTGCTCACGAACCAGGACGACTTCTTCGTCATGGAATCCGCGCGCTGACCGCGCCCGTGATGGGGCCGGCTTAAGCGGCCGGCCCCTCTTCGATCCCTCTCAGGACTCCGTCATGACCCTGCGCTTCCCGGCGCGGGCCGCCCTCGCGTGCCTCGTGCTCGCGGGATCGGCCCCGTGCGCCTTGGCCGAGACCGCCTCCTGGTACGGCTCCGGCCGCCGCACCGCGAACGGCGAGCGGTTCGCGCCCGACGGCCTGACCGCGGCACACCGCACCCTCCCCTTCGGCACCCGCGTGCGGGTGACCTACGGCGCCCGCTCGGTGATCGTGCGGATCAACGACCGCGGCCCATTCATCGCCGGCCGGGCGATCGACCTCTCGCGCGGCGCGGCCCGGGCCATCGGCTTGTCGGGCGTCGGCCGCGTCCACCTCGCCATCCTCGGCTGACCCGGAGACCACCATGGACGTCTCGCCCATCGGACGCGCCGCCCTCGAGGCGCGCGAAGGCACCCGGCTGACCGCCTACAAGGATTCCGTCGGCGTCTGGACGATCAGCACCGGCATCACGACCGCCTCCGGGCTGATCAAGGTGGTGCCGGGCCTGACGATCACGCCGCTCCAATCCGACGCGCTCTTCGCCGCCGCGCTGGAGAAGTACGCGGCGCCGGTCCGCGCTGCCCTCGCCAAGCCGGTGCCGCAGCCGTTCTTCGATGCCTGCGTGAGCCTCGCCTACAACATCGGCCCGGTCGGCTTCGCGCACTCGACCGTGGTCCGTCGCGCCAACGCCGGCGACCTCGCTGGCGCCGTCGAGGCGTTCCTGATGTGGAACAAGCCGGCTGCGATCATCCCGCGCCGGCAGGGGGAGCGCGACCAGGCCGCCCTCGCCTCCTACGCCGGCGCCAAGGTCTACGCCCGCCGCGGCGACCGCGCGCCCGTGAAGGCGATGGCCGGCACGCTGCCGGCGCCCGCGACCGCGCCCGACCCGCTCGCGCCGATGACAGGCGCGAAGCCGGCGGCCGCGGCCCGGCCCAGCCTCTTCACCCGCCTCGTCGACCTGTTCCTCGGACGAAAGGCTCCCTGATGCCCCGTTCTCGCTTCCACCGTGCCCGCATGCTGTGGCGACGCCTCAGCGGGTGGCGCACCTTCATCTTCTTCACGCCGGCATTCCTGCTGGCGCTGCTCGACGCCCTTCACGCCGTCGACTTCCGGCAGCTGCTCATCGACATGGGCGCGCCGGAGGGCACCGCGAAGGCGATCGTGGCCGGGTGCTTCCTGATGGGCGTCGTGATGCGGGCCTACACGACCACGCCGCCGATGCGCGCGCCGGATCGTGACGTACCTGGAGGGCCCCGCTGATGCTCGCCGCCCTCCTGACCCTCGTCCCCAGCCTGCTCGGCAAGATCCTCGACTTCGCCAACAAGCGGGCGGACACGGATCTCGCCAAGCACCAGGTCGATGTCGGTGCCGACGTCTCGACCAACGCGCAGATGTTCGAGGCCTGGATCGTGGCCCAGCAGCAGGTCGCGGCCGCGCGCAACGCCGACCGGGCTTCCCTGCTGACCGCTTGGATGATGCCGGTCGCGTTCGCGATCGCGATCATCCACTTCGGCGCCGTGACCTTCGATTGCTTCCCCTGGGAGGGGCACACGGTCGGCTCCTGGCGGATCGCAGCGATGCCGGGCGAGTACCTGGAGATCCAGAAGACGATCATCTGGGCCGGGGTCGGGCTGATCGGTCTGCTCGGCGTCAAGAAGACCTTCACCCGCTAACCCTCTCCCGCCCCGGAGAGGGGCAGGGCTGCGAAAGACCGCCGCCATGGACACGTCTTTCCTGTCGCCCGGGCCGATCACCTGGGCGCAGCTCATCGCGCTCGCGCTGTTCCTGATCGCGCTCGGCAAGGGCGCGGACTGGATCATCGGGAAGCTGCGCACCGGCACGAAGGAAGCGGTCTCGCCGCTTACGATCGACATGGCGGCGGCCAAGATCGAGATCCGCTCGCTCGAGGAGAAGCTGAACGCCTTCAAGATCGAGGTGGCGCGGACCTACGTGACCGGCGACGTCATCACCCGCCTTGAGCGGCGGATCGACGACATGGTCAGCTCGGTGCGGGGTGAGATGAAGGAGACGCGCGAGGCGATGCTGAAGGCCTTCATGCATCGGCCGCCCGACTAACCGGCGGCCATTAACATCCGTCAACGCTCTGGGCGCCCTGGCTTCGGCCGGGGCGCCTTTCTTTGTGCTCACTCAGATCCATCACTTCGGATCGATTGAACTCTTTTGTCGTATAGCTACTACGGATTGCCGGAGGGCGGACTAGACACATCCCATACCTCCCCAACCATATCGATTACGCTTCTCAAATAATCAAGCCTCGATTTTGCGAGTGCAATCCTGAGTGGCTCGCGCATCTCGACATATCGATTATGCAGCATTGAGGCGCCGTCTATAAATTTTCTTTCCTGGGCCAGGTAATCCGCTGCCGCTGTTTTTGCCGGACCCCAGTTCGGATCTGCTTCCACCGGTTCATCTGTAAAGGCGGTTGTCATAGTCCCGACCGATTTTTCGAGCCGGCCAATTTCTTCCTCGATGTGGCTTAGCGTTGATACAGGCTGACCCTGTATATCCAGGAGATTTGGAAAATCAGCCGGCGCCACTCTCGTGAGCGCAGACTCTATGGCAAGCATCGATCGCTGCACAATATCTCCGATCCTGAGGGCCTCATTTGGGCTCAAGCGATCTCTAACATTGATGTGACCAATTCTCGTTATGCCGATCTCATGAACGAGGTCATGCCGTGATGAATAGAGATTATAAAGATCATCAAACTCAACGGTTTCAACCCAAGGCTTTCCGGTGCCTGGGCGCTCCGCCTTGAGGGCAGCCCACGCGTCGATTTGTTGTCCCAATGCTTCAAATATGCGGGCAAATATATTCAAATAATCATCTAGATTGGACACGCTCGTAACCGCGCCGACGATTGCCGGCAAGGTTACGTTCGCGGCGAACATTTCTATTACAACTTTTTCCTTGATGACCCTGAGATCGTCAGTTTTTGCCGCTGAGGGCTTGAACGTAAGCAGGTCGACAAGCCGCGATCGAGCGTGCCATTCAAGGCACGTGACAAATGCTACGCCATAATACGAAATTATTTCTGAGCCGACCCAAGGTGCCCATCTGTTATCCTCTGGCACCCATTTGTCAAAATTATCTTTGAGATTTTTCGCATCTTCAAGCAATTCATCTAGACGGTATAATGCTGCCCCAGCGTTCAGATAATTGTCTGCAGGCGATCCATATCGTTCGGCAAATTTGACTGCGTAGTGGGGAGCTTTACCTGACACGCCTGCCTCCAAATGACCTATACTCAGCACCTTAAAGTCGAACAGCATTTCCGCAACTGGCGGGAGGTTGTCACAGGGCGCAAAAGCAAGGCGCGCTTCGACCACTTCTTCGGGTGCCGGACAAAGCCGCTTCAGCCCTGGGGGGCGCTGGTCTGGAAGTTTTGCTTCGCAGAGGTCTGCCGAAGTACCTGACTGGCCTCGCCTTTCCGAACGTCATCCACACCGCTCCACCACGATCTCGCGCACCGCGGCCGCCGCCGGTTGAAGCGCGCCGCTGCCTCAGGCTTGTTCCGTGTTCGTTCGCGAGCGGAGGGCCACCAGAATGGGGCGCCTGAGAGATGCGACGCCCGGTCGGGTGTACGTCGACTGCGCGACCTGCAAGCGCTCGGGCCGTTACACCGTCGCCAGCCTGATCGACCGCTACGGGGCCGACATCTCGACGCTCGACCTGCTCCGGCACCTCACCGCCTCGTGCCGCTACCAGCGCGCGCCCGGGGCGCCGCCCGCGCGGAGGTACGAGCACCTCTGCCTCGCCGCGATCACGCTGCCGCCGCCAGCCAGGAAGATTCCGCCAGTGCCACCGGGCACCCCCTACACGGTCGAGATCTGGCGCGAGACCGGCGGCAACGTCGAACTGCACCTCGCCACCATCTACCCGCTGTCGATGGCCAAGGCAGCGTTCGATGTCGCATGCCTGGAATGGCCGACGCACGAGATCACCCTGCGAGATCGGGCGCGGATCATCGAGAGGCGGGAGCGGCCGCTGCGGAGCGCCACCGGGTAACGTTCCGGCGCAGTTCGCTGACCGCGAGGCCATCAGCCTCCAGGCGCGCCAGCGCGCGAGCGGCGTGCATGCCGCGCTCCCGGCCTGGAATGCCGGCGCGCTCAGCGATCTCAACGGCGGTCGCTGGCTCGTACGTCAGCGCCGCCAGCACGCGCGGGCGAATATCCTGGCGTGGCCGGGCGCCTCGAGGCGATGGGACCTTCGACACGGCGCCGGGCTAACGCGCGAGGCCGTCATCGACGAGCCGGCGGCTCGCGGCTAGGCGCCACAGGTCTTCGGCCGGGATCAGACTGACGGCACCGTCAGCTACAACCCGACTCGACTGCACGAGTGCGCGCCGGAGCTGTCCGAAAGCGGTAATACCGCGGCCGTCTCGCCAATCAGGCGCAGAGTGGATCGAGAACCTGTCCATACTGACAGCCATCATTCGGATCGGCGGATGACTCCCGGCGGCGGCCTGGCGCCGATGGTAGGAGTGCTTGTCTTTCACCAGTTCGGCGCCGGTGCCGGCACCGGCCATTTGGTGCGAATTTCTCGTATGAAGGCTTTCACAAATCTTCGATCATTAAATTGATAGGCGTAGTTCTGCCGAAATCCATCAGGCCATAAAATATTGCTTCTGCACCTGCATGTCTGCGGGTTGTGCCAAACACCGTCATGATCGACGACGCGGACGTCGCATCCGCATATCACAGCCTCCCGAAGGATATTGCTATAGTGATCATAAGAATATAGGGTACGTGTCCTGCGCAACGTATCCCCGAGGCTGGCCATAGTCGGAGTGATATCCTCAATCGGAATGACACCTGCCTCGGAAGGTAGAGGGAAACGATTGTATAGGACCCAACCTTTGTGCGTGAAAGAACAATCAATCGTCCTTTCGGATGTGGTTGATGGATAAATGTGCGTCGGGTCGACCAGACCGAGCCACAGTACACGCCGCGGTCCAAGCATATGTCCAGCCGCTCGACTAACAATGCTGAGTTTTTGCGGGTCGTAGACGAAGACCATTTCCGTCTCGGCATACGATGTTTCGCCAGCGATGAGCCCGGGCTCATTCAAGGCCCATCGAACTACCTTGCGCGCGCCATACGGATTACCGACGACGATTTCGGGATAAATAACAATCGCATCGTCAATCGGCCCCGCATAAAGCGGCGCATTCCATTCATGAGAAGAATTTCCCTCACCTGCAAGCATGCCGCTTGGGTAACCGGACTCATTCAGATGATGGCAGAGCCTATAGAGCGCCCTGACACCAGAACTTCGATGGGTGTAGGGAGGGGCCCAAATCAGAAACACACGGCGCGCGCGAGGATCTGGGTTCTTGAACATTATCGCTGCCTGTAGGCGGGAAAATAGCCGTCGCCGTCCTTACCAGCACAAAGCTCTGCATATCGGGGCCGATCGTTGACAATACGCAGCAGGTAGACGGGCGCGAAACTGTTCGCCCAACGCTCCTTGAATATCCGAAGCCCATCGGCACCTGCATCTGGCATTCCGCCGGTCAGCAGACGCAGCCTATGAGCGCGTGCGTAGTCCTGCAAACCATGCATGAGAAGGTAAGATGCATTCCAACGCAAGCCATGTTCGGAAATGACAGTATGCAAAATCTGCAGTATTCCTGCGAATTCGACTCCGCAGGCCATCGCACCTAAGCCCTGGTTGTTCAATACTCGAAAGAATATCCCATTATTTAGTTCCGAAATGTTTTCGAAGTACCGCCTGCCGTGATCGAATAGGCCGCCGGTCAGCCCACGCCGATGCTTGAGGCCTTCATACAGCCCAACCATCTCCATCCGCTGATGCTCATTAGACACCACTTCGAAGGCGGCATGCGCCTCGCAGCGCGAGAGCCGCTCGCGAGCCCGTCGGCTCAGCGGGCGACGGGGTAGGCCTGGGTCATAGACGTAGTGCTGTTTCAAAAATTTGGCGTCGTCGCCCTTTGCCTTGGGGACGTGGCCGGGTTGCGTCACAATCGAGAGTGTAACGAGATGGCGAAAGCCCACGTAGAGCTTCTCAATGTCGGCATCGCTTTCAATCCAAAGGTAAGGCCAGGGGCCGACCCCGTCTGAATATGCGGTTCCAGGGATCCGCCGACGCAAGACCGGCAGCTGGAACGTCGGATCCATTTCGACCTCGCCAAGGTTCGGCAATGCTTTGGCATAAACCTCGGTATTAAAAGGGCACGCCGTAATAATATCAAATTTGTTCATCGACCTGATAAAATATAATTCAGTTTATCGAATGGATCGCGCCGATTGATGGGCCAAATCCGACATGTGCTTGCGGTCGCACACGGGTTTGCCCCAGATCCACCAGTACGGCGTTGAACGCGGCGTCGATCTCATGATTGCTGATATTTGCGGCCTCGCGCAGCACGAAGACGGTCCATGGTTCCTTGGCCATGGCGGCCTATTGCAGCTGGGTCGACGTCGAATCCATGGGTCCGAGGCGGACAGCGAGGGCGAGCAGGTCGCCATCCGTCAGCGTCTCACCGTCGACCGGCCAGTAGGGCAACCCTCCGGTCCACGGCTCCGCCTTTTGGCCGCGCGCTCGGAGTGCCACAACGGCTTCGCGAATTAGGTCGTAGCCCTTACTCATCCCTTCACCGGATTCGCCAGCAAGATCGCGGTCCGGACCATGTAGCGCTTTTAGGCCGGCTTGTCGGTGGTGAGCGCCGCAGCCGACGGGAAAATGGGCACAACGTCAGATCCGATTGCGCTTCTCCAGACGCTCTTCCCAGGCGAGGGCTTGGCCGACGATGGCGTCGAGGTCGTCGTGCCGGGGCTGCCAGCCCAGGCAATCGCGGATGCGCGCCGCCTCGGCGACGATCTGGGCCGGATCGCCGGCCCGGCGTGGGCACAGTCGCACCTCGAAGTCTCGGCCGGAGATCCGCTTCACGACCTCGACGACCTCGAGGACCGAGTAGCCGCGCCCGTAGCCGCAGTTCAGCGTCAGGCTCTCGCCGCCGGAGCGCAGATGGCCGAGGGCGAGGCGATGCGCCTCCGCGAGGTCCGAGACCTGGATGTAGTCGCGCAGGCACGACCCGTCCGGGGTCGGGTAGTCGGTCCCGAAGACGTCGAGTCGGGCGCGCTGGCCGAGCGCCGCCTGCGTGGCGACCTTGATCAGGTGCGTGGCGTTGGGCGTCGACTGGCCGGACCGCCCGTCCGGATCCGCGCCGGCGACGTTGAAGTAGCGCAGCACCACGTAGGAGAAGCCGTGCGCCGCGGCGGCGTCGGCGATCATCCACTCGCTCATCAGCTTCGAGCGGCCGTAGGGGTTGATCGGCTTCAGCGGCAGGTCCTCGGGAACCGGCGAGACGTCGGGCTCGCCGTAGACGGCTGCGGTCGAGGAGAAGATCACGTGCTTGACGCCGGCGCGCACCGACGCCTCGATCAGCGCGCGGGTCTTCACCGTGTTGGCGAGGTAGTAGCCGAGGGGATCGGCCATGGAATCGGGCACGACGATCTTGGCGGCGAAGTGGGCCAGGGCGTCGATGCGGTGCTGAAGGATAGTCTGTGTCACCAGGGCCTGGTCGGCAACGTCACCGACGACGAGCTTCACGCCCTCCGGAACCGCCCAGTCGAAGCCGGTGGAGAGATCGTCCAGGACGACGACCTCCTCATGGCCGGCATCGAGGAGCGCCAGCACCATGTGGCTGCCGATGTAGCCGGCACCGCCCGTCACCAGAACCGCCATCTTGGTCTCCGCTATCCGACCGTCTTACTGCAACGAAATGCCCACAGCGTCGATCTCCTGATCGGTCACCTCGGCGGCCTTACGCAGCTCGGAAACAGTTGGATTGGACGCCATAATGCACCGCAGCAAAACCGCGTTAGCGTCCCGATAAACGTCCCGGTGCGGTGTGCCGGTCGTTCAGGGGCGGTGCTAAGTCTCGGGAAAGAATGGTCGGAGTGGCAGGATTTGAACCTGCGACCCCCACGTCCCGAACGTGGTGCGCTACCAGACTGCGCTACACTCCGAAGGCCGTCCCGCGTGTCCGCCAGGGCCGGCGAGCGGGTGTATAGCCGCGCCTTTCCCGCACCGCAAGCGCGCTGTTGCGCCTTTTCAGCCCAGATGATCGGGCCAGTCGTCCGGGAGACGGTGGCAGGTGATCTCCGCCTCCGCGGATCGGGACGCCACCGTGGCGACGTGATCGCGCCCGCAATCGACCTCGGCGAAGCTCCAAGGACCGTCCAGGTTCCAGGACGCGTCGCCGTCGGCCCGGAGAAGGCGCGGCGCTTCGGGCGGAACGCTGACGCTGAACCGGTCGAGGGGCAGCGACAGGCCGCTGCCCAAAGCCTTCACCACCGCCTCCTTGCGGGTCCACAGTCCGAAGAAGCGCCGCTCGACCGCGCTTCGCGGGGCTCCGGCCAGGGCCGTCACCTCGTCGGCGGCGAAATGGGCCGCCGCGATCCGCAGCGCGTCCGCGATCGGCCGCACGGCCTCGACATCGACGCCGATCGCCGCGCCGCGGGTGAGCCCGATCAGCGCGCGCGCCCCGGAATGGGAGAGGTTTAATTCGGCGGCGCCCCGTGCCGGGCCCGCGAGCTCCGGCTTGCCGCCGGCTCCGGCGGCGAACTCGACGTCGGCCGGCGCGAGACCGAGCGCGTCGCCGAGGACCAGCCGCAGCGCGGCGTGGCTGGCGCGGAACCGCGCCCGATCCGCCGGGCGCAGGAAACGGTCAGCCCGCGCGCGCTCCGCGGCGTCGAGGACGGCATCGCACCGGTCGACCTGGCTCGAAGTCAGGGCGAGGTCGACGATCCAGACCTGCACCGCGCTCACGCGACACCTCGCGAGGCGGGAGCTGGGGCGCTAGCGTCGGGAGAGCGAAACGGCACGGGCGACGATCCGATGGGGCAGGAATGAGCAGCATCGGATCGCGGCCCGTCTCCTGCAAGAAGCGCCGCGCGCGGTGACGCGGTCCAGCGCGGATCTCCGCGTCGGCCTCCTGGGTAGACCGAGCCTCGGCCAGCGGTCCGTCCGCTACGGCGTCTTCTTCGCCACCTACCTCTACCAGGGCCTCGTCGCGGGTTTCTCGCTGACGGCGCTCGCCAACCACCTCGCGGCTAGGGGCGTCCCGGCAACCGAGGTCGGGCTGCACTTCGCCCTGGCCGGCCTGCCCTGGACGCTGCAGCCGCTGCTGTGGGGGCCCTGGGTGGACCGGGCCGGGGACACGCGGATGGGACGGCGCCGGCCCTTCGCGGTCGCCGCGCTGGTCGGATGCCACGCGACGCTGGCGCTGCTCCTCGTCGCCGGGGGCGACGCCGTCGGCGCGCTCGGTCCGGTCTTCCTCGTCCACAGCCTGTTCGCCTCGCTCCTCGATACCGCCTGCGACCGGATGATCATGGACCACGTCCCCACCCGGGAACTCGGCCGGGTCAGCGCCTGCACCCGCGCGGGCTTCGTGGCCGGAACGAGCCTCAGCGCCGCCGTCTTCGGATGGACGCTCGCGAATTGGGGTTTCGCCGCGAGCGCCCTCTGGCTGCTCGTCGCCGCGATCGTCGCGAGCCTGCCGATGCTGCTGGTCCGCGAGGCGCCCGCCGATCCGCTCTGGTCGCTCGAGCGCCGGGGACCGGCGCCGCGGCGCCTGCCGTTCCGCCGCTTCCTGCGCCGCACCGTGATCGCCCTGCGCCGCCCGCGCGCCCTGCGGCTGCTCGCTCTGTGCTTCGGCCTCGACGCGGCGCTCGGCCTGTTCGAGCTGCCCTTCTCGATCGACCTCCTCCAGCGTCAGGGCTGGGAGGCCGCGAGCCTGTCGCGTCTCCAGGCTTTCCTGACCCTGGTGAGCGGCACGGCCGGTGCGGTCGCGGTGGGACTCTGGTCGGACCGCGCGGGCGCGGCGTCGCCGCTTCGCGCCCTGCTGCTGGGCAGTGCCCTCACCTTCGTGCTGGTCGGGATCCTGATCGGCGCCGGCCTCGTCGGGGCCGCGGCGCCGGCGATCCTGGCGCTCACCAGCGTGCTGCCCGGCCTGCTGATCGTCGCCCTGATGCCGGCCCTGCTCGCGGCGAGCCGGGGCCGCCCGGGCGCGGCCACGCAGTTCGAGGTCTACATGGCGGCCATGAACCTCGGCTCGGTCGCCGGGACGGCGGTCGCGGGCTGGCTGGCCCCGGTCCTGCCTCTGCAAGCAATCGCCGCCCTCGTCGCCGCGACGTTCTTCGCGGCCTTCCGGATGGCGGGGCGCGGCGATCTGCTCGGTGCCCGCCGGTGAGGGAATCGGGGATCGCGCGCCGTGGCCGGCTCCCCGCCGGCCGCCGATGCGTTAGAACCCCGGCATGGCCGCCACGAAATCCGAACCGCTCGATCTCGACCTCAGCGCCGAGGAAGCGCGCGCCGAGTACGCGCGGCTGTCGGACGCGCTCCTGGAGGCCGACCGCCTCTACTACCAGGAGGACGCGCCCGAGATATCGGACGCCGAGTACGACCGGCTGCGCCGCCGCCTGGAGGACATCGAGGCCCGCTTCCCCGATCTCGCCGGCACGGGCGCCGCCAGCACGTCGGTCGGCGCCAAGCCCTCGGAGAAGTTCGCCAAGGTGCGGCACGCCGTGCCGATGCTCTCGCTGGGCAACGCCTTCGACGACGCGGAGGTGGCCGAGTTCGTCGCGCGCGTGCGCCGCTTCCTCGGCTGGCCGGACGACGCCCCCCTCGCCTTCACGGCAGAGCCGAAGATCGACGGCCTGTCCCTGTCCCTGCGCTACGTGAACGGCCGGCTCGACACCGCCGCCACCCGCGGCGACGGCGAGGTGGGCGAGAACGTCACGGCCAACGCCCGCACGGTGCAGGACATCCCGGCGGTGCTCGCGGGGTCCGGCTGGCCGGAGATCTGCGAGGTGCGCGGGGAGGTCTACCTGTCCCACGCCGACTTCGCCGCCATCAACGCCCGGCAGGAGGCGGCCGGCAAGCCGCTCTTCGCCAACCCGCGCAACGCCGCCGCCGGCAGCCTGCGCCAGCTCGATCCCGCGATCACCGCGTCCCGGCCGCTGCGATTCTTCGCCTATGCCTGGGGCGAGCTGTCGGCGCCGATCGCCGACACGCAGACCGGCGTGCTGGAGCACTTCGCGGCCTGGGGCCTGCCGGTGAACCCGCGGACCCAGACCTTCACCGACACGGAAGCGATGCTCGCCCATTACCGCGGCATCGAGGCCGACCGCGCCGGGCTCGGCTACGACATCGACGGCGTCGTCTACAAGGTCGACGACCTCGGGCTCCAGAAGCGGCTGGGCTTCGTCTCGCGCTCGCCCCGCTGGGCGCTCGCCCACAAATTCGCCGCCCAGGAAGCCACGACGGTGGTCGAGGACATCGTCATCAATGTCGGCCGCACCGGCTCGCTGAACCCGCTCGCCAAGCTCCGTCCCGTGACCGTCGGCGGCGTCGTCGTGTCGAACGCCACCCTGCACAACGAGGGCTACGTGAAGGGCGTCGGCGCCGACGGCGAGCCGATCCGCGACGGCCGCGACATCCGCGTCGGCGACACGGTCACGGTGGTCCGGGCGGGCGACGTCATCCCGAAGGTCATGGATGTCGACCTGACGAAGCGCCCGGCCGACTCGCGGCCCTACGCCTTCCCGGAGACCTGCCCGGCCTGCGGCAGCCGCGCCGTCCGCGCCATCAACCCCCGCACCGGCCGGCCCGACGCGGTGCGCCGCTGCACCGGCGGGCTGATCTGCCCGGCGCAGGGCGTTGAGCGGATGAAGCACTTCGTGTCGCGCAACGGCTTCGACATCGAGGGCTTCGGCGAGACCTATATCGAGGTCCTGTTCGAGGCCGGGCTCGTGCGCCAGCCCGCCGACCTGTTCCGCCTCGACTTCGAGGAACTCAAGGCCGCAATCGTGGCGCGGCGCGAAGCGCTGTCGGCCGAGCGGCGCGCGGACTCGGGGACGAGCGAGCCGCCGAAGAAGGCCGCCAAGAAGAAGGGCGACGAGGACGACAAGGCGATCCGGAACCTGCTCGCTGCTGTCGAGGCGCGGCGCGCCGTGCCGATGAACCGCCTGCTCTTCGCCCTCGGCATCCCGCAGATCGGCGAGGCGACCGCCAAGGCGCTGGCGAAGCGCTTCGCCGACATGCCGACGCTGATCGCGGCGATCCGCGAGGCCGCGGCGGCGCAGCCCGGTCCCGACTGGGTCGAGCTCACCGCAGTGCCGCGCGTCGGGGGCACGACCCGGGACCGGCTCCTCGATCTCGGCTTCCCGGAGGACGACGCGGCTCCGGCCAAGGAGCGGGCGCGCCTGAGCGCCGTGCAGCGCGAGAACCTCCTCGCCCATTACGGCGACGTCGACGCGGTGCGCGCGGCGATCGCGCGGGCTGCGGCGCAGCGTCCCGGCGACGCCTACCGGGTCTTCGCCGACGACGGCGAGATCGGCCCGGTGGCGACCGACGCGCTGCTCCTGTTCTTCGCCGAGCCGCACAATGCCGACGCCGTCGCGGCCCTGCTCGACGCGGTGGCGGTGCAGCCGATGGAGCGGGCCGCCGCGGCCTCAGCGTTCGCGGGAAAGACCGTGGTCTTCACCGGCACCCTGGAGAAGATGACCCGCAACGAGGCCAAGGCGGTGGCCGAGCGCCTGGGCGCGAAGGTCTCGGGCTCGGTCTCGGCCAAGACCGACCTGGTGGTGGCCGGCCCCGGTGCGGGCTCGAAACTGAAGGACGCGCAGAAGCACGGCGTCCGGGTCGTCTCGGAGGACGACTGGCTGGCGATGGTGGCGCAGGGTTGATGCCCGAGTCCGGGCGGCCTAGACCTCTCGGGGAACACCCCGAGAACTTCCACCCGGCATGGTTGAACCGCGATGACGGTCCTGGCCCTCGACTTCGAGACGGCCAACGAGCGGCGTGACAGCGCCTGCGCGGTGGGTCTGGCCTGGATCGCCGACGGCCGCGTCGTGCGCCGCGCGAGCCACCTGATCCGGCCGCCCGAGATGCGCTTCGCACCGGGCAACATCCGCGTCCACGGAATCCTGCCGGCCGACGTCGCCGACAAGCCCGACTTCGCCGCCGTCATGGCGCCCTATCTCGGCGATCTCGGGCGGGGGCTGATCCTGGCGCACAACGCGAGCTTCGATATCGGAGTCCTGCGCGCCGGGCTGACGCGGGCCGGCCTGCCGGTCCCCGATCTCGCCTATCTCTGCACGGTCCAGGTGGCACGCCGGGTCTTCCCGGCGCCGGAGGGCTGCGGGCTCGGCAAGGTCGCGCGGCGCCTCGGCATCCGCTTCGAGCACCACGACGCCGGCGAGGACGCCTTCGCCTGCGCGGAGATCGCGCTCGCCGCGATGCGCGAGCGGGCGGTCGCGGACGTGCACGCCCTCGCGGCCGCGCTCGGCCTCCCGGTCACGCGGGCGGTCGGCGGCCCAGCCGTGCCGCGCCGCATGCCGGGTGCGATCAGCGCCCGGGCCGTGGCAAGCTTCCCCGACACGCCGGCGGCCCTGCGGTTCGCCATGCGCGGCTCAACCGGCAACCGCTACCACGTCAGCCTGGAGGAACGGCCGGGGGGCCCGGAGCTGCGCTGCACCTGCACGGCCGGCCGCTACGGCATGCGCTGCCGCCACGTGAAGGCGCTGGAGGTCGGCGACATCACCGACCTGCTCTCGGACAATGCCGGCGACGTCGTGCTCCTCGCCCGCATGCTCGGCGCGAAGACCCGGGTCGCGGGCGCGGCCTGACCGGGCTCAGGCCGCGTCGAGGCAGGCGCGGAAGGCCGCGACGGCGCGGTCGATGTCGGCCGCCGCGATGTGCCGGTGCGTGACGAGCCGCAGCCGCCGCGGGCCGAGCGGGCGCGTGCGGATGCCGGCCGCGTCGAGATCCGCGACCCAGCGCGCGCTGTCCCGCCCGGTCCGAGAGAGGTCGACCTGCACGATGTTGGTCTGCGGCAGGTTCGCCGCGAGGCGCGGCACGGCGTTCAGCCCGGCGCTCAGCTGCCGGGCCCGGTCGTGGTCCTCGACGAGGCGCGCGCCCATGACGGTGATCGCCTCCAGCCCGGCGGCGGCCACGATCCCGACCTGCCGCTGCGTTCCGCCGATCATCTTCCGCAGGCGCCGTGCCGCCGCGATCACCGGTCCGTCGCCGGCGAGCACGGCGCCGACCGGGGCGCTGAGGCCCTTCGAGAGGCACAGAGACACAGTATCGACATGGGCCGCGAGGTCCGCCGACGCGACCCCGAGATGGGTGGCGGCATTGAACAGGCGGGCCCCGTCGAGATGGACCTTTATGCCGCGCGCGCGGGCGATTTCCGCCACCGCGGCCATATGGTCCGGCGGCAGCACGGTGCCGCCGGCGGCGTTGTGCGAGGTCTCCAGCGCGATCATGGCCGTCGACAGCGGGCTCGCGCCCGGCCGGAGGGCGTCCTCGAGCCGGTCGAGATCCATGGCACCGTCGGTCCCGGCGATCCCGTCCAGGAACGCCCCGGTCAGGGTGGCGGCGCCGCGCTCGGTGTGGAGCATGTGGGCCTGGGCCTCGAGCAGGACCTGCTCGCTGCGCTGAACCTGGGCCAGGATCGCCAGCAGATTGCCCATCGTGCAACTCGGCACGAACAGGGCCGCCGCCTTGCCGAGCATCGCGGCGGCGGTCTCCTCCAGCGCGCGGGCGGTCGGGTCAGCGTCGAGCCCGTCGTCGCCCAGCGGCGCCGACCGCATCCGGGCGTACATCGCCTCGGTCGGCCGCGTGACGGTGTCGCTCCGCAGGTCGACCGCGGACGGCGCGTCCGTGGCTTCGCCGTGATCGTCTCGCATGTCGGTCTCGCCGCCCTACCGGTAGGCCGCCTCGTCACCGGAATCGGTGGGGTTGGCCAGGGCCCGCTTGAGCACGTCGCTCATCGGCAACTCCAAGTTGATACCTTTCGGCGGGATCGGCTGCTCGAAATACTTGCCGTAGAGGCGCGCCACGGTCCCGTCCTGGATCAGCTCGACCACCGCCTTGTCGACCGCAGCCTTGAAGGCCGCGTCGTCCTTCGGCTCCAGGATCCCGTAGGGCGCGAATTCCAGGCCCTTGGTGCCGATCTTGTAATCCGCCGGCCGCTTGGCCCCCGCAACCGTGGCGTGGGCCAGGGCGTCGTCGTTGATGGCGCCCGCCGCGCGGCCGGTCTCCACGAGCAGGAACACCTCGGCGGTGTCCTTGGCCGGCATCACCTGGATGTCGAGCTTGTCGCGGACGTTGATCCGGGTGGCGACGCGCTGGGTCTCGCCGCCGGCCTGCGCCGAGATGGCCTTGCCGCGGAACGAGGCGATGTCGTCGACATCCACCGGCGTGTCCTTCTTGGCCACCAGCACCACCTGCGCCACGAAGGTGGTCGGCGCGAACGAGACCAGCTTGTGCCGCTCGGGCAGGTTGCTGGCGGTGCCGCATTCCAGGTCGATCGTGCCGTTGTTGATCAGCGGGATCCGGGTCGCCGACATCACCGGCACGTGGCGCACCTCGAGCCTGGGCAGGCCGAGCGCGGCCTTGAGCTTCTGCGCGACGTGTTCGCATATCTCCAGCGAATAGCCGACCGGCTTGGCGTTCTGGTCGAGGAAGCCGAAGGGCGGCGACGCGTCCGGGAAGCCGAGGCTGATCTGTCCGGTCGCGCGGATCTTGTCGAGGCGCCCCTCGGCGACCGACGGCGCGGCGAGGCCGGCCCAGCACAGAGTGGCCAACAGAAGCGGCAGCGTCCTCGACACGATCCGAACCCCCTCGCTATGTCTGAACTGGCGCAGCGCCCGGCCGCCCCGACGGGGAGTCGGCCCGAAGCTTTGCCGACTGATCCTAGGAGCGGCCGCGCGCGTGCGTCCAATGCCGATTCACCTGCCGAGCATACGGATCTGATATGGCCGAGCGGCGCATGACCTTCCGGCACATCGAGGCCTTCCGGGCCGTGGTGGCCACCGGGTCCATGACCGAGGCGAGCCGCCGGCTCCACACCTCGCAGCCACAGGTCAGCCGCCTGATCGCGCAGCTGGAGGCGATCACCGGCCTGCCCCTGTTCGACCGGAGCGGGAGCCGGGTCGTGCCCTCCCTCGACGGGACGCGGTTCCACGCGGAGGTCGAGCGCGCCTTCGTGGGCCTCACGAGCCTGGAATCGGCGGCCGCGCGCATCCGCGCCTTCGGGGCGGAGCGGCTGCGGGTGGCCGCGATGCCCCGACTGGCGGGCGGGCTCCTCGCGCGCGCGGTCGTGCGCTTCCGCGCCGCGCATCCGGACGTGATCGTGGCGATCCATTCCGGCGACGACGAGACCGTGAACCACTGGCTCGCCACCGGCTCCTGCGACGCCGCGCTGACGATGCTGTACGGCGACGCCCCGGAGGCGCGCGCCGAGCATGTCGAGACGCGCGCCTGCGTCGCCGTCCTGCCGCGGGACCACGCCCTCGCCGCGCGGGAATCGCTCGCGCCCGCGGATTTTCAGGGCGTGCCCTTCGTCGCCGCGTCGCTCGGGAGCGCCCTGCGCGACCGGACCGAGGCCGTCTTCGAGGCCGCCGGCATCGGCCTGACCATCACCGCCGAGGCCGGCCTCGGCGCCTCGATCTGCACCCTCGTCTCGGCCGGGCTCGGGGTCAGCGTCATGAACCCGCTGGCCGCCCACGAGGAGGCGAAGGTCTCGCCGATCGCGATCCGTCCCTTCGCCCCCGCGCTCCCGGTGCACTTCGCGCTGCTGTTCCCCCCGGACCACGCCCGGGGGCGGCTGATGCGGGCCTTCGGCGCCTGCGCGCGGACGGTCCTGCTGGAGGAGCTCGCCCAGCTGCCGGACGCCGCGGGCGGGCGTCCGGCCGACGTCGCTCAGGCGGCGCGCTTCTCGGCGCCGGCGTAGAAGGTGCCCCCGCGCTCGGCCATCGCGGCCAGGTTGTCGGGCACGTGGAAACGGGGCCCGTGCTTGGCCTCGAGCGCCCGCGCGAGGTCGACGAAGGCCGCCGCGCCCATGAAGTCGATGTACGACAGGGTCCCGCCGGTGAACGGCGCGAAGCCGAAACCGAGGATCGAGCCGACATCGGCCTCGCGCGGATCGGTGACCACGCCCTCGCCGACCGTGCGGGCGGCCTCCAGCGCCTGGACCACCAGGAGCCGCTGCTTCAGCTCGGTGAAGTCGACGGCGTCGGGGTCGAGGCGGTTCGGCTGCAGGTCCTTCAGGCCGGGCCAGAGGCGCTTCGGCGCGCCCTCGGGATAGTCGTAGAAGCCCTTGCGGTTCTTGCGGCCGAGCCGGCCCTGGTTCTCGACCATCTCGGCGAGGACCGCCTTCTGCGCCGGGTCGACGGCGCCCTGCCCGACCTGCGCCTCGGTGGCCTTGGCGATCTTGAGCACGAGGTCGAGGGCGACCTCGTCGTTGAGCGACAGCGGCCCGACCGGCATGCCCGCCTGGCGGCCGGCGCTCTCGATCATCGCCGGCGGCACGCCCTCGAAGAGCATCTTGTGGCCTTCGAGGATGTAGGCGCCGACGCAGCGGTTGGCGAAGAAGCCGCGGGCGTCGTTGACGACGATCGGGGTCTTCTTGATCAGCCGCACGTAGTCGAGAGCGGTGGCGAGCGCCGCGTCCCCGGTCGCCTCGCCCTTGATGATCTCGACGAGCATCATCTTCTCCACGGGCGAGAAGAAGTGGATGCCGACGAACTGCGCGGGCCGCTGCGACGCCTTGGCCAGGCCGGTGATCGGCAGGGTCGAGGTGTTGGACGCGAAGATCGCGTCGGGGCGGATCACCGCCTCGACCTTCTGGATCACCTCGGCCTTCACCCGCGGATCCTCGAAGACGGCCTCGATCACGAGGTCGCACTCCGCGAGGGCGCCGTAATCCGCCGTGGCCTGGATCCGGCCGAGCAGCGCCTCCCGGTCGGCGGTCTTGGCGCGGCCCTTGTTGATCTGGCCGGTGATGAGCGTGTGGGCGTAGGCCTTGCCCTTCTCGGCCGCCTCGACCGACTGGTCGACCAGCACCACCTCGATCCCGGCCTGGGCGGTGACGTAGGCGACGCCCGCGCCCATGAAGCCGGCGCCGATCACGCCGACCTTGCGCAGGTTCGTGGCCGGCACGTCCTTCGGGCGGCGCGCACCCTTGTTCAGCTCGCCCATGGAGATGAACAGCGTGCGGATCATCGCCGCCGCCTCGGTCGAGCGCAGGATATGCGCGAAGTACCGGCTCTCGACCCGCAGGGCGAGGTCCATCGGCAGCTGAAGGCCCTCGTAGACGGAGGCCAGGATCGCCTTGGCAGCCGGGTAGTTGTCGTGGGTCTCGCGCCGGTAGATGGCGTTGGCCGGCGGCCAGATCATCATGCCGGCGGGCGAGTAAACCTTGCCGGACGGCGCTTTGAACTTCGGCACATCCCAGGGCGCCACAGCCGAGCCGCCCTCGCGGATCCAGGCCTTGGCGCGCTCCACGATCTCGGCCTGCGGCGCCACCGCGTGGATCAGCCCCATGCCCTTGGCCATGGGCGCGCGGATCTGCTCGCCCTTGAACAGCATCTGCAGGGCGTCGCCGGTCTGCATCAGGCGGGCGACCCGCTGCGTGCCGCCGCCGCCCGGGAACAGGCCGACCTTGATCTCCGGCAGGCCGACCCGGGTCTTCCCGTCGTCGGAGGCGACGCGGTGATGGCACGACAGCGCCAGCTCGAAGGCGCCGCCCAGGCACAGGCCCTGAATCGCCGCCGCGAAGGGCTTGCCGCAGGTCTCCAGCCGCCGGAACAGCAGCGACAGGCGTCGGGAGGCCTCGAAGAAGTGGCGCATCGCCACTTCCTCGCCCTGCTCGGCCTTCAGCTGCTCGTAGGCCCGGCCCAGGCCCTGGAGCATGGTGAGATCGGCGCCGCCGGAGAAATTGTCCTTGCCGGTGGCGATGACGCAGCCCTTGATCGCCGGGTCGGACGCGACCTGCTCGATAATCTGCTCGAGCTGGTCCATCACACCTTCGGTGATCACGTTCATCGAGCGGCCGGGCATGTCCCAGGTCGCCAGAGCGACGCCGTCGGGATCGGTCTCGAAGCGGAAATCGGTCAGCGTCACGGTGCCGTCCTCCCTGGGTTCCGCCGACGATCCGCCGGCGCACTTGCATTAAGGTTGTGTTGAGCGCGTCCGGCCATTGTCTGCCGGCCGGGGTCACTCACCGAAAGCCGCACATGACGAAGGATTCCGGCTGCCGCGCCTGTCGCGCCGGCACCAAGCTCGACTTCGACTTCACGATGGCGTTCCAGCCGATCCTCGACCTCGCGGACGGCAGCGTCTGGGCCTACGAGGCGCTGGTGCGCGGCCCGAAGGGTGAGCCGGCCTACACGATCCTCGACCGGGTGACCGACGAGACCCGCTACCAGTTCGACCAGGCCGCCCGCGTCAAGGCGATCGAGCTCGCCGGCACGCTGTTTCCCCGCGACAGCGCCACGCGGCTGTCGATCAACTTCATGCCCAACGCGGTCTACGAGCCGAATGCCTGCATCCGCGCCTCGCTCGAGGCGGCGCGGCGCATCGACTTCGCACACCGGCGGATCATGTTCGAGTTCACCGAGCAGGAGCGCTTCCGAGACATCGATCACGTCAAGGGCATCGTCGCCGCCTACCGGAAGCAGGGGTTCCTGACGGCGCTCGACGATTTCGGCGCCGGCTTCGCGGGCCTGAGCCTGCTCGCCAATTTCCGCCCCGACCTGATCAAGATCGACATGGACGTGCTGCGCGGCCTCGACAGCGACGCCGGGCGCTACGCCATCGTCTCGGGCGTGGTCGCAATCGCCCGAGCCCTCGACGTGGCGGTGCTCGCCGAGGGCGTGGAGACCGCGGCGGAGCTCGACGCCCTGCGCAGCATCGGGATCACGCTCGTCCAGGGCTACCACTTCGCCAAGCCCCTCCTGGAGGGGCTGCCCCCGGTCGCGGGCTTCACCCCCATGGTGGCCGCGCGCGCGGCCTGACGCCGGACCGACGCGCGCGGCGCTCATCGCCTACTTCGGCGCCGGGGCCGGAGCCGCGGCCGGCGGAACCGTCGGCACCGGCGGGGCGCCGGGCTTCGGTCCGTTGTCGGTCGCCGCGGCCACCGCCAGCATGTTGAGCAGCTTGGTGACGGAGTTCTGCGAGATCGCCGTGACCGACGAGTTGGGGTCGGCGTTCATCGTCTGGAACTTGAGGTAGGTCGGGTCCGAGTAGATCTCGTCGAGGTGCTTGAGCTCGGCGAGGCTGAATTTCTCGGCGTAGTCCTTCGAGAGCCCCTGGACCATGAGGGTCCGCTGCTTCTCGAACTCGTCCAGCAGCTCCTTGCGCACGGCCTCGGCGCGGGCCTCCGGCATCGGCGCGACGGTCTTCTCCAGGGCGACGTTGAACCCGGTCTGGAGGTTCTTGATCAGGGTCTTGTTGACGAGGTTGGTGGCCGCGGCCACGCGGTCCGCCGCGTCATCGGCGCGGGCGGCCACCGGCAGGCTCAGGGTGACGCCCAGACAGAGCGTCGCAATCAGGCGGTTCAAGGGCTTGTCTCCCGTTGTTTTATCGTCCGGACCGCGAAAGGGCCGAGCGTCGCCCGCGCCTCTAGCAGCGTTCCCGGACTTTGGGGAGCGGCGCGGCGCCGCTCCCGGGCGCGCGGGGATTCACACCCGCTCGATGATGGTCGCGGTGCCCATGCCGGCGCCGATACACAGAGTGACCAGCGCGCGCTCCTTCCCGGTCCGCTCCAGCTCGTCGAGCGCGGTTCCGAGGATCATCGCGCCGGTGGCGCCGAGCGGGTGGCCGAGGGCGATGGCCCCGCCATTCACGTTGACCGCCTCCGGGTCTAGGTCAAAGGCCTGGCAGAAGCGCAGGACCACGGCCGCGAAGGCCTCGTTGACCTCGAACAGGTCGATGTCCGACAGGCTCAGGCCCGACTTCGCCAGGACCTTGCGGGTGACGTCCACCGGCCCGGTGAGCATCAGGGCCGGGTCGGACCCGATATTGGCGAAGGCGCGGATCCGGCCGCGCGGGCGCAGGCCCGCAGCCTCGCCGGCAGCGCTAGAACCGATCAGCACGGCGGCGGCGCCGTCGACGATGCCGGAGGAGTTGCCGGCGTGATGGACGTGCTCCACGCTCTCCACGTCCGGATGCGCGTCCGTCGCGACGGCGTCGAAGCCGCCCATCTGGCCCATCTGCACGAACGACGCCTTCAGCGCGGCGAGCGACTGCATGTCGGTGCCTGGACGCATGTGCTCGTCGCGGTCGAGCAGCGTGATGCCGTTCACGTCGCGGACCGGCACCACCGAGCGGTCGAACAGCCCCTCACCCCAGGATTTCGCCGCGCGCTCCTGAGAGCGGACCGCGTAGGCGTCGCAATCGTCCCGCGTGAAGCCGTACTTGGTGGCGATCAGGTCGGCCGAGACGCCCTGCGGCATGAAGTAGGACTTGATGGCGATCGCCGGGTCGACCGGCCAGGCGCCGCCCGAGGCGCCGATGCCGATGCGACTCATCGATTCGACGCCGCCGCCCACCGCCATCTCGTGCTGGCCGCTCATGACCTGCGCGGCGGCGAAGTTCACCGCGTCGAGGCCGGAGGCGCAGAAGCGGTTGATCTGCACGCCCGGCACGTGCGCGCCGTAATCCGCCACGAGGGCGGCGGCGCGGGCGATGTCGCCCCCCGCCTCGCCCACCGGATCGACGCAGCCCAGCACCACGTCGTCGACGAGGCCGGTATCGAGTCCGTTGCGGTCCTTGAGGGCGCGGAGCGCCGTCTCGGCAAGCCGCAGGGCGGTGACTTCGTGGAGGGAGCCGTCCGCCTTGCCGCGCCCGCGCGGCGTGCGAACGTGGTCGTAGATGAAGGCGTCCGTCATCAGCACTCCCCCGGGGCGTCGATCTTCGCCGGTCGGCGACGCGGCCTTACAGGGCCGTCTCGGTTCGCGCCAGTCTGCCACGGCGCGCGCGCCCTCGGCCAGCCCCGATAGCGGGGAGCCGGCGAAGGGCGCGTGACAGCGGGGGTGGTTTGGTCGTGCTCGTCCGGGCTCGGCCAGATCAGCCGGGTGCCCGGCCGTCCCCGCGCCCGCCCGGATCGAACCTGCTCCTGAAAGAGCAAACTCAGCCCGGATGCGATGCGGGAAATCTCGCGCGTTCGACTAGTCCTGAAGCATCCGCTTCAGCAGCTCGACCTCGTCGCCGAGCACCGAATCTTCGCCGATCTGCTTCTCGATCTTGCGCACGGCGTGCAGCACCGTGGTGTGGTCGCGGCCTCCGAAGCGGCGGCCGATCTCCGGCAGCGAGCGCAGCGTCAGGACCTTCGACAGGTACATGGCGATCTGGCGCGGCTTCACCACCGCGGCGGTGCGCCGTTCCGACAGGATGTCGGACCGCGAGACGTTGTAGCGCGAGGCGACCAGCTTCTGGATGTCCTCGATCTTGATCCGCTTCGGCTCGCGGTTCTTCACGAGGTCGCGGATCGCGCTCTCGGCCGTCTCCATCGTCACGGCGGTGCCGGTGAGCGTGGCGTGGGCCAGCAGGCGGTTGACCGCGCCCTCGAGGTCGCGGCCGTTGGCGGTGATCGCGCGGGCCACGTAGGCCGCCACCTGCGGCGAGACGTCGAAGCCCGGATGCGCGGCCCGCACGGCGGCGAGGCGTGCCGACAGGATCGAGACGCGCAAAGCCTCGTCGAGGGCCGTGATCTCGACCACGAGGCCACCGCCGAGCCGCGAGCGCACCCGCTCGTCCAGGGCCTCGAGCTCGGTCGGGGGCCGGTCGGAGGCGACGACGACCTGACGGCCGGCATCGATGAGCGCGTTGATCGTGTGGCCGAACTCGGCCTGGATCGACTTGCCCTGGATGAACTGGACGTCGTCGAGGATCAGAAGGTCGATTCCGCGAAGCCGCTCCTTGTAGGCGAGCGCCGACTGCGTCTTCAGGGCGTTGACGAAACCGTACATGAAGCGGTCGGCGGTCAGGTAGATCACCCGGCGGCCGGCCTCGCGGGCGGCGTGGCCGATCCCGTGCAGCAGGTGTGTCTTGCCCAGCCCGACGCCCGCGTGGAGGTAGAGCGGGTTGTAGAGCGCGCCCTCCCCCTGATGGTTGGCGACCCGCTCGGCGGCGGCGTGCGCCAGCGCGTTCGAGCGCCCGATCACGAAGCTCGCGAAGGTCAGCCGCGCGTCGAGCGGCGTGCCGCTCAGGTCACCGCCGGCCTCGGCGCCGCGCGCCTCGGGCGTCGGCGCGACCGCGGCGACCGGCATCGGCGCGCTGGTCGCGTGGAGGCGGGCGAGCGGGCCGCTGACCGGGCCTGCCTTCGCGGCTCCGACGGCGACCGGACGGACCGGCGCCCCGGTCCCGCGCACGCCGACCTCGATCCGCGCGATCTCCTCGACCTCGGCCTTGAAGGTGTTGAGGACGCGGTCGAGGTAGTGCGACTCGATCCAGCTCTTGAGGAAGCGGGTCGGGACCGTCAGGCGGGCCGTTCCGCCGGCCACGGCCTCCAGCTCCAGCCGGGCGAACCAGCTGGCGAACACGTCCTCGCCGAGTTCGGCCCGCAGCCGGCGCTTCACCCGGGCCCAGGCAGACCCGTAATCCGTGTTGCCGCCGCCGTTGCGGCCCCCGTCGTCGTCGCTCGCCACCGTTCCGTCGACACGCATCACTGGCTCTCCCGACGCTGCCCACGGAATCCCGCAGGCGGCGCGTACGCACGAATTACGCCCTCAGCGTCCCGCAAGAACGGGCGGGACAGAGTCCTCTGGACGGAGTCAACCCCACCGCGAGGAACTTTTGCCGATTGGGAGAGCCTATCAACAATTACCTACGGTTCCTTTAACAGTGGGACTTGTGGGGACGGCGCCGATTCCCATTCGCAAGTGTTCCGGCGGGAGCTGAACACGGCGGCTAGAGTCTTGGCGAATCAGATCGATTCGCTGGAGTCCCGAAATCGTCGTGTTTTGCTTGTCCGCTGTCAGTTTCTGTTAAGTTACACGCCGTTTCCGGGAACCGCAATCGTGCCGATTCTTGGATAGGGTTAACGCTTTCGACTCATGGCGCCGCCGGCAGCGCGCGGCCCGATCCGGACAGCGCGCACGAAAAAGCCCGGCGCGAAGGCCGGGCTCGAGACCGTCTCGGTGGTGCGTGGCGTCTTAGGCGGCGAGCGCCTTCACGCGGGCGGCAAGGCGCGAGACCTTCCGCGAGGCGTTGTTCTTGTGAACGATGCCGTGCTGGGCGGCGCGCATCATCTCGGGCTCGGCGGCGCGGAGGGCGGCCAGCGCGTCCTGCTGGTTACCGGTGGCGATGGCCTCCTCGACCTTGCGGACGAAGGTCCGCATGCGCGAGCGGCGTGAGCGGTTAATCGCCGTGCGCTTGGCGATCTTGCGGGTCATCTTCTTGGCCGAAGCGGTGTTGGCCATGTACGTCCTCGTGTTTCTCGTCGGGCGATGCCGACGGGCCGGCTGTGCCGGAAATCGGTCGTCGCGTCAGGTTGTCTGGCGATGGCCGAGACGCAACGCGCGCGAAAGCGCGGCCCCTCGGCGAAGCGGCTTCTATAGTCAGGGGGGCGCCGCGCGTCAACGCGCTCGGAGGCGAAACCGGATCGCGGGCCTCGGCCTCAGTCCGGGCGCCGAGACGCATCCGGCAGACCTCCCCGAAGACGTCGGATCGCGGGAGGCCGCATCGCCGCGACGATGACGGGCGCCGGCCGGCTCTCGCAGGAGCGCTCCGGCTATTCGGGCCAGCGCAGGGCCGCCGCCGCCGCCAGCGTCCCGACCACGGCGGCGATCAGCGTCAGCGCCGCCAGCACCGCCAGCGGCACGAGGAACGGCACCGTGCCGCCGCTCGCCGCCTGCGCGGCCGAGACGCCGAAGATCAGCGTCGGGATCATCAGCGGCAGGACCAGCACGGCCAGGATCAGGCCGCCCCGGCGAATCGAGGCGGTGAGCGCCGCGCCCACCGCGCCGATGAAGCTCAGGGCCGGGGTGCCGGCGAGCAGCGTCAGGGACGTCGCGCCCATGGCGGTGCCGTCGAGGGCCACCAGCAGCCCGAAGAGCGGCGCGGCCAGGGCGAGCGGCAGGCCCGTGGTCAGCCAGTGCGCCGCGACCTTGCCGAGCACCACAAGCTCGAGGGGCACCGGCGCGGCGGTCATCAGGTCGAGGGAGCCGTCCTCCTCGTCGGCCTGGAACAGGCGGTCGAGGCCGATCAGCGTCGCCAGAACGGCGGCGAGCCACAGGATCGCCGGGCCGATCCGCGACAGCAGGTTGAGATCGGGCCCGAGGGCGAAGGGCACCAGCGCGACGATCATCAGGAAGAAGACCAGCGACAGGGCGCCGGAACCGCCGACCCGGCCGGCGAGGCGCAGGTCGCGGGCGACGAGGGCGATGACCGCGCGAATCACGCCCACTCCTCCAGCACGTCCGCGACCGGCGCCGCGGCAGCGGTCTCGATGCGCAGCTCCGCCGCGCGGGCGAGGCCGAGCGACTGGTGGGTGGCGGCGATCACGAGCCCGCCGCCGGCCCGATGGCCCTCCATCAGCTCGGCGAGCACCGCCTGCGAGGCCGTGTCGAGGGCGGCGGTCGGCTCGTCCAGGAGCCAGAGCGGACGGGCGCAGACGAGGAGCCGCGCCAGGGCCACGCGCCGCCGCTGGCCCGCCGACAGATAGGCCACCGGCAGGTCGTGCGCGTGGCCGAGGCCGAGCCGCACCAGCGCGGCGCGCGGGTCCAGGCGCGGCGCGCCCAGGAGCCGCTGGGCGAACAGGAGGTTCTCGCCCGCCGTGAGCGAGCTCTTCAGCCCGTCGCGGTGGCCGACCGCGTGGAGGCACTCGGGCAGGCTCGCCTCGCCGACGTCGGAGACGTCGACCCGCCCGGCATCGGCCCGCAGCCGGCCCGACAGGATGGCGAGGAGGCTCGACTTGCCCGCGCCGTTCCGCCCGGTGATCGCCAGGGCGTCGCCGGGTCCGAGGGCGAAGGACAGATTGGCGAAGATGCGGCGGCCGGAGCGGCGGCAGGCCAGATTGTCCACGCTGAGCCGCACCCGATACCCCGCCCTCGTCCCGCCACCGCGCGGCCGCTCGGCCAATCGCCGACTCCATGCCCGATTGCGCCGCGGAACGGAACCGCACGGCCCAGCTGCGCTTTCGTTCTGCAACGGAGGATTGCCCATGGCCGAGGCGAGAAACCCGAGCGAGACCGAGGTCGCCGCGACGCCCGACGCGGTGGCCGGACGCGCCAAGGTCGAGGCGCGCATGGCGCAGTGCACCCCCGAGGAGCAGACGGCGTTCTGGGAGGCGGTCGGCCGCTGCTTCGGCGGCGGCAAGCCGCCGGAGATGAAGCCGGCCTCCGGCTGATCAGCCGCCCTTCCGCGCCAGGGCCCGCAGCGCCCCGCGAAACGTCCGCACATCCTGCTCGGTCAGGCACATGCGGTGAAGCATGTCGCGCATGTTGCGGGCGATGATCTCCTTCTTCTCCGGCGGGTAGAAGCCGGCCCCGTCGAGCGCCGCCTCCAGGCTTCCGAACAGCGCGATCAGCGCCTCGCGGGTCGCCGGCGGCGACAGGAGTTCGCCCGTGAAGGGCAGGCGCGCCCGGCCGTTCGCCTGCCGCCACGCGTAGCCGACCAGCAGCACCGCCTGGGCGAGGTTGAGCGAGGGAAAGTCCGGGGAGACCGGGAAGGTGACGATCGCATCGGCGAGCGACACCTCGTCGTTGGTGAGGCCGACCCGCTCGCGGCCGAACATCACCGCGGTGCGCTGGCCCTCACGGGCCGCGAGCTCGCCCATGGCCTCCTCGGGCGCGAAGACCCGCTTCATCTGCCCGCGCTCCCGCGCCGTGGTCGCCAGCACGTACCGGCAGTCGGCGATGGCGTCGGCGACGCTGCCGTAGATCGTGGCCGCGTCCAGGACGTGCGTCGCGCCCGAGGCCGCCTCGCGCACGCCCTTCTTGGGCCAGCCGTTCTTCGGGTTGACGAGGCGCAGCTCCGAGAGGCCGAAATTCGCCATGGCACGGGCGGTCATGCCGATGTTCTCGGCGAGCTGCGGCTCCACCAGGATCACCGCGGGGGCGATCCCGGGCGGCAGTTCGGTGACCTTCCTCGGGAAAACCTCGGGGGCGTCGCCCTGTGCGTCTCGGCTCGTCATGGCGGCCGTCTGGCACGGCGGGCCCGCACCCGTCGAGGGCCGAGTGACGATGCCGCCCGGATGACAGCGAGCGCCTTCCGTCGCCGGAAGGGCCGCGCTATGTCGCGGGGCGATTCCGGCCCGGGGCGCCCGTCAGGCCACTCGGGACAACGACCGCACGGCCCTTGCATGCCGTGCGCGGGGACAACGCGGGAAGGCATCGGTCCATGGCGAAGATCAAGGTAGCGAACCCCGTCGTCGAGCTCGACGGCGACGAGATGACCCGGATCATCTGGGCCGAGATCAAGAACAAGCTCATCCACCCCTATCTCGACGTCGATCTCGAGTATTACGACCTCGGCGTCGAGCACCGCGACGCCACCAACGACAAGGTCACGGTCGACGCCGCCGAGGCGATCAAGCGCCACGGCGTCGGCGTGAAGTGCGCCACCATCACCCCCGACGAGCAGCGGGTGCAGGAGTTCGGCCTCAAGGAGATGTGGCGCTCGCCCAACGGCACGATCCGCAACATCCTGGGCGGCGTGATCTTCCGCGAGCCGATCATCTGCAAGAACGTGCCCCGCCTGGTGCCCGGCTGGACCCAGCCCTTCGTGATCGGCCGCCACGCCTACGGCGACCAGTACCGCGCCACGGACTTCAAGGTGCCCGGCAAGGGCCGCCTGACCATCAAGTTCGAGGGCGATGACGGCACGGTCATCGAGAAGGAGGTGTTCAAGTTCCCCGAGGCCGGCGTCGCGATGTCGATGTACAACCTCGACCAGTCGATCATCGACTTCGCCCGCGCCTCGATGAACTACGGCCTCGCGCGCAAGTACCCGGTCTACCTGTCGACCAAGAACACGATCCTCAAGGCCTATGACGGCCGGTTCAAGGACCTGTTCCAGAAGGTCTACGAGGAGGAGTTCGAGTCGAAGTTCAAGCCGCTCGGCATCACCTACGAGCACCGCCTGATCGACGACATGGTGGCCTCCTGCTTGAAGTGGTCGGGCGGATACGTCTGGGCCTGCAAGAACTACGACGGCGACGTGCAGTCCGACACGGCCGCGCAGGGCTTCGGATCCCTCGGCCTGATGACCTCCGTGCTGATGACGCCGGACGGCCGGACCGTCGAGGCCGAGGCCGCGCACGGCACCGTCACCCGCCACTACCGCGAGCACCAGAAGGGCCGCGAGACCTCGACCAACTCGATCGCGTCGATCTTCGCCTGGACCCGGGGCCTGTCGCACCGCGCCAAGCTCGACGGCAACGACGATCTGGCGAAGTTCTCCGCGACCCTGGAGAAGGTCTGCGTCGACACGGTCGAGGCCGGCCACATGACCAAGGACCTCGCCCTCCTCGTCGGACCGGACCAGAAGTGGCTCTCGACCACCGGCTTCCTCGACAAGGTTGACCAGAACCTGAAGACCGCGATGGGCGCCTGAGGCTCCAGCCTCGACGCGAAAAGCGGCGGGCGCCCTCCGGGACGGCCGCCGCTTTCACATCCGCGTGCCGCCGGCGCCTCAGGCGCCGCTCGCCTGGTCCTGCGGACCCGTCTGGGCGAGGGCCCGGGCGACCTCGAGAAGCAGGAGGTCGATGGCGGCCCGCATCAGCGGATCGCCGACCGAGTCGATGAGTTCGCGAACCCGCAGGCACTGCGCGGCGAGCGCGTCCAGCGCGGTATCCTTGCTGTCGAAGATCATGTTCAGGCCACCAGGTAAGCGGGTTCGGAGACGAGGACCGAGCGACTGTCGCCGCGGACGGCGCGGAGCTTGGCCAGGGTGCGGGCGTCGAACCGGGCGGTCGCGGCCATGATCTCCTCGCCGGCGATCTGGACGGGCAGGCCGAGCGGCTGCGGGCGGAAATGCAGCTGGATGACGTGGATCATGTAGAGGGTCGGCATCTGCAGCAGCAGGCTGTTGACCCCGTGGGCGAGGCCCCACTCCACGATCCCGGTGAGCAGCGCGATCGAGACCGGATTGACGACGCGGCCCTTGGCCCGGTGCGAGCGAGCGACGCCCTGGCGGGTCCACTCCCAGATCTGGGGGCCGACTGGCCGCTCGCCCTCGCAGAGCTGCGGCAGGACGTCCGACAGGAGATGCGGGCGCGTGGTCGGCAGGAGCCGGCTGTAGCCGACGACGGTGTCGTCCTCCATGGCGAGGAAGTGGATCGCGTGCGGCGTGTCGAACTGGTCGATCTCGCGGCCGTCCGGCCTAGCCAGCTCGCTCCAACCCTTCTCGGCGACGAAGATGTCGTGGCGCAGGCGCCAGGCCTGCTCCATCGCGTCGGCGTAGCGATCCGCGTTGGCGGGGGTGACGATGTGGATCACGAGCAAACCTCACGTTGGTCTGGCGTGAGTTTTCGTCGTTTCACCGGGGGCTGTGTACTACGAGAAACCGTAGGGTCCGCGAGCGCAGCCGGCAGCGGCGCCAAGGACTTGCCGCGGTGCGAACCGCGTTCACCGATGCCGGGCCGCGGAATGTGCGGACTGCGTGGCGCGTTCTCTAGGTTATCAGACCCGCTCGGAGCGCCTGCGCCACGGTGTGGGCGCGGTTGACGGTGTCGAGCTTCGCCCGGGCCGAGCGCAGATGGTAGTCGACGCCGGCGGCAGTGATGCCCATGACGATGCCGATCTCGACGTCGGTCTTGCCCTCCGCCGCCCATTGCAGGGTCTCGCGCTCCCGCGGCGAGAGGCGCACCGGCGCGCGCCCAGCCGGCCGGCTGTTCATCAGCAGCAGCTGACCGACCGCGTAGGTCGCGACGAGGTTGAGGGCGACGCGCTCGGCCGGATCGATCTCGATCCGCTCCCCCGAGACGCTGATCCCGCCCGGCTCGCCGTCGAGGGTCACGAACGGGATCGTGATGCCCGCGCGTATGCCGAAATCGCCGGCCTCGTTCATGACGCGCCCGGCCGTCGGGGTATCCGGCAGCACGGCGCTCCAGTCGAACGGCGTCGCCGTGGTGCACAGCCGCCGGACCGTGGGGTCGTGGAGCGCGTAGCCCTGCGTCACGTACCGGCGGGCCCAGCCCTCCGGCATGGTGCTCGCGAGCACGAACCCGGCGTGCCGCCGCTTCGGCAGGCCGGGTTCCGGGACGATCCCGGCCATGATGTACGAGACCCCGTAGCGGGTGAAGGCGTCGACCAGGAGCCGCGCGATCTCGTCGGGCGATGCGGCCCGTTCCAGATCGCGCAACACGCTGAAGGTCCTGTCGAGGTGCTTCGAATGCGGCATGCCCTAGCTCGAAATTGATGCACGCACTGCGACAAATGATGAGTCGAACGCAACCTGAGGATGGCATCGCCGCCGCTGAAAGGCTAGGGTAGCCGCGGAAAGCTCTGCCGTTTGAATCGGTCCAGCGGGCGGAGTGCGAGTTTCAACGGTATGACTGACGACGCGACCCCGCCGACGACGCGCTGGCTACTGGAACGGATCGCAGCCACGCTGAATGTTTGTCCGACCTATTTCCTCCAGACGGAGCGGCCCGACGAGACCGCGGCGGACCAGGACGCGCGCGACTGCGCGGAGGTCGCCGCGCTGTTCCAGGCGATCAAGTCGCCGGCGCGGCGCACCGCCGTCCTGAACCTGCTGCGCGAGATGAGCCGCGAGACCTGACGGCGCGTGCCGCACGCCCGCCGCTCCGCGGTCAGGCCGCCACGAGGAGCGCGGCGCCGGCGACGCCTGAGAGGACCAAGCGCAGGCGGCCGAGCCAGAGGGGCGTGAGCCCGCGGCGGGGCAGATCCTGATCGATGAGGCCCCAGGCGAGCACGAGGCCGCCGAGGATGCGCAGGTCCCACGGTGCGGGGGCGGCCATCGCGGCCCAGGCGACCAGGGATGGCACGATGGCCACGAGATAATCGCCGTTGCCGCCATTGCGCGCCGCGGCGGCGCCCCAGCGGATCCCGCCGAGGAACGAGGCGATCACGGCGCCGTAGGCCGACAGGATGGTGCGCGGCGACAGGCCGATGCTGCTCAGGCCGCCGTCCGTGCCCGACACCGCAAGGGCAGCGAAGCCCAGGAACGGGATGAGTCCGGCCACGCCGAGAACGATTGCGCCGATCGGGACAGAGTTCCGGTGCGCCATCCATCCTCCGGGCATCGGCAAGGGTTGGCGACCCGCGCGATCCGACCCCGGTCCGACGCCGCCCTGCCGCAGCGTTCCCGCATCGCGGCGTGGCGGTCAAGGTCGGACCCGCGGCCGGGCCGCGGGCCCGCAGCGGCGTCAGCTCCGGCGCGGCGGCGCCGTGAACGGGACAGCGCCGGGCATCGGCGCGCCGAGGAGGGACATCGGCGCGCTCGCCGGCATCTTCGGCGCGGGCGGCTCGTTGACCGCCGCGTCGATCTTTCGCGGCTTGAAGTTCGCCGCGAGGCTCTTGGCGCTGGCGAGATCGGCGGGGCTGAGCTTGTTGGCCACGTCGTCGCGCTTCTTGCCGGCATCGTCGTCGCCTTGGCTCGCGGCGGCGGAGAACCACGCGTAGGACTGGATCAGGTCCTGCGTCAGGCCGAGGCCGCGCGCGTAGAGGACGCCGAGATTGTACTGGCTGTCGCGGACGCCGAACTCGGCGCCCTGCCGGAACCACGAGGCCGCGGAGGCGAAATCCGGCTTGCCGTTGGCGGCCGGGTTCTCGGCGTAGAGCACCGCCAGATTGTGCATGGAACGGGCGTGGCCCTGCTCGGCGGCGCGGCCGTACCAGAGCTTCGCCTTGTCGAGGTCGCGGACGACGCCCGAACCCTTCTCGTAATGGCCCGCGACCTTGTACTGGGCGGGCGCGTAGCCGGCCGCGGCCAGCTTCTCGAAGAGCTTGGCGGCGATCGACAGATCGCGCGGCATGCCGCGGCCATCGGCCTCCCGCGTGGCGAGGTCCCAGATCGACGCGCCGTCACCGTCGAGGGCGGCGAGCTTCACCTTCGCCAGCGCCGGCGGCAGGTTGCCGAACTCGGCCTGCAGGCTGTTCATCCCCGAGACCTGCGGCACCGCCGCCTTGGCATTGGGCCGGGCGTCCGGGGGAACGGAGTTGGGCAGAGACTGGGTCGTCGTCGGATCAGCCGGCGCCGGCTTCGACTCCGCGCTCTCTTTGGCGGCGTCCTTCGAAGCGTCCTTCGAAGCGTCCTTGGAGACGTCCGCATTGTCCTTCTGGACCTCCGCGGCATCGCCGCGGGACGGCGCGACCTGGCTCGTCGGAGCCGCCGGCCGCGGCTCGTCCGCGCCGCGCATGGTGATCGCCTGGAGCGCGCCGAGAGCCAGCACGATGGCCGCGAGGCCGAGCAGCAGCGGCCGGCGCCGGCGATCGATCTCGGCGCGCAACCGTCCGAGGCGGCCGGTCGCTGCCCCCTGGAGAGCGGCGACCCGGTCACTCCGGGCTTCCCGGCGCTCGGCGGGCGCCTCGGTGGCCAGCTCCGCCTGGGCAGCCTGGGCCGCCCGGCGCGCGGCCGCGATGAAGCTGGTCTTGATGTCGGTCTCGGACTTGGAGTCGGCCGCGGATCGCGCGGCGACGACGTCGCCGAGGCGCTCCTGCGCGGCCCGGCGGGCGGAGGGCTCGCGGGCCGCGCGCGGCTCGCGCGGCGGCCGGCCGCTGCCGGGCTCCAGAAGGTCGTCGGCGAGGCGGGATGCCTCGGCATTGTCGCGCCGCGACCTTGCGCGCGCCTCGACGGGCGCGAGGGCCACATCCGGGCTCGTAGACGACATCAGGCGCTCGTCGAGGGACGGCCCCCGCGCCGGGACGGTCTCGGCGGGCCCGAGCCGGACGAGGAGCCGCTCCAGGGCCGACTGAACCCCGTCGAGGGTCGCGCCGAGGCGCTGATCGGAGGCCACCTGCCGGGCCTGCATGTCCGCGAGGCTGGCGCGCAGGAGGCCGATCTCGCCCGACTCGGCGGCACCGAGGCCGGATGTCTGCAGGCTCTGCGCGACGGCGTTGCGGGCGGCGCGCTCCATCGCGGCCTCGCTCGGCGCCGATTCCCGGAGCGCCGTGACCTGCCGCAGCAGGTCGCTCATCGTGCGCTCCAGCCCGGCCAGCGCCGGATCGGCGCTGTGCGGCGCGTCGAGGCGGCCGGCCAGCGAGACCACCTGCCGCTCCAGGGCGTCGAGGCCCTCGTGCTCGGACCTGGTGCCGACCTGATCGACCTTGTCGGCGAGGCTGCGGAGCATGGCGTGGATGGAGGCCATGTCGCCCGAGCGGGCCACGTTCACGTCGCCGGTGCGCTCGGACCAGTCGTCCCGCGCGCAGAGCACGTCGACCTTCTCGGCGAGTGCCTGGATCTGCTCCGCCAGCGCCGCCGGCGCGGCGATCTTCACGTCGCTGCGGATCTCCTCCAGGATCGGCCGGAGGTCCGGGCCTGCGGCCGTCCGCTGCAGCTGGGCGATCTGCGCGCTCACCGCCTGCAGGCTCTGCGCGAGACCCTGGATGCGCTCCGGGCCGGCGAGCGCGGCGATCTGACGGCGGATCTCCTCGAGTTCGGCGAACAGGCCTGCGAGGGTCCGGTCGTCCGGACCGGCGGCGCCGGTCGCGGCGGCGGTGTCGAGGCGCTCGGCGAGGCGCCGGACGTCCTCCGCGACGCGGCTGTGGACGTTCTCGGCCACCTCCTCGGCGAGGCGCTCGACCTGGGCCCGGACCTGCTCGATCGGCACCGCGATGGCGGTGAGATCGGTCCCCGCCTGGGCGCGCTCGATGCCGCTCGCTAGGGTGACGACGGCCTGCTCGAGGGCGCCGATGTCCCGGCTCGTCGCGAGCTGGTTGATCGCCTCCCGCAGGCGCGTGGTCTCCTCCTGAAGCTCGATCAGGGCGGTCGACGGGGCGACGCCCTCCTCGATCCGCGCCTCCAGACGGCGGGCGAGGTCCAGGCGCATGCTGGCGACGACGCCGCCATCGGCCGCGGACGCGGCGAGCGCCGGCTCGGCGCCCTGTGCCAGCTCGCGCTGGCGCTGGCGGATGTCCTGGACGGCGCTGCGGATGTCGGCGGCGGCGGGACGCGGGCGACGGCCGGGCGGCCGGGTCGCGGCGACCTGCTCGCCGAGCTGCGACATGCGGCGCTCGATGTCGCCGAGCCGCTCGGTGACCTGCTGGACGGGGGCCGACTTCAGGGCGCGCTCGATGCGGGCCTCGATCTCCGCGAGGCGGCGCGCCTCGGCGTCCTGGGCGGCGCGCCGCTCGTGGTCGAGGGCGCGGTCGAGACCGTCGAGGCGGTCCATCAGAGCGGCGATACCGTCGCCATAGCCCTCGGCGCGCGGCGCTGTCCCGTGGGCCCGCTGGTCGGGCGAGGCCGGCGGGAGGGCGCGCTCGGCCGAGGCCTCCGGCCGGTTGCCGCCGAGGGCGAGCTGCTCGGCGCGGTGGCGCCGCCGGTGCCGGCGATTTCCCTGACCGGCCGATTGCTGCTGCGGCACCACCGACGCGATCCAGGTCTCGAGCGGGACCCCGGCCCGCGCCGCCACGTCGCGGGCCGCGTCGAGCACCTCGGGATCGAAACTGTCGAGCTGCGGCATCGCGTTGCGGGTCATCGGTGGCCTGTCGTCGGCAGCGTTCGGCGTCCGTTTCCTCGGCGCAGAGCGGGACCGGAATTCGGTATCCACGGACGCACGCGTCGGATCGTTCGAGCGTGACCATTAACTTTCTTGGTAAACACGAAGTTAAGGTTTGATGGGCCCGGTAATGGCCGCGACCACGCGGCTGCTGAGGAACGGCCGCGCCTGTCGCGCTCCGGGCGGGCGAAGCCGTTGCTCCGGGAGCGGCGCGGCGTTTACATGCGGCCAACGCGGCGGGCCGTTCCGAGAGGCCCGCACCAGACGGGGGAAGCCAGAGATGCCGCAGTATCGCGCTCCGGTCGAGGATACGCTGTTCTTGCTCACCGACGTCCTCGGCTTCCATGCCCGGGACAACCTAGCGGGCTTCGCCGACGCCTCGCCCGACGTGGTCGAGGCCGTCCTGCGCGAGGGGGCGAAGCTCGCCGAGGAGGTGCTCGCCCCGCTCAACCGCACGGGCGACGTCGAGGGCTGCCGCCGCGAGGCCGACGGGACGGTGCGCACGCCGACCGGCTTCAAGGCCGCCTACGACACCTACGCCAGCGGCGGCTGGATGGGCCTGTCGGTGCCGGAGGCCTATGGCGGCCAGAGCCTGCCGCACACCCTGAACACGGCGATCCAGGAATTCGCCTCGGGCGCGAACCTCGCCTTCGGCATGTATCCCGGCCTGACGCAGGGCGCGATGGCCGCATTGCTGGTCCACGGCTCGGAGGAGCAGAAGGCGCTGTACCTGCCCAAGATGGTCGAGGGCGCCTGGACCGGGACCATGAACCTGACCGAGCCGCATTGCGGCACGGATCTCGGGCTTCTCAAGACCAAGGCCGTGCCGAACGGCGACGGCTCGTACAGCATCACCGGCACCAAGATCTTCATCTCGGCCGGCGAGCACGACCTCGCCGAGAACATCGTGCACCTCGTCATCGCGCGGATCGAGGGCGCGCCCGCCGGCACAAAGGGCATCTCGCTGTTCGTGGTGCCGAAATTCCTGGTGAACGCCGACGGGTCCCTCGGGGCGCGCAACGGCGTGTCCTGCGGCTCCCTCGAGCACAAGATGGGCATCCACGGCAACGCCACCTGCGTGATGAACTACGACGGGGCTACGGGCTGGCTCGTGGGCCAGGAGAATCGCGGCCTCAACGCCATGTTCGTGATGATGAACGAGGCGCGGCTCGCCGTCGGCGTCCAGGGCCTCGGCCAGTCCGAGGTCGCCTACCAGAACGCCGCCGCCTACGCGAAGGACCGGCTCCAGGGCCGCGCCCTGACCGGCGCCAAGGCGCCCGAGAAGGCCGCCGACCCGATCATCGTCCATCCGGACGTGCGCCGCACGCTGATGCAGATCCGCGCCTTCAACGAGGCGGCCCGGGCCCTCATGCTCTGGACCGCGCTCCAGGCCGACATCCTGCACCGCTCCGAGGATGCCAAGGAGCGGCAGGCCGCCGACGACCATCTCGGCCTGATGACCCCGGTGGTGAAGGGCGTATTCACCGACCGCGGCTTCGCCAACGCGGTCGAGGCCCAGCAGCTCCTCGGCGGCCACGGCTACATCGAGGAATGGGGCATGTCGCAGTTCGTGCGCGATGCCCGCATCGCCATGATCTACGAGGGCGCCAACGGCATCCAGGCCATGGACCTGATCGGCCGCAAGCTGCCGAAGGACGGCGGCCGGGCGATGATGACGTTCCTGGGCGAGGTCCAGACCTTCCTTAAGGACCACGGCGAGGATCCCGCCATGGCGCCGTTCACCAAGCCACTCCAGGCCGGGCTGAACGACCTCCAGGGTGCCGTGATGTGGCTGATGCAGAACGCGTTCAGCAAGCCCGACAATGCCGGCGCCGGCGCGACCGACTTCATGCACCTCTTCGGCCTCGTGGCCCTCGGCTACATGTGGGCGAAGATCGCAAAGGCCGCCCAGGCCAAGCACGCCGAGGCCCCCTCCCCCCGCTGGGAGTCGAAGCTGACGAGCGGCCGGTTCTTCATGGAGCGGATGCTGCCGGAGACCGCCCTGCGCCTCAACCGGATCAAGGCCGGGGCCGAGAGCACCATGGCGCTGGAGGCGGAGGCGTTCTGAGCAGCCCGCCGGCTGTGCGCCTCGCGCCAGCCGGCGGCTTCTGGTCAGATCGCTGGAAGCACCGCCGTCCTTGCGAGCGGAGCGAAGCAATCCAGGATCGCTTCACCGCGCTCGCGATGACGCCGGGCTCACGCACCGAGTGCCGCGTCCAGATCCTCGATCAGGTCGGCCGGATCCTCCAGGCCGATCGACAACCGCACCACGTCGGGTCCCGCGCCCGCGGCAGTCTTCTGCGCGTCGGTGAGCTGGCGGTGGGTCGTCGAGGCCGGGTGAATGATCAGGGAGCGCGTGTCGCCGATATTGGCGAGGTGCGAGAACAGCTGCAGGCTCGACACCAGCTTGACGCCCGCGTCGTAGCCGCCCTTGAGCCCGAAGGTGAAGACGGCCCCCGCGCCGTTCGGCGTGTAGCGCCGGGCGAGCTGATGGTACCGGTCGGTCTCCAGGCCGGGATAGCTGACCCACGACACCGCCGGATGCGTCGACAGGTGCTTGGCCACCGTCAGCGCGTTGTCGGAGTGGCGCTGCATGCGCAGCGGCAGCGTCTCGATCCCGTTCAGGATCAGGAACGCGTTGAACGGCGACAGCGCCGGCCCGAGATCGCGCAGGCCCAGCACCCGGCAGGCGATGGCGAAGCCGAAATTGCCGAAGGTCTCGGCCAGAACCATGCCGGAATATTCCGGCCGCGGCTGGCTCATCATCGGGTAGCGCGCGTCGCCGGCCCACTGGAACGAGCCGCCGTCGACGATCAGGCCGCCGATCGAATTGCCGTGGCCGCCGAGGAACTTGGTCGCCGAGTGCACCACGATGTCGGCGCCGTGCTCGAACGGCCGGATCAGGTACGGCGTCGCCATGGTGTTGTCGACGACGAGCGGGATGTTGTGCTTCTTGGCGATCTGCGACAGCGCTGCCAAGTCGGTGATGACGCCGCCGGGATTGGCGATCGATTCGCAGAAGATCGCCTTGGTGCGCGGCGTGATGGCCGCCTCGAAGGAGGCGGGGTCGTCGTTGTCGGCCCAGGCCACCGACCAGCCGAAGTTCTTGTACGAGTGGTTGAACTGGTTGATCGAGCCGCCGTAGAGCTTGTTGGAGGCCACGAACTCGTCGCCCGGCTGCATCAGGGCGTGCATGGTCAGGAACTCGGCCGCGTGGCCGGAGGCCACCGCCAGGGCCGCGGTCCCACCTTCGAGCGCCGCGATGCGCTCCTCGAGGACAGCGTTCGTCGGATTGGTGATCCGCGTGTAGATGTTGCCGAAGGCCTGGAGCCCGAACAGCGACGCGGCGTGGTCGACGTCGTCGAACACGAAGCTGGTGGTCTGGTAGATCGGCGTCGCCCGCGCGCCGGTGGCCGCGTCGGGGGCGGCGCCCGCGTGGATCGCCAGCGTGTTGAAGCCGGGCATGCGGTCGGACATCGTCGGGTCTCCTCAGAGCATCCGAGCCTGTACGCACGCCAGGGAGTGCGGCGCAAGACTCGGACGCGAAGACTCATCCGCGACCGGGCGCGCCGCAATCCCTAGGCGTCCGGCCGATGGCCGATGTCGATATGCGGCTGGCCCGCATCGACAAGCGCACGGTCCACGGCCTCGATGGCGAGCAGGGTCCGGGTCAGGTCCTCGGCCATGGAGATCGGCGCCAGGTCGAGGCCGCCCAGGCGCCGCGCGATGGCGTTCCGCTGGCGGGCCAGGGCGGCCCGCGCCCAGTTCAGATCCTCGATCTCGTCGCGGCGGTCATCCGCGCTCCTTCTCGTCGGGGTGCCTCGCCGCGCTCAGGCGCCCGGCGTCCAGTCGATGTTCGGGCGCTGGGCCAGCATGCGCTCGAAGTAGTTGGCGACGGCCTGCGCCCCGTCCGTGTGCATCATCGCGACCGGATGCGCGAGGTAGGCGCGGGCAAGATCGACGGGGATCCGACCGCCCTGGAGCGCGCTCAGCACCTCGTCGATGAAGGCGTCGTTGGCCTCGTTGAAGTCGTTCGACAGCTTCTTGCGGTCGTTGAGGGCCTTGATCGGCATTCAGCATCCTTGTCGCTCGGAGCCGGGTCGCGCCCGGCCGGAGGGCTGGGGCCCGAACCGGGCCTCGGCGGGGAAGGTTCCGGCCATGGAACCTGACGGACAGGTCCAAATCGCGTGCGCGCCCACACAGCTCGGTAACCTTCCACACACGATCCGTGGAGCGGAGTCCCGCGCTCGAGCGTTTAACGGTCATGACGACCGAAATCACGCGCTCGCATACCGTCGAGATCGTCCCGTGCGTGGACGATCCGCGGTGTTTCCGCTGGATCATCCGCAGCCGCGGCGGCGCGGTGGTGGAGCACTCACCCTACGCGTTCGTAACGCAGAACGGAGCGCGGATCTCCGGAGAGTGCTGGATGCGCGAGCATTTCGCCGACGGTCAGGTGGCATAGGCTGCGGCCGGAACCGGCAGGAGCGGGCACGACCTTCCATGTGGATTGTGCGCGGGTGCTCCCGCGCCGCGCCGGTCCGCCGATGTCAGACGCTCCTGCTGCATTTCGCGCGGACCGGTCCGCCGCCTCGCGCGCGGCCGTCGAGGCCGTCCTCAAATACAACCTTGACGATGCTCACGAACCGTAAGGCATCGGTTAAGCATTGTTCCGCTGGGCTTATTTCTTTGTCAGAACTTTAATCACGCCCGACCAGTATCGCGCCGATTCTGTTTCTGACCAGGGTGCGAACGATGCTGAGCGGCGACGGAACGGTCCGGCACGACGATGCCGCGTCGCCCATGGGCGCGGTGACGTCGATCGAGGGATCCAAGGTCCATCTCGAACTCATCGTGCAGGGCGGCCGGCCCAGGGTGCGCGTCACCGTCGGCAATCTGGTCCGGATCCGTGCCGGAGAGGCGATCCTCGTCGGCATCGTCACCACGCTGTCCTCGGGCAGCGAGCGCGGGCACCGTCCGGGCGCCTACGCGATCCTCGACCTGCTCGGCGAGATAGTCGCGGCGCACGGGGCGCACCGCTTCAGCCGCGGCGTGAGTTGCTATCCGGCAATCGGCGACGATGTGGAACTCCTGTCCGCCACCGACCTCCGGATCGTCCATCAGGTCTCGGCGACCGGTACGGCGGCCGTGGGCGCGCTCTACCAGGATCCCGAGACCCCGGCCTGCATCAAGATCGACGACCTGCTCTCCAAGCACTTCGCGGTGCTCGGTGCGACCGGTGTCGGGAAGTCCAGCGGCGTCACCGTCATCCTGGACGAGGTGATGCGGGCGCGACCGTCCGTGCGCGTCTTCCTGCTGGACGTGCACAACGAGTACGCCGCCAGCTTCGGCGACCGCGCGAGCGTCATCAGCCCGCGGACCCTCAAACTGCCGTTCTGGCTGTTCAACCTCGAGGAGATCGCCGACGTCATCTACGGCGGCCGGCCGGCCGTGGACGAGGAGATCGAGATCCTGGCCGAGGTGATCCCCCTCGCGAAGAGCAAGTACGGCCAGTACAAGGAGGCGAGCGACCGCCAGATCGTCAAGCGGCCCTTCGGCAAGGGCGCCGGCTACACGGTGGACACGCCGGTCCCCTACATGCTGCAGGACCTGCTCGCGCTCATCGACGAGCGGATGGGTCGGCTCGAGAACCGCGTGTCCCGGATGCACTATCACCGGCTGATCACCCGGATCGAGGCGATCCGGAACGATCCCCGGCACGGCTTCATGTTCGACAACGCCAATGTCGGCGGCGACATGATGGGCGAGATCCTGGCGCACCTGTTCCGGCTCGATCCCGACGGGCGGCCGATGACGATCATGCAGCTCGCCGGCCTGCCGATGGAGGTCGTCGACGCCGTCGTGTGCGTGCTCTGCCGCCTCGCCTTCGAGTTCGGCATCTGGAGCGAGGGTGCCGTCCCGCTGCTGTTCGTCTGCGAGGAGGCCCACCGCTTCGCCTCGGCCGACCGGTCGGTGGGATTCACGCCGACGCGCCGAGCCCTGGCGCGGATCGCCCGCGAGGGCCGCAAGCACGGCGTCCATCTCGGGCTGGTCACCCAGCGCCCGGCCGAGCTCGACGCGACGATCATGTCGCAATGCAGCACCCTTTTCGCCATGCGCATGACCAACGCGCGCGACCAGGCCTTCCTGGCCGCGGCCGTTTCGGACGCCACCAACCTCCTCACCTTCGTGCCGTCCCTGGGCACCGGCGAGGTCATCGCCTTCGGCGAGGGCGTCCCGATCCCGGCGCGGATGACCTTCCGGCCGCTGCCGTCGGCCCGTCACCCGCGCAACGACGCGAGCGGCAGGGCCGTCGAGGACGACGCCACCGTCGCCGGCGCGGCCTTCGTCGGCGCCGTCGTCGAGCGCTGGCGCGGCGCCACCATGAACAAGGTCGCCGGGTACGACAGCGATCCGGCCGCGGCGGCGCGCCTCGGGCGTGAGGCGGGCTCGGACAGCCCGCACGGCGCCGCCCTCGAGCAGGTGCATCGCCGTCTTCTCCGCCGCCCCCTCGAGGGCGGCGACCAAGCCCAGACCGGTGCCCAGACCGGAGCCCAGCCTGCCAAGCCCCTCTGGCAGCAGGGCGGGGCATGAGCGAGCCCGCTTTCCCGGAGCGTCGAACCCTGCTCGAGGCCGCCCTCCAGGCGCTCCCTGTCGGGGTCGTGGTCCATGACACGCAGGGTCACTGCGTCCTCGCCAACGCCGCCGCGCGCGCCCTCGGCGACAGGGCCGTCCAGGCGCTTCCCGCCGCGGCGGGAAGCGCCCGGGACGCCGCGACCGTCGAGGCGCTCGACGACCGGATGTTCGAGGTGCGGACGCGGCCGGTCGCCGAGGGCCGGGACGGTTTTACGCTGACGACCCTGACCGACATCACGCACCATCACCGGATCCAGCGGGAGCTGATCACCAAGGCCTTCATCGACGCGCTGACCGGCCTGCCCAACCGGACGATGTTCGAGCAGAGCATCGCGGATGTCCTGGCGGGATCCGCGCCGGGGGACCGGTTCGCCCTGGCCTTCATCGATCTCGACAACTTCAAGCACATCAACGACTACTACAGCCACGCCGCGGGCGACGCCCTGCTGCGCAAGGTGTCCGACCGGATCGGCGGCGCGCTGCGCCCGAGCGACCTCCTGGCGCGGATCGGCGGCGACGAGTTCGTGCTGCTCCTCGCCCCCGTCACCGACGGGGATGCAGCGCTGGAAGCCGTGCGCGCCATCTCGGAGCGCCTGAAGCAGCCGTTCTTCATCGACGGGCACGAGATCTTCGCCTCCGCCTCCATCGGCGTCAGCCTCTTCCCGGAGCACGGCGACAGCTACGAGACCCTCGCCCGGCAGGCCGACAACGCGATGTACCGGGTGAAGGGCGAGCTGAAGGGCGGCGTCAGCGTCTTCGACGACGCGATGAGCCAGGCCGCCACGGCCCGCATGGCCGTGGAGCAGCGCCTCCGGCTGGCGATCCGCGACCGCTGCTTCTGCTGCGCCTTCCAGCCCAAGGTCGACATGCGCTCCCACGCGGTCACGGGCGTCGAGGTGCTCCTGCGCTGGCGCGACGAGGTCGGCATGATCCAGGCGCCCGGCGACTTCATCGCCCTCGCCATCGAGCTCGGGCTGATCAACGAGATCACCCTGCAGCTCCTGGCAGAGACGGTGCAGGCGATGCCCGACATCGACGAGGTGTTCGGACCCGACGTCACTGTGAGCCTCAACATCGCCGCCAAACAGGCCTGCGACGTGCCGTTCATGACCGCCTTCTGCGCGGCTCTCGGCGAGACCGGCCTCGCGGAGCGCTTCGTGCTCGAACTGACCGAGGAGGCCTTCTTCACGACGGGCCGCTTCCAGCGCGAGGTCCTGCCGAAGATCCGGGCGATCGGCGCGCGCGTCTCGATCGACGATTTCGGCGTCGGCTACTCGTCCCTCGCGGCCCTGGCAGACATCACCGCGGACGAGCTGAAGATCGATCGCTCGTTCATCACCGACATCGACAAGCGGCCGCGCAGCCAGATCGTCCTGAAAGCGATCGAGTCGCTCGGTGCGGCGCTGGGCATGACGGTGGTGGCCGAAGGCGTCGAGACCTTCGAGGAGGTCGCCTACCTGCTCGGCGCCACGCAGATCCGCTGCGCCCAGGGCTACTACTTCGCGCGCCCGCTGCTGCTCGACCAGATCCGGCAGGCCGAGCCGCCGCGCATGTCCGGGGCTCGCGGTCCGGCCGCGCGCGGCCGCGCGTCGGACCTGCGCGCGTCGGACCTCCGCGCGTCCAGCCTGATGCGGCGCGCCTGACGTCCGCCGCGCGGCCGCGGTGGCGCGTCAGGCGGCCAGCAGGGGCCGCCACACGCCCGCCGCGTCCGCGGCCATGGCGCAGATGACCGCCTCGTCGATCGAGCGACGCACCTCGACCACGTGCGGCACACCGGGAGCGAGGGGCGCCTCGACGCCGAGGTCGAATCCGTGCCGGCCGTCGCCCACGCCCGCCGCCGCGATGTCGGCGCGGTACTCCGCCGCCACCGTCACCGCCACGATCGTCCCGTCGACCACGATGTCCAAGCATACGGGGGCGTCGGGCTGCGCGGCGTCGTGGGCCCAGCCGGCCACGCGCAGCGCGCCGTCCGCGCGCAGCGCGCAGCGATCCAGCCACGCCCGCACGGCGCCCGGACGCGACGTCGCGCCGGCCCGACGGATCAGCCGCCTGCGCAGGGCGGCGAGCTGGGGACCGAGCGCGGTGCGCGGCGCGTAGGCCTGCGGACCGATCGCGCTGTCGTCCGGATCGCGGCCGTCGAAGAGCCGCCGGAGGCCGGGAGCGGGCAGGAAGCTCTCGGCCGGCGCGCCCTCCGCCAGCAACAGGTCGTGGCTGTCGAGCTCGATATGCCAGTAGGTGAGATCGATCACGCGCTCACCGCGGGTGATGCTGGTTCCGTTGACGAGGTGGCCGGCGGCGACGAACAGCCCGTCCAGCCAGACGGCGTGGTCCGGCGAGACGAGCAGGTCGCGGGCGGGGACACCGTCGTCGAGCGCGCCGGCCCGGATGCGCACGGGCCGCTCGGTCGGCGGGGCCGACGATCCGGGATAGGTGCGGCGACCGATCCACCGGATCGGCCGATGCAGGCCCGCGGCCGTGACGACCCTGTCGCCCACCGCGAGCCGCTCGACAGCGACGTCGCCGCGGTCGGTCCTGATGGACGTGCCGGTGCAGTAGCACGGGGCGTTTCCCGGCGCCGCGGTCCCTTGAGCCGTCCCCGAGGACGATTGAGAAGATCCATTCGACCCGTTGGCGCCCGATGCAGGCGCCGTCGAACCGGAGTTCGACCCGGCCGCGCCCGGCTGCGCTCCGGCCGCGCCGGCGCCCGACCGGAGACCGGCCGTCGCCCCGTACAGACCCGGATCCCGGCCATCCGGCGACGACACGCGGTCCTGCGGCACCGCGACCGCGTTGGGGTTGTTCGAGTAGACGCGGATATAGTCGATGCTCGAGCTGAAGCGGGTGCCCGTCGTCGCCGTGCTCTGCACGGCCAGGTTGGCCAGCAGATACATGGGGCTGTGCAGGTCGGACGGCGTCGCCTGCGAACCGACGAGCTGACCGTCCACGTAGAAGCTGATGCGATCGGCCTGCCAGTTCATGCCGTAGGTGTGATACCCGTTGGGATTGGGCATCTCGCTGTAGACTTGGCGGGTCTGCTGCCAGGTCGTTCCGGGCGGCTGCGGGTCGGTCGTGTGGATCGTGCTGTAGACGCCGCGGTCGTTGTTTCCGTAATGCTCGACGACGTCGAGCTCCTGGTGCCCGTTGGCGCTGCTCGACTGCGGGCTCTGCTGATTCGGCAGCAGCCAGAAGGCGTCCCAGGCATCGGGATTGTTGGAGAAATCCGCGCGGATCTCGAAGTAGCCGTAAGTCTGCGAGAAGTTGCCCTGCGTGCTGATGAGCCCGGACTGCCAGCTCCCCGGATAGCCGGACGCGCTCGTCCCGGGCGGCGCCGCCGTGATCGTCAGGACACCGTTCTGGACGCTGAAGGGATCGTAACCGGACCCGGAATCGAGGAACGAGGACCGGCCGAAGCCGATGTCGGAGTTGGCGTCGTACCGCCACTCGGCGCGAATATCGCGGTAGGTCGTCCCGACCCCGTTCTGCGAGATGCTGCGCGCGTTGAACTCGTCGTCGTAGGTCAGGCGATAGCCCGTCAGATCAAGCATCGACGCCGTCTCATCACCATTCTGGTTCGCCGGACGTGGCGCGCTGTCAAATCAAGATTGCCAACAAGCAATCCGCGAATAGTTAATAATGTCCTGCGTGTCGCGCGGACGAAGTGAGCATCGGCTGCGACAGGCCATCGCCTGAACGCCCGCCGGTCGCGTCGCGCCATCGCGCAGGCAAAGACGACACGGTTAAGGCTGACTAACCGTATCGGCCACGTGGCGCAAATCAGTCACGGCGCCGCGCGGCTGCGGCCGTACTGGCTGACGGTCAATCGAGGCGCCGCACGGAACGGCCGTGACGGGCTGGGGGGCCGGTGACGGCGGGGGCCTCTACCGCGTCATCGCGGCCAGCGGATCGGAACGCTGGGTGATGCTCGACCGGATGCTCGGACGTCGCCGCGCGATGAGCCTCGGGTCCGCCCCTGCTGTCGCCGTAGAGGCTGTTCAGGCAGGCGATCGATGCCGGCCCGCAAGCCATTTCGGCTCCGATCTTCCGGGCCAGAACGCGCGTGCATTGGAAGGAGCCGGCGCAGTCGCTCGCGATCGCGGGGGCAAGCGGCGATCCGATCCAGCACGTGGCCTTGTCCAGGGCGACCGATGAGCGACAGGCCGCGCTCACTGCCCTCTTCGGTCGGGCCGTGCGGCCTCGCGGGTCGGCGGCACCTCACAGGATGCGCTGATCGGACAGTCCCCCGACGAGGAAGCGGCTGCATCCCAGTGGATGCAGTCGCGCCCCGGATCGCGTTGCATCGCCTCAGAGGAAGCCGATCGAGAACCAGGGGACGAGGATGATGGCGAGCAGCCCGACCAGCAGGGCCAGGATGTAGCCGACGATCGGGCGCATCCCGGCGTCTGGGTTGATCCGGCTGATGGCGCAGGCGGCGTAATAGCCGACGCCGAAGGGCGGGGCGAACAGGCCGATGCCCATCGCGAGGATGACCACCATCGAATAGTGCACCTCGTGCACGCCCGCCGCCCGCGCGATCGGGAACAGCAGCGGCCCGAACAGCACGATCGCCGGTATGCCTTCCAGCACCGAGCCCAGGATGATGAAGGCGAAGGCCGAGACGAACAGGAACCCGGGCGCGCCGCCCGGAAGGCCCTTCATCACGACGGCGAGCGTCTCCGAGAAGCCCGACTGGGTGAGCGCCCAGGCCATCCCGGTGGCCGCGCCGATGATCAGCAGGATCGCGCCGGACAGCGCGGCGGTGGTCACCAGCATCGGGTAGAGCCGCCGCCACTCGAACTGGCGGTAGATCAGCAGGCCGGCCAGCGCCGCGTAGACGATGCCGATGGTCGAGACCTCGGTGGCGGTGGCGATGCCCTCGACCACGGCGAAGCGGATCACGAACGGCAGCGCCAGCGCCGGGATCGCCACCAGGAAGGCGCGGCCGATGACCCGGCCGGACGGCCGGGCGACGTGGCTCAGGTCCTCGCGGCGGTAGCGCCACCAGACCAGCGCGCAGAGCGTCGCGGCGAGGACGAGGCCCGGCATCAGGCCGCCGGTGAACAGCGCGGTGATCGACACGCCGGTGACCGAGCCGATGGTGATCAGCACGATCGAGGGCGGGATCGTCTCGGTCTGCGCGCCCGTGGTGGCGAGCAGGGCCACGAGGTCGCCCTCCTTGGCGCCGCGGGCCTTCATCTCGGGAAACAGCACGGGCGCCACGGCGGCCATGTCGGCGGCCTTGGAGCCGGAGATGCCCGAGACGAGGTACATGGCCCCGACCAGCACGTAGTGCAGGCCGCCGCGGACGTGACCGAGCAGCGAGGCCAGGAAGCCGACCATGGCTTTCGCCATGCCGGTCATCTCGATCAGCAGGCCGAGGAACACGAACAGCGGCACGGCGAGCAGGATGAGGTGGCTCATGCCCTCGTCCATGCGGCCGACCACCACCATGGAGGGCGCGTCGGTGGTCAGCGTGATGTAGGCGAAGGTCGACAGGCCGAACGCGAAAGCGATCGGCACGCCGGAGAAGACCAGCGCGCCGACGCCGACGACGAAGAACAGCAGCAGGTTGAGGTTGCCCAGCCCCGCCAGCCAAGGCTGGAGGGCGGCGAGCCCACCCGCGACCGCAACGCCGAGCACCAGCGCGCCGGCCGTCATCCGCCAATCGGCCGTTTCGAAGAGGCGGATGACGGCGACCAGCAGCATCAGGCCGAGGCCGATCGGCAAGGCAGCGGCGCGCCACGCATTGTTGAGATCGAGGGCCGGCGTCTGGACGTAGATTTCCTCGGCCGCGAACTCGTAGGCCGGGTGCAGGACGAGGCTCACGAAGATCAGGCCGGCCACCAGCGCGACTGTTTCCAGAAAGGCGCGGGTGCGGGGTCCGGTCATCGCGACGATCGCCGTCATGCGCATGTGCTCGGCGCGGCGGAAGGCGACCACGGCGCCCAGCATGGCGAGCCACAGGAACAGGATGCCGGCGAGTTCGTCCGACCAGACGAGCGGCTCATGGAAGATGTAGCGGCTCACGACGCCGGCGAGCAGCACCCCGATCTCGGCCAGCACCAGCAGGGCGGCCGGGATCTCGACGAGATGACCGAGGAACCGATCGGCGGTCCCGAGCCATGGGTGACCGCTCAGCGGGGGCCCGTGCAGGCCGTGACTGGGCGTTGCCTCGACAGAGGCGGCGGCGGCGATATCGACGTGCATGACACCCCACCCTCAACCGAGCTTGCCGGATACGGCTTCGAGGTGGCTCCAGCCGACTTCACCGAACTTCGCCTTCCAGTCCTTGTAGAAACTCGTCTTGGCGAGAGCGGCACGGAAAGGCTCGCGGTCGACATCGATGAACCTGATCCCTTTCTCTGACAGGGTCGTGCGCAGAGAGTCGCTGAGCCTGGCCACGTCCGCACGCTGATCCTGACCCGAGCGGTCGAACTCCCTGGTCACGATCGCGCGCAGGTCCTCGGGCAGCTTCTGCCAAGCGCGCTTGTTTCCGAGGATCCAGTAGCCGTCCCAGACGTGGCCGGTCAGGCTGCAGGACTTCTGCACCTCGTAGAGGCGCGTCGTGGCGATGATCGGCAGCGGGTTCTCTTCGCCCTCCACGACCTTGGTTTGGAGCGCCGAGTACAGCTCGTTGAAATTGATGGGCGCGGCCCCGGCGTCGAGAGCCTTGAAGAGCGAGGTCAACATCGGTGCTTGGGGCACGCGAATCTTGAAGCCCTTCAGATCCTCGGGCGTCCTGATCTCACGAGTCGAGGAGGTGATCTGACGGAAGCCGTTGTCCCAGCTCTTGCAGATGGTCGTGATCGGCGTCTTGGCGATCTCGGCGCGGACATAGTCGCCGAGCGCCCCGTCCATGGCCTTCCAGACGGCATCGTAATCCTTGAAGGCGAAGCCGGTGTTGGGCAGGCTGGACGCCGGCACGAAGGTCGACAGGATCGAGTGTGAGAGGTTGAAGAACTCGACCGAGCCGTTCCGCACCTGCGACAGCAGGTCGGTGTCCGAGCCGAGTTGATTGGCCGGGAACAACTTGATGTCGACGCGCCCGCTCGTCGCCTCGCGGATCCGGTCGCACGCTTCCTGCGCCCGGACATTGACCGGATGGGTCGGGTCCTGCCCGGTGGCGAGCTTGTAGCCGAATTCGGCGGCCTCGCCCCGGCGCGTGATGATGCCGAAGATCGGGACAGCCGCGGCGCCGGCAAGAAGTGTCCGACGGCTTATGTTGAATGTGCTCACGATGTCACTCCCTGATGATGCTCGGTGGCGCGATCCGGCCTGCTACGGTCTTTGAGATCGCCGGCCTCTGCCCATGCGTGCAGGTCGCCCTTTTGCTGAGCGTTTTTATTTTTTTGATCGAATATTGAATTCGTTAATTGTTTTCAGGCGCTCATCATCGCTCGGAGCGCGCGATCCGACCGAATGAATAGAGAAATCTTTCTACGGCACAGCATGATCGCGGACGCGGAGATCCGCGATCATCTCAATTCAGCTCAGCTATGGGTGCGAGTAGTCGCTTGTTGTCGCGAGCGACGGCTGCGCCTACAGCCAACCGCGGATGCTTCGGGCCATCGCCTCGGTCGAGATGCCGTAGCGGTCGTGAAGGGTCGGCAGCGCTCCGGCGTCGAGGAACTCGTCCGGCAGGCCGACTTGACGGAAGCCGCGCTCCGGCAGGGTACCGTCGCGCATCAACAATCCCGCCACCGCCTCGCCGAGGCCGCCGACCACCGAGTGGTTCTCGGCGACGACCAAGAGGCGCCCACCGCGACGGGCCTCGGCCAGGATCGTCGCCGCGTCGAGCGGCTTGATCGTCGGCACGTGCAGCACCGCTACGTCGACCCGATCCTCGCGCAGGGCCTCGGCAACCTCCAGGGCGCGCATCGTCATCAGGCCCGACGAGATCACCAGCACGTCGCGGCCATCGCGGATCGTCTTGGCCTTGCCCCACTCGAACCGGTAGCCGTACTCGTCGAGCACCAGCGGGACGTTGCCGCGCAGGAGCCGCAGGTAGACCGGGCCTTGATGAGCGACCATGGCCGTGACCATCTGCTCGATCTCGTGCGCGTCGCACGGGTCGAGGATCGTGATGTTCGGCATGCCGCGGAAGATCGCGACATCCTCGGTCGCCTGATGGCTGGGCCCGTAGCCGGTGGTCAGGCCGGGCAGCGCGCAGGCGATCTTGACGTTAAGGTTCTCCTCCGCGATCGCTAGGCAGATGAAGTCGTAGGCGCGCCGCGCCGCGAACACCGCGTAGGTGGTGGCAACCGAGACGAACCCCTCGCGGGCGAGGCCGGCGGCCGCGCTCATCAGGAGCTGCTCGGCCATCCCCATCTGGTAGAACCGGTCAGGGTGGGCCTGCGCGAAGATGTGCAGGTCCGTGTACTTGGCCAGATCCGCCGAGAGGCCGACGATGTCGGGCCGGGTCTTGGCGAGTTCCACGAGGGCGTGGCCGAACGGGGCGGGCTTCGTGCGCTGCCCAGGGGCGGCCAGCGAGGCGATCATCGCCGAGGTCTTGGCGCCGCCACCGACGCGCGGCGCGGGCCTCTCATATTTCGAGCGTCTCACTGCACCCTCCCCTCGTCCAGGATCTCCAGCGCCTGCGTCCACTCGGCCGGCTCGACCCGCAGGAAGTGGTTGCGCTCGCGCTCCTCGAGGAACGGCACGCCCTTGGCCATCTTCGTGTCGCAGATGATCACCCGGGGTTCGGGGCCCGGATGGTGCCGGGCGGCATCGAAGGCCTTCACGAGCGCGTCGAGGTCGTTGCCGTCGACCCGCTGAACGAACCAGTTGAACGCCTCGAACTTCGGCGCCAGCGGCTCGAAGTTGAGAACCCCGTGCGAGGGGCCGTCCGCCTGCATGCCGTTCACGTCGACGATGCCGATCAGGTTGTCGAGCTTGAACGACCCGGCCGACATGGCGGCCTCCCAGGTCGAGCCCTCGTCGAGCTCGCCGTCGGAGAACAGGTTGTAGACGAAGCTCTTCGCGTTCTTCCGCTTCAGGCCCAGCGCCATGCCGACCGCGATCCCGAGCCCGTGGCCGAGCGACCCGCCGGTGATCTCCATGCCGGGCGTGTAGGCGGCCATGCCGGACATCGGCAGGCGGCTGTCGTCGCCGCCGTAGCTCGTCAGCTCGTCCTCCGGGATGATCCCGGCCTGGATCAGCGCCGCGTAGAGGGCGATGGCGTAGTGGCCGATGGAGAGGCAGAAGCGGTCGCGGCCCTCCCATTCCGGATCCTCCGGACGGTAGGTCATCGCGTGGAAGTAGCTCACCGCCAGCACATCGGAGATGCCCAGCGCCTGGGCGATGTAGCCCTGGCCCTGGACCTCGCCCATCAGCAGGGCGTGGCGGCGGATATTGTAGGCCCGGTCGGCCAGCGAGATGTTCGAACCCTCGTGGGGCCGTTCGGTTGACATGAGGTCCTCCCTCTCAGTGGATCAGCATGCCGCCGTTCACGTCGATCACCGCGCCGGTGATGTACGCGGACAGGCCGGAGGCCAGGAACAGGCAGGCATTGGCGATGTCGTCGGCGACGCCGAGGCGGCCGAGCGGGATGCCCTTGGCGATCTCGACCTTGAGCTCGGGGGTGAGCTTGTCGCCGGTGATGTCGGTCTGGATCAGACCGGGAGTGACGGAATTGACCCGGATGCTGTCAGCGCCCAGTTCGCGGGCCATGGCCTTCTGCAGGCCGAGGACGCCGGCCTTCGCCGCGGAATAGTGCGGACCGCCGAAGATGCCGCCGCCGCGCTGGGCCGAGACCGACGACATGCAGACGATCGAGCCGGATTTCTGCTTCCGCATCTGCGGGACCACGGCCTGGCTCATGTAGAGCGTGCCGCGCAGGTTGACGTCGGTGACCGCGTCGTAGTTCTCCGGTCCCACATCCATCAGCTTGAGCGGCTGGGTGATGCCGGCGTTGTTGATCAGCACGTCGATCGAGCCGAGGCGGGCGATCGTCTCATCGGCGGCAGCTTGGCATGCGCCCCGGTCGGTGACGTTGCAGGCGAGGCCGAGATGGCCGTCACCGAGGTCGCGGGCGGCCGCCTCGGCCTGGCCGGCGTCGAGGTCGAGGATGACGACGCGGGCGCCCTGCTTCGCGAAGAGCCGGGCGGTGGCCTTGCCGATGCCGCGGGCGGAGGCCGCCCCGGTGATCACGCAGACCTTGTTCTCGAGAAGCATGTAGACCCTCCCTGCAAACCGGCCGAACCCGGCTTCTTCTGCGATGGGAGGCGGAGAAAGCGTGGCATGAAGCCAGCTCACCCTCTTGGGCCGCGCTCTGACGGGCGTCAGCGTCTGAGCCGTTTCCTCGCGTCCTATCGTTGACGCCCTTATGGCTGCCCGAGAGGCAATGAACAAACGCGAAGATTGCATTCAAACATGAATGAAATTCATTAAACGCTATTCCAGCTCCGAGCTAAGCGATACAGACAGTTCTCTAGCGAGCCAGCGCGCGAAGATCCTCAGAGGTTCGCGCCGTCGCGATGATGGCGGAAAGACGAGATGGTGACCGGTGTAGTGGATATCCACTGACCGACCTGCAAGCGGTGCCACGAGGCGTCCGATCGTCATTTCCCGTTCCGCGAGACGCGTCGACTCCAGGGCGACGCCGAGGCCGTCGGCCGCTCCGGTCAATGCCAGGAAGCTGCGGTCGAAGCGCAGGGCTGCGGATGCCGGCGCCGTCAGGCCGTTCTTGTCGAACCAGTGCGGCCAGCGCACCAGTTTCGTGTCGCTCTGGATCAAGGGATGCCGGAACAGATCGGACGGCTTCTTGATCTGCTCTGCTCGCGACGGGTCGCAGAGCGGTGTCACCGTTTCAACGCCGAGAGGCATGCGCAGCAAGCCCTCGCCGCGCGGGGGGCCGTAGACGATATCGGCATCGAACTCGTCGTTGGTGAAGCGCGCGTAGTCCATGCCTGCGGCCAGTCGCACCTCCATCCCAGGATGGTCGCGCAGAAAACCCGACAGCCGGGGCGTCAGCCACTGTGCGGCAAAGCTCGGGGCGCAATGCAGGCGCAGCAATTGCGAGCCGCGCGTCGAGATCATGTCGAGCCCGCGATGCAGCTCGGCGAAAGCCCGGCTGACGTGGTCGAGGAGCGCCTCTCCCGCTGTCGTTGGCGCGATACCCTGCCCGACGCGCTCGAAGAGAGGCACGCCGAGCGACTCCTCGAGCTTGCTCATGGCGTGGCTGACAGCGCTGGCCGAGAGGTTCAGCTCGCCGGCAGCCTCCTTGAAAGAGCGACGTCGCGCCGCTGCCTCGAAGATGCGGAACGCGGACAAAGGAAGATCCGAAGCCATGACGCTATCTTAAAGTCTTCCATTTTACGAGAGTATCGCATCGCCTATTTGCGAGCAGTTTCCTCACGATGCTTGATCTTGTTGCGCTGACTGCATCCGCGACAATGAATAACGCGTCACGATGCCCTACTCGCCTTATGACCGGTCGCCTTCCGGGTTGAGGGTCTAGGCATTCCATAGGGGCACCTGCCGCATGAGATGATGCGCCAGTGTCTGGTCGAAGCAACACCTATCGGACCGCTTCCCCTTCTGTCCGCGCGGGGAACCAGCGCGCATCGGTCCAATCAGCAGGATCGAACCGGAGGCAGCATGTCCGCTTCGAGACGAAAGCGCGACATCCGATTGCGATCCTGAGCGGACAATCAGGACCGGCTCCGGCAGCCCGACACGGTCGTCGCGTTCCTCGCACGCCCACTTTTCTGGACGCGCTTCGGATCCGGGGACCGGTCGCGCGAAAATCCATGAGGCCGTACAAGCTGGACGAGGATAGACCGGGCTGCCCCTCGAACTCGGCTCGACTGGTATCGGTGACGCTGTACTCGACGTTCTCGAGATCAGTCGACCCGGTGGCGACGACCAAGCCGACCACCTACAGGCCACACAGGTAACCGCTCACCTGATAGAAGCGGCGTCGGTCTGAGCGAGCGTGCGGAGCCGGCAGAGGCTTGCAGGCGAGATCCGGCACATCGGCCGCGAGTCTATCGATCGTCAGCTCACCCGTCAGTGGAGATGGCGTGGTAGCCGCCGGCCATCCTGCCGATGAGCGGCCTCGCGTCGCGGCTCACACGCTGGTGACGTCGGGCGCGCTTCCGCGTCGTGAGGGGGCAAGAGCGCCCTCGATCAGTTCATCTTCCGGCGCCGGTCCTGCACCTCTTGCTGCGCAAGCTTCCGGCCCAGCGATATCAAGAGCGCGTCGGCCAGCGCTTTCAGAGCCGGATCTCGCAACTCCACAATCGCCTGCTGTGCGGCGATGGCGCGATCGGCGGCCCGGTCGAGCGCGGTTTCATCGGGGCGGCGCGTGCCCTCCGCGAAAGTGCCCTCGCTCATCCGCAGTGAGGTGATGTCCACGAGGATGCCGCCACCACCGACCGGTCGCCCCTGATGATCAGCGGTGAAGCGGCCTCGCGCCAGAACCCAGCGGGTCTGACGGTCGACCGAGATGACCCTGTACTCGGTCAGGAAGGTGCTACCTTCGCCGGCGCTGCGCCGGATCAGATCGAGAACCCGCACCCGATCCTCGGGGTGTATGGCTTCGACGTATTGGGTCAGTGGAACGCCCGCCTCCGCCTGCTGCGGGTCGACATCGAAGAGCAGCGCCACGAAGGCGTCCGAGCGCGCGCAGTCCGTCGCCGCGTCCCACTCCCACTGGCCGATGACGTCGAGTTCATCGAGCGCCGACTGAAATGCCTTCGGACACGTCTGACCGCCAAGGGATCGGGGCTTCGGCACGCCGTACCTGCTCTCGCTGTTCGCTCACACCCATGTGACCTGTCGCACGACACAACCACAAAGGGCAAGCTTTGCGCTAGCACAACCGTTGCGCTTCACACGCATTCAAATAGAATTTGAAACGGTATAACAGTGTACACGGCGCGTGCGGGACGCCGAGACGGAGGCCTATGAGCAGCAAGACGCCGCCCCCCAGCGCCCTTCATCATGAGGAGGAATGCTGGGTCTCGACGCTTCGGCAACAGAGAACGGAACGGCTCCTGAGTCGTATCGCGGAAGCGGTGCAGGTGCCGCCCTCTGCGTTCTACAGGCCACCGAACGCCGTCGATGCGGGAGCGTCCGCCGCGGCAATTCCGGTGGCCCCGGTCGCCAGCGACGCTGAGTGCGCGGAGTTGCTGGCCGCTTTCAATTTAGTCCGTGATCCTGAGGATCGACGCAGGCTCCTGGAGCTGATGCAGAAGACGGCCGAGCGCGCCTGAGGCTGAACACCGGCCCTCCGCCCGGTGAGCCGATCGGGACGTCGCGACGTGGAATATGCGACCGCCTCAGAATCCGATCCGATCGGCCGCCTTCCTGAGCGCCGGCGATGGGCTGCCTATCCAGCTGGTGCGGCCGTTCTCATACAGCCGGCCCCACGCGCGCCGCCCGCCCGGCGCGAATATCACCTGAAGTTTATGGTCGAGGCAGTCGTGGACCTTGCACACGTCAGCGAGCAGGTAGGTTTCGCCATCCGCTTTTACTTCTCTGGAAGGTTGGGACGGTCCGTTCGACGTGCGGCTATAGGCCGTCACCCACTTCGGCACTGAAGGACCACTTCTCAGCATCGCGTTGTAGGCGCGCTCGTAGTCGGGTCGGCGCAGCAGATCGAACAGGTAGACATCCGCAGCAGCGGCCGGTCCGACAGCGACGAGACTGAGTACAGCGAAGACTGTGTGCATAAGAATGAGAATAGCTCAGCCGCCGGCGCCGGCAACTGCTGGACCCAAGACATCAGCCTTAGCAATATGGTCCGCGGTATGCGACACCCGTCTGGTTCTTCCAGACCATTATCTCCGGCCCCGCCGACACCGCCGCGCGGGGCTATTGTGCATTCTGCTCTTCAGACGCGCTCTCAGGCTGTTAGGGTCCTGATTGGGGCTGATGCTCGGGTGGGTGGGGATGAGCCCTGCCCGCGAGCCGTATCTGCCCGACGTTTCCGATGAGGAACGGGCGCCGGTCGCGCACGAACTGACGCTGCTGCGCGAGGATGCCGGTCAGCGCGAGCATGCGTTGCGGGAGGTGTTCAGCGCGCTGCGCCACATCGTCAGGACCGGCTGCCTGTGGCGGCTGAGGCCGCACGACCTGCCGCCCTGGTTTGCCGTGTATCGGCAGGCGCAGCGCGGACTATCAGGTGGCTGCTTCGAGCAACGGGCCGAGGATCCGCGCGCGGTGCTGCACCTCGCCGCGGGTCGGGCGCCGGAGCCGACCGCAACCATGCTCGACGGCCGGACCTCGCGCTCCTCGCCCGAGAGCGGCGAACGAGCGGGCTACAATGGGGCCAAGCGCGAGAAGGGCTCGATGCTGCGCATGGCGGTGGAAACCCTCGGCCCTCTCCTGACGCGGCACGTCACTTCAGAATCAACCCTTGGGCGACTCGACGTGTCTCAGTTCCATGAAAAGTATAGTCGCCGGCAACGCGCGTCGTTATATTTCTGTTCACTTCGGTAATTTAATTTCTGCATTGTTTCCGAGTCGAGCTTGATCAATTTCGAGCGCCGTTGTCCATGAGCCCGCCGAAAAAGCGGCGCGTTGAGTCAGAAAGATAGCGATCCATGTCTTCGATCACCCTGTCGGCCGCGACGCGTCAGAACCTGCTCTCGCTGCAGGACACCGCCCAGCTGATGTCGACCACCCAGAACCGGCTCGCGACCGGCAAGACCGTCAACTCCGCCCTCGACAACCCGACCAACTTCTTCACCTCCCAGGCCCTCGACGGACGCTCCTCGAGCCTGAACTCCCTCCTCGACGGCATCTCCAACGGCATCCAGTCGATCCAGGCCGCCAACCAGGGCATCACCTCGATCCAGAAGCTGGTCAGCCAGGCCAAGTCGATCGCCAGCCAGGCGCTCTCGACCCAGCTCTCCACCACCGGCACCGCCGCCAACGCCTACAGCGCCAGCACCGCCTCCTCGACCGTGCTCCTGACCATCAACGGCAGCTCGGTCTCGGCCACGGTCGCCGCCTCCTCGAGCATCAGCGCCACCGTCGCGGCGCTCAACGCCGCGGTCAGCTCGGCCTCGACCGCGTCGAGCGGTGCCTTCGGCGCCGGCGCGATCTTCTCGGCCGACAGCACCGGCACCAAGATCGTCCTGAACGCCCAGGCGGACGTGGAATTCCAGAACTCCGGCAGCCAGACGGCGCTCGGCTTCACCGCCTCGGCCACCACCGCCTCGACCTACGGCACCGCCGCCAGCACCGTGATGTCCAGCGACCTGTCGATCTCGGGCGTGACGCAGCGCGCCTCGCTGGCCAACCAGTACAACAACCTGCTCAACCAGATCACGCAGCTCGCCAGCGACGCCAGCTACAACGGCGTCAACCTCATTGCCGGCAAGGGCAATGACATGAACATCAAGTTCAACGACACCGGCAGCTCGAACCTGAACGTCGCCTCGGTCGACGCGACCTCCAGCGGCCTGGGCCTGTCGTCGATCACCAGCTCGAACAGTTCGTCGAGCCAGAACGGCCTCGGCAACTTCCTGCTGAACGCGGACGTCAACAAGACCTTGTCGACCCTGACCAAAGCCGACGCGACCTTGAATTCCGCGGCGAGCGCGCTGGGCTCGAACCTGTCGGTGGTTCAGAACCGCCAGGACTTCTCCAAGCAGCTGATCAACGTGCTGCAGACGGGCTCGGCCAACCTGACCAACGCCGACCTGAACCAGGAGGCGGCGAACTCGCAGGCGCTGTCGACCCGCCAGTCGATGGGCATCTCGGCCCTGTCGCTGGCCAACTCCGCCCAGCAGGGCGTCCTCCAGCTCCTGCGGTAAACCTCACCCTGAGCGTCTACACCACGCCCGGAGCTCGGCTCCGGGCGAACGCATTCCAAGGTATGGATGGTGGCTCCCGGCTACCGGCGATCGATTGCCGGGCGCCGAAAGCTCGCAGAAGCGAGACGATTACAGCGCTACTGCCCGGAACGTAGGGGAATCGTAGATCTGGAAGCAGCCTGCCGAGTGCAGGGCCAGAGATGCTCCAGTGCCCTATGTTGAGGAACCTCAATTCATTCTGAGCCGATGTCGATGACTGACTGGCGGATGGCTGCTTTCGGGATCAGCCAGACAGCTGTCCACAAAGCGGTATGGGTCGGCACCAGTCCGTTCGGTCCTGGAGCCGGTCGATCCGATCCAGCAGCCGCTCGAGCACGGACAGGGCCGGGAGGATGTCGGTCGGAGCGAGGAGCCGGGCCTGGGCCTCGGCGCGGGCAGCGTTGCCTCAGGTGAGAAACAGAAACAGGGCGCCGGTCGCGCGCAGCGGCTCCGAAGTCAGCCCGGCGACGTCGCCGACGATGAGGTCCGGCAGCTCCGCCGGCGCGATGTCGTCATACAGGTCGTGGACGGTGCAACGCCGCGCGGGGCCGAGGGAACGTGCGAGGCGCCCGGTCCGGATCATCAGAGATCAGCAACAGCCCGCCCAAGGCGGCCTCCGTGCGACGACGGGGCGGTGCAGCGTCCAGCTTCGATTGGCGGCCACAGTCACAGAGTGGGCGGAAACCGCTGCGTCGAGTTGGCGAGCTCCTCTGCCGCGCTCACGAAGCTTCGCAAGGCTTCGATCGTGGCAGCATCCTGCAGCCCAAGCTCATGGAGCGAGAGATCCATATCCTTGATCGGGTGCTCCAACGCGCGGCTCAGTTGGAGCAGCCTTTCGCCGCCGGCCTAGATGTGCGGCGCGCGCGCCGAGATCCTCGCCCCGCGCGTACGCGGCAGCGAGATTTGCGTGCAGCCGGTCGGACTGGTCTGAGCCGTTCGGCCGGGCCGGGACGACGCGGATCTCGGCCGTGGCCACCCTCAGGCGGCGCGCACGGTTGCGAGGAAGCGGGCGACCTCGGCGCCGAGATGCTCGGATTGCCGCGACAGCTCCGAGGCCGCCGACAGGACCTGCGAGGCCGCAGCCCCCGTCTCCTCCGACGCCTGCGCCACGCCGGCGATGTTGCCCGTCACCGCGTGCGTCCCCGCCGAGGCCTGCGCCACGTTGCGGACGATCTCCTGGGTCGCCGCGCCCTGCTCCTCGACGGCGGCCGCGATCGAGGTCGCCACGCTGTCGATCTCCTGGATGCGGCCCGTGATCCCGCCGATCGCCGTCACCGCCTGCGCGGTCACCCCCTGGACCTCGCCGATCTGGCGCGCGATCTCCTCGGTCGCCTTGGCGGTCTGCTCGGCCAGCGCCTTCACCTCGGAGGCCACGACCGCGAAGCCCCGCCCGGCCGCGCCGGCGCGGGCCGCCTCGATGGTGGCGTTGAGCGCCAGCAGGTTGGTCTGGCCGGCGATGCCGGAGATCATCCCGACCATGTCGCCGATCCGCGCGGCGTTCTGGCTGAGCGCCTGGACGAGGTGGGCGGTCTGGTCGGCCTCGCCGACCGCGGCCTGGGCGAGGTGGGCCGAGCCGGTCACCTGCCGGCCGATCTCCTGCACGGAGGAGCCGAGCTCCTCGGCGGCGGCAGCGACCGTGTTGACGTTGGTCGACGCCTCCTCGGCGGCGGCGGCCACGGTGGTCGACTGGGATGCGGTCTCCTGGGCGGTGGCGGTCATCTGCTGGGCGGTGGCCTGGAGTTCGGTGGCCGAGGACGAGACCAGGCCGACGATCCCGCCGACGGCGCGCTCGAAGCCGTCGGCGAGCTCGATCATGGTACGCTTGCGCTCGGCAGCCGCGGCCTCATCGGCGCGGCGTTTCACCTCGGCCTCCTCGGCGGCCTTGCGGGCGACCATGGTCTTGATGCCCTCGACGGCCTGGCCGACGGCCCCGATCTCGTCGCCGCGGGCGGCCTCGCGGATCTCGGCGTCGACCGCGCCCTTGGCCATCCGCTGCAGGACGCCCACGAGGCTGCCCAGCGGGCGGGTGATGCCGAAGATCACGATCAGCGCGGAGAGCGCGACGGCGCTGACGAGGCCAGCCACGGAGGCGCCGATCAGCACGGTTTTAGCCGTGGTGACGGCCTGCTCGGAGTCATCGCGGGCTTGGCGCAGCTCGGCGTTCAGCCGCGTGACGCGACCTTGAACAAAATCCCGCATCTTGGTGCGCGCGGCAGAAGCGTCAGTCAGAAGGACCTTAGCAGCAGCTTCATTGTCATTCTTGAGGCCGAGCGCGTTGGATTTATCCAGAGCAGAGTAGAACTCCTTGAGAATACTCTGGAGAGTTTCGTTGGTGACCTTCCGATCGGGCGTGTCCGCCATCGCGATCAAGGTGTTCGCAGCATCGAGTGACGTCTTTACAGCCGCATCGTACCGCACTTTATAGCCGGCCATCTCCTGCTCGCGGGTTTCGAGAATGAGGTTGCGCGCCTGGATCGCTGCATCGTTGGTGTTGACCTGAACAGCCAAGATCCGTTCGAGGCGGACTGCCTGCGTGTCGACGATCTCGCGCATTTGCCCTGCGAGTAGATTGAGCTCTCCGATGGCGTAATGAACCAGGCCGGCGGCGACTGCGGCCATGATCAGCAGCGGAACAGACGCCTTGATCAGGATACTGGAGTTTCGCAGCATAGAGGCACCACTTTATACTTCTTTAAGTGACACAAAGTAATCTGCATTACTTAAAATAATATTAAAATACATTGATTATGCAGATCATGCAACAGAGATTTCAATATAATATTCGATAATAGAATGATGGAGTAGATTACGAGTGTGCACCTGAATATCGTTATCTGGAGATACGACAACGCAATCAATCGATGCTTAATGGCGAATATCGGTATCCAGGATGCATTCGCGAGACAGGTCACGCTCGATGGCTGGCTGCCTCGGCATCATCATCGGTGTAGCAGATTTGATCGCGGTCACCGCCGCCTTATGGCGCACCGCATGCCTGATCCTTAACATTCAGCGTCGGGGTAAGCTCCAAGACAGCCGACGCCCTCTTAAGCCTCATGGCAGTTGACGTATCTGACCCGTCAACGGTCCGAGGCGTGACGCGATCGCGGCCAGGCGATCGGCGATTGCCGAAAACTTGCAGCTTCATCCCGGCTACCGGGATATCCTCTGGAAGAAGCCCGCACCCGAGGGTCCGACGGTCTCTATAGAGATCCAGAAGACTTGCCCCACGGCAATCGCGTTCCGGGATGTGAGACCGCACTCAATCGATGGAGTCCGACGATCCGTGGAAGGCCGCTTTCAGGAACCGTCAGCTCCGTTCCGGCCGTCTGGGTTGGGTCGCGATTGGCCGTGAGCATAGTCACGCTGACAGGGCCCTGTTCCGAGCAGACAAAATCCGGCGCTGGAGCGCTGTTATGCGACCGGCCGCGGGCGTCGGGAAGGGATCCAGACTCGTCAGGGCGGAAACGCGGTGAGCGATTCTGATGGCCTCGTGACGAGTCGAGCCGCCTGCAAGACGCGGCCTGCTGTGAGGCGCGTCATGCGCTCGACGCCACCCTGCGTTGAATCACGATAAGCGCATTGTCCTAAGCACGCGATTCCGAGTGCCTCGAAGCGCTGTATCGCCCGGATATCAACCACCGATAGCCAGATCAACGCGAGTGCCTTTACCTAAAGTAGTCATTATGAATACATTACATTAATGTGGATTAGATTTCATATGCGCCGCGTCTTTCTAAGACGTATAGACAATTTTCGACCGAAATGTGCGGGAGTAGACAGAGAAATGAATAATGATGCGGCCAACGCATGCAACGTCTCCCTCGATTACAGCGCAATGACGGCGAACCTCGTGGCGGCCTACGTGTCTCACAATCGCGTCGCAGCCTCGGAGATGCCGGCGCTGATCGCGACGGCGGCCGCTGCCCTGACCGGCCTTCAGCCCACCGATCCGTCGACCGCGGATGGAGACAGGAAAGCGACACCGAAGATGGTCCGGGCGTCGATCACACGCGAGGCACTGATCAGCTTCGAGGATGGTAAGCGGTACAAGACGATCAAGCGGCATCTGACCGCCTGTGGTTTGACGCCGGAGACGTACCGGGCGAAGTGGGGCCTGCCGAACGACTACCCGATGGTCGCTCCTGCCTACGCGGCGAAGCGATCCAGGATCGCCAGGAGCTTGGCGCAGGGTCGGTCCCAGCGCGATCCCGGTCCGGAAACTGCAGCCGGATAGCTGGCGCATTCCGAAGCTTCGTGCCCAGTCATGAAGTTCGCAAGATATTCGAAAGGTGATGGCTGGCCAGAGTGGTTCTGCCCCGGTCCGCTTTCAGGGGGCAGAGGCATCGGAGCGGACATCGCCATTCGGCCCGCTGCCGATCCTTAACCGATCTGAAGCCGGTGCGATCCCCTTCCGTGATCGGGCGAATAACCCGGCAGGGCACGCCTGCGGCGACGATATTCGGCGGTATGTTCTTCGTGACGAGGCTGCCCGCCCGGACGATGCCGTGATCGCCTGATCCGTGATCTCGGCGGCCTCGCGCAGTCCGGAGACGGTCGCGGGTCCCTGAGCCAACGAGTCCCGTCAGCTGGTGGGGCAGACGGTGGGGTGGACCGCCAAACGGCGGGAAGCTTGTCCACGATCCAGGCCTGCTGGCGGAAGGGGTGGGATTCGAACCCACGGTGGAGTTGCCCCCACGGCGGTTTTCAAGACCGCTGCCTTAAACCACTCGGCCACCCTTCCTGGCAGCATCCGCGACCTCACGGTTACGGCCGCGGCCGAGGTGGCGTCAACAGCAGAACAACCGGTTGACCTCCCGAACCATTCCGCCTATCTCACCGCCCACGCCCGGAGCCGCTCGATGCGCTGCGGGCTCTGCCCCGCCATCTTCGAAACCGGATGCGCAGGGCTCACGGCTGATTGGGGGATAGTTTAACGGTAGAACGGTGGACTCTGACTCCTCTAGTCCTGGTTCGAATCCAGGTCCCCCAGCCACCGCGCCGGCCCGCCCGATCTCCGATCCGGCGGGTTTTTTCTTGCCCGGAGCCCGGCGCATCCTCCTCTGATCCTCAGCGAGGTGTGGGTCTGGCACGGACCGAACAGCGGTCGGCCGTTGACGCGCCGCGGCGCGGCCGCCTAGATCGGTCCATGCGCCGGTGCCAGCCTCTCACGGTTCGAGGGCGCGCGATCATCGGCTTGGTCGCGCTCTACGCGCTGCTGCTCCAAGCCTTCCTCGGCTTCGCCACCCCGGCACAGGCCTGGGTCGATTCGGACGCGGCGATCTGCGCCGGTCACGCCTCGGGCGACCCCGCCGGCCCGGTGGCGCACGCTCATCCGTGCTGCACGCTCGTGCAGGCCGGCGCGCTGGTCCTGCCGACCGTCGACCCGACCGCGACCGGCTGGCCCGTCGCCGCCGAGACGCGCCGCGCGTGGCGCCCCGAATCCGAGATCCCGACGACCGGCCCGCCGGCCTCGACGGGCACCGCGCGAGGTCCACCCAAGGCCTGACGATCCCGCTCCCGATCGTTCAGGCCCGGACCTCCCATCATGTCGATTGTTCTCCACGGCGACGCCCCCGCGTACGGGGCGGCGGCAACGCGGCGACTGTCCCGCGACGCCGTCTATCGGGCCGTCTGGCGGTGGCACTTCTACGCCGGCCTGCTCTGCCTGCCCTTCCTGATCGGCCTCTCGGCCACCGGCGCGCTCTACCTGTTCAAGGACGAGATCAATGGCAGCCTGTTCGCGTACCGGACCCGGGTCGCGCCGCAGGCGACGGCGCCGATCGGCCCGGACCGGCTGATCTTCAACGCGCTGCAGGCCGTGCCCGACGGCGCGCCCGTCACCTACATCGACCCGGCCGCGCCGGACGCCGCGGCGCGAGTGACGCTCGCTTCCGGCGACCGCCGGATCCACGTCTACCTAAACCCCTATACCGGCGACGTGCTCGACCGCGTCGACCGTGACCGCGAGCTCATGGCGGTGATCCGCGGACTGCACAGCCTCGCCCTGGTCGGGCCCCTCGCGAACGCCGTCATCGAGATCGTCGCCGGTTTCGCGATCGTCCTAGTGTTGACCGGCGCGTATCTCTGGTGGCCCCGCGGCCGCGCGGGCGGCGTCGTCACGGTGCGCGGCGGCCCGCGCCGGCGCGTGTGGTGGCGCGACCTTCACGCCGTCACCGGGTTCGTGGCCGGCGGCGGGCTGCTCTTCCTGGCACTCACGGGCCTGCCCTGGTCGATCTGGTGGGGGCAGGAACTGCGCGCGTGGTCGAACGCCGCCGGCCTCGGGCAACCGGCCGCGCTCTGGGCGAATCGGCCGGTCTCGACGGTGCCGCTGCGCGACCGGCTGGAGGATGCCGGGTGGACCCTGCAGGACGCGCCGGTGCCGCGCTCCGTGCCGGCCGCGGCCGCGAGCGTCGGGATCGACGACGCCGTGGCGATCCTTCGACATCTGGGGATGCCCCCCGGCTTCGAGCTGGCGCTGCCCGTCGGCGCGGACGGCGTCTACGCCGCCGCGATCTACCCGCGCGACGTCACGCGGCAGCGGGTCATCACCCTCGACCAGTATTCCGGCCGGCCGCTGGTGGACGTCCGTTTCACCGATCTCGGACCGGTCGGCCGGGCGATCCAGTACGGGATCGGCATCCACAAGGGCGAGCACTGGGGCCGCGCGAACCAGATGGCGATGCTGGGCTTCTGCCTCGCCACATTCCTGCTCGCCGTCACCGCCGGGACGATGTGGTGGAAGCGGCGCCCGGCCGGCGGCCTCGGCGTGCCGCCCTGGCCGGCGGATCGGCGGGTGGCTGCGACCGTGACCGCGATCATCCTCGGGCTCGGGGCGCTCTTCCCGCTGACCGGGCTCGCCATCGCCGCCATGGTCGGTCTCGACCTCGCCGCGGGCCGACTGCGAAGACGGTGGGCGCGCTGAGCCGGTGCGGGCGGGCGCCGTGCCCGTGCACACGTCTCCGCGCCTGAGACGCGGGCGCCCGGGCCTCCCGGGCGCGGTGCTGATCGCGCTCGCGCTCTGGATCCAGGCGCTCGCGCCGGCCGTCGCGCTCCGGATGGCGCAGGCGGATCGGGGCGCGCTGCCCGGCCAGATCCTGTGCGGGCACGCGCCGGATCAGGCCGGTGACACGGCGGTCGGCCCGGGCGCGCCGGCACCGGGGTCCTGCGCCCTCTGCGGGCTGTGTCGGGCCGGTGCCGTCCCGCCGCTGCTCCCGCACGCGCCCGGCCTCGCGCGCCGCCTGCGCTGGACGGCGGTGGCGTGGCCGATCCCGCCCCCCGTCCGGACCGCGTCGGTCCCCGCCTTCATCGGCCAGCCCCGCGGGCCGCCCCGCTGTGCCTGATCGCCCGTCCTCCGGGCGGCGCCGCCGCTCGCCCCATCGATCAGACGAGACCTCCGATGACCTCCGACTCCCCCGTCCTGCGCGGCGGCGCCCTCGCGCTCCTGCTCGCCGGAAGCCCCCTCCCCGCCCTCGGCCAGACCGCCGTCACCCTCGAGGAACTCTCAGTGGAGGGCGAGGCCGCGCCCGTTGCGGGCCGGCCCGCCGCGCCGGCCTTCGGCGTGGCGGCGCCGCCGGGCTCGGCGCCCGCGGTGATCGAGCACCCGGTCGGCGAGATCGTCACCGGCATCGGCCGCGATGACACGATCGCGAACCGGCCGGCGACCAGCATCGGCTCGGTCCTGGTGAACAGCCCCGGCGTGACCGTGCGGCAGGGGAACGGCGGCCGCGACGTGGTCATCTCGATCCGCGGCAACAACGCCCGCTCCACCGGCGTGATCAAGAACACCGTCGTCCTGGAGGACGGCTTCATCCTCACCCAGCCGGACGGGGCGGCGCGCTTCGACCTCACGGACCCCCGCGCCTACGGCCGGATCGACGTGTTCCGCGGGCCGCAATCGCCGCTCTTCGGCAACTACGCCACCGGGGGCACCATCGCGTTCCGGACACGCACCGGGCGGGAGATCGACGGCTACGAGATCGGGGTGGATGCCGGCAGCTTCGGCTACCTCAGCAACTATTTCACCGTCGGCGGCGTCAGCGGCCCGTTCGAGATCAGTCTGTTCGCCAGCGATGTCCGCGCGAACGGCTACCAAGACCACGCGAGCTACGACACGCAGACCATCAACCTGCTCGCGAGCTACACCCCGACGCCGGACAATCGCTTCACCCTGAAGGTGATCAACAACACCCTCGACGCCAACCTGCCCGCCCGTGCGTCCCTGGCCCAGTACCGGATCAACCCGTACCAGCGCGGCTGCGCCGCGGCCGCGAACGCGGCTCCGGGCTGCACCACCTTCAACCTGTTCCGGAACGGGGCGTTCGGCGCGACCGTGCCGGTGACGGCCGACGAGGGCAGCTTCGGGCGCAACGACCGCCGGACCATCGTGGCCGTCCGCTGGGAGCACGACCTCGACGCGTTCACCACGTGGCGCACGCAGCTCGGCTTCGACGAGCGCAACTTCGACCAGCCGTTCTACACGACCGCGTCGCGGGGCTCCTACCCGTCCTGGAACTTCCTGACCGACCTGACCCGGCAGGGCGACGTGTTCGGCCTGCCGGCGACGGGCTACGTCGCGCTCGCCTACAACACGATCGACAACCACATCACCACCTTCAACCGGGCCCCCTACGTCGGCCCGCGCCTGGGGGCGCTGATCGGCGATCAGACGGCGGTGCAGTCCAATCTCGGCGGCCGGGCGCGGCTGGAGCTGGGGCTGTTGGACCAGTGGACCGGCATCCTCGGCCTGAGCGCCGAGACCACGACGATCACCGGGCGCAACGTCGCCTACGCGCACGCGGCGAGCGGCACGACGCGGACGGTGGCGGACGCGAACCGGTCCTTCCTCAACGTCGCCCCCGAACTGGCCCTGGTCTACCGGCCGGACGCGGCCTGGGCGCTGCGCGGCCGGGTCGCCACCGGCTACACCACGCCGGCCGCCAGCAACCTGTTCATCACCCCGGCCGGGCTGCCCGGCAACAACACGCAGCTCCGGACGCAGGAGAACCTCGGCTTCGATCTCGGCGCCGAGTGGAGCCCGGTGACCGATCTCCGCCTGAGCGTGACCGGGTTCTACGAGTTCTTCCGCAACGAGCTGGTCTCGCAATCGCCGGGGGCCGGCCTCCTCGCCTACACGTTCAACGCGCCGGCCTCGGAGCATCGCGGCATCGAGGCCGGCGCCGACTGGGCCTTCGCGCCCGGCTGGCGCGGAACGCTGGCCTACACGTTCGACGACCAGATCTACACCCGCTACGCCGAGCAGCTCAGCGCCGGCAGCCTGAGCCGGTCCTTCGACCGGGCCGGGAACCGGATCCCCGGGGTTCCGGCCCACCAGATCCTCGCCCGCCTCGGCTACGACGTGCCGAGCGGCCCGCTCGCGGGTCTCGGCGCCTTCGTGGAGACGGTCGTCCAGGGCGATTTCTACCTCGACAACGCCAACCTGCTGAAGGCGCCGGGCTACGCGGTGGTCAACGCCAACCTGCACTACGCCACGGAGCTGACGGGCGGCTACGCGAAGCGGCTGAGCCTGTACGTCGAGGTGCGCAACCTGTTCGACACGACCTACGTCGCCTCCGCGCAGAACCTCGCCAACAGCATCAGCGGCACGACCGGACTCCAGAACGGCGCCGCCGTGCTGGCGACCACCACGGGATCGGTCTTCGCGGGTGCTCCGCGAAACATCGTCGGCGGCATGCGGCTGGCATTTTGATAACCGCGCGGCGGCTCGCGCGTGGTGTCGCAGTCGAGCGTACACTATGCTTCGGCAGTCGATCGCAGGGCGGGGCCTGAGCGCGCGGCGGGGCCGTGGGCGGGGATGTGGCGCGATGGTCCGATGAGGCGGCGAACCGTACTCGCTGGGTTGCCCCTGGCGCTCGCCGGGTGGCCGCGCACCGTGCTGGCGCAGGGTCAGGCCCATGTCGCGGCCCTCTGGCCGTTCGCGGAGGGCGATCCCGAGGGCCGGGTGCTGGCGGAATCGTTTCATGCCGGCCTGCGCGACCACGGTCATCCCGATCAGCGGGTCGACGATCGCTGGACCGGGGCCGACCGCGAGCGCACGCGTCTCCTCGCGACCGAACTCGTGGCCGCACAGCCGCAGGTGATCTTCGCCTACCTCAGCGCGCAGCTCACGGCCGTGGCGGCTCTGACGAAGCAGATCCCGATCGTGTTCGTCGGCGCCTCGAACCCGGTCCGCTTCGGGTACGTGGAGAGTCTCCAGCGCCCGGGCGGCAACATCACCGGCTTCACGCTCTACGAGGCGCCGCTGGGCGGGAAATGGGTGGCGGCCCTCAAGGAGGCTGTTCCGAGCCTCAGGCACGTCACGCTCCTGTCCAATCCGAGCACCGAGATCCGCGGCGAGAACCTCTACGCCGAGCCGTTCCGCGCCACCGCGGCCGCGCTCAGGATCGAGCCGGTGGTGGTGAAGATCGACAAGGCGGCCGAGATCGAGCCGGTGATCGCCGCGCTCGCGCGGCGGGGCGACGGGGGCCTGATCGTCGCCCCCGGCACGTTCAGCGAGGCCAACGGCGACCACATCGTCGCGCTCACCACGAGTCTCCGGGTCCCCGCGGTCTTCGCGATCCGGCGTTTCGCCTATCGGGGCGGCCTGATGTCGTACGGACCGGATCCGGTGGAGACGGTCCGCCGGGCGGCCGCTTATGTCGGCCGCATCCTGCGCGGCGAGAACCCCGCGACCCTGCCGGTCCAGGCGCCGACGAAGTTCGACTTCATCGTGAATCTCAAGACGGCCCGCAGCATGGGCGTGACGATCTCGTCGGCGCTCCTCGCCCAGGCGGACGAGATCGTCGAATGACGGCGCCGCGCCCGACAGCCTCCCCGCCGGCCGCGACAGCGCCGCCGCGCTGGTTCCGCCTGCCGCTCGCGGGGAAGTTCGCGGTGGCCTTCGTGGGCCTGGTCAGCCTCGTGCTGCTCATCAACGGCGCCGTCGACCTGACGCTAAACTACCAGGACGCCAAGCGGACCGCGATCGAGACGCAGCGCACCAAGGCGCGCGCGGCCGCCGAGCGCGTCGACGCCTTCCTGTCCTCGATCGAGGGCCAGATCGGCTGGACGACGCGCGCCGAGTGGCGGCGCGTCTCCCCCGAGCAGCAGCGCTACGACTTCATCCGCCTGCTGCGCCAGGCGCCGGCCATCACGGAGGTGGCGTACCTCGATCCGGCCGGCAAGGAGCAACTGCGCGTCTCCCGGCTGGAGCCGGACGCCGTCGCCAGCGGCAAGGATTTCTCGACCTCGCCGCGCTTCACCCAGGCGCTCGCCCAGAAGACGTGGTTCGGCCCGGTCTATTTCCGGCGCGGCTCCGAGCCGTACATGACCGTCTCGGTGGCCCATGCCGGCCGCGACCCGGGCGTGACCGTCGCGGAAGTCAATCTCAAGCTGATCTGGGACGTCGTCAGCGCGATCAACGTCGGCGAGCACGGCTACGCCTTCGTGACGACGGCGACCGGTCGCCTGATCGCGCACCCGGACCTCAGTCTCGTCCTGCGCGACACCGACCTCTCCGGCCTGCCCGAGGTCGCGGCGGCCCTGCCCGGCTCCCGCATGGCGGGTCAGGACTACGAGATCACGACCGGCCTCGACGGCGGCTGGGTGCTGGCGGCCCACGCCACCATCCCGCGGGTCGACTGGATCGTCTTCGTGCAGGAATCGCTGCGCGACGCCATGGGGCCGGCGCTCGAATCCGTGATCCAGACCACGTCGCTGATGGGTCTCGGCGTCCTGCTGGCGGCGGTGGCGGGCACCTTCCTGGCGCGGCGCATGGTCGTGCCCATCCGCGAGCTCGAGGACGGGGCGGAGCGGTTCGGCGCGGGCGACCTGTCCGAGCGGATCGTGATCCGCACCGGCGACGAGATCGAGACCCTCGCGCACCGGTTCAACACGATGGCGAGCCGGGTCCAGGATTCCTACGAGACGCTCGAGGCCAAGGTCGAGGAGCGGACCCGCGACCTCAACCGGTCGCTCGACGATCTCCAGCGGGCGCAGAGCCGGCTCGTCCAGTCCGAGAAGCTCGCCTCGCTGGGTCAGCTCACCGCCGGCATCGCCCACGAGATCAAGAACCCGCTGAACTTCGTCAACAACTTCGCGTCGCTCTCGAACGAGCTGGTGGACGAGCTGCGGGAGGTGCTCGAACCGACGACCCTCGACCCGGACACGCGCGCGGAGGTCGAGGAGCTCGCCGGCCTGCTCAAGAGCAATCTCGAGAAGGTCGTCCAGCACGGCAAGCGCGCGGACTCGATCGTCAAGAACATGCTGCTGCACTCGCGCACCGGGTCCGGCGAGCATCGCCCGGTCGAGGTCAACGCGCTGGTCGAGGAGAGCCTGAATCTTGCCTATCACGGGGCCCGTGCGGCGAAACCCGGCTTCAACGTGACCCTCGTGCGCGATTACGATCCGGCGGCCGGCCTCGCCGACCTGTACCCTCAGGAGATCACGCGGGTCCTGCTGAACCTGATGTCGAACGGATTCTACGCCACCGAGAAGCGGGCCGCCGATGGCGAACCCGGCTATGCGCCCACGCTCTCGGTCGCCACCCGGGACCGGGGCGACGGCGTCGAGATCCGCGTGCGCGACAACGGCACCGGCATCCCGGACAGCGTCAAGGCCAAGATGTTCGACCCGTTCTTCACCACCAAGCCGGCCGGCGAGGGAACGGGGCTCGGCCTGTCGCTGAGCCACGACATCCTCGTCAAGCAGCACGGCGGAACGGTTGACGTCGCCACGGAACCGGGTGCCTTCACGGAATTCATCATCACCCTGCCGCGGCAGAGTGTTACGCCGGACGCGCCGCCTCGGCCACCGACCTTGGCGGCGACCGAGCCGGCGACCGAGGCGGCGACCGAGACTGAGAGCCAGCCATGAACGTCCTGATCCTCGTCGTCGATGACGAACCCGACGTGACAGACCTGTTCCGGCAGCAGTTTCGCCGCGAGCTGCGCGCCGGACGCTTCGCGATGGCCTTCGCGCACTCGGCCGCGGAGGCCCTGGAGCGGATCAACGGCTCGAACGAGCCGAGCCTGATCCTGATGCTGTCGGACATCAACATGCCCGGGATGACCGGCCTCGAATTGCTGCCCCTGGTGCGCGCGGCCCGCCCCGACGTGCCGGTGATCATGATTACGGCCTACGGCGACGCCGAGACGCGCGAGAAGGTCCGCGCCGCCGGCGCCGTGGGCCTGATCACCAAGCCGATCGACTTCGCCGTTCTGAAGGCCGAGATCGATCGCCGTCTGTCCGCCTTCGCGGGGACCGAATGACGCCCGGTGCGCCGAGCGCCAAGATCCTCGTCGTCGACGACGAGCCGGATCTCGAGGCGCTGATCACCCAGAAGTTCCGCCGCCAGATCCGGCAGGGCCTCGTCACGTTCCTGTTCGCCCACGACGGGCAGGAGGCGCTGGACCGCCTGGCCGAGAGCCGCGACGTCGATCTGGTCGTCTCCGACATCAACATGCCGCGGATGGACGGGCTGACCCTGCTCGCCAAGCTGCAGGAGCTGGCCGAGCGCCCCTCGATCATCATCGTCTCGGCCTACGGCGACATGGCGAACATCCGCACGGCAATGAACCGGGGCGCCTTCGACTTCCTGACGAAGCCGATCGACTTCGCCGACCTCGAGACGACGATCGAGCGGACGCTGCGCCACGTCGAGGACCTGCGCGAGGGGCGGCGGCGGCAATCGCTCGCCGAGCGGGCCCACGCCTCCCTGGCCCGGTACTTCTCGCCGAACCTCGCCGAGCGGCTCGCGGGGGACGCGTCGGGCCTCGAACTCGGCGGCCACCGCCGCGACGTGGCCTCCCTGTTCACCGACATCGCGGGCTTCACCAGCCTGGTGGAGAGCCTCGACCCGGCGCAGCTCGCCGAGATCCTCAACGGCTATTTCGCCGAGATGACCGACGTGGTCTTCGCCCACGAGGGGACGGTGGCCAAGATCGTCGGCGACGCCCTGCACGTCCTGTTCGGCGCGCCGGGGGACCAGCCGGACCACGCGGCGCGGGCGGTGGCCTGCGCCCTCGCCCTGGACGAGGCGGCCGAGGGCTTCCGCAATCGCTGGCGCGAGCGGGGAATCGAGATCGGCGTGACGCGGATCGGCGTTCATGCCGGCCCGGCGATCGTGGGCAATTTCGGCGGCGGCCGCTACTTCGACTACACGGCCTACGGCGACACCATCAACACGGCCGCCCGTCTGGAGAACGCCAACAAGGCCTTCGGCACGCGGATCTGCGTCAGCGACGCCGTCGTGATCCGCGCCGGACAGTTCCGCGGCCGCCCCCTCGGCGACCTCCTCCTGCGCGGCAAGCAGACGGCCCTGCGCGCCTACGAACCCCTGACGGAAGCGGCCTACGGCGACGCGCTGCTCGCCCAGTACCAGGACGCCTACGCCAAGCTCGATACCGGGGAGGCCGGCGCGCTGGCCGCCTTCGCGGCCCTGGTCGGTCTGCGCCCCGACGACGGGGTGGCGGCCTTCCACCTGAAGCGGCTGCTGAACGGCGGCAGCGGCAGTCGGGTCGAGGTCCGCTGAGTCGCGCGCGGCTTCCCCGTCGCCCGCCCCGATAGCCCCGCCTTAAGGCAGCGCCTATTACCGTCCGAGGGCGTGCGATCGGAATCCCTCCCGATCGGCGATGCTCGGAACGGGTTCGGACGGGAGACCGGCGGATGAGACGGCGCGACGTCATCGCGGCCCTCGGCGGCGCGGCCGCGTGGCCGGCCCTCGCCGCCGCGCCGGCGAAGGGTCAGCGTCGCCTGGGGATCCTGCTGGTCTACGGCGAGGCGCATCCCGACAGTCCCGTCATCGTCGAGACGCTGAAGGAGAGCCTGAAGCGGGCCGGCTGGATCTGGGGTGAGAACCTGACGGTCGACCTGCAGTACGGCAACGGCGACGCCGAGCGGATGCGCGTCCAGGCGGAGGAGATCGTCGCGCGCGCGCCCGACGCGGTGCTCGCGCAGGGCGTCGTCGGCGCGACCGCGCTCCAGCGGACGACCACGACGGTTCCGATCGTCTTCATGATGCTTCAGGACCCGGTCGGCGGCGGCTTCGTGACGAACCTGTCGCGGCCCGGCGGGAACCTCACCGGCTTCACCAACTTCGACTTCGTCCTCGTCGGCAAGTGGCTGCAGCTCCTGAAGGAACTCAGCCCCGGCGTGACGCGGGCGCTCGCCCTCATCAACCCCGATTACCGGGCGCGCTTGGCGGGCTACACGGCCGAGATGGCCCGCATCGGCCCAGCACTCGGGATCGACGCCCGGATCGCGGGCGTGCACGACGCGGCCGAGATCGAGGCGGCGATCGCCGGCTTCGCCGGACAACCGGAGGGCGGCCTCATCGCGCTGCCGGACGCGGTGACCGGGGTGTACGGCCAGCTGATCGTCGATCTGGCGGCGACCCACCGCCTGCCGGCCGTGTACGCCTACGCGGCGCCGGTCCACCTCGGCGGCCTCGCCGCCTACACGACCAGCGTCGAGCAGGACGTGCAGCGGGCGGCGGGCTACATCGATCGGATCCTGCGCGGCGCAGTGGTCGGCGACCTGCCGGTGCAGGCGAGCGAGCGCTTCATCACCCTGCTCAACCTGACGACGGCCGCCTCCCTGGGATTGACCATCTCGCCCTCGCTGATGGCGAAGGTGGACGAGCTGGTCGAGTAGCGGCCGCCGGAACCGGTGCCGGTCGTCGCGGCGGCACCGCCGCGACGACCGCGACGGAGCGGATCAGCTGAAAGCCGGCAGGCGTCCGTCGGGCGAGTAGCGGTCGATGGCCGAGGGCAGGTCGCGCGAGAGGCGCGCCAGCAGCTCGCTCTTGCTCAGGCCGGTGCGCTGCTCCAGGGCCGCCAGCGTGTCCGGTCCGATGGCGCGCTCCAGATCCGCGGTCGGGATGTCGCGGTTCGGCCCGTGATTGATCCAGGACTGGGCCGTCTCGGCGTGGCCGCCCTTGGTGAAATGGTCGACCAGCTCGGTCAGGCCCCCGGCGATGAGGCCGCCGACGCCGCCCGCGCTGGCGCCGCCGAGGAGCCGATCCAGGTTCGCCGGGATGGTCGAACCCGTCGCGGGCGGGACCTGCGGCGCCGGCGACCGGGACGCGTCCTTGGCGTGGCCGCCGAGCCACTCGGCGATCCGGTCGCGGTTCTGGTAACCGGCCACGGCCAGCAGGCCCAGCAGGGCGGTCATCGAAGGGTATCCCTTGCTCATCGCGTCGTCCTCTTGAGGCGGGCCCTCGGCCCGGGTGGTACGGCGGTCATCCGCCGCAATGGGTCAGGCCCCGCTCGGGCCCGCGTCGCTCGCGACCGTCCGGCCAGCCAACGCGGACCCGTCCTCCGCGCTCCGGCCGGTCGTGATGGCGCGCTTGACGGTCGAGCGGGCGGCGTCGATGGCGATGGCCGCGGCCGACATGGTCCGCGCCTCGGTCGGTCGCTCGAGGGCGTGCTTGGCGATGTCGCCCGCGAGATCGTCGATCTCCCGGGCGAGGCTCTCGAGACGCGCCGGGTCGGTCGTCTCCTGCGCCTCCTGGCGGATCCTCAGCAGGCGGTCCGTCGCTTCCTCGACGCGCTCCCGGCGCAGGCGCGACAGGCGCTGGCCGATCCAGGCGAGCGCGGAGCCGATACCGCCGCCGAGGAAGGCGAGCAGGTAGATCCAGGTCTCGTAGCGCTCGATGAAGCTCTGCTGCTCGCGCTCGTAATAGTCGACAGCGCCGGGATGGATCGGCAGCCGGGCGCTCGTCGCGCCGACGGTCCCGTCATAGGCGGGCGCCTGAAAATAGTCGGCCGCGGGCGTGACGTTGGCCATGGCGCTGCGCAGCTCGAACAGGTGCTGGGTGACGTCGGCCGCCACCGACCGGGCGAGGTTCGCGCGCGCCATCAGGCGGTACGAGGCGCCGACCGTGTGAACCTCCTCGTCGGGCACCTTGGGGCTGCCGCCGAAGGTCTCGGCCGGCATGGTGACGACCTGCAGCCGCGGTAGACGGGCAACGATCGCCTCGGCGTTCTCGACATCCACGAAGGAGATCTTGCGATCGCGGCTGGCCGCCTGGACGAGGCCGACGATCCGCTGCGCCGTCGGCGCGGTCGGCGCGATGACCGAGATCACCGCGTCGACCCGCTTCCGGGCGAAGGCCGCGCCCAGGTCGCTCTCGGCCATCTCGACCAGGGCGACGTGGCGCGGCGGCAGCGCGCCTGCCGGCTCGGTGGTCACCAGCGTCAGACCGTAATGCTCCAGCATGGCGCGGATGAGCGCCTCGTCGGCGTCCCTGTGGGCCAGGATCGCCAGGCGCTTGCGGTCGAGATCGGGGAAGCGGGCGATCCCGGCGGATTCCGGCGACGCGATGATCATCGCCTGATCGCGCAGGATCGCCAGCGTCAGGCCGTTATCCGGAAGCTCCACATCCGGCCGCACGATCGCCAGATCGGCGCGGCCGTCGCCCAGCGCCTCGGCGCTGTCGCGCACGTCGTCGAAGGGCAGGATCTTGAGGCGGATCTCCTTGTGGCGCTTGGCCAGAGCGTCCGCGTAGGCCTGGATCAGGGCCGGCTCGGTTCCGTCCTTCGGGGCGACAGCGATCGTCAGGACGGTGGCCCGCGACGCCCAGTAGGCCACGCCCGCGCCGACACTCAGCAGGATGGCCAGCATCAGGAAGACGAATTCCTGACGCAGGAAGAGGCTGGCGAAGCGCCGCATCGGCTCTGCTCTCGCGCATCGAGCGGCCAGGCCCGGCACCGTGCCGGGCGAGGGCCTGAGGGCGGCGCCGAGGGGACGGCGCCGCGGGACGGGCTCAGTGCTTGCCGATGATCTTGTCGGCGACGAACTTGGCGCCGTCCTTGACGTCGCCGACGGTCTTCTGCGCCTCGCCCTTCAGCTCCTGCGCCTTGCCCTCGGCCACCAGCTTGTCGTTGCCCGTCGCCTTGCCGGCCGCCTGCTTGACGTTGCCCACCGCCTCGTTGGCCAGGCCCTCGATCTTGTCGGTCGTGCTGCTCATCGCGTGCGCTCCTTCACGGTCGTGGTGGCGGTCGTACTCGTCGGTCGAGAGGTCCGGTCGGGCGCGCGGCCCACCGGGATAGACGGCCCCCGCATGCACGCGGGGGCCGAGGGGATCACCGGGTGACCGGAGAACGGTCCGCCGACGGTGAGATGGCGGTCAGATGATGGCGACGTCTGGTGGATCAATAGTTCCAAATTACCAGTATAATGAAATTCAGCCACCGGGTCCCTGGAGTGGAAATCCGTTCTCCCGGCCCCAAACAACCGCTTCGGTCCGGCGATGGACTCCGAGCTTCCGGTACAGTGCGGCGCCGTGATTGCGCACCGTGTTGCGCGACAGCCCGAGCTTGCGCGCGATCGCGTCGTCGCTGAGCCCCGAGCAGATCAGGTTGAGGATCTGGCGCTCGCGCACGGTCAGGTTCGGCGCCGCCGCGTCGCCGCCCTCCCGGCCAGGCCGGCGCAGGTTCGCCAGCTTCTCGATCAGCCCGCGGCTGAACCACGACGTGTCGGCCATCACTGTCTCGATCGCGTCGAACAGCTCCCGCTCGGAGTGCTTGCGCTCGGTGATGTCCTGCAGCACCAGCAGAAGGAAATCGGCGTCGTTGATCGTGATCCGCTCGGCCGAGACCAGGCAGTCGAGGTTCGCGCCGCTCTCGTGGCGCAGGCAGACCTCAGTACCCAGTACGTAGCCCTCGCTCACCAGCCTCTTCTCGAAGGCCTCCCGCTGAGACGACGTCACCCACAGGCCGGCCTCCTCCAGCGAGCGGCCGACGACGCGGTCCTCGCCCAGGCCGAAGGCCCGGCTGAACGCCTCGTTCACGCCCGTGACCTGGCCGTCCTCGGCCCGCACCAGCACGGTCGGGATCGGCGTCAGCCTGAACGCCTTGGCGAAGCGCTCCTCGCTCTGGCGCAGGGCGGCCTCGGCCTTCCGGCGCAGCTCCAGGTCCGCGAAGGTGAACAGCATGCAGGGCTCATCGCCCATCTCGATCGGCTGCCCGGCGACGATCACGAAGCGACGCCCGCCGTCGGGCAGGTCGAGGCAGGCCTCCATCTGCGGGATCGTGCCGCCCGCATTGAGCCGCGCGACGGCGAGGTCGCGGTTGCGCGCGCCGGCCAGGACGTCGACCTCGTAGACGCTGCGGCCGATGACGGCGTCGCGGGTGTGGCCGGTCATCTCCAGGAAGCCGAGATTGACCCTGACGTGGCGCAGGTCGGACAGCCGCGTGATCACCGCCGGGGCCGGGTTGGCGTTGAAGGTGCGCTCGAACCGCTCCTCGGCCTCGAACTGGTCGGAGACGTCCTTCAGGATCAGCGCGAGGCAGCTCGGGTTGCCGTCGCGGTCGGTGGCGACCAAGCCTCTGAGGGAGTGAACGAACTCGACACCGGGCCGGTCTGTCCGCGTGACCTCGACCACCACGTCGTGGAAGGTCTCGCCAGCGATCACGCGCTCGATCGGGTAGTTCTCCGGCTCGTGATTGTTGCGGTAGCGGAGGCAGAAGCGGTCGCGATAGGCGTCGACGGTTGGGCCGAGCTCGTCGAGGCTCTCGGCACCGTGCATCGCCAGGGCGGCCGCGTTGGCGTAGGCGATGGTCTGGTCGGGCTCGACCAGGATCACGCCCTCGCTCAGGCCGGCGATGATCTGCCGGAGCTCATGCCTGTCGACACCCGCCGTCACGATCCGTCCGGTCCCCGCCGCCTCGACGCCGCGCCCCTCGCAGCGGGGCACAAACGGGTTGCGCGCAAGCAGGTTCCGCCCGATCCGCAATTTTCACTGGTATACCTGCATCATTGACATCGTCGAGATCAACCAGAGATAAGTTCGCAGCCCTCCCGCGAGATGTCGTGCCCGTCGCGACGCTGTCTCCACCCCATCGAGCCCAGAGCTTCACCGTGAAGCCCGCTGTCGAAGAGCGCGATCCGGCCGGCGCGTCCGATCCCGTCATCTCGTATATCCAGGCGCAACTCGGTCATCGGCTGCGCCAGTACTATTCAGAAGTTGCACCGATCGAGATGAGCTCACGGCTGGCCGGCGTGCTGGGCCGCCTGTCCGCGGCCCTGGATGCCGCCGAGTCCGAACGGCAGGTTCCCGGTGCGTTCAAGGACGATCTGATCGCCCTGGTGCCGCGCCTGCGCCGCTACGCCCTGTCGCTGACGTTCGACGGTGTCGAGGCCGACGATCTCGTGCAGTTCACGCTGCTCAAGGCGTGGGAGCACCGGCAGCGCTTCCAGCCCGGCACGAGCCTGGTGGCCTGGCTGTTCACGATCTTGCGCAACGGCTTCATCAACGGACGACGCAAGCGACGCTTCGAGGTCCCCGATCCCGACGGCGCGCACGCCGTCACCCTCTTCGAACCGGCCGCCCAGGAGCACAGCATGGGCCTGAAGGAGGTCCGGGCCGCGATCGATCGGCTCGACCCGGCCTATCGCGAGGCGCTGATCCTCGTGGCCGTCGACGGTCTTGCCTACGAGGCCGCGGCCTCCGTAATCGGGTGCCCGCCGGGCACGGTGAAGAGCCGGGTCAGCCGCGCCCGCGACCGCCTGCTTCACGAGCTGGGCGAGCGCTGACACACGCGCGACTCCGGTGGCCGGCGCAGGATGCTGGGCCATCGTCGCGAGCCAGCAATCGCGGGGACGCGAACGCCGCACCCGATCGATCAGGCGGAGCGGCGGTCGGGCCGTGTCTGCGCGGGCGTCCGCTCGATGGGCAGGCGCGCGACCGAAGCCCCTCTGGCATCGCGCACCACCAGCACCCAGTCCTCCGCGTAGCCCTCGTCGGCGAGCTCCTGGACCATGTCCCGGATCACGCTCCGGGCGTCGTCGAGCGCCTGGTCGATGCTCGTGGCCTCGATGCCGATCTCGTCCTTGATGATCTCGCGACCGTGCTCGATGTCGAAGTAGAGGCGGCGCGGAACGAGCCGAAAGTCGCTGCGGTCGCCGCTCGTGAGCCTGTCGATGTCGAAGATCTTCGCCGGATCCTGCGAAGTCCGGGACCTCGCGACCTTCAGGAGCGCGAGTCCGCCACCCACCAGTACGGCGGCTGCACTGGCGACACAGGACGCGAGTATTATCGTGTAGAAGCCGAACGTTTGCCAGCCAAAGGCAAGCACAGGCAATCCGCCGCACAGGGCGGCTAAGATGACAACCAGCGGCATCCCCCCGGCCCTCGATCGCGCGTTGGCTCTCCGATGTGGGGTATACGGCAAAACTCCGGTCCGCAAGAACGTCCTGACAATCGGTGCGCGTTCGACGGGACGGGCTGAAATTAACGCTACTCGCGCGACCGACGGATCGAGTATCCCGCGTGAAGAGCGAACACAGGGCGCCGAAATCCGTCTCGCGCGGTCGCTGGTCGATGGTTCATCCAGCGATCGGAACGCGGTCGAGCGCTCGGATCGCGAGATCTGGCGCACGCGGAGAGGCACAATCTCGTGAGCCTGCACGTGTCGACTGACGGGACCTCGCGCGCCACGCACCGCGCAGTCTGATCGAAAGCCTATCGGAACTCACCGGCGCCTCTGTCCACGCCTTGCCATCACCGTGGGCGGCAAAATCATCGTATGTCGCCAGGACGGCCCTGAACTTGGCGACGAGCGGGCTGTCGACCGGGTCCGCCAGCTGGCCGAGACTCGCGACGCTGCCGCTAGGAAGGGTCGCCGCCGCATTCGCCTCGGATCGCGCGTCGCTCGAATTGCGCCACTGTCTGCCATTCTCGGCAGGACGAGGCCGCTCCGGTTCGTGCGTGGGAGGAGCCGTTCGCGCATCCAGGGCCCATGCGTGAGCTGCATTCAGCGCGAGGCACAGAGCGATGAGGTGACCGCGGCGCATAGTCCAGATCCCGTTTCCCGCGTGTTTCCCGCGCGACGCCACGCGCCGCGTGGCGGGGCCCGCCTGTGCCAGGGCGGAGCCGTCCGTGATACGATGGCATACGACTGCGCGATGAGGACAGGGATGCGCGTGCGCGGCGTCGACAACCGAGAGCTTAGGCAATGGTTCTACGACAGCCGACCAATGGTCTTCGGCTTCTGCTTGACGGCGTTCGTCGCGATCTTCTGGCAGGTCAGCCGGTTCGAGGGCTTTCAGCCGATCTTCTCCTGCGCCCGCACGACGGACGTGGACCGTCAATTGCTGCGCCTGGGAATGGATGCCTGCATGGGCAACGCGCGCACCCAGTCGGATCGCGAGGGATGCATGCGGACCGTCCATCTGCTCGCTTGCATGAAGGAGCGCTGGCGCTGATCGACCGCGGCCGCGGCGCGAGAACCCGCAGCGGGGTTGCAGCGGACGCGATCACCTACAGCAGGCCGCTCGACGCGCCCCCGTTCAGCGAGCGGCTGGCGCGCGCGACCAGCTTCGCGAAGGCCAGAGCCGCCGCCGAGGCCTGCGTCCGGGAGGGAAACGACCGGTCGGATTCGGCCACCGTCATCTCGGTCTCGTCGAGGAGCACCCAGGTCCAGAGATGCTGTCCGGTGGCTTGGATCCTGAAATGCATCGCGAACTCGCAGGCTGAGGCATCGTGCGATCATGCCCGGCGGAAAGTCGCGCCGTGTTAATGGGTTGCGCCGCGCAACATCCTATGTCGGTGGGATCGCGTTCCATCCCCGATATCCCCGCCGATCACAGGCTGCGACGCTCGGCAGCGATCGATCGGAGATTCGCACGACGCGCTGAGCCGGCAATCCGATCGGCGCGAAGGCATCTTTTGATGAGGACAGCGACGCCGGATGTTGGTCGTAAGGCACCGTTGTCGCCGACCGCATCCACGGGGCCCCGAGCGCCCCGGGCGAGCAGCCTTCGGGCATGCGTTCGGCCGGAGATGCTTCCGCCTCGCTGATGGATCAGATCGCCCCCGCTCGTACCGGCCGCACCCGCAGGAGGCCTCATCCGGCCCTTGTCGTGGCGTCTGTCGCCCTCGCCATCGGCCTCTGGTTCGTCATCTACGCGGTGGCCGGACGCGCCATCTGGTTCTGGTGAGGCGGGACACCCGGCCCCGTCCCGCCGGAGCTTCCTAGCCCTCAAGAGGTCGCGACTGGGCCGGCGCAAACCATCGCCAGTAAAGAAGCTCAGCGGCTGGACGACGCGCGTGCCTCGAGGGCGCGGAGCGCCCACGGAACGAGCCGGGCTTTCCGCGCAATCAGGTTTCTTGGAGAAAGTTCGCAGATTCTGGTGACTGCCAGCGTGCTGGCGCTCCCAAGGGGACCGCGCCGAGGCTGATGCATCAATGCTTTAGGCCGAAGTGGGACCCGATAACCGCCCACGGGATCATTGGGCTTTTTGCCCCTGAGGTGTGTTTAAGCGTGGAATAAGGGCTCTGACGCACTTTCGCTGATCATCCGGAGGTCAATCCGATCAGGCGAGCTTGCAACAGGTCGATCTTGCCGCGGCCATACATCTGGCGCTTTACCAGCTTGAGTTTGGTGATCTGCCCCTCTGTCTGGCCGTTCGACCATCGCAACGTGATCGCTGTCCGAACCGCAGCTCGGTCCTGACCGACTCCGCGGGCGAACGAGGCGACGAGGCCTGTGCCAGCACGCGTGAGCCACCCTTCGAGCCTGTCCGGCGCCATCGCCCGAACCATCGTCTGGAAAGCGCCCACCACCTCGCGCGCCTCAACCAGCGCCGGCACGCCGTCCTCGACGGCAGCCACGGTCAGCGTCTCCGCCTTGGTCAAGCGGTCGCGACCTGTCGTCAGCCATCGCGCCAGAGTTCGTGCCGACGGCACACGCTGTAGCCGTTCGATCTGGGCCTGCTCCGCGCGTCGACGCCGCGTTGCCCATTCCCCGACCACGCGCAGCGATCCTCGGAAGCCTTGTCCCTTCGCCCTGCGCCAAAGCTCGGTCGCGTTGCGGCTGCCAGCATCCCACTGGGCATCGAGCCAGGGCAAATGGGCATCGAGCGAACTCTGGCGGACGCGGAAGACGTCGGTACGCTCCCCACGCAGGACCGCACGCACCACCTTACGGCTGTGGCCAAGACGTTGGCAGATCCGGCGGATCGGAACGCCTGCCTCGGCGAGCGCGCGGATGGCCGCGTCCGCCTCCTTCCGCCGCAGGTAACCCTCGTACTGGATGCGCTCGGCCGCAGTGAGCAGCGCCGGATCGATTGTGGCTGCGCCGACGACCTCGCGAACCTGTCGCATCGACCTGCGCACGGCATCGAGGAAGCCACGGCTGGCGTTCTCCATGAGGTGCCACCGGTCGGCGACCTGGATGGCCTGCGGCAGAGCACGGGCAATGGCCTCGCCATATCCACCCCCGCGGTCGCGGGCGACGATCTGGATCGAGCCGTTCATCTTCAGCCAAGTCTGTGCGGTAGCCCGCTCGCGGTCGGGCAGGAGCGCTACGATGCGGCGGCGTTCGAGATCGCAGACGAGGGTGCCGTAGCGGTGATTGCGCCGCCAGGCGAAGTCGTCGATGCCGATGACGCTGAGTGGATCGGAGTGTGTCGCCGCCCGACGGCGGATCACGCGCAGGAGCGTATCTCGACTGACGGGCAGCATGAGACGCTGGGCAAGCCCCGCACCGGGCCGACCACCGAGTGCGAGCCCGAGGTGATGGACGATCTGCTCCAGCCGTGAGGTGCGCCGAGCGAAGGCAGGCAGGACGTCGTTGGAGAAGCGCTCGGCGAAGATCTTCCGCCCACAGGCCGCTGCGTCACACCAGAAGCGTCTCACCATGACTTGGAGTTCGACGCGCCGACCACCGAGCGGCAGGTCGGCGGCACGGCGCTGGTAGCGGCTTTGGATGCGACGTGACGAGGTCCGGCAGTCTGGGCACGTCGCCGTCGCAGATCCGGACCTCACGACCAGACCAATCCGATCGGTGCCGACATCGAGGTGATCGACGACGAATCCGGCAGGTACGAGGCTCGACGGTCTGAAGCGAGGGCGCATGCTGCAGCTCCATCGTGGATATCCTCAACCTCAACGCCGCCGGCATCAGCGAAAGTGAGTCAGAGCCCCGATTGGAAGCCGATCCGGGGTCCCGTTCCAATGCCGTTTGACAGGTCAGGGCACGCTTCCCATCCCGAGCCGAAATTGCCGGAGGGCTTACGAATAGCTGCTCTCAGAAACAGCCAAGGGCCGACTTTATGGCATCCTTGGGCGTACAGCAGCCCATTCAATGGAATTGGTCGGTCGGTTCAGACGAGCTCATGCTCCGCGCCAGCAGAATGCCCGCCACCACGAGTGCCTGTCTCAGCACAGGGAGCATTTCCTTGGCGCTGTCCTGCTCAATGAGCCCGTGCGCGATCAGCAGGTAGTCAGCTACGGCTTCCAGGGCTGAGCCGGGTGGCGTCGTCGGGCTCGTAGGCGGAGGGACAAAGCGCGCGAGGGTGCCGTAGGCACTCAGCGGCTCCGAGCCGCTGGAAATGATCTCGGTTAGTGAGCCTAGGTAGCCCAGGAAGGTGTGCCCCGGTGGACCATAGGATGGCACGGCGCCGATCATCACCCAGGCGTAGCTGCCATCGGCCCGACGTAGGCGAGTGCGGAGGCTGTATTCGCTCTGCTGATCACGGACGCTGCGCAGGAAAGTGACGGCAGTCTCGTAGTCGTCAGGATGCATGCAGATGAGCCATCCGTGTCCCACGGCTTCAGCAGCTGCCTGGCCGATGAATGCGGCCCACTCGGGGCTGACGTAGGTCACGCGGCCGTCCGCCTGTGTGACGAAGATCATTTCGATATATCCGAGAGCCGAATGGTGAGTTGTCGGACCGTAACCTGTATAAAAAATCAGCTTCGTCCAGAAGTTGACAGGCGCTTTCTGAGACACTTTCTCCGCGAGTGGCCTCGGCACCATCATGAACGGGGTTGCGATCCCGCAGGCAGGCGGCGTTTCGGAAAACCGCTTAGGCGTACGGCGTACCCCTCGGACAGTTCTTAGCGGGTGTGCCCTCGGCAGTATCGATGGCAAGGGAGGACGAGTGCGAATGACCGCTTCCGGGACGCACCGACGGCGGTCCAAGCGGCTGGTATGGGTCGGAAGACGCCTTTCGAATGCCCAAGCTGGTGAGTTCAAACCCTTAGGGTGGCCCGACCGTGTCGGCGGCAAATGCCTTTCGAGATCCCAACGGCCTCGGTTGGCCAATGGTGCTATCCCGCGCCGTCTGTCGTTCCATCTCGGAGTTCAGTTCAGCACCAAGAAGGACGATGACTATCGAGATCCAGATCCAGGACATAAAGCCAATGCCAGCTCCGAGAGAGCCATAAATACGGTTATAGCTATCGAAGGTTACGACATACCAAGAGAATGCGGCCGAGGCGCCTACCCATCCAATCGCGGCAACGGCACTACCCCAACTGACCCATCTCCACTTTGCCTCACGGCGGCTTGGGCCGTATCGATAAACAAGCGAAAGGCCGAGGCTAACGAGGAAGATCAGAGCTGGCCAACGCATGATCCGGATCACTGTGTCCGTTCGTGCACCAAAGCCGATCTCGTTCAGCAGAATGGGAACGCCCACCACGATGCCGATAGCGGCCACTGTGACGATGGCTCCGGTCGTCGTGAACAGGAAGGTGGTCGCGTAGACACGCACTAAGGCTCGCTTCTCGCGCTCCCGATAGATGACGTTCAGTGCGTCGAAGAGGGCGACAACCCCTGAGTTGGCGCTCCAAAAGGCGATGAGGAAGCTGAGCAGTGAGGCCGTGCTGAGGGTCCCTGTGCCCTGTTGGGCAACGTGCTGAAGCTGAGCCGAAATCAGATCGAGAACGCCGTCGGGTAGGACCCCTATGAGCACGCTCAAGTGCTGGCCAATGACAGCAGGATCTGCGAACAAGCTGTAGAGTGATACGATCGTCGCGATGCCTGGGAACGTGGATAGAAGGGCGAAGAAGGCAACGCCACCAGCCGTTGACAGAACACGGTCGCGAGGGACCGCCCAGAAGACCCTCTTGAGAATGTCCCGCCATCCAGCGGGAGGTATTTCAGATGGCTGAGCCGCAGAGCGGCCATGGCCAAGCTCACGAGCCCGCTCTTTCGCTATCCTGATTGTTTCCTCATCGGGAAGGCGCGTGCTGACCGAACGCCAATCGTCACCGTCTGCCTCTTCTCGATTCATGAGATGGCTCACAGTGCGAAAGCGGGCTCTATGTCGAGCTTAGCCACCTTCCCCTCAATGGGCCAATAGGCCCATAGCTCGAGGTTCCCGTGTGCCTATGGCTGATGGATCTTACCTGGGAGCGCGGACCGCTCAAGAACGCTTGAGGCGGAAGGCTTCTCTACCAACGGGCGTGATGACGTCGTTCAAGCAGCAACACCGTGACTGAACGGCATGCCCATCTTGGCACCTAGCTGATTGGATGGACGGCGTTTCATATTCGAGACAAGCCCGCTCCCGACCCTCTGCCGACCGCGCAGATGTCCGCATCCCGGCCGCATGACCGACGGCGAGTTCTGACTGCAGCGGGTGGTTTCCTGCGCGTCGGCTCTGGGCGCTTGCCGCCCCATAAACGGACTAGTCGTCAGCGAAACCAAGCTATGCTGCCACCGGTCGCTTGGCGTCCGCCCGTCGACCCTGTCTTTGACGTTTGGGTGGCGTCGAGGACTGGGGATTCGATCACGCGATGGTGCCGCCGCCATCGACGCGTACGTTCGACCCCGTCGCGAACGGAGTGGTTGCGAGGAACATCACCGCGTTGGCGATGTCCTCGGACTGGCCCACACGCCGCGCAGGCAGCCTCTCGGCCGCGCCGGCATACATGGCCGCCCGGTCCTTCTCCGGCATGCGCGACCAGAGCGGCGTCTCGATCAGGCCGGGCGAGACGGTGTTGACCCGGGTGGGCGCGAGTTCGAGCGCCAGCCCGCGGGCGAGGCTCTCCAGCGCCGCGTTGATCGCGCCCTGGAGCGGAGCGGCGGCCTGGGGCCGCTCGCTCATGAAGCCCGAGATGAAGGTCAGCGTGCCACCCTCCCTGATCCGCATGAACCGGGCGATCCGGTAGGCTCCCCAGAACTTGCTCTCCACGGCCGCCTTCGCGGCATCGAGGTCTAACTGCCGGACGGGGCCCCGCGCCGTCTCGGCCGCCGAGACCGCGATGTGGTCCCAGGGCGCCTGATCGGCGAAGAAGCGCTCGATACCCTCGGCCTCGCCGGTGTCCAGCACGGCGGCGCTGGCGCCGGTCCCGAGCGTGCCGATGGCGGCGTTCAGCTTTTCCCTGGAGCGGGAGGCGATCGTGACCTCGGCGCCGGCCGCGAGGGCCACTGCCGCGATGGCCAGGCCGATCCCGGAACTCCCGCCGACGATTAGGAAGCGTTGGCCTTTCAGCGTCTGCGTCGTCATCGACGTACCCCCGTTCCGTGGATCGGCTTGCGTGTCGTCGGTCACCCTGAAATGGCTCAGCCCTTCGGGGTGTACATGGCCTCGACTTCCCAGGCGCCCTTCGGCTGGCTGTGGAGCTGCCAGAAGTGCTCGGCGACCGCGTTGGCGTCTTCGGCGGTGGTGACGAAGCCCGCGACCGTCACGGTGGCGACGTGTACGCCCTTCTCCTTGAACGGCTCGAAGATGCCCAGCGCCAGGGCGCGGATGCCGGCCTTGCCGATGCTGAGCGAGAGGTACTCGGGATGCGGCTGCAGCCCGAAGCCGCCGCCCGTGAACAGGACGGAGCCCGATCCGCGCTGGAGCATCTTCGGCGCCGCGGCCTGGGCGGCGACGGCGGCACCGCCGATGTTGACGGCGAGGTCGGTGTTGAAGCTGTCGCGCGGCTGGTCGGCCAGCGTCTGGTTGCGCATCGAGGCGGCGTTGAAGTGCAGCACGTCGATGCCGCCGAAGTCGCGCTCGACGCCCTCGACGAGCTTCGCGACGCTGGCGGGGTCAGCGGCATCCACGGTGCGGACGTCAACCTTGTGGCCCTTGGCCTTGAGCTGCTCGGCGAGGTCCCTCACCTTGCCCTCGTCGCGGGCGCTCAGGACGACCTGGAAGCCCTCGCGGGCGAAGCGCTCCGCGGTCGCGAGACCCATGCCTGGGCCGGAACCGATGCTGAGGAAGGTGCTCATCGTTTGTGTCTCCTCGACGTTTCGATGCACCCGATGTACGCCTTGCACCTGGTCGGATTAATCCGGCGTCCTCGCATTTCACTCGTGCAGGTCATGCAGGAATTGCCGAATCAAATCAGCTTGGACGAGTTGGCTGCCTTCGTAGCGGTCGCTGAGGCGGGCAGCTTCGCCATGGCCGCGGAGGCGCTCGGCCGGGACGCCTCAGTGTTGTCGCGGCGCGTTAGCCAAGTCGAGCAACGCCTCGGGGTCCGCCTGCTGTCGCGCACCACGCGGCGCGTGGCGCTCACGGAGGTCGGCGCGACCTACTGTAGGCGCGTCCAGGCGCTGCTTGAGGAGCTGGCGAGCGCGAGCCGGGAGGCCAGCGACCATGCTGCCAGCCCGCAGGGACTCGTACGGGTCTCCCTGCCGCTGACCTTCGGACGCCAGTGGGTCTCGCCACTGCTGCCCGGCTTCCTCGCACGTCACCCCCTGATCCGACTGGACCTGCGGTTCACCGACCGCTTCGTCGACCTCGTCGCCGAAGGCATCGACGTCTCAATCCGGGTCGCGGCGGGCAAGCCGCGCGACAGCAGCCTGACCACTCGCAAGATCGCGACCTACCGGAACCTGCTGGTGGCCTCGCCGGGCTACCTGGCCGAGCGGGGCAACCCGGCTACGCCCGCCGACCTCGCCGGCCATGCCTGCCTGGGCTTCACCGGCTACGCCGCCTGGCCCGACTGGCCGCTGACGAAGGGCGGCCGGCGACAGACGGTGCGCCCCGACTGCACGCTCGTCGCGGACCACTCGGAGGTCTTGCTGGCCGCGGCGGTCGAGGGCGCCGGCATCACCTTCACGGCCGACTGGCTGGCTGGACCGGCCCTGCGCGATGGCAGTCTGGTCGCGGTGCTGCCGGGTTGGGGCGGACGCGAGGACGGCGGCGTCTACGCTGTGATGCCTCCGGGCCGCTTGGTGCCTGCGAAGACGCGCCTGTTCGTCGATGAAGTCGCCTCAGCCATCAAGGCGGGGTGGGTGCGCTGAGTTGCCCTCGCTGTGCATCCTGCACGTCCGCTTCGGAGAAGAGCCCAGAGCCCGTTCTGCGTCTGGGTTGGGTCGGGTGCGGAACAGCCGCTTGGGGTAGGCTTCCGCCGGTCCGCTTCCGAGCAGCAACGGACAGAAGCGGACCTTGTATCTTCTGCCGCTTCCGACCGTCGACCGGCGCAGATCTTGCTCATTCAGTCGAACGACGCTCGATCCATTTGCTCACGGGCTATCAGCGTGCTTACGATCCCTAATGGTTGGTCGTAGCCCCACCCGTGGCCTGTTGGATGGCCAAGGCTATCTCCTCCTCACTGCGTCCCCCGCTAACGGCGAAGCGGCCTCCGAAGACAAAGTGAGGGACCGACCTGACCCCGGCGGCTGCCGACCGGGCCGCCTCCTGCTCGACGCGTCGGTGCTGCGCGGGATCGAACGCCAGCGCGCGGGCTTCCTGACGCTCGAACCCGTAGGCCACGGCGATATCGGCGAGGATATCGGCGTCCGAGATGTTCTTGGCTTCGAGGAAATGGGCACCGGTAATCGCGACTGCGAGCCGGTGCTGCGTACCGCGTTCCCGCGCCGCGAGGATCAGCCCGTGCGCCGCCTGCGTCCTGTAGGTCCAGGCTTGGCGGCTCAGGTCTAGGTCGAGGCCGGACGCCCGCGCCTCCGCCTCGGGCCGGGCGGACGACACCTTCGGGTCGGTCACGCCATAGCGCGAGCGGAGAAGGTCGGGAATGTGCAGGCCCTCCGCGGGCGCATCGGGAAGCAGGAGGACCGGATGCTGACGGATGTCTACGTCGAGCTCGGGGAAACGCTCCGCCAGGACCTTGTCGAGACGATGGTGTCCGATGATGCACCAGGGACAAGTGACCTCGGTGTAAAGGTCGATTGGCAGCGTCATGGCATCACCCTGATCGGGCGGACGGGACTGGGGACCACTCAGATCACGCATGCAGCGTTTCCAGGACCGAGCGGACCCGGCCTGTGGTGACGTCGATGGCGGCCCGAGCCGCCTCCGGCCCGAAGACGGTGCCTTCCACCCGGACGAGTTCGACGTCGGTCAGTCCGATAAAGCCCAGCAGGTGGTGCAGATATCCGGTCTGGAAATCGAAAGGGGCCCATTCGCCTTCGGAGAAGACGCCGCCTGCGGCGGCAACGAGATAGACCTTCTTGCCGGTCAGGAAGCCTCGCGGCCTGCCGCCTTCGCCGTAACCGAAGGTCACGCCCGGCCAAGTGATGTGATCGAACCAGGCCTTGAGCTGCGACGGCGGGCCGAAATTGATCATGCCAGAGCCCAGGACGATCGAGTCGGCGGCCTTCACCTCATCGACAAGCTCCTGGGCAAGGCGGACCGCCTCGGCCTGCTCGGGCGTGCGCTCCTCGGGGGGCGCGACGCGGCCTTGGATGTAGGCCTGTCCGATATGCGGCAGCGGGGCGGCCGCGAGATCGCGGATCGAGAGGGTGCCGCCTGTGCGAACCATCAAGCCTTCGGCGATCTCGGTCGCGAAGCGGGTGGAGAGGCTATCGGCGCCACGGGGGCTCGACGTGACAAGGAGTATGGAGGCCATCGTTGCTCCGACACGACCAGGACGGTAATTTATTGTTACCGACCCTATTAAAGTGCCTGCTCCGACCCTCGCAAGAAGGCATTCCTATGACACTTAGTGACATCGATTTTCCTACCCCCGGCGAAGGTGACGATTGCCGGGTGGTGCGCGAAATCCTCGATCTCGTCGCCGACAAATGGAGCCTGTATGTCATCGCCACGCTCAAGGATGGACCAGTTCGGTTCAATGAGCTGCGGCGTCGGATCGACGGGATCTCGCAACGGATGCTGACGATCACCTTGCGCGGACTGGAACGCGACGGCTTGGTCAAACGGACACTATTCGCGACTATTCCGCCGCGCGTCGATTATGAGTTGACGGATATGGGGCGGACCCTGTTCGCTCCAGTTATGGCTCTCGTAACTTGGGCGAACACCAACCAGGGCAGCATCCAACGCGCCCGGGTCCGATATGATGAAGGCCAGGGCGCGCGTGCGGGACAGCCCGCACAGTAGCCTGACGCTGACGACGGCTTCGTCTTTGTTCTTGGGCGAGCCACGCCATCAAGCTGCGCCCTACACCACCAAGAAGTGGCCGCTTTTGGGTTGCGCGGACGGCGACTTGAATGTCTGTGTTGGGTCGATTGCGGATCGATCACTTCCGGCTCAAGGGCCGAGGTCCCTTCGCCATCCTCCGCGGCCACTTACGCAAGGGCACCTCTTCAATATAAAACAATCCTTGTATTTTTCATGATTTCGAGCAGGCGTGATTGCGAAAATAATATTGCAAGATCTTATCTGCGTTCGAATACCGGCCGGATTTGCCTCGTGATATAATTGCGCGATCTTATCTGTTAATTTGGAAAAGGTGCGATTTTGCTGTAGGAAAGGCAATCCATAGCTAAGGGAGCCCCTGTGTCCCATCCCGATCTGAGGCTTGTCGAGGCTGTTGATAGTCCGGGAGATGAGGCGCTCCTACGACATGCAAACACGTCGATTTCTGTTCGGGACAACGCCGTAGCTTCGCATGCAGAGCTCGGCAATAATGCCGGCATCGCCTTCCCAGGCATGGTCGCGACTGAACAGAGTCTTCTGTTCGAAGCCGCTTTGCAGAACATGATCCAGGGCCTGTGCATGTTCGATGCGCAGGGCCGCCTCGTCGTGTCGAACAGGCGCTATCGCGACATCTTCGGCATCCCGCAGGACATGATCCTCACGGGCATGACCCAGCGCGATATCTGTGCCTCTTTGGTTGCGCGGGGCCTCTACTCGCCGGGACTCAGTCTCGAGGAGATCGAGCGCAGCACTCAGGACGCGCTGCAATCGATCGAGCCCGCGCCGATCACGCGCGAACTCACCAACGGACGCACGTTGGCGATCAACTATCGCGTCATGAACGGCGGCGGCTGGGTCTCGACCTTCGAGGATATCACCGAGCAGCGGCGGAGCGCGGAGCGCATCGCCTACTTGGCCCACCACGACGCCCTGACCGACCTTGCCAACATCCGGTCGATGCGCCAGGGCTACCGCGACCTGGTCGAGGCGCGGGACGACGAACAGCCGCTGCTGGCGATGTTCTACATCGACCTCGACCGCTTCAAATTCGTCAACGACACCTACGGGCACGCGGCCGGCGACGAGCTCCTGCAGGAGGTCGCCGCGCGGCTGCGGAGGAACACGCGGCGGGGCGACGTCGTGGCCCGCCTCGGCGGCGACGAGTTCGCGCTCGTGCAGCGCGTGAGTGTCGATGCCGCTGCGACATCGACCGCCCAGCGCCTCGTCAACGTCCTGTCGGAGCCGTTCGATCTCGCGTGCGGCCGCGTCCATACCGGCGCCAGCATCGGCCTCGCGATCCGCGCGGTCCAGGACCTGGACATGGACCCGCTGCTGCATGATGCCGACCTCGCCCTGCGCCATTCGAAGACCGAGGGGCGCGGCATCGTCAGCGTCTTCGAAGCCAGCATGTCGGAGGCCTTCGAGGCGCGTCGGCAGATCGAAGCCGACCTCCAGGCCGCGCTGACGGCGGAGCAGTTCGAGTTGCACTACCAGACCCTCGTCGATGCCCGAGACGGACACGTCGCCTGCGTCGAGGCGCTGGTGCGCTGGTGCCATCCGACACGCGGCCTGCTCCCACCGCTGTCCTTCATTCCCCTGGCGGAGGAATCCGGCCTCATCCTGCCCCTCGGCCGCTGGATCCTGAAGCGGGCCTGCCTGGATGCCTTGGCGTGGCCCGAGACCGTCGATGTCGCCGTCAACGTCTCCAGCGTCCAGATGCGTCAGAAGGGTTTCGGCGCGGAGGTGCTTGCGTTGTTGGCGGAGACCGGCCTGGCCCCCGCGCGGTTGGAGATCGAGATCACCGAGACCGCGCTGCTGGAGGAGAGCGAGGCGACCCGGGACAATCTCGCCGCGCTCAACGGCGCCGGCATCCGGATCGCCATGGACGATTTCGGCACCGGCTACTCGTCTCTGAGCTACCTGCGCCGGTTCCCGATCGACAAGATCAAGATCGACCGCTCGTTCATGAGCGAGGCCGAGACAAGCCCCGACGCGCGCGCCATCATCCGGGCCGTGGCCGGCCTGGGCGTCAGCCTGGGCATCACCACGGTGGTCGAGGGCATCGAGACGGCGCAGCAGCTGGAACTCGCCCGGGCCGAGGGCGTCGGGCAGGTCCAGGGCTACCTCCTGAGCCGGCCGCAGCCGCACGCGGCGCTGTCGAGAACAGGTCTTCCGAAGCACGTCTGGTGAGCCGTGCGGTCATCATCGAGACCGCAAAGGCCTAAATGGGCGGGAACGGCGCGGCCCCCGCTGAGAAGGTCAATACCGAAGCCGCCGTGCTAGGCGCCGTCCGGATCGAAGGCAATTATCACCGGGCGGAACGCGTTGACGAGATCGGCGTCTAACCGGCCGGTCATCGATTGCACGATGCTGTAAGCCTCTCGACCCGTCATCGCCGGCCGGTACGGGCGCCGCTCGATGAGCGCACCGTAGATGTCGCAGATCGTCACCAGCCGCACCAGGTCGGGGATCTCCGGCGCCCTCAGGCCGTCCGGGTAGCCTGAGCCGTCGAGCATCTCGTGATGCGACCGCACGACCTGCAACACCTCCTGCGAGAAGCCGCTGTCCACCAACATCTCGTAGCCGATGGCCGCGTGCATGCGCATCACCGTCATCTCCGGCTCGGTCAGTCGACCCGGCTTGTTGAGGATCGACAGGGGAATCTTCGTCTTCCCGACATCGTGCACCAGAGCCGCCTTTGTCAGCCTGGAGCTGTCAAAATCATGGAGCCCCAACTCGATCGCGAACGCGGCAGAGAGGCCGGCGACGATCAGGCAGTGCTGCTGCGTTGCCTCGTCGAAGCGCCGTACGGCGCTGATCCAATCGCGGATGCCGCATTGCTGTACCGCGCGCATGACCAGTTCGGCGCCGGTGCTCGCTAGCTCCGGCGTGACCGCCCGGCCGGAGAAGAAGGTCTGAACGAAGAAGAGCCGTGCTGCGGCCGCCAGCTCCGTCGCGATAGCAGAGCCACCCTGATCCTGAAGCTGCTCGATCGTCTCTCGCATCAGCTCGATCGCCGATGTGGCTGAGAGAGTATCGTCGGCACTGAGCAGCCGCGCCTGTGCCTCGGCACGAGCGGCGTTGCCGTGGATCAGGAACAGGAACGGCGCGCCCGCTGCGCGTACCGGCTTCAGAAGCCGTTTGAAGCGCACGATCGCGTCCGAGGTGAGCTGTGCCACGTCGCCTATGATCAGGTCGGGCACAACTGCCGGTTCCACTTCGGCGTAGAGGTCGTGGATCGAGCAGTGTCGTGTCGAACCGAGGTCGCGGGCGAGGCGCCCGGACCGGGACAGATCGTCGGAGATCAACAACACTGCGCCCCTGTGCTTCCCCCTCGCAAACGCTGGGATTGTCAGGCGTTGGCCGGAAACCGCTGCGCCGTACCGGCGAGCCTCTCGACCGCACCGACGAGGCACCGCAGCGCTTCACACGTTGCCGGATCCAACAGGCCGACCTCGGTCAGCGATCGATCCAGCCCGTCGAGGGCACCCTGGAACGCACGGCTCAGCTCCAGAAGCCTCTCACTGCCTGCATGGATGTACGGCACCCGCGAGCCGAGATGCTCCCCGCGCGCGTGTGCGGCTGCCAGATCGGCACTCAGGCGCCCAAACTGGCTCAAGCTGGAAGGCCGGATCGGAAGTCGTATCGAGGAAGTTGCCGTTGGCCTACAGGATCGTGCCGGTCGGATCGAAGGCGATCACCGCCTGCGACCGGTGCAGCGCCGCGATCTGACCGGCATAGTCGAGCATCTGCAGCTTCTGCGCCGTGACGTCGGACGCGACTTTGACCACCTTCACGACGCGGCCGGAGCGGTCGAGCACCGGGTTGTAGCTCGCCTGGACCCAGACGTACCGGCCGCCCTGGGCGATCCGCTTGAACTCGGCGACCTGATGGGTGCCCTGCCGCAGGGCGTCCCAGAAGGCGTGGTACGCGGGTGTCTCCCGATGCGCCGCCTCCACGAACAGGGCGTGGCGCTGGCCCCGGATGTCGGGCAGGGCGTAGCCCATCATCGTCAGGAAATTGGCGTTGGCCGTGATGATGGTGCCGTCCGGCTCGAACTCGATGACGGCCTGAGACCGGTCGAGGGCGTCGAATGTGAATGAAATATCCCTACGTGCGCCCCCAATACCGAACATGACTTCCCCCGAAGCGGATTATAATTTTTGTAGCGATGTACGTCGAAGAACGCTTTGCTTAGAAAGCGTCGACCGAGAATGAATATTTTGTTGACATGAAGATTGCGTACAATATTAAATTAGCGATTAAGGATGGCCGACCTGCTCCTTGGTAAATTCTAACATCAGTATAGCGTCAATCAAAAGCGATGCGTGATAAGGCAAAATCATCTAGTAATTGTGCATTTATACTCAGTTCGCCATATAAGAGAATTTCCGGATTTCAGCAGAGATTGGTCATATCTTGGGTTGACTGTCACCTGCCAGATTAAAATCAAAGTTGAATTGCCGTGAGTTGTGCTTTTTGTCGCAAATGGGCCTCTGACCGAGCAAAGGCTCAGAACCCATTGAAGAGGGGCTATGCCGCTCGGCATGTTTGGGGCGAGCGACTGCCGTCCCTTTCCGACCCGAAGTTGCCAGTCGGCCGAGGAGTGACCGCTTTCGGGAAGCACCGCCTACTTTCCGGACGGCTGGGTCGGGTCGCAAGCAGAAGGACCGCTCAGGGTGGGTTTCTGCCTGTCTGGTTTCGAGCGGATTAGCGGTGAAGCAGACATCGCCGTCGAGCTCGACCCACGATACCTACGGCAGTTGGAACTTCAGGATATCGCTTCAGCGCGCCGCACCCGGCTCGTGGATCGGGCAGCGGTTGAACCGCTCGCGGAACCCGGCCGAATGCCTGTAGGGGGCGTTGCGGGCGCGGTTGATGTTACCGAGGGGGCGGTGAGCTGCAAGGCCGGTCCAGACGCTGAAGCGCATCTCCTCGTCTACCGCCTGCACCCGGGCGGGGTCCCAACTGTCCTGCGGCTGAACCCGGACAACCCCAACCCGCTGGAACGGTGTCTCGTCCTCCTTCCACTCCATCGTCGGGTCCTCGACCGGCTGGCGTTCGAGGTCGCGGCAGAGTTGGACCCGGAACTCCCATTCGCCGGTAATGCCGATCATTTCAGACTGCACCGTCTCGCGAATGGCGTTCGGGCGGCCGGAGGCATCGATCTCAGTGCCGGTGAGGGCGGTCAAAGCCGGAGCGACGGGGGCCAGCGAGAACTTGGCGATGTAGTCGCCGTACCGGAACGGGGTCAGGCTGTAGTAGGTCTCGCCGAGCGGATCGACATTGGGCGCGCCGCCCAGCGAACCGATGGTGGGGCTGTCGATGCCCACCGCATGCAGAGCCTTGTTGCTGCTTGATGGTCTGCCCTTCGTCCGGCGTCACCGCCTCGACGTCAGGAGCGTATCGCACCGGTGATCGCAAGGTCTGTCTCCCGCTGGCGGCCAGGACAGAACACCCGCTCCCCCGGCCACGTTCCGGGTTGTGCGACATTCAATCGCCCATGAACGAGGTGTGGAACGGCAGGAGGCCGGCGCGGCTTGTCGGCAGTGCGGTCTTTCTCTCCGCCTAGGCACGGCCGCGATCCGGCGGCCTTCGGACCCCGCGTCCCGATCCCAGCCTTCGTCAAACCATCCTGCAGGCGGACGACACGTCGAGGATACGCCGATGACATTCCTTCGCTACGCCCCCGACGTCGAGACGCCCGCTCCGGACGAGCAGAAGTCCATCGACGGCATCATCCAGGGGATGACGCAGCAGTCGCAGGTGGTGGAGAAGCGCGAGCACCACGCGGTACGCGCGAGCCACGCCAAGAGCTCCGCCTGCGTCGTCGGGGATCTGGTCGTTCCGGAGAACCTGCCCCCGGAACTCGCGCAGGGCCTGTTCGCCAAGCCTGGAACGTACAAGATGGCCGTGCGCTTCGCGCAGGGCCCAGGCGAGACCCTCGGTGACCGGGTGTCCACGCACCGCGGCATGTCGATCAAGGTCTTCGGGGTGCCGGGCGAGAAGCTGCCTGGGCACGACGTCGACACCCAGGACTTCGTGCTGGCCACCGGTACGACCTTCCCGTCGGGCACGGCGGCGGGCTTCCTGCGCGACGGCACGGTCATCGGGAAATCGACGGGCCTGCCGGAGGGCGTGAAGAGCGTCGTCGCGGCCACGGCGCGCAACCTCAACCGGGTTCTGCACGCGTTCGGCACGGAGAGCGCCATGGCCGATTTCCTCGGCCATCCCTACAGCCACCCGCTCGCCGACAGCTACTTCAGTCAGGCCCCGATGCGGTTCGGCGACTACGTCGCCAAGATCGGGGCGGTCCCGGCTTCGCCCGCCCAACGTAACCTCGCCGAATGGCGCCTTGATCCACACTGGGACGAGGACGGTTTCCGTCACGCGGCCGCGGCCTTCTTCCGCGACAACGAGGTGGTCTACGAGTTAAAGGCGCAGCTTTGGGCGGATTCCGAGCGCCAGCCCATCGAGGATGCCTCGGTCGACTGGCCGGTCGCGATCAGCTCGTACCGCACGGTGGCGACGCTCCGCCTGCCCCAGCAGGATGCCTACTCCCCTAAGCGGGTTCACTACTTCGACGAGGTGATGACCTTCCGCCCCGCGCACAGCCTCACGGCGCACCAGCCGCTCGGTTCGGTGATGCGGGCGCGGCTTCAGGTCTACCGGGCGCTGAGCGATTTCCGCCACCGGGAGAACGGCGTCACCGCCGAGAACACCGCATCGCCGGAGAGCATTCCGGCCTGAGGCCGCCTCCTTCAGCGTCCCGAATGGACCGACAGCAGTCCCATCAACCTGAGGGACGCTGAAAGCCTCGACGGTTTCAGGAGGGGCTTCGGCCTCGGCACGACGGAGGCGGGACCAGCTACGTGGCTTGCGCCTTCGGATGGCGCCTTTTACCGAAATTATCTGTACTTTACGGCATATTTGCAAGCAACGGCCGCACAACATACGATTACCAACAACTGGATGGCAGTCTTACGGGAAGAATTTTACCTGAGGCTTGATCAACGATCCAGCCGACGCGTCCTTTGCGCGCATTGCGGGGAGCGAGACGATGGCCCTCGACACCGCCAGGGTGGCCGAGACTCGATTGTGCGCTAACTCGTCGTCGAGCCTGTCGCCAACGGGCGGGGGACGATCCATGACCAAACGCCTTCGGACCATCGCCACCGGTTTCGCGGCCTTGATCGCCAGCACGGGCGCGGGCCTCGCGCAGGACCATGGGACGCACGGCGCGGTTGCGCTGCCGGATGCCGCGAGCGCGACCTACCAACCGGGACCGCCGAACCTACCGAAGGGCACGCAGATCAGCATGGTCTCAGGCGATCCGAGCAAGCCCGGCCCCTTTGTCCTGCGGGTGAAGTTTCCCGCCAACACGGTCATCGCGCCCCATACTCATTCCGAAGCCGAGACGCTGACGATCCTCTCGGGCTCGATCTATCACGAGCACGGCACGACCATCGACAAGGCGAGAGGCAAGGAGCTGCGCGCGGGCGGGTTCGTGTTCCTGCCCAAGGACATGCCGCATTCGCTCTGGACCAGCGAGCAGCCGGTAGAGCTTCAGGTGAATGGCTTTGGGCCCTTCGGGCTGAACTACATCAATCCCGCTGACGACCCGAGCAAGTCGGTTCAGTAGATCTGAACCCTCGTACCAAACGCCTCATCCGAGGTGCCCGCTACGACGGACACTGCGCCCGCAATGGCCCCTCTGTCGTGTTGAGGAGGCGCCGCTGTTCGGCCGCGTCGAGGAGTCGGAGTAGACTGCAGATCCGTGCCCTGTCCTCCCGTCCATCTGCGCCGGCCTGATACCGTCTACTCAGGGTGGAAAGCGGGCAGTCTGGTTCCGGAGGATCAGAACAGAGAAGCGGCCATCGCCATCGCGCGCTTGGCCGTCCTTTCCCTGCGAACTGGAAGGTCTGCCGTTCGGATCAATCAGGCCGCGAACTGCCGCAGCGCCCGGGTCACCTCGTCCCGCTTGTACGGCTTGGAGAAGAACACGCCGCGCACCGGGAGATCCTCGGGCGTGGGACGGTGCTTACCCGAGATGATGATTAGTTCGATGGGCGGCCAGCGGTCACGGATCATGGCCGCGAGCTTCATCCCGTCGACGCCGCCGGGCATGTCGATGTCCGTGAACACCACCCGGATGTCGAGGCGGTTCTCCAGGATGCGCACCGCCTCGTCGGCGCTGCGAGCCTCGACCACGTCGAACCCCGCCATCTCGACGAGATCGACCGCCATCATGCGCTGAAGGGGCTCGTCCTCGACCACGAGGATCACGGCGGAGGCCGCTGGCATCGCTTGTCCCATGACGGCTTCCTAGGACTGATGGATCTGCGCGAGCGGCGCGCGCATCTCGGCCCGGAAACCGGTGGGCTGGTAGCGTAGGTCGACGTCGCCCGTTCCGACCAATCCGAGACGGATCAGTCGCGAGCCGAAGCCGCGTCTGGCGGGTTCCTTAACGGGCGGCCCACCGCTCTCCTCCCAGTCGAGCACTAGGTCACCTTCATCGCTATCGCCATCGACGCGCCAACTGACCCCGACGTGGCCCTCGTCGTTGGAGAGAGCCCCGTACTTCGTCGCGTTAGTCGCGAGTTCGTGCAGCAGAAGAGAGACAGATAGGGTCGCGCGCGGCCCAAGCGAGACCTGCGGCCCAGAAACCTTGAGCCGTGTGGTTTGGGCGAAGGTGCGCAGAACCGCGCTGGCGACCGCGTCCAGGGGGGCCGCCGTCCATTCCTGCTGCAGCAGGACGTCGTGCGCCGCCGAGAGCGCGTGGATGCGCTGCTCGAACGCCTCGACTGGTTCTCGGTCGGGCACCGTCTTCAGGGTCTGGGTCGCGATGGAGAGGACCATGGCCAGCATGTTCTTCATGCGGTGGCTCAGTTCCTCGTTGAGCACTCTCTGCTGCTCCTCCGCCTCCAGGCGACCGATGGCGGCCCGGGTGCGGTCGGCGACGTTGCGCAGGAAAGCCTGCTCCTCAGCCGTCCAAGCGTGCGGTTCGGCCTTCAAGGCGAAGAAAAGGGTGACGAACTGCCCGTGCTCCATCAGCGGGATATTGGCGATGGACCGGACGCCGACGGCTGCCAGGGCGTCGCTGCCGCCGGCCGTGCGCGGATCGTCCGTCGCGTCGGCGATGAACACGGCCCGGCCCGCCTTGAGGTCGTCGACGTAAGACCCGTAGCTCCGGAAAGGGTACACGCCGTTCAGGCGATCGACGCCCTCCGCGACGTGGTCGTCGGCGATGGTGACGGTGTCGCGCACATGGTCGACATCGCCGTACCCCACGTGGCTGAGCCCTAGCGTCCGCGCCAGGATGTCCGCCGCGACCGGCGCGACATCCGCCTTGGCGGTGACGTGGCGCAGCCGGTCGCCGAGTTCGATCAGGGCGTTGCGGCGTTCCTCGGCTTGCTTGCGCTCGGTGATGTCGATGAACATCACGGCGAGGCGCTGATCCGCCTCCTTATGGCCGTGTGCCTCGAAGGTGCGGTTCAGGGCGGGCACGGCGACCTCGAACGTCGCGGGCTCGCCGGTGTCGACCACGCCCGCGTAGATGTCGATCAGCCATTGCGGGATGGTCGGGATCACTTCGCGGATGGTCCTGCCCACGGTTTGGTTCGCCGGTAGGCTCGACTGGATCTCGAAGGCGGGATTGACCTCCAGGAAGCGCACATCGACCGCGTGACCCTCGTCGTCCCGCAGGATCTCGGCGGAGAAGAACCCCTCGTGCATGCTGGTGAACAGACTCCGCCAGCGGTCCTCGCTCGCCGTGGCGGCGCGCTCGGCATCCTTCTGGACCGTGATGTCCCGTGAGACCGAGAGCAGCTTCTCGGGGACGCCTTGCGCGTCGAGGATCGGCGTGACCTGGACATCCCACCAGCGCGGGTTACCGGCCATGGTGCTAGCCCCGCCCTGGAAGCGGCCGACGCCTCCTGCCTTGGCCGCCACGACGGCAGCCTTGGCGTCCGCGTTGCCCTGGCCCTGCCAGAAGTCCGGCCAAGGGCAGCCGCGGATGGCGTTGAAGTCGCCGACCTCCATCACGCGCTTGCCACCCTCGCTCATGAACGTGAGGCGCGTATCCAGGTCGAGGACCTTGATGCAGTCGGCGGACGAGGCGAGCACGCTGCGCATGAACGCGGCCTCCTCACGCCTCTCCCTGAGGGCGCGCCGCAGTTCGAGCTGCGTCATCACCTGATGCGCGAGGACGCGCAGGGTCTGCTGCTGGACGGCGGTGAGATCGCGCGGCTCGTAGTCGAGCACGCAAACGGTGCCGATGGCATGGCCCTCGGCGGTCTTCAGGAGCGCCCCGGCGTAGAACTTCAGATGGGGCTCGCCGGCGACCAGCGGATTGCACGCGAAGCGCGTGTCGCGGGTGGCGTCCGGGACGAGGAGGAACTCCTCTTCCAGGATCGCGCAGGCGCAGAACGAGCTGTCGAGCGGCGTCTCGCGCACGCCGAGGCCGACTTCCGCCTTGAAGAACTGGCGGCCCTCGCCGATCAGGTTCACGACCGCGATGGGCGTGCCGCAGACCGCCGAAGCGAGTGCGGCGATCTCGTCGAACCCCGGTTCACGCGGCGTGTCGAGGATCTGGTAGCGGTGAAGGGCCGCCAAGCGGGCGTCCTCGGCGTCGAGGCCAGCGACAGCCACGGGCGACTTTACTGGTTCAATCATGAACGAGGTCGCTGCCGATCCGCGTGCCCGAACTCACTGTCAGCCTGTGTAGCGGTAGGAAGTGTGCGTTCGGGAATGGGGAGATTTTCTGAGGGTTGTGGAGGGGCATCGGCGACAGGCGGTGTCGAGTGACATGCCCTTTACCACAGGAGCTTCGATTGCGCATGAGACGATTGCGCGAGGGCTGAGCGGCCCACAGGACACCGGTCCTCGTACAAGCGGTTCGGGCCGGTCGACCGGGGCCAAAGCCGATACCGTGCAGCGTCCGACCCATGACCGCTTTCGGGCAGCTCAGAAGGCTGTCCGCGCTTCCGAGTCGGGTCGGGTGCGGTACACCAGCTCGGGGTGGTTTCCCGACCATCCGCTTCCGAATGGTCGATGTATAGAAGCAGACCTACCCACGGCGACCATTTACTTCCCCGCTGGACTTTTGAGCAGCTTGTCCCGAGGTGTTGGGGAATGAAACATACCTCCGAGGAAAGCCGGGAAGGCGTTCATATTCTGGTTGCCGTGTCGGCTCTCCGGCCGCAACGCGGTGACGACGGAACGCTCGACAGAAAACTTCCGCAGGACAGGCACCAGCGCACCTCGCTCGACGTGGAACGCGACGACATACGACAGCGAGATGCCGATGCCGCCGACCACGAGGATGGCCGCGACCGCATCGCTGAAGTCTGCGACGCCGCCGGCGTTCGGCGTGAGATCAACCGCGCGGCCGCCGATCCGGAACGGCCAGCGCAAAGCCTGGCCCGCACTCTGGAAGCGGAAATTCAAGCGGTCGTGGTGGATGTGGTCGTCCGGATGCTGCGGTGTCCCGCGCTGCTCTAGGTAGATTTGGGACGCGAAAGCGCAGAGCCGATGCGGCGCGAGACGCCGGGAGAGCAAGCGGGAGCCGGGCAGTTCGCCCACGCGGACCGCCACGTCAATGCCCTCCTCGATGAGGTCGGCGACGCGGTCCCTAGGGCGCTGGTCGACAAATAGTTTGGGGTGGCGCTTCACGGATTGCAGCCCCGGCGGTGTGCAAGGCTGGTCAGGAACCTTCCTCGGGGTAAACGCACTTGGATTAGCCACGAGAGGCGCCGCGGCCGCGGTAAACGGAAGAGAAGCATCCTTCGTGTCGGGGGACGAACTGAAGACCCTCTCCCGTGGGGAGCTCGAGGCCGAGATCCTGCGTCTGCGCGGGTCCGAGGCCGCCATCCGTCAGAGGGAGGAGCGTTTCCGGACGATCCTGGAGACGGTCGATGCGGCCTTCGCCATCGTCGAGGTCAAGTTCGACGCCGAGGACCGGCCGGTCGACTACCGCTTCGTAGAGGCCAACCCTGCCTTCGAGCGCGAGTCGGGCGTCAACCTTCGCGGCAAGTGGGTAACCGAGTTCGCCCCTGACCTGGAGCCCTTCTGGTTCGAGACTTACGGGCGGGTCGCCAAGGCCCGGGAACCCGCGAACTTCGAGAGCTATGCTGAGGCGTTCTCGCGCTGGTTCGACGTGCGCGCTGTTCCCGTCGGTGACCCTGCGGACCGGCAGATTGCCATCATCTTCAACAACGTGACCGCCCGACGCGAGGCCGAAGAGCGCCTGCGCGCCAGCGAGGCGCTCGCACGGGCTAACATTGAGCGCGTGCAACTCGCCCTGGCCGCTGGCGCGATCATCGGCACGTGGCACTGGGACCTACCGTCCGACCGGTTCACGGTCGACGAAGCCTTCGCCCGAAGCTTCGGGCTCGATCCAGCGCTCGGCCGCGAGGGCATCCCGCTGGCGCAGATCGTAGCCACCGTACATCCTGACGACCAAGCGGGTTTGGCGGAAGCGATCAACGAGGCCGTCGGCCGGGGCGGCGCCTATGCGCACCAGTACCGGGTGCGCCGGTTGAACGGGCGCTACTACTGGATCGAAGCCAATGGCCGGGTCGACCACGCGCCGGACGGCACGCCCCTGAGCTTTCCCGGCGTGCTCCTCGACGTCGAGGAGCGTCGTGTTGTCGAACAGGAGCGGGACCGGGCCATCACCCAGTTGCGCGCCCTCACCGAAACTCTCGAGCAGCGCGTCGGCGAGCGCACGGCCGAGCTGATGAACGCTGAGGAGCAGCTCCGCCAATCGCAGAAGATGGAGGCGGTCGGACAACTCACGGGAGGGCTTGCCCACGACTTCAACAACCTGCTGGCCGGCATCTCCGGCAGCTTGGAGTTGATGGGCACCCGTATCGAGCAGGGGCGCCTCAAGGACGTCGACAAGTATATGGCCGCCGCGCAGGGGGCGACGAAGCGGGCGGCGGCGCTGACCCACCGCCTGCTGGCCTTCTCGCGTCGGCAGACGCTCGCGCCGAAAGGCACCGACGTGAACGCCCTGGTCGATGGCATGCTCGACCTGATCCGGCGGACGGTCGGGCCGAGCGTTCAGCTTGAGACGGCCGGACCCACGGACCTATGGCCGACTCTGGTCGACCCGTCCCAGCTCGAGAACGCGCTGCTGAACCTCTGCATCAACGGCCGCGACGCGATGCCGGACGGGGGGCGCATCGTCATCGAGACCGGCAACCGTCGGATCACTCCCCGAGTCGCCGAGCGACAGGATATGCCGGCCGGTGAGTACCTGTCGCTGAGCGTCTCGGACACCGGCACCGGCATGCCCCCGGAAGTGGTGGCGAAGGCGTTCGACCCATTCTTCACGACCAAGCCGCTCGGCCAGGGGACCGGCCTCGGCCTTTCGATGATCTACGGCTTCGTCAAGCAGTCCGGCGGGCAGGTCCGCATCCACTCGAACGTGGGGCAGGGCACAACGGTCACGGTTTACCTCCCGCGCCACAGGGGCGAGGCTGAGCGTGACGAGGCCCTGCCGGAGGAAGGATCCCCGGCATTGGCACAGGCCGGCGAGACCGTCCTTGTGGTGGACGACGAGCCCAGCGTGCGCATGCTGGTGACGGACGTGCTGAGCGACCTCGGCTACACCGCCGTGGAGGCTGCGGATGGGGCGGGCGGTCTTAAGGTGCTCCAGTCCGACGCCCGTATTGACTTGCTCGTCACCGATGTGGGCCTGCCCAATGGCTTGAACGGCCGTCAGATGGCCGACGCCGCTCGGGTCTCGCGGCCCGGCCTCAAGGTTCTGTTCATCACCGGCTACGCCGAGAGCACGCTGCTGACGGACGGCCAGATGGAACCGGGGATGGCCGTCCTGACCAAGCCGTTCGCCGTCGATGCGCTGGCATCGCGCATCCGCGATTTGATCGCGAATTGACGGTAACCTGACACCCCTGTCGAAGGACTGGCGCACGGCTGCTTCGCAGAGCCGCCGCTTGTGGTTCGGACGACAGCAATGGGTCGGTCGCGGGAGGACCCCTCTGGGTAGATTTCAGTCAGCTCAGGTTCTGAAAGTCGTCAAAGAGGATATCGCCCTCCCGCCCACTCGCCGCCCGCACCGACATTGTGGCAGCCAAGCCGAATGTGTTCAGACTTAGCCGGCCTGACGGCCGGGGCTACGTTTTGTCCGGCTCGGTCGTGGGAGCTGCGACAACGCCCATCCCGCTGCCCATCTCCGTCCCGGTATGGGGCGGCACGCCGCTCGGGAGCACGGGAGCGCCTGAGGGCTCGTCCTGTACCTGTGCGAGGCCAGCTTCCACCTCATGGATGAGGTCTGCAAAGTCGTAGGGCTTGCTGAGCAGTCGCGTGCCCGGCGGCAACTCCTCTCGGAGATCTGATCCGGCTCCCGAGGTGACGATAATGCCGACAGTGGGCCAACGGTGATGAACGAGGTGGGCAAGGGCAACACCATCGCCCACGATGCCGCGTCCAGTGATCAGCATGCTCACAGGCATCGGTCCTTCGAGAACCGCCAGCGCCTCGGCGGCTGTGCGGACCTCTATAGTCTGGAAGCCGACGTCTTCCAGCATGTCGGCCGTGACCATACGGACGACCTCATCAGCCTCCGCGATGAGGATGGCTAAAGGCCTGCTGTTAGCCAAAACCGTGCTCCGTATGATCAGGCCGGGAGCGCTCACCGCTCTCAGGCACTGACGGCCGGGTCCGAAGCCAGTGATGATCCCTTATGCGCTATTTATTCGCCCAGGGCGATGACCGTGGTTTGTGGCGGCTCGTCACCTACGGGCGTACCCTGGCAAGGCCGCCTTCCCCGAACTGACGTCGCCGGGCCGTCGATGAATGGCGGCTTTCGGGAAGCGTCAATGCAGATCTGTACGGCCCGAGTGGGTCGGTCGCGGAATGACCGGAAAGGGTGGATTTCCGGCGGTCCGCTCTGGAACAGCAAGCGCATCGGAGCGGACGTCGCGGTCCCACCCAATTCCGACCCTAAGCCGCAGCAGTGCCGGCCGGATCAAACGTGGTCATCACTGGGCGGAACGCCGTGACCAGATCAGGGTCGAGCCGGCCTGTCATAGACTGCACGATCCCGTAGGCCTGCCTTCCCGGCATCGGTGCCCGGTACGGCCGCCGCTCGATCAGCGCGCCGTAAATGTCGCAGATCGTTACCAGCCGGACGAGGTCCGAGATCTCAGGTGCCCGCAGCCCGTCCGGGTAGCCGGAGCCATCGAGCATCTCGTGATGCGAGCGGACCACCTGCAGCATCTCCCGCGAGAAGCCGCTATCCACCAGCATGTCGTAGCCCAGCGCCGCGTGCGTCCGCATCACCGTCATCTCTTCGTCGGTGAGCCGCCCGGGTTTGTTCAGGATCGCGGTCGAGATCCGGGTTTTGCCGACGTCGTGCAGCAGCGCCGCCTTGGTCAGGCGGTAGCTGTCCAGATCGGCAAACCCGAGCTTCGCCGCGAACGCGGCAGCGAGACCTGTAACGATCAGGCAGTGCCGGTGCGTGGCCTCGTCGAAGCGCTGTACCGCCCCGATCCACTCGCGGAGGCCACAATGCTGCACGGCTCGGGCGATCAGGCCGGTGCCGGTGCTCGCGAGCTCGGGCGTGATTAGCTGGCTCGAGAAGAAGGTCTGGTCAAAGAATTGCCGCGCCTCGTCCGCCATCCGAGCAGCGACGGCGGAGCCACCGACTTCCAGAAGCCGGTCGATCCGAGCCAGCAGGCGCTCAAGCATGGTCAGGGCCGGGAGGATGTCGGTGGGAGCGAGGAGTCGCACCTGGGCCTCAGCGCGAGCGGCGTTACCGTGGGTCAGGAACAGGAACGGGGCGCCGGCCCCGCGCAGCGGCTCTAGCATCCGCTGCAGGCGCGCGATCGCCTCGGAGGTAAGCTGAGCGACGTCGCCGACGATCAGATCCGGCTGCACCGACGGCAGGCTGTCATCATACAGGTCCTGGACGGTACAGCGCCGGGTCGGGCCGAGGGAACGCGCAAGGCGACCGGTCCGGGCCAGGTCGTCGGAGATCAACAACAGCCTGCCCAAGCCGGCCTCCATCTGATGCTGGGGCCGGTCTTACGTCCGGCCCGAAGTCGTGAGCGCAGTCAGAGGGTCGCTGGGTACCGCTGCGCTAGGCCGGCGAGGCCGTGCACGGTGTGAGCGAAGCTCTGCGCCGTGTTGGCGAGGCTCTCGGTCTTGATGACGAAGTCTCGCAGGGCTTCACGCATGTCCGGATCCCGGAGACCGAGCTTGATCAACGTGAGATCCAGATCCTCGATCGCGCGTTCCAAGGCGCAAGTCAGTTCGAGCAGCCTGTCGCCACCTGCTTGGATGTGAGGGGCTCGGGGGCCGAGATCCGCGCCACGTTCGTGCGCGGCGGCTAAGTCCGCGTGCAGTCGGTCGAACTGGTGCGTGCCGTGAGGCCGGACCGGGAGGGCGAGGATCTCGACCATAGCCATCTCAGGCGGCGCGGACGGTGGCGAGGAAGCGGGCGACCTCGGCACCGAGATGCTCGGATTGCCGCGACAGCTCCGAGGCCGCCGACAGGACCTGCGAGGCCGCCGCCCCCGTCTCCTCCGACGCCTGCGCCACGCCGGCGATGTTGCCCGTCACTTCGTTCGTCCCCGCCGAGGCCTGCGCCACGTTGCGCACGATCTCCTGTGTCGCCGCCCCCTGCTCCTCGACGGCGGCCGCGATCGAGGTCGCCACGCTGTCGATCTCCCGGATCCGCCCGGTGATCCCGCCGATCGCCGTCACCGCCTGCGCGGTCACCCCCTGGACCTCGCCGATCTGACGGCTGATCTCCTCCGTCGTCTTGGCAGTCTGGTCGGCGAGCGCCTTCACCTCGGTGGCCACGACCGCGAAACCCCGACCCGCGGCACCCGCCCGCGCCGCCTCGATCGTGGCGTTGAGCGCCAGCAGGTTGGTCTGGGCGGCGATCCCCGAGATCATCCCGACCATGTCGCCGATCCGCGCGGCGTTCTGGCTGAGCGCCTGGACGAGGTGGGCGGTCTGGTCGGCTTCGCCGACCGCGGCCTGGGCAAGGTGGGCCGAGCCGGTCACCTGCCGGCCGATCTCCTGCACGGAGGAGCCGAGTTCCTCGGCCGCGGCCGCGACCGTGTTGACGTTGGTCGAGGCCTCCTCGGCGGCCGCGGCCACGCTGGTCGATTGCGCAGCGGTCTCCTCGGCGGTGGCGGTCATCTGCTGGGCGGTGGCCTGGAGCTCGGTGGCCGAGGACGAGACCAGGCCGACGATGCCGCCGACGGCGCGCTCGAAGCCGTCGGCGAGCTCGATCATGGTGCGCTTGCGCTCGGCAGCCGCGGCCGCGTCGGCGCGGCGCCGGACCTCGGCCTCCTCGGCGGCCTTGCGGGCGACCATGGCCTTGATGCCCTCGACCGCCTGACCGACGGCGCCGATCTCGTCGCCGCGGGTGGCCTCGCGGATCTCGGCATCGACCTCGCCGTGGGCCATCCGCTGCAGCACCCCCACCAGGCTGCCCAGCGGGCGGGTGATGCCGAAGATCACGATCAGGGCGGAGAGCAGGGCGGCGCCGACGAGGCCGGCCGCGGAGGCACCGATCAGCACGATCCTGGCGGTGCTCACCGCCTGCTCGGCATCGTCGCGCGCCTGCCGCAGCTCGGCGTTGAGGACATCGACCCGTTCCTGCACGAACTCGCGCATCTTTTTGCGCGAAGCCGCAGCGTCGATCAGGAGAGCCTTGGTCGCGCCGTCGTTGTCGTTCTTCAGGCCGAGAGCGGTTGCCCGATCCTGCGCGGCATAGAACTCCTCCAGGATGGTCTTGAGCGTCTGATTGGCGGCTTTACGCTCTGGTGTGTCGGCCAAGGAGATCAGGGTTTCGGTGGCCTCTTTAGTAGCCTTCAACGTGGCGTCGTAGCGAGCCTTGTAGGCGGCCATCTCCGCCTCACGGGTCTCAAGGATGAGATTGCGTGACTGAATGGCGAGTTCGTTGACATGGGATCGCAGGCTCAGGATCCTTTCGAGCCGAACAGCTTGCAGGTCGACGATCGTGCGGGTTTGCTTGGCAAGTGCGTCGAGGCATGTAATCGCATAGACCATCAATCCCGCGGCAATGAACGCCATTAAGGCGAGCGGCACGATGGCCTTGATGATGATTTTCGAACTGCGCAGCATGGATATGCCCTAGACCGACTAATCCCGATCAGATCATATGATCCGCCGCATATTACTAAAAATCTAACGTTTTCAAATTTTAAGATTGACGACTTCTAGGAATGATTTATTCGGAGTCGATCTTATATTGAGTGCATTTGAATCCGTGCGCGCGTCGGGTCTCGAACATTTTCGAAGAACGTCGGGCATATTCACGCTCCGGACTCGGGTGGGAAATCATCCGGATATGACAGATCGATCTCGCGCGCCGCCGCTTCCCGGCAGTCGGCCGGGATAAAGCTGGTGCGACCCATGACGCCCCAGAAAGCACTCGAAGCCCCCCCCGCGCTCGCGACATGCGCGCTACGGCACCCTGCGTTGGACAGCAATCATCGCAATGTCATCCAAGCGACAATCTTCGTGGCCCTCAGCACTCTTTCGTCTGCAATTTCAAGCAATAGTATGTGTGAAAGATCATGACCTCATCTTAAATGATTGTATTTTGAATAATCTCACTATTCATGGATGAAGTTTAACATTCGAATCGCTTCTCCCGCGCGTATAGTCAATTCACGACGCGAACGTATGGGAGTGAACATACCGATGGATACTGACGCAGTCTTTGCAGGAAACAGCCACCTCGATTGCGGCGAGATGAACGCTAACTTAGTGGCGGCGTATGTGTCGCACAATCGCGTCGCAGCCTTGGAGGTGCCTGCACTGATTACGGCGATGGCTGCGGCCTTCACCGGCCTTCAAACTTCCGATCAGTCGGCCGTGTCGGGAAGCAGAAGGGTTACACCGGCCCAGATCCGAGCGTCGATTAGGCACGAGGCGTAAATCAGCTTCGAGGACGGCAAGCCGTACAAGACGATCAAGCGGCATCTGACGGCGTGTGGCCTGACGCTGGAAACGTACCGAGCTAAGTGGTGCCTGCCAAGCGACTACCCGATGGTGGCCCCTGCCTACGGGGCCGAACGGTCCAGGATCGCCAAAAGCTTGGCTATGGGTCGACCTCGGATCGTCCGCTAATCGGAAGCGCTCGACGGCCCCGGGGCGACTGGGTTGGGTCGATAGGGGGCCGTCCTGTGTGGATGGCTCCCGCATTGCAAGTGGCGAATTGAGCTTCTGACGCGTTGGTCGGGTGCAGTCTTGTGTCCGGCCTGTTGATGCAGTCGTTCATGTTGACTGCTGGCCCTGATGGTATCCGTGAGCTGGGTCCCACTCTGCTTTGCGGGCTATGACGCCCTGGACAGCCGGCGGGGTGTCCCGGCTCCCGGTCTGACCGGTTCGCCATCAACTCTCATCGTCCTCGCAACCTGGAAACGTCTCCTCTACGTGCTGTCAGGCGGCCGTGGCCGCCGGTGCGCGGTAGGTGCCGCCGCGGGTCATGATCGCCCAGGCGACCCGCGCCGTGCGATTGGCCGCCGCCACAGTCACCACGCGCACTGGCTTACGCTGCAGCAGCGCCGGCAGCCGCGGGTCGACCGAGGTCGGTGTCGTCTTCGCGCGCCGGATCAGAGACGTCATGCCGACCACGAGCAGCCGGCGCAGGTAGCGGTCGCCCATGCGTGAGATCCGGCCCAGGCGCTCCTTGCCGCCACTGCAGTTCTGCAGCGGTGTCAGGCCCAACGAGGCAGCGAACTGCCGACCGGAACGGAAGCGCTCGGGCTCGCTCACCGAGGCGGCCAGCGCGGTTGCCGACACGATGCCGACACCCGGGATCGTCGCAAGCCGCTGCGACAGGTCGCTGTCTCGATGCCAGGTGAGCAACTCCTTCTCCAGTCGGGTGAGCTGAATCTGCAAGGCACCGATCTGATCGGCCAACCCGGTCACCACGCGCTGGGCTAACGGCGGCACCTCGGCCGCGTCTCCGGCCGAGAGCCGGGCCGCCAGTTCGAGCGCGTGCCGCAGGCCCCGCGCCATCTCGATCCCAAACTCGGCGAGCAGGCCTCGGATCATGTTCACCAGCTGCGTGCGTTGCTTGACCAGCAGGTCGCGCGTCCGGTGCAGCGCCAGCGCCGCCTGCTGCTCGGTCGCCTTCACGGGCACGAAGCGCATGCTCGGGCGCGTCACCGCCTCACAGATGGCAGCGGCATCGTTCGCATCGGTCTTGCCGCGCTTGACGTACGGCTTCACGTAAGCCGGCGGCATCAGCCGCACGTCATGGCCGAGCTTTATGAGTTCCCGGGCCCAGTGGTGCGCTGTGCCGCACGCCTCCATGCCGATCAGGCACCGTGGCAGCTTGGCGAAGAACGGCGTGACCTGCGCCCGCCGCAGCGCCTTCCGAACGACGACGTGCCCAGCTGCATCGACGGCGTGAACCTGAAAGATGCTTTTGGCCAGATCGATGCCGACGGTGGTGATCTCCATGGGGATGGCTCCTGCATGAGCGTGGCTGCTGCTTCGACAGCGACCACATCTTGGCACCGAGATGCCGTCAGTCGGAGCGGGAGCCATCCACCCCATCTGCTTTTCTCGCGGACCTTCACGGAAGACCAACCCGAAGCTCGGCCTGCTGTTCATCGACTTCGAGACGCCGCACCGCCTGCGCCTCCACGGCACGGCGCGGATCGCCCGCGACGCGAGGGACCTGGAACGTCATCCTGGCGCCGAGCTGGTGCTCAAGATCGATATCGCCGAGGTGTTCGTGAACTGCCCGCGCTACATCCACCGTTACCGTCGGGAGGCTGCGTCAGGCTTCGTGCCGGGGCGGGCACGAGCGGGCGAGGTCCCGGCCTGGAAGAGGATCGATCTGTTCGCGGATGTTCTGCCCGACCGCGATCGGCGAGCGATCGACCCGCGCGACACCGGGACAATGACCCTGGCCGATTACCGCCTGCTGTTGGAGCGTGGGGAAACCTGACCCCGCACGGCCGCGGCTGGCTGTCAGGCCGGAACGTCTCGACCGTCTGCGACGGGTCGCCAACCCATCCTCTCGATCGGTCCCGTCCGGAGCCGGCCGGTCAGCCCTGACCCATCGATGACCCCATCGACCCGCAGGATGCGCGATCTGCTGGATCGGCCTCCGATAAGGCGTGAGGCGCCCACGGCCTGACCAAGTTTCCGGTTCGCGGCCTCGTCACTGGCGGCGCTCCGAGAGAGCCACCGCCCGTCACGCCACGACCCGGGTCTCAACTGCACGGCAGCGGCGACGGGCGAAAGATCCGAGCCTCACCACGCCTGCTCGAGGACGAAGCGTCCGTGATCCTGCTCGCGCCGGGATGGCTCCTGATCGTTCCGACGATCATCGATGCTGACGATCACGGTCCCCCGGCGATCTTTGCCAATCCAGAGCTTCCCCGAGGGGCCTCGGAAGCCCGCATAACCGTTCGCACAAGAGACGGTCCCTGCACTCTCCGTACACAGCTGGGCTACGGCGGCCGGTCCCGCCGCGAACAGCGCGGGGGCGAAGGCGACGGCGGACCCCGCAGAGAGCAACACGGAGGCGAGGCCAATGGCGGATGTGACGCGCATAGCCGCAGATTATGCAGCCTGTGGTTGAGTCTCAAGACAACTACGCAACCTGACCCCGGAGCTTCCCAGGACATCGAACGGCTTGGTAAATATCGGTCGGCTGTCGGGTCGATCGAGGGACCGGCACCCGGCGGCCGCGATCGCTGTACCACGCCGGATTTCCCGAGACAGTTTGGTTCAGCTTGCGAGCCGCGACACGGCTCGGTGCGGCCTGGACGTCGGCCCGATCGAGCCAGGCAGATGGCGACCGCGGCCATCCCCGAGATTACGGAAGATCGGGCCGCCTGCGGAACGAAGTCGTCCGCTCCGATGCCCCTGCAGCTCGGAAACGGAACGGCAGAGATTCACCCGTCGGAGACGCTCGTGCGGGCGGTCTGCGGCGGCCGATGCTGGCGGACGCCGGGTGATCGGCACGGAAGGCCGGCTGCCGGAAGAGAGGACGGACGCCTCGCGACCCAACCCAGCCATTCCGGCCTGTTCAGCGGCATCCCCGAACCGGACATTCGGATGCAAGCAGCGGTGTCACCGTCTCATATGCCGAGTGCAGTTCACGACGAGAAATGCGGACTTGATCGCGGTGGAGACGGATCGTCGCCGGGCACACTCGATCGGGCGAACAATTCGTCGCGAGCGTCAAATGTTACAAATTTCGACTGATCGTTGAATGTGTAATTGTCATGGCAGGCCACTGCGAATGATCAGACCTCTATCATTCCGCACTAGAATTGGCGAATGCATCGATCAAGACGGAACGCTGTCGATGAACCACCCGGAGAAAGACGGCATCGTCCTCTAAGGCTCGCGCCAGCACGATCGCGCCCTGTATCCCCGAAACCGCCTCCTCAGCGAGTTGCGAGGCTTGCGGTTCGTGAACGCCGCCGGCTCTCAGGCACCGGGCCAGAGCCGATATCCAGCGCGCGAAGTAGCTCCTTATCCGCTCCGCGAAAACGGCTCCGGAGGCATTCAGGCCAATGCAGCCGACGAGACAGACTCTCCTGCCGGATCGGAAGTATTCCGTCACATCGTCGATCATGGACGTGACGGCCGCTGTCGGATCGCGCGCATGCTCCAACGTCGAGAAGATGACCTTCTCGAACCAAGCGTCTATGTCGGCGAGAACCGCCTCCATCATCTCTTCCTTCCCGCCGGGAAAGAAGTTGTAGAGGCTGCCCTTGCCGAGGCCAGTCGCCTTCGACAGCACCGACAGGCTCGCGCCCTCGAACCCGTGCTCGCGGAACGCTTCCGCGAGTGCCGGCACGGCACCGGCACGTTCGGTGAGGACGCGCTTCGTGCTCAAAGGCCCAGGTCACTCAGCGAGGGGTGATCGTCGGGTCTGCGCCCGAGCGGCCAACGGAACTTCCGTTCCGCCTCGGTGATCGGCATCTCGTTGATGCTGGCATGCCTGTGCGCCATCAATCCGTCTTCGGCGAACTCCCAGTTCTCATTGCCGTAGGCGCGGAACCAGTGCCCGCCGTCGTCGCGATACTCGTAGGCATAGCGCACCGCGATACGGTTGCCGGTGAAGGCCCACAACTGCTTGATCAGTCTGTATTCGTGCTCCTTGTTCCACTTCCGAGTGAGGAAAGCTTGCGCCTCCTCGCGATTGGTCGCGAACTCGACGCGGTTCCGCCAGCGCGTGTCGGGCGTATAGGCCTGCGCGACCTTGGCCGCATCGCGCGTGTTCCAGCCATCTTCGGCAAGACGCACCTTCTGGATCGCGGATTCCTCGGTGAACGGGGGAAGCGGGGGTCGGGACATCGGGATCACCTCTCAGGACCATGTTGTACCGTTCGGTACAACATGGTCGCCGATAGATCAAGCGCCCTGAAAGCCCTCCGGCTCTCGGTCGGGAAATCTGCAAGCGGCGAAGGGCATCTTTTCCGGAGTGCCGTTCCCGAAGCGGACCCGCGGAAGCCCACCCGACCCCGTCGGTCACCTGCGGCTGCGCGGCTCGCGTCAGCGGAGGGATGTCCCGCCGCGCCCCTGGCAAGGACGAGCACCCTCAGGGCACCGGGATGCCGCGCCGGACGGGACCGGCCTCCGGCTGGCCGGCCGCCGCGGAACCGAAGACCCGCGCGATCAGGACGTAGAAGAGCGGCGTGACGAAGACGGCGAGCACCGTCGCGGTGACCATGCCGCCGAGCACGCCCGTGCCGATGGCCCGCTGGCTGTTCATGCTGGCCCCCGTCGCGACGGCGAGCGGCACGACGCCGAGGATGAAGGCGAACGAGGTCATGACGATGGGCCGGAAGCGCAGCTCGCACGCCTCCAGCGCCGCCTCCCGGACGGGCACGCCCCTGGCCACGAAGTCCTTGGCCACCTCGATGATCAGGATGGCGTTCTTCGCGGTCAGGCCGATCACCGTGATCAGGCCGACCTTGAAGTAGACGTCGTTCGGCATGTCCCGCATCAGCATCGCGAAGACCGCGCCGACCACGCCGGTCGGCACCACGAGCAGCACGGCGAGGGGGATCGACCAGCTCTCGTAGAGCGCGGCGAGGCAGAGGAAGACGCAGAACAGCGCCAGCGCCAGCAGATAGACAGCCAGGGAGCCCGACAGCTTCTCCTGCAGCGATTGCCCGGTCCAGGCGAAGTCGAAGCCCGGCGGCAACTGCCCCGCCAGGCGCTCCATCTCGGCCATGGCGTCGCCGCTGGCGTAGCCGGGGGCGGCGCTGCCGGAGATCTTGATGCTCGGGTAGCCGTTGAAGCCCACGACCTGCGACGGGCCCATCGTCCATTGCACCCGGGCGAAGGACTGGAACGGCACCATCTGCCCCTTGGCGTTGCGGACGTTCAGGTCGAGCAGATCCTCCGCCTTCATGCGCCGGGCCGCCTCGGCCTGGACGATCACCCGCTGCATCCGCGCCTGGTTCGGGAAGTCGTTGACGTAGGCCGAACCCAGGCTCGTGGAGAGGGCGTCGTTGATGTCGGCGAAGGTGACACCCAGCGCGCTGGCCTTCTGCCGGTCGAGGACGAGCTCGATCTGCGGCGTGGTCGGCAGGCCCTCGACGTAGACGCCCTGCAGGATCGGGCTCTGGGACGCCGCCTTGACGAGCTGGTCGCGCGCGGCCGCCAGCGCCGCGTGGCCCTGCTGCGCCTTGTCCTGGAGGCGGAAGGCGAAGCCGCTCGAATTGCCGAGCGAGTCGATGGCCGGCGGCGAGAGCGACATGGCGATGGCGTCGGGCAGGCCGCCGAGGGCGGCGTTGGCGCGGGCCGTGATGGCGTCGGCGCTGTCCTGCGGCCCGCGCTCGCCCCAGGGCTTCAGCCCGACGAAGTTGATGGCCGCGTTCTGCCCCTGGCCCGAGAAGCCGAACCCGAGGAGCAGCGTCTGGCTGTCGATGCCGGGCTCCTTGGCGAAGTGCTCCTCAATGCGCTTGGCCACGTCGAGCGTGCGGCCGGTGGCGGATTCCGGCGGGGTCTGCGCGTCGACGATGACGTAGCCCTGGTCCTCGATGGGCAGGAAGCTCGACGGCATGCGCCAGTAGCCCCAGCCGAGCGCGGCCACGAGGAGGCCGTACACCAGGAGCGCCCGAACGGGCCGGCGCAGCAGGCCCGCCACGCCGGACCGGTAGGCCCCCGTGCCGGCGTGGAAGCGGCGGTTGAACCAGCCGAAGAAGCCGCCCTTGGCATGATGGTGGCCCTTCTCGACCGGCTTCAGCAGCGTGGCGCAGAGCGCGGGCGTCAGCGAGAGGGCCAGGAAGGCCGAGAAGGCGATCGAGGTCGCCATGCTGACGGCGAACTGCCGGTAGATCACCCCGACCGAGCCGGGGAAGAAGGCGAGCGGCACGAACACCGCGACCAGCACCGAGGTGATGCCGACGATGGCGCCGGTGATCTGGCCCATCGCCTTGGCGGTGGCCTCCCTCGGCGGGAGCCCCTCCTCGCCCATGATGCGCTCGACGTTCTCGACCACCACGATGGCGTCGTCGACGAGGATGCCGATGGCCAGCACCATGCCGAACATGGTCAGCACGTTGATCGAGAAGCCGGCGAGCAGCAGCGCGCCGCAGGTGCCGAGCAGCGCCACCGGCACCACGATGGTCGGGATGAGGGTGTAGCGGACGTTCTGCAGGAACAGGAACATCACCGCGAAGACGAGGGCCATCGCCTCGGCGAGCGTCATCAGCACCTTCCGGATCGACACCTCGACGAAGGGCGTGGTGTCGTAGGGCACCGTCACCCGGATGTTGGCGGGCAGCGTGCGCTGGAGCTGGGCGAGCTTCGCCTTGACGCCGCCGGCGGCCGCGAGCGCGTTCGCGCCCGGGGCGAGCTGGATGCCGATGCCGGCGGCCGGGCGCCCGTCGAGGCGGGTCTGCATCGTGTAGGACTGGCCGCCGAGCTCGACCTCGGCCACGTCGCGCAGGCGCACGAGCGACCCGTCGGGGTTGGCGCGCAGCACGATCTCGGCGAACTCGGCGGGCGTGGTCAGCTGCCCCTTCACCAGCACGTTCGCGGCGATGCGCTGGCCCTCGGCCGCGGGCTGCGCGCCGACGGTCCCTGAAGCGATCTGCGCGTTCTGCGCACCGACCGCGGCCGTGACGTCGCCCGGCGTCATCCCGAACCCGACGAGCTTGACCGGGTCGATCCAGATGCGCAGCGCCTTCTCGGATGAGAACAGGGTGGCCCGGCCGACGCCCGGCACCCGCCGCAACTCGCCGAGGAGGCGGCGGGCGGCGATGTCGCCGAGGTCGGTCTCGCTCAAGGAGCCGTCCTTCGAGGAGACGGTGACGAACTGCAGGAAGCTGGTGCTGGCCTCCTCGACGATGACGCCCTGCTGCGTGACCGCCCGGGGCAGGCGCGCCTCGATGCGCTTGATCCGGTTCTGCACCGCCACCGTCGCCTTCGACGGGTCCGAGCCCGGCGCGAAGGACGCCATGATCTGCGCCATGCCGGACGTGTCGCTGGTGCTCTCGAAGTACATCAGCCCGGGGATGCCGTTCAGCTCCTCCTCGATGATGCGCGTGACCCCGTCGTAGAGCCGCTCGGGCGGAGAACCGGGATAGGTCGCGCTCACCTGGATCGTGACGGGCGCCACGTCCGGGTATTGCGACACCGGCAGGAACGCGAGGGAGATCGCCCCCACCAGCACGATGAAGATGGAGATCGCCCAGGCGAAGATCGGGCGCGCGATGAAGAAGCGGGTCATGGTGCGGTCCCGGCGCGGTCAGGGCTTCGCGGAGGCGGAGGACGTCCGGGCGCCCTGCCAGGGCGCCGGGTTCACCGCCATGCCGGGCTGTATCCGCTGGAAACCCTCGACCACGACGGTCTCGCCGGCCTTGAGCCCGTCCTCGACGATCCAGCCCGCATCCGTCAGCGCCCCCGCACGCACGGGGCGCAGCGCGACAATCCTGTCCTCCCCGACCACGAAGACCTGCGCGACGCCGGCGCTCGACCGCTGGATGGCCTGGGCCGGGACGACGACCGCGCCCGGCAAAATTCCCTGCGCGAGGCGGATACGGACATAGGTGCCCGGCAGCAGGACGACCTTCGGGTTCGGGAACGTGGCCCTGAGCGACACCTGCCCGGTGCCGGGGTCGACGCTCACATCCGTGAACAGCAGACGCCCGGCATCGGCGTGGAGCGCGCCGTCGGGCAGGACGAGGCGGACCGCCGTCTCCTCCTTGCCCGTGGCCCGCTCCGCCAGCCGGCCCGGATCGGCCGCGGGGGCGTTGAAATCGGCGAAGATCGGATCGACCTGCTGGATCAGCGCGAGCTTGGTCGCCTCGCCCTGGCCCACGAGGGCGCCCTCCGTGACGAGGGCCCGGCCGATGCGGCCGGCGATGGGCGCCCGCACGGTCGCGTAGTCGAGGTCGATCCGGGCGCGGGCGAGCTGCGCCTTCGCGCTCGCGACGTCGGCTTCGGCTTGGCGCAGGGCGGCGATCGTGAGGTCGTGCTGGGCGGTGCTGGCGGCCTGACGCTCCAGAAGGGTCTCGGTGCGCTCGGATTGCTTCAGCGCCTGCACCCGCGTGGCCTCGGCCCGGTCGAGCGCCGCGGACTTGGCATCGACCTCGGCCCGGTAGACGGCGGGGTCGATGCGGAAGAGGACATCGCCCTTCCGGACGAGGCTGCCTTCCTCGAAAGCGCGCTCCTGGATGATGCCGGCGACCTGGGCCCGGACCTCGGCGACCCGCGTGGAGGTGAGGCGACCCGGCAGGTCGAGGGTGCGGGGCACCGTCCCGGGCTCGGCTCGAGCGGTCGAGACGTCGGGCGGCGAGCCCGCCGATCCGGGACCGCCCGGTGCCTGACCGTCCGCCCCGGGCTTGCAGCCCTGCAGGGCGAGCGCCGCGACGAGGCCGAGGGCGGCGAGGGTCGGCGACCGCCGGGCCGGTGCGTGTGAAGGCATGGAGATCCGTCCTGGAATCGTGGTCGTCAGGCCGCCTTGCGCACGAGGCGCGCGTAGGCGCCTCCGCGGGCGAGCAGGGCTTCGTGCGTGCCGCATTCGACCACGCGCCCCCGATCGAGCACGACGATCTGGTCGGCCCGGCGGACGGTCGAGAGGCGGTGGGCGACGGTGATGGTCGTGCGGGGCTTGCCCGGACGGGCAAGGGCCTCGACCATCGCCCGCTCCGTCGCCGTGTCGAGGGCGCTCGTCGCCTCGTCGAGCAGCAGCACGCGCGGGTCGCGCAGGATGGTCCGTGCCAGCGAGAGGCGCTGCCGCTCGCCGCCCGAGAAGCGGTGCCCGCGCTCGCCCACCAGCGTGTCGTACCCGTCCGGCAGGGCGGCGACCATGTCGTGCAACTGGGCCGTCCGGGCCGCCGCGACCATCTCCGCGACCGTCGCATCCGGCCGGGCGAAGAGCAGGTTCTCGGCCACGCTGGCATGGAGGAGGAACGGGTCCTGCGTCACGACCCCGAGCACCTCGGAGAGGGAGGCGAGACTCAGGTCGCGCACGTCGACGCCGTCGTAGAGCACGGCGCCGCCATCGACGTCGTAGAGCCGGGCCAGGAGATGGCCGAGGGTGGACTTGCCCGAGCCGGTCGCGCCGACGATGGCGGTGTGCGACCCGGCGGGGATATCGAGCGTGACGCTGGCGATCGTCGCGGGGCCGGCTCGGTCGTAGGAGAACGTCACGCCGTCGAGGCGCACGTGGCCGGCGACCTCGGCGGGGTCGAGGGTGACGGGGTCGGGCCGCTCGGTGATGCCGACCGGCTTGTCGAGGTACTCGAAGATGCGCGCGAACAGGGCCCGCGTCTTCCGGGCCTCGACGCCCGTGCGCAGGACCTCCTCGAGCGGGAACAGCATCTGCTCCTGCAGCGCGATCATCGCGACGAGAGTGCCGATGGTCATGGTCGTCCCGGCGCCCGCCATCCAGCCGCCGAGGAACAGGGTCAGGGCCGGCAGGGCTTGCAGCACGAGGTCGATGACCGACCACTGCCACTGCCCGGCCGTGTGGGACCGGACCTCCAGGTTCGCCACCGCGCGCGAGGCCCGCGCGAAGCGCTCCGCGAGATGGGGGACGCGGCCCATCGTGCGGGCGAGGACGATGCCGGAGACCGAGAGGGATTCCTGCACCGCGGACGTCATCTCGGCGATGCGTTCCTGCTGCGCGTAGGTTGTCTCCTCGCGCAGCCGGCCGACGCGGACACTGATCCAGGTCGCCGGCGGCAGGACCAGGAACGAGAACAGGGCGAGCCGCCATTCCAGCAGCAGCATGGCCGCGGCGGTCATCACCACCGCGCTGGCGTTGCGCGTGGCCTCACCCGCCGTGTGGGTGACCAGCGCCTGGAGGGCGCCGATGTCGCTCGCGATGCGGGACTGGATGTCGCCGGAGCGGGTCGCCGTGAAGAACCCGAGCGGAAGCGACTGCAGGTGCGCGTACACGCGGACCCGGAGGTCGTGCATGAGGGCCTGCCCGACCTTCGCGGTGACGAGGGCCTGCAGCACGCCGATGCCCGCCCCGAGCGCGGCGAGGCCCACCATGCCGGCGGCGAGCCGGCCGAGCAGTCCGAGGTCGGCGCGCGGCAGCGCGACGTCGACGATCTCGCGGAGCAGGAACGGGGCGGCGAGCCCCACGGCGGAGGCGAGCGCGATCAGCCCGATGACGAGCGCGATCCGGCTCGCGTAGGGGCGGAACAGGGTGAGGATCCGGGCGACGGAGACGTGCCGCGCGGCCAGGTCGCCGTATTCCGCGGCATCGCCCGGCCCGTCCGCGCCGCGGGCGGGGGCGAACCCATCCATCGAGGTCGATCCCATGGCTCAGTCCCGGTCGCCGCCCGGGTGCGCGGACGGTTCAGCCAATGTCATCGCGACGAGGCGGTCGCGGAGCGCGTCGAGGGCAGGGACCGGGTCGCTCGGCTTCTCGCGCACGAGGTAGGCGAGCCACGCGCCGTCGGCGGCGAGCCGGACGAACTCGAGGTCGGCACTCCCGTCGGTGTCGCGGTGGCGGTGCAGGCGTTCCGCGAACCAGGCCGACACCATGCGGCGCAGGGGCGGCTCGGCGAGGATCGAGATGTGGAGAGCGGCCCACTGGCTGCCCTCGGTCATCATCGGGTCGTGCAGCGTGATGTCGACGTAGGCGCGGGTGTACCGGCCGTACGGCCGGGGATCCTTCGCCATCGCCGCGTCGATCTCCGCGTCGAGCTGCGCGATCAGGTCGGCGACGACGCCCTCGACCAGGGCCTGCTTGCTCGGGAAGTGGTGGAACAGGGCCCCTTTGGTCACCCCGGCGGCGTGGCAGACCGCCTGCACGGTGACGGCGGACAGGCCCTGTTCCAGGGCGAGCTTGGCTGCGCAATCGAGCAGCGCGCGCCGGACGAGCTCGGGCCGCTTCTTGCGATGATAGGCGGTCGCCATGGCCCCTTCCCAGGAGTGACGGGAATCGTCCCCGCCTCGAAGATACCTACCGTGCGGTATCTTTCAAGTGCCGTGATCGGATGACGTGTCCGAGACGCCGGCGCGCAGGTGCGCAGCTCCCCGCCGGCTTCGGCTTACCGGAGGGCGTCGGCCTGTTCCGACCGGGCACGAGAGCAGGCCGGTGCAGATCCGAGCCGGCAACCACGGCGAAGGCGACCCGGGTCGGGCGGCCGGACAAGGCCGAACGCACCGGACCGTCGTCCCGCGCAGCGACTACGGCGCGCGGAAGCTCGCCCGCGCGAGCAGTCCCGATCCGCCTGCGCGGGAACCGAGCGTGACCGCCCCGCCGATCCGGTCCGCGAGGGCTCGGACGATCGCGAGCCCGAGGCCGCTGCCGTCAGGACCGTCTCGCGTCGCGACACGGTAGAATCGCTCGAAGACCTTCTCGCGCACCTCCGGCGGTATGCCCGGGCCCTCGTCCTCGACGTCCAGGCAGGCGCCCGTCTCCGTGCGCCGGACACGGACGACGGTGGTGCCTTCGGGACGGTTGTAGCGGATCGCGTTGTCCACGAGATTGGTGAGGATCTCGCCGACGATGAACGCATCGCCCACGACCGGTACCGCGCCGTCGGGGCGATCGAGCACGATCTCGCCCCCGCGCGCGAGGGCGTGGGGCACCTGCTCCGTGACCACGCGGGCCGCGATGTCGTTCAGGTCGGTGATCGCCGCGGCGGCGTCCGTGGCGGCCGCGCCCGCATCGGCGCGGGCGAGCGCGATCAGTTGCGCGAGGAGGCGTTCCAGGCGCCGCGCGGCTCCGTCGATATCGTCGATCGCCGCGGCGTGGGCCGGTTCCCCGGGCGTGAGCCTGCGGAGCAATTCCACGTGCATCCTGAGCACGGCGAGCGGCGTCCGCAGCTGGTGCGAGGCGTCCGACGTGAAGGTGCGCTCCCCCGCGATCGCCTGCTCCAGGCGCTCGAGCAGCGTGTTGAGGGCGAGCACCGGGGCCAGCGCCTCGCGGGGCACCCCGGCCACGTCCAGCGGCTGCAGGTTGATCGCGCCCGGGACCGCCCGCCGGTCGATCGCGTCGCTCAGCCGGGTCAGCGGCCTCAGGCTGCTGTCGATGCTGTACCACGACAGGGCCCCGATCAGGCCCATCAGCCCCAGCTCGGCCAGTGCGAGCCCGGCGAGCAGGCGTCGCTCTAGGCCCTGGCGGGCCTCGCGCGTCTCGGCGACCTGCACGAGGACCGGGTCCGGCTTCCCGTAGACCCGCCGGGCCTGGGCGGCGATCCGCACGGCCGCCCCGCGGACGATGCCGTCGCGATGGTTCGTCACCCCGAGCGGGAGCGTATCGACGTCCAGGCCCGGGAGGTCGCGATAGCCGGTCACCAGCGCCCCGCCGTAGGTGACGCTGTAGTAGATCCGGTCCTGCGCCTGGCTCTCCAGCATCCCGAGGGCGACGCGGGGCAGGTCGACCGACACCTCGCCGTCCTCCACGGTCAGCCGCTCGGCGATCGCCAGGACGGACCCGTCGAGCAGGCGGTCGTGCGTCGTCTCCACGACGTTCCGGATCACGAGCGCGCCGACGAAGCCCAGCAGCAGCGCGAGCGCCAGGGCCGGGAGCAGCATGCGGACGAGCAGGCGCCGCCGGATCGAGGGCGCGCGCGGCCGGGTCACACCGGCATCAGCAGGTAGCCGAGGCCGCGGATCGTGCGGATCTCGGGACCGTCCGGCTGCAGCTTCTTCCGCAGGCGGGCGACGTAGAGTTCGAGGGCGTTCGGCGCGACCGCCTCGTCGAAGCCGAAGATCTCGGCGCTGAGCCGTTCCTTCGGGACGGGTTTCCCGGCGCGCGTCATCAGGATGGTCAGGACGGCGAGTTCCCGGCGGCGCAGCGCGACGGGCGCCCCGCCGAGGGTCACGGTGCCCGCGGCCCGGTCGAGCTCCAGCGCGCCGCAGCGCAGGACCGGGTTCGGCACCGCCTGCCCGCGGCGGACGAGCGCCCGCACCCGCGCCTCGAACTCGGCGAGGTCGAACGGCTTGAGCAGGTAATCGTCCGCCCCGAGATCGAGCCCGCGGACGCGGTCGCTGATGGCGTCGCGCGCGGTCAGGATCATGACCGGAACGGTCGAGCCGGCCGCCCGGACGGCCTTGAGGACCTCGAAGCCCGGCAGACCCGGCAGGCCGAGGTCCAGGACGATGAGGCTGTAGGGTTCGCTCAGCGCGAGCTGCACCGCGTCCGCTCCGTCCGCCTCGTGGTCGACGGCGTATCCGCCGTGCCGGAGGGCGGCGACGAGGCCGCGCGCCAGGGCGGCATCGTCCTCGACGACCAGAACGCGCATGCTCCTCCCGTCATCGATCGTGTTGGCCGAAGCGGTCCTCCGAGTTTAGCATTCCCGCCCGGTCTCTGCACGGCGAAGCTGCGGGGACTCCCGCGGCTCTCGAAGGGCAGACCCTGGTGCGCGCTCCCGCTGTCGTCGGCCTCGTCCTGCTGCTGATGGCCGGTCCGGGCCCGGCCTCGGCACAGGTCGAACCATCTCCGACGGCCGAGGGGACCGGGTCCGCCGCGGCCCGCGGCGCGACCGTCGTGGTCGTGCGGGCGACGACCGACGAGGCCGAGGTCGCCGACCTCCTCGCGGGCTTCCGCGAGGCCCATCCCGGCGTGGCGGTCTCCTACACCAAGATGAATTCCGCGACCCTGTACGACGGCTTCGTGGAGGAGGCCGCGGCCGGCGCGGTCGAGGCGGACATCGTGTGGAGTTCCGCCATGGATCGCCAGATCAAGCTGGTGAACGACGGCTACGCCGCCCACTACGCGTCCCCCGAGGCGGCCTCCCTGCCGGCCTGGGCCGTGTGGCGCAACGAGGCGTTCGGCGTCACGGCCGAGCCGATCGCCATCGCCTACAACAGGACGCTCCTCCCGCCGGAGCAGGTTCCCCAGACCCGCGCCGACCTGATCCGAGCCCTGACGGACCACCCCGAGACGTGGCAGGGGAAGGTCGCCGCCTACGATCCGGAGCGGAGCGGCGTCGGCTCGCTCATCCTCGCGCAGGACGCGGACGTGACGCCCCGGACGTGGGACCTCGTCTCAGCCCTCGGGCAGGCCGGCGTGAAGCTCTACACCCGGACGGAGACCATGCTCGACCGCATCGCCGCGGGCGAGGCCGTCCTCGCCTACGGCGTGTTCGGCGCCTACGCCCTCGAGCGGGCCCGGCACGATCCGGCGATCGGCCTCGTGCTGCCCACGGACTACACGCTCCTCGTCTCGCGGATCGCCTTCATCGCGAAGGACGCGCCGCATCCCGTCGCAGCCCGCATGTTCCTCGACTACATGCTCTCCCGCGAGGGGCAGGCGCGGCTCGCCGCCCGGTCGCTCACGCCGGCCCGGACGGATGCCCGCCGGGCCGACGACCCGGTCGCGTCCGCCACGGCCCTGCGGCCGGTCCCGGTCGGGCCGGAGCTGCTGGCCAATCTCGACCAGATCCGGCACGCCCGCATGCTGCGGCGCTGGCGGCGCGCCATGGAAGGCCGCTGAGACCGGGTCCCGCGACAGCTTCGTGACAGGTTGACCGGCGTATAGCGGCGTCAAGCGCTGCGAAGTCGGCGCGAATACATGGGAGGATTGGTTTGCGGCTGCAGCCCGATCGCCACGAGCGATCGTCAGCCGTTCAGAACCGACGCTTCCCTCGTGCGGTTGCGACCGCTCCGGCGCCTGAGGGAGACAGCAATGATACAGGCCCATCCGTCGAGTTCCAAAGTCGCCACGGTCCTGCGCGTGACCAGCGGCAACTTCCTGGAGATGTTCGACTTCTTCCTGTTCGGCTTCTACGCCACCTACATCTCCAAGACCTTCTTCCCGGTCGGCAACGAGTTCGCCTCGCTGATGCTGACCTTCGTGACGTTCGGCGCCGGCTTCCTGATGCGGCCCCTCGGCGCGATCTTCCTCGGCGCCTACGTGGACAGTATCGGCCGCCGGAAGGGGCTGATCGTCACGCTCGGCATCATGGCGGCCGGCACGATCCTGATCGCCTTCGTCCCCGGCTACGGCACGATCGGCCTGTTCGCGCCCTTCCTGGTCCTCGTCGGGCGCCTGCTGCAGGGCTTCTCGGCCGGCGTCGAGCTCGGCGGCGTCTCCGTCTACCTGTCGGAGATGGCCACCCCCGGCAACAAGGGCTTCTACGTGTCCTGGCAATCCGGCAGCCAGCAGGTCGCGGTCATGTTCGCCGCCGTGATCGGCTACATCCTCAACCACGCCCTCTCTCTCGCCGACATGAACGACTGGGGCTGGCGGATCCCGTTCTTCATCGGCTGCGCGATCGTGCCGTTCCTGTTCTACATCCGGCGGTCGCTGGAGGAGACGGAGGAGTTCCTGAAGCGCAAGCACCGCCCCTCCATGAAGGAGGTGTTCGGCTCGCTCGCCAGCAACTGGCAGATCGTGCTGCTCGGCATGCTGCTCGTCGGCATGACCACGATCTCGTTCTACACGATCACCGTCTACACCCCGACCTTCGGCAAGGCCGTGCTCAAGCTGTCCGACACCGACAGCCTTCTCGTGACCTTCTGCACCGCGCTGTCGAACCTGTTCTGGCTGCCGGTCATGGGGGCCCTGTCCGACCGGATCGGGCGCAAGCCGCTCCTGCTGGTGTTCTCGGCGCTGACCCTGCTCACCGCCTACCCGGTGCTGGGCTGGCTCGTGGCCAACCCGAGCTTCGGGAACATGCTGATCGCTCTCCTGTGGCTGTCCTTCCTGTACGGCAGCTACAACGGCGCGATGGTGGTCGCGCTGACCGAGGTGATCCCGGCGAGCGTGCGCACGGCCGGCTTCTCCCTCGCCTACTCGCTGGCGACGGCACTCCTCGGCGGCTTCACGCCCCTCGTCTCCACGTGGCTCATCGAGGCCACGGGCAACCGCGCGGCCCCCGGGCTGTGGATGGCCTTCGGCGGGGCGTGCGGCCTCGTCGCCACGCTCCTGATCTACCGCCGCGCGACCCAGCCGGTCGCTCTGGGAGCCCCCGCGTGACCGGCTCGCCGGGAGCACCCCGCCTCGGAGACTCCGCGCGCGTCGCGTCGTAGGGGTCACGACAGAGGGGCGGCCGGGACTGGATCGCCGGCCGCCGCCCGCCCCTCCCCTGACTGACCGCCGCGCCGACCGCCCGACACGGGTCCCGTCGCGCGACCTCAGAGATCCAACGTCTTGCGGGCGAAGCTCTCGATGTAGTCGACGAGCCTGTCCGACGCGGCGCCGGCAGCCTCGACGTCGCGACGCGCGACCGCCTCGCAGACGTCCGCGTGGAGGTTGGCGGTCAGCGGCAGATCGGCCGCCTGCTTGTAGTGCTGGTACCAGAACCGCCGCGACAGGCCCGCCATGCTCTCCAGCGAGCGCACGGCGAACTCGTTGCGCGAGGCCGTCGCGATCAGCTCGTTGAACTGCCGGTCGAGGCGCATGAACGCCAGATCGTCCGACGCCGCGGCCGCGTCGCGCATGTCCTGCGCGAGCCCCGCGAAGACCTCGCGCTCCTCGCGGGTGGATCGCTCCGCGGCGAGGCGGGCGATCAGGCGCTCCAAGACGCGCCGCGTCTCAAGGAGCCGCAGCTGCGAGCGCACGTTGATGTCCGACACCAGGATGCCGCGCCGCGGCATGACCACGACGAGCCCGTCGCGCGCGAGGCGCTGAAGGGCTTCCCGGATCGGGGTCCGCCCGATCCCGAGCCGTTGGACCAGGTTCTGCTCGCCGAGCACGAGGCCGGGCGGGAGCACCAGGGTCGTGATCATCTCTTCCAGCTGCTGGTAGGCCCGGTCGGTCAGCGTCAGGTCGGGCAGATCGTCGTTGCCGCCCGCGGCATAAGAGGCCCCCTGGGAGGCCTCCTGTGGGGCCTCCTGGGACGCCCCTTTCACGGCCTTCCGCGCCCGCTTGCGGCCCGGCTCGGCGGCGCGGACGGACGTCGTCTTCCCGGTCACGAAGTTCATGGACGACACCCCCGCCACGGCCGGGCCCGCACACCACGCCGCGATCCGCGTGCATGGGGCGGGCCCGCGCACCGCGCAAGGGCATACGTCTGATATATCTTGCGCATCTTAGTAATATCCTGCATGACGACTCGCCGCATATAACTGCGAGGGAGGTTGAGCCATGGCAGGGCCTGTAGCGATTTCCGCCGGCGACGTGCTGCCGGACCGGGTGACCGCGGACGCCACCGCTCGCGCCGCGGTCGGGTCGGGCGCGCTGATCGCGGCGCGCCTCGAGCGGCTGCCGATGACCGCCTTCCAGCGCAACATCTTCCTCATCATCGCCACGGCGTGGTTCTTCGATTCGATCGATCTCGGCTCGCTCACCTTCCTCCTCGGATCGATCAAGACCGAGTTCGGCCTGACGACCGCCCAGGCGGGACTGCTCTCGAGCATGAGCTTCATCGGCATGTTCGCGGGCGCGGCCCTGTCGGGCATGCTCGCCGACCGGTTCGGGCGGAAGGTGGTCTTCCAGATCAGCATGGTGTTCTGGGGGCTCGGCAGCCTCTGGTGCGCCTACGCCCCGGACGCGACGATGCTGGGCTATGCCCGCCTGCTGCTCGGCTTCGGCATGGGCATGGAGTTCCCGGTGGCGCTCGCCATCGTCTCGGAGTTCCTGCCGACCGCCAAGCGCGGCCGCTACCTCGCCATCATGGAAGGGTTCTGGCCGCTCGGCTTCATCGCGGCCGGCTGCCTCAGCTACGTGCTGCTCAGCTATTTCGACTGGCGCGCTGTCTTCCTCGCGCAGGCCGTGCCGGCGCTGTTCCTGTTCGTGATCCGCTTCCTCGTGCCGGAATCGCCCCGCTGGCTCGCCGACCGCGGCCGGCACGCGGAGGCGGACCGGGTGATGGCGCAGATCGAGCGGCAGGTCGCCCTGCGCCTCGACGGGCGTCCGCTTCCGGAGCCGACCGTCCTGCCCGAGCCGGCGCGGGGTGAGCGGCGCTTCTCGTTCCTCGAACTCTGGAGCCCCGGCTACGCCAGCCGGACGGTGATGATCTGGCTGACGTGGTTCTTCGCCCTGCTGGGCTTCTACGGCCTCACCACCTGGCTCGGCGCGCTCCTGCAGGAGGCCGGCTACAGCGTCGCCAAGTCGGTCACCTACACGATCCTGATCTCGCTCGCGGGCGTGCCGGGCTTCATCGCCTCGGCGATCCTCGTCGAGCGCTGGGGCCGCAAGCCCACCGCGGTCCTTATGCTCCTGGGCAGCGCCGTCGCCGCCTACCTGTACGGTCACTCGCCGTCGTTCGGCTGGCTCATCGCCTACGGGCTGATGATGCAGTTCTTCCTGTTCGGCATGTGGTCGGTGCTCTACGCCTACACGCCCGAACTCTACCCGACGCGGGCGCGCGCCACCGGGGCCGGCTGCGCCTCGGCCATCGGCCGCGTGGGCTCGCTCATCGGACCCTTCGCCATCGGCCTGATCTTGCCGGTGCTCGGCCACGGCGGCGTCTTCGCCCTGGGCGCCGGCTCGTTCGTCATCGCCGCCGCGAGCGTCGGGTTCCTCGGCATCGAGACCAAGGGCAAGTCCCTGGAAGCCATCTCGCACTGACCGGACCGGCCCCGACCGGACGGTGGCGACGTCGCCGCCCGGTCAGGTTGACAACTGATATATCAACGGTATCTCTAATCTAGCAGATCTCGGTGGGGGCGCGGCGTCACCCCCATCCCAGCGAGGAGGCGCATCATGGAACTCGCCAACACCCGCATGAGCGAGCGGCAGCGGAACTACCGCGCCAATTACCGCCAGCGCGTGGCCGGCTGGTACAACGGCTTCCTGCACATCGCGATCATCTACACGATCGGCCTCACGGCCCTGTACATCTACGTCTCGAACATCCACGCGCCGAGCTGGATCGAGCTCGCGACGGTCCCGGTCGTGTTCCTGTTCTGCAATTTCTTCGAGTGGTGGCTCCACCGCTACGTGATGCACCGGCCGCAGAGCAATCCGATCGGGCGGGCCGTCTACAATCGGCACACGCTGCAGCATCACCAGTTCTTCACCGACCACGAGATGCGCTTCGCCGACCACCGGGACTACCGGGTGACGTTCTTCCCGCCCTACGCGCTGGCGACGTTCACGCTGATGTCGATCCCCGGCGCCGTCGTGCTCGGCAACATCTTCACGCCCAATGTCGGGTGGCTGTTCATCACCACGACGACCAGCATCTACATGATCTACGAGTTCATGCACTTCTGCTGCCACGTCGAGGAGAACTGGTTCGTCCGCAACATGCCGTTCATCAACACGAACCGGCGGCACCACACGGCCCATCACGACCAATCGATCATGATGGAGCGGAACATGAACCTGACCTTCCCGATCATGGACTGGCTGTTCGGCACCTCGGACCTGAACCGCGGTCTCATCGGGACGCTCTTCAACGGCTACGACACGCGCCACGTGAAGAACGACATGCGCAAGACCGCGCGCACGCCCGGTGCCCCCGAGCCCCGGGCCATGCAGGCCGCCGAGTGACCCGCCGCGCAACCCGCCGCCTAGACTGACGAGCAGCTCGGAACGCCGCCATGGACATGATCGAACCGAACGTCGCCGCGCTCGCGTGGTTCGCCCTCTTCGCCGGGGTCGCCTGCACCGGCTTCTACGTGCTGGCCGGGATGTTCCCGCTGGAGACCCGCCCCGACCTGAGGGCGCGCCCCCTCGGCCTCGCGCTGATCGCGGCCAACGTCCTCCTGCTCGCGGCGCTGACCGGCGGGATGCTCGCCTACGGAGCCGCCGAACTCCGCTGGTCGAGCCTCGTGATCGTGGGCGGCTTCGCCATCCTGTTCGCGCCCGGCCTGTTCAACGTCTGGCCCCAGCGCTGGCGCGACGGCGTCGCGGGCCTGGCGATCGTGCTCGCCGCCCTCTGCGGCGCCCTCGGCCTGCTGCAGCAGGTCGGCACCGTCTTCGTCCTCTGACCCGCACGCGCGATCCGGGAGGGATCCCATGCCGTTTCCGATCAAGTTCGGCCTGTCGGTCGCCGTCGCGCTCGCGGCGCTCGCCGGCTGGTTCTACATGGGCCATCTCGGCCAGACCGGGCCGCGCTGGGCCGTGGCCTTCCTCGGCCCGTTCATGGTGGTCAGCCTCTGGATCTTCCCCGAGGTGATGCGCAACCGCTCCGACGGCCGCACCCCGCGCCACCGGATCCGGGAGGCGCGGTGATGGACAAGGTCTATGCCGGGGACCGGACGATCGACGGGATCGTCGTCACGGTGAACGGGGCGCCGCTGCCGGATCGGGCCGAGGCCAAGTGCTACTCCCGGAACGGCTTCGAGTGGAGCTACGAGGGTCCCGAGCCCTCGCAGCTCGCCTACGCGATCCTGGTGGATCATCTCGGCGACGCGGCGGAGGCGGAGCGCCTGCAACCGCGCTTCATGCGCGGCGTCGTGGCCAACTTCCAGAACGAGTGGGAGATGACGACGGCCGACGTCGCCCGCGTCCTGGAGCGCCTGGATTCGGGCGGCGCGGCGCGGTCCGGCTGAGACTTGCAGCGCCCTCCGCCGCGGCGCGTCGGGACCGCGGCGGCGTTCCGTAGCGGCCCTGCCTGTGCCATGCTCCCGCGTCCGGAACCCCGGAGTCAGAGCGCAACCGGGCTGCCCAGCCCCGGGCTGGGGGCCTGTCGGAGCGAGGCCAGCATGTCCGACGACCGCTACCACCGGAAGGCGCTCGGCGACCGCCCGCTCCGTCCCGAGACGCTGATGCTCGGCTACGGCTACGACCCGGCCCTGTCCGAGGGCGCGGTGAAGCCGCCGGTCTTCCTGACATCGACCTTCGTGTTCACCTCGGCCGAGCACGGCAAAGCCTTCTTCGACTACGTCTCGGGACGGCGCGAACCGCCGGTCGGCGAGGCGGCGGGGTTGGTCTACTCGCGCTTCAATCACCCGAACAGCGAGATCGTCGAGGACCGGCTGGCCGTCTTCGAGGAGGCCGAGGCCGCGCTGGTCTTCTCCTCCGGCATGTCGGCGATCGCCACCACGATCCTGGCCTTCGCGCGGCCCGGCGACGCGATCCTGCACTCGCAACCCCTGTACGGCGGCACCGAGACCCTGATTGCCAAGACCCTGGCCGGGTTCGGCATCGCGCCGTTCGGGTTCTCCGACGGCACCGATCCGGCGAGCGTGCGCGCCGCGGCCGACCGCGCGGCGGGCGCGGGACGCGTCAGCGTCGTCATGGTCGAGACCCCCTCGAACCCGCTCAACACCCTCGTCGACCTCGGCCTCGTCCGGGCGGTCGCCGAGGAGATCGGCGCCCGGCAGGGCGGCGAGGCGCCGGTCGTCGTCTGCGACAACACCCTGCTCGGGCCCCTCTTCCAGCACCCGCTGCGCGAAGGCGCCGACATCTCGGTCTACTCCCTGACGAAGTATGTCGGCGGCCACTCCGACCTGATCGCCGGCGCCGCCCTCGGCTCGGCGGCGCGGATGAAGCCGGTGCGGCTTCTGCGCTCGGCGATCGGGACCGGTCTCGACCCGCATTCCTGCTGGATGCTCGGGCGCTCGCTCGAGACCCTGTCGCTGCGGATGAGCGCCGCCAACCGCAACGGCGAGATCGTCGGCCGGATGCTGGCGGCGCACCCGAAGGTGGCGCGCCTCCACCACCTCGCGCATCTCGAGCCGGGATCGCGGCAGGCGCAGGTCTACGCCAAGCAGTGCGCGGCGCCGGGCTCGACGTTCTCGTTCGACATCGTCGGCGGCGAGGCCGAGGCGTTCCGGGTTCTCAACGGCCTCCAGCTGTTCAAGCTCGCCGTCAGCCTGGGCGGAACCGAGTCGCTCGCCAGCCACCCGGCCTCCACGACCCATTCCGGCGTGCCGAAGGCGGTGCGCGACCGGCTCGGGATCACGGACGCGACCATCCGGGTGTCGATCGGGATCGAGCACCCGGACGATCTGGTCGCCGACCTCGCGGCCGCTCTGTCCGTCCTGGGCTAGGGACGCGCCCAATTGCGGCCGGGCGCGGTGCGCACGCCGTCGAGGCGGCTCGGTCGCATCGCCCGGCAACGCGTGTCCGGCAACCGGAGACCGCGCGTTAACGACGCCCCGCATTTCGAGCGGTCGCTGCACGACATTGGGGGGACGGGACAGAATTGGGGTCGCGCGGAACTGGTCAGCGCAGGCCTTCCTTCCTAGTGTCTGGCCGCGAAACGCGGCGGGACGATCGACGGATCCATGAATTTGGCAACCGGCACCCAGTTCGACACGCGGAGCGGCGCTCCGGGCACGCGCGTTGCCGCCGTGACCTTCGACCCGCGGGTGAAAGGTCTCACCTGGCTGGCGCTGAAGGGCTTTCTGCTCTCGATCGTGACCTTCGGCATCTACAGATTCTGGTACGTCACCAATCTGCGCCGCTTCTTCTGGGAGCGCACCGCGCTCGACGGCTCGCCCGCCGAGTATACCGGCACGGGCAAGGAACTGTTCCTCGGCTTCCTCGTCGCGCTCGCGATCCTCGTGCCGATCTACGTCGCGCTGTTCGCGCTCTCGCTCGTCGCGCCCGCGCTCGCCCCGTTCTCGGTGGTGATCTCCTTCGTGTTCCTGTTCCTGCTGGGACAATTCGCGATCTACCGCGGGCGCCGCTACCGCGCGATGCGGACGCTCTGGCGCGGCATCCGCCTCGGGCAGGACGGCTCGGGCCTCGCCTACGCAGCCCGCGCGGGCGGCTGGTGGCTGCTCACGCTCGTCACCTTCGGCCTGGCCTTCCCGTTCATGCGGGCGAGCCTGGAACGCTACCGCATCGACCACACCCTGGTCGGGACCAGCCGGATGCACTCGACGGCGCGGGGACGCAGCGTGCTCGGCCCCTGGCTGTTGCTGTACGTAATCGGGCTGGGGCCGCTGATCGGGCTCGGCATCGCCCTCCTGGTCGCGACGGATTTCTCGCTGCCCACGGACCTCCTGGTACCGAAGCCCGGCGGCAAGGCCGGCCAGACGATCCTCAACCCCGCCTACGCGGCCTCGAAGATCGGCATTCTCCTCCAGGCGATGGGCTTCGTGGCCGCCATCTGCGTGCCCGCGGCACTGCTCCTGCTCCCGTACTACCGCGCCCGCGAGACGAGGGCGTTCATGGGGGCCGCCAGCCTCGGTCACGCCCGCCTCATCTCGAGCCTGAAGGCGCGGCAGTTCTACTGGCCGTACATCGTCTACATGCTGTCGCTCCTGGGCTTCCTCGTCGTGCTGGGCCTCGTCGCGGCTCTGCTGATCTTCGCCGCACGGGCGGCGGGCGATCTCAGCATGCTCCACTGGCTCGTCGTCGTCATCTACCTGGTCGGCGCGCCGCTCTTCGCGGTGCTCTACGTGCGCGTGGTGCAGGCCCGCCTGTGGGCGGCGGTCGCGACGAGCACGACCGTGACGGATCCCGAAGCCCTGGATGCCGTCCTCGCCTCGTCCCGCGGTGCCGGCAGCGGTCTGCAGGAGGGCCTCGCCGACGCGCTCGACGTCGGAGGCGCGCTCCAGATCGGCTTCTGACGCTTGACCCGCGCTTCCCAGGCGATCGACGCGACGCCGATCGAGGTCGAGGGCCGCTACTTCGACGGCGTCAGCGCGCGGGCACATCCCGTCGCGCTGCGCCTCGACGACCGCTTCCGCGTCTCCGGGCCCGGGATCGCCCAGGACTGGAACCTGCTCGACCTGCGCGCCGCCGTCTCCCTGCCGCCGCTGATGCGGATCGGTCCGGCCGGCGAGCCGGTCCGCGTGGAGTTCTCGGACGCGACGCTCGCCGCCGCGCTCGCGGCGCGCTGCCCGGACCTCCATCGCCGGGAGCGCTCGGGCGGCACGGTGCGGCTCGTGCTCTGGTCTCTCGCGGCCGGTCTCTCGGTCCTGCTCGTGGCGGTCTTCGGCGTCCCGCAGATTGCCGGGCTGCTGGCCCCGCTGGTGCCGGACGCGGCCGAGTCGCGGCTCGGGGCGGTGGCGGAACCGCAGGTCCTGCGCTTCCTCGGCGACCCGCCGGCCTGCGCGGAACCGGCCGGCCGCGCCGCGCTCGACACGCTCGTGGCCCGCCTCGTCGCGGCCGGTCGGGCGGAGGGCTCGCTGCCTCCCGAGGTGGCCGTGAGCGTGCGCCGGCACGGCACGGCCAACGCCTTCGCCCTGCCGGGCGCCCGCGTGATCGTGCTCTCGAGCCTCATCGCGCGGGCGCGCTCGGCCGACGAGGCCGCGGCGGTCCTGGCGCACGAGCTCGGCCACGTCCGCCGACGCGATCCGACCCGCTCCCTCATCCGGGCGTCGGGCACCTCGTTCCTGTTGAGCCTCGTCCTGGGGGACCTGACCGGCTCGACCATCATCATCGCGCTGGGCGACGCGGTGCTCTCGGCCGGCTACAGCCGCGACGCCGAGCGGGCGGCGGACGCCTACGCGGTCGACCTCATGACCCGCGCGGGCGGCAACGGCGCGGCGCTCGCCGACATCCTCGAGCGCATCGCCAAGGACAAGCACGACGGGAAGAGTGACGTGCTGGACCTGCTGCGCAGCCATCCCTTCACGCGCGAGCGCGCCGCCGCGATCCGCGCCCAGGCGGGCTCTGGGGCGGCCGAACGCCAGATCCTGTCCGGCGCCGCCTGGACGGCACTCAGGGGCATCTGCGGGCCCGAGACGAAGACGACCGAGCCGTAGGTCCGGATCACCGGGCGGTCGCTGTCCGCGGGCGGCCGCGGCGGATGGCCCGGCTCCGGTCTCCGAGCCGGTCGGTGTCGCCACGGCCGGCAGCCTGACTGAGATTCTGAGCAACTAATTGCTGTCGGATCGCCCGCCCCTCGGCTTCTGTGACGCCGGCACAGAGGAGGAGCGGATGGCACACCACGCGACCGGGGTTCCGAACCCGCCCCCGTTCGATCCCGAGGCGATCCCGGAGGCCGCCACCCTCGCGCGCGGCGGGACCGGCCTCCGGTTGCAATGGCGCGACGGGCTGACCGCGACGCTGTCGGCGGAGCGGCTGCGGCTGCGCTGCCGCTGCGCGTGGTGCACCCGTGACCGGGTCGAGCGACGCTTACCTCAGGCCGCCGCCGACATCGCCGTCGCGCGGGTCGAACCGATGGGCGGCTACGCCGTCCACATCGCGTTCTCCGACGGCCACGCCCGCGGGATCTTCCCCTGGTCCTACCTGCGCGCCCTCGTCGCCGAGGCCGTCGACGACCCGCCCGACGCCGCGCAGGCCGCCTGACCGCGCGATCCGATCCTCCGGCGATCCCACACGCCCCGCCCCTGACCTGACGCGAGATCTTGCCATGAACGCGTTCGAATCCGCGACGAAGACCGAGATTATCGAGACCGACATCCTGGTGATCGGCGGCGGCACCGGCGGTCCGATGGCCGCGATCAAGGCCAAGGAGGCCGATCCGAAGCTCCGGGTCGTCCTGATGGAGAAGGCCAACGTCAAGCGCTCGGGCGCGATCAGCATGGGCATGGACGGGCTGAACAACGCCGTCGTGCCGGGCTACGCCACCCCCGAGCAGTACGTGAAGGAGATCACCGTCGCCAACGACGGCATCGTCAATCAGAAGGCGGTGATGGCCTACGCGCAGGGGTCGTTCCCGATGATCCAGTACCTCGACAAGCTCGGGGTCAAATTCGAGAAGGACGGCTCGGGCGAGTACAACATGCGCAAGGTCCACCACATGGGGACCTACGTGCTGCCGATGCCGGAAGGGCACAACGTCAAGAAGGTCCTCTACCGGCAGCTCCGCCGCCTCCAGGTCGGCGTGACCAACCGGTACATGGCGACGCGCCTGCTCAAGGGCGCGGACGGGCGCATCGCCGGAGCGATCGGCGTCAACACCCGCACCTCCGAGTTCCTGGTGGTGAAGGCCAAGGCGGTGATCCTCGCCTGCGGGGCCGCCGGCCGCCTCGGCCTGCCGGCCTCCGGGTACCTGTTCGGGACCTACGAGAACGCGGCGAATTGCGGCGACGGCTACGCGATGGCCTACCACGCGGGCGCGCAGCTCGCGAACCTCGAGTGCTACCAGATCAACCCGCTGATCAAGGACTATAACGGCCCCTCCTGCGCCTACGTCACCGGCCCGTTCGGCGGATACACGGCCAACAATCGCGGCGAGCGCTTCATCGAGTGCGATTACTGGTCCGGACAGATGATGCTCGAGTTCTGGCGCGAGCTGCAGGGCGGCAACGGCCCGGTCTTCCTCAAGATGGACCATCTGCGCGAGGAGACGATCTCCGAGATCGAGACGATCCTGCACTCGAACGAGCGCCCCTCCCGCGGACGCTTCCACGAGCGGCGCGGCACCAATTACCGCCAGCGTCCCGTGGAGATGCACATCTCCGAGATCGGCTTCTGCTCGGGCCACTCGGCCTCGGGCGTCTTCGTCGACGAGTTCGCGCGCACGACGGTCCCCGGCCTCTACGCGGTCGGCGACATGGCGAGCGTGCCGCACAACTACATGCTGGGCGCCTTCGTGAACGGCGGCATCGCCGGGGCCGACGCCGCCGCCTACTGCACGGCCAACGCCCTCGCCGACCATGACCCGGCGGACATCGCCGTCGAGCGCGAACGGGTCCTGGCGCCGACCCGGCGCGTCGACGGGCTCACCCCGCACGAGATGGAGTTCAAGACCCGCCGCTTGGTGAACGACTATCTCGAGCCGCCGAAGGTGACGGCGAAGATGGAGCTCGGCCAGCGCCGCTTCGCCGAGATCCGCGAGGACCTCGACCTGCTCTGCGCCCGCGACCCGCACGAGCTGCACCGGGCGCTCGAGATGCAGACGATCCTCGACTGCGCCGACATGGCGGCGGCCGCCTCGCTCTACCGCACCGAGAGCCGTTGGGGCTTCTACCACCTGCGCGTCGACTATCCCGAGACGAACGACGCCGAGTGGGCCTGCCACACGGTCCTGTTCAAGGACGGCCAGGGCCGGATGGCCCACGCGAAGCGCGCCGTCGACCCGTTCATCGTGCCGGTCGCCGCCGAGGAGATGGGCGCCTACCACCAGCTCCGCATCAAGACGCCGGCCGCCGCCGAGTAATCCCGCCCCGTACCGGAGATCGATCCATGCCGATCATCAATCAGGCCAGCAGCGCCGCGGTCGTCATCGACGACGCCAAGTGCATCGCCGAGAAGGGCTGCCGCGTCTGCGTCGACGTCTGCCCGCTCGACATCCTCGCGATCGATGAGACCCGGCAGAAGGCCTACATGAAGTACGACGAGTGCTGGTACTGCATGCCCTGCGAGGTCGACTGCCCGACGAACGCGGTCAAGGTCAATATTCCCTACCTGCTGCGCTGAGGCCGACCATGAGCCCCGTGTTCGATTCCTTCGACGACGATCTCGACGACGTGGCCGAGCGCTGCGCGAGTGCCGACGCCGGCGTCCGGCGCGTCGCGATGATGGAGCTCGCCGAGGCCGTCGGCCCCGCGGCGAAGGTCCTGCTCCTCAAGGGCCTCGGCGATCCGGACGCGGCCGTCCGCGCCGCGGCGGCCAAGGCGCTGGACGAGCACGACGGCGCGGACGTCGTCGAGGGCCTCGTGCGGTCCCTGGAGGACGACGACGAGGCCGTGCGCCGCACCGCCGCCGATACCCTGGCCGAGAAGAAGGAGCCGGCCTGCGGGCCGCTCCTGATCGAGCGCGCCGCGCACACCGACCCGTTCGTGCAGGCCTCCGCCCTGCGGGCCCTGCGCGAGCTCGTCCTGCCGGACGCCCTGTCGGCCGCACTGAAGGCGCTCCAGAGTCCGTCCCCGGAGGTGCGCCGCGAAGGTCTCGGCGTCATCGGCTACCTCAAGGCCGAGGAAGCGCTGCCGGCGCTGATCGCCACCGCGGGCGATCCCGACCCGACGGTCCGGCGCGCCACGATGGCGGCGCTGGTCTTCCTGCGCCCCGGCGGTCCGGGCATCGGCACGTTGATCGCCGGCCTGTCCGACGAGCACTGGCAGGTTCGCGAGGAGGCGGCCGTCTCCTGCGCCAAGATCCGGCTGCCCGAGGCGACGGCGCCCCTAATCGCCGTGATGGACGATCCCGTCTGGCAGGTCCGCACCAAGGCGGCCAATGCCCTGGGCCGGATCCGGGCGCCGGCGGCCGTCGAGATCCTGGGCCGGGCGCTGACCTCGGAGGTCAGCAACCTGCGCAAGGAGGCGGCCGCAGCCCTCGGCGAGATCGCCGACCCGCGAGGCCTCTCGGCCCTCGAGGCGGCCGCCAACGATCCCGATCCCGACGTGCGCAAGCTCATCCAGTGGGCGATCGGACGCTGTCAGGGACGCCCCTGATCGATCCGGCCGTCTCGGCCTCGTCGCGGCGCCGCATCCTCCGGGTGCGGCGCCGCTTCACGTCCGCTCGGCTCCGCGATATCCAGACGCTGCCGGTGCCGGCGGCCAGTTTAGAGCTGGTACAGGGTTTGCTGCGCCGCGGCAGGTAGGTTGCTGGAGGCGGCAATGCAGACCACGGCGCCGATACGCCCGTCTCAGGCCCCGGCGGGGCTCCAGACCCAGGCGAGCGCCCTCCTGCTGTCCGAGGCCGCGCCCAAGGCCGGAACCGGGCAGCGCCCTCTCCTCGACGGGCTGACCGAGCGCGAGGTCGCCCTCGTGCTGGAGAAGGGCCGGCGCCGCGTGCTCTACCGCGGCGCGACCCTGTTCACCCAGGAGACGCCCAACGACGGGATCTGGATCATCGAGAGCGGCCGCATCCGGGTCTTCTACGCCGCGCCGTCCGGTCGCGAGATCACGCTGGCCTACTGGTACCCCGGCAACTTCGTCGGCGGTCCCGACGTGTTCGGCGCCGGCCTCCACAAGTGGTCGGGCATGGCGGCGAGCAATTCCAGCGTGCTGCACCTGCCGGCCAAGGCGCTCCGGCAGCTCGTGACGCAGATCCCGGCCCTCGCGATCGGGGTCATCGACGGCCTGACCTTCAAGGGCCGCTGCTACTCGACCCTGGCCCAGATGCTCGGGACCCGCTCGATCACCGAGCGCCTCGCCCACCTGCTCCTGCACCTGTGCGACCTCTACGGCGTCGCGGAGGAGGACGGGACGGTGATCGCGGCGACCTTCACGCACGCCGACCTCGCCCACATGGTCGGCGCCACCCGGCAATGGGTGACGATCAGCCTGAAGCGGCTCTCGGAGCAGGGCGTCCTCGTCACGCGGCGCACGCAGATCGTCGTCCTGCGTCCGGACATCCTGGCGGCGATGCGCGGCGGCGAGGAATGCGCCTAAAACGCGAGCGTCCCGCACAAAACTGCAGCACATCCGGAGCCGCTCGACTTTTTTGCGCAACTAATCGACCCGCAGGCGTCCTCGGCATTTGATCGGACGCGCCGCAGCGCCCGATCATGCCGTCGATGTCTTCGCGACATCGGGCCGAAATGTTGGAGCGGGCGATGACTGGACGATTTCCCGGGCTCAGATCGGTCTCCGCTCTCGCGCTCCTCGCGCTGGCGGGCGCCGGGATCGGGGCACCGGCCCGCGCCGAGACCCTCACCGTCGGCATCGGCACGCAGGACACGACGACCAACACCGCGACGGTCGGCGTGGTGATCCGCCAGCTCAAGCTGCTGGAGAAGTACCTGCCCAAGACCGGCAAGTACGCCGGCACGACCATCCAGCTCGACTGGCAGAACTTCACGTCCGGGCCGCCGGTCACGAACGGCATGATGGCCGGGAAGCTGCAGTTCGGCGCGATGGGCGATTACCCGCTCGTCGTCAACGGCGCGACGTTCCAGAACAATCCCGAGAGCCAATCGCGGCTGATCGCAGTCGCCGCCTACAATCTCCACGGATCCGGCAACGGGATCGTGGTCAACAAGGCTTCCGAATACTTCTCCTTCGAGGATCTGAAAGGCAAGGTCGTCAGCGTGCCCTTCGGGTCGGCGGCCCACGGGATGGTCCTGAAGGCGCTGCAGGACAAGGGCTACCCGGCCACCTATTTCCGCCTGGTCAGCCAGAGCCCGGAGGTCGGCTCGACCAATCTCCAGGAGCGGAAGATCGACGCGCACGCGGATTTCGTCCCCTTCGCCGAGCTTCTGCCGTTCCGCGGCTTCGCGCGCAAAGTGTTCGATGGCGTCGAGACCAACCTCCCGACCTGGCACGGCGTGGTCGTGCGCTCCGACTTCGCCGACCGCTACCCCGAGATCGTCGAGGCCTACCTGAAGGCCGTCCTCGACGCCGACGCCTGGGTCAAGGCCGATCCGAAGCGCGCCGCCGAGCAGATCGCGGCCTGGACCGGCACCGACAAGGAGGTGGTCTACATCTTCCTCGGGCCCGGCGGGATCATGACCGTCGATCCCACGATCAAGCCGCAGCTGGTCGAGGCCGCCCGCGAGGACGTCAAGGTCCTGCAGCGGCTCGACCGGATCAAGACGTTCGACGTCGGTCCGTGGGTCGACGACGGGCCGCTGCGCAAGGTCTTCGCCGAGCGCGGCCTGGACTACGCGCAGCAGCGCGCGAGCACCGCCAATTACGAGGTGCGCGGCGAGGACACGTACTGCAAGAGGCCCGTCACCGAGCCGCGCAAGGCCGGCGAGATCTGGGTGAAGGGCGGGGCGATCCAGCCCTACGCGAGCGCGGCCTGCACGCTCGGCGCGCTGAACGAGATGAAGTCCAAGGGGCAGGCCGTCGACGTCGCCTACGTCTTCGACACGGCCCGCGGCATCAAGCTGTTCGCCCGGGAGGCCTTCTACGTCGTCGACGGCAAGGGCGGCATCGCGCCGTTCCTGCTGAAGCAGGACGCCGAGGCCGCGGCGCGGGGCGGCGGCACGGTGATGCCCTACGACGAGGCCCTGAAGGCCGCTGTGACGGGAGGCTAGAACCGCATGGAAGCTGTCGCTCGCCGGCCCGCCGCCGAGTCGCGCCCGCCGCGGGCGGCGCCCCTCCCGCCGCCGGCCGCGTCCGCCCGCCCCGCGACCGGCCGCGTCCGCCGCTGGCTGCGGCTGCATCACGGCGCGTTCCGAGCCGCGCTGATCGGGCTCACCTCCCTGATCCTGTTCGTCGCGCTCTGGCAGTATCTGACCGCGAACCGCGTGACCCTCTACGTGCGGTTCCTGAACATCCCGACGCCGATGGACGTCGTGGACCGCGCGGCGATCGCCCTGCGCAGCCCGAACTTCGGCGACCACGTGCTCATCTCCTGCCGCCGGATCCTCTTCGGATTTCTCCTGGCCGGCGGCGTCGCCGTGCCGCTCGGGCTCCTCATGGGGCGCTACCGCCTCCTGCGCGAGATCGCCTTCCCGATCTGCGAGGTGCTGCGGCCGATCCCGGCGATCGCCTGGGTGCCGATGGCGATCATGCTCTGGCCGACCAACGAGGGCTCGATCGTCTTCATCACCTTCCTGGGCTCGTTCTTCCCGATCCTGATCAACACCCTCCAGGGCATGGTCCAGGTCGACCCGGTCCTGGTGCGGGCCGCACGCTGCCTCGGCGCCCGCGAGGCGGCGGTGTTCCGCGAAGTCTACCTGCCGGCCTCGCTGCCGCAGATCTTCACCGGGCTGACGGTCGGCATGGGCGTGGCCTGGGTCTCGCTGATCGCCGCCGAGATGATCTCCGGCCAATTCGGCATCGGCTACTTCACCTGGGAAGCCTACTCGCTGGTCCAGTACCCGGACATCGCCCTCGGCATGATCACGATCGGGCTGCTCGGCCTCGGCTCCAGCTTCGCGATCCGTCTCGTGGGCCGCCTCGTCATGCCCTGGGCCGCGGCCCGCTAGGCCTCGGCCGGCCGCCCGGCGCGGCCCTCGCGGGACCGGTCCTTCACGCGCGTCACCAATCGGGAGCTTGCCATGGCCGAATCGAGCCGGGGCCTGATCGAGGTCAGCGACTTCTGCCTGCGCTACGAGACGATGGAGGGGTCCGTCGAGGCCGTCTCGAACGCCTCGCTCACCGTCCATCCCGGCGAGTTCGTGTCGATCATCGGGCCCTCGGGCTGCGGGAAGTCGACGCTGCTCAACGCGCTGGCCGGCTTCCTCAAGCCGTCGTCCGGGCGGGTCACCGTCGACGGCGAGGCGATCGCGGGACCGAGCGCGGATCGCGGCATGATCTTCCAGCAATACTCCCTGTTTCCCTGGAAGACGGTGCGCGAGAACGTCGAGTTCGGCCTGAAGATGAAGGGCGTCCGGCGCAGCGAGCGCGAGCGTCAGGCGCGGACGCTGCTCGGCCTCGCCGGGCTCACGGCGTTCGAGAACCACTATCCGGACCGATTGTCCGGCGGGATGAAGCAGCGTGTCAGCATCGTGCGCGCGCTCGCCACCGGCCCGCGCATCCTGCTGCTCGACGAGCCGTTCGGCGCCCTGGACGCGCAGACGCGGCTGATCATGCAGCAGATCCTCACCAACATGTGGCAGCGCCTGAAGATCTCGGTGCTGTTCGTGACCCACGACATCGACGAGGCGATCTTCCTCTCCGACCGCGTCTACGTGATGACCGCCCGACCTGGGAGCATCAAGGCCGAGGTCGTGGTGCCCCTGCCCCGCCCGCGCCAGCCGGCCCTGACCCTGTCGTCCGAGTTCCTGGGCCTGCGCCGGGGCCTGATGTCGCTGATCCGCGAGGAGAGCCTGCGCGCGATGGGCGGCGAGGTCAGCGCCGAGGCGATGAAGGGACTGGCGATCGATCTCGAGGGCCAGGATCTCCCCGCGCTGCTCTGACCCCTGCGCCGAGGTGCGAAGTCATGACCTATGTCGTCACCGAGAACTGCATCCGCTGCAAGTACACCGACTGCGTCGAGGTCTGCCCGGTCGACTGCTTCTACGTCGGCGAGACCATGCTGGTGATCAAACCGGACGAGTGCATCGATTGCGGCGTCTGCGAGCCCGAATGCCCGGCCGATGCCATCAGGGCCGACACCGAACCGGCGATGGCGGGCTGGAAGACCTTCAACGCCAAGTACGCCGATCTCTGGCCCAACATCACCGAGAGGACCGAGCCGGCCGACGACGCCGCGGCGTGGGACGGCCGCGGCGGCAAGCTGCTCGACCTGTTCGGGACTGCCGACCCGGCGTCCGCCTGAGCGAGGACTGATCCGTCGATGAGCAAGTTCTACGAGGAGCGCGTTCTGTCGGTCCACCACTGGACCGACAACCTGTTCTCGTTCCGCACGACGCGGGATCCGGCGTTCCGGTTCCGCAACGGCGAGTTCACCATGATCGGCCTGGAGGTCGAGGGCCGGCCGCTGCTGCGCGCCTACTCGGTGGTCTCGGCCAACTACGAGGAGGAGCTGGAGTTCTTCTCGATCAAGGTCCAGGACGGCCCGCTGACCTCGAAGCTGCAGCACCTGAAGGTCGGCGACCCGATCATCGTCGGCAAGAAGCCCACCGGCACGCTGGTGCTCGACAACCTGCTGCCGGGCCGCAACCTGTACCTGCTGGGCACCGGCACCGGGCTGGCGCCGTTCCTGTCGATCATCAAGGATCCCGAGGCCTACGACCGGTTCGAGAAGGTCGTGCTGGTCCACGGCTGCCGGCAGGTGCAGGAACTCGCCTACGGCGAGACCATCACCGAGACGCTGCCGCGCCACGAGTTCCTGGGCGAGATGATCTCGAACCAGCTGGTCTACTACCCGACCGTGACCCGCGAGCCGTTCCGCAACCGCGGCCGGATCACCGACCTGATGGTCTCGGGCAAGCTGTTCGAGGATATCGGCCTGCCGCCGATGGCGATCGAGAACGACCGCTTCATGCTCTGCGGCAGCCCCGACATGATCCGCGACACCCGCGAGCTCCTGACCTCGCGCGGCTACGAGGAGGGCAACCACGGCGAGGCCGCCCACTACGTCATCGAGAAGGCCTTCGTCGAGAAATAGCGCACCCGCGCAGGCCGGTTCGGCCTCAGCCCGGTGCGGTCCGGAATTCAGGCTGCGCGAACCCAGACCGCGGTGTCGTGGAAGGCGGCGCCGTCGTTGGGCGCGGCCGGCGCGGACCCGATCAGCGCGTTGATCCCGCTGCCCCCGCCGATGAAGGCCGCGCTCGGCCACAGGCTCTCGACCACGACGACGCCCGGCTGCTGCCCGTCGGCGAGCCGCGCGTGCAGCCGGACCCGGCCGCGGGCGTTGCCGACCTCGACGGCGTCCCCCGTGCCGATCCCGAGCCGGTCGCCGTCCGCGGGGTGGATCAGGCAGGTTGGCCGCCCCTCGCGGCGGAGCGACTCGGGCACGTTGGTGAAGGTCGCGTTGAGGAACTGGCGGGCCGGCGGGGCGATCATGCGGAACGGGTGCTCCGCGTCGGCGGGCTCGGCCTCCGGCCAGTGATCCGGCAGGGACGGCATCCCGGCCGCGCGCGGGCCCAGTGACGCCCAGTCGGGCGCGAAGCGGAAGCGCCCGTCGGGATGGCCGAACCCGTTCAGGAAGTGGCTCTCGGCAAAGTCCGGCTGCGCGTCGATCCAGCCCTCCGCCTCCAGCCTGTCGAGGCCGCCCCAGCCGGAGCGTGCCAGGGTCGCGTCGGCGAGGTCCCGGGCGCTCAGGTGGAAGCCCGCGTGCTCCGCGCCGAGCCGGGCGGCGAGCGCCGACAGGAGCGCGTGGTTCGAGCGGCACGCGCCCGGCGGCTCCAGGATCGCGGGGCCGGCCTGGATGTGGCTGTGGCCGCCGGCCCCGTAGATGTCGTCGTGCTCCAGGAAGGTGGTGGCCGGCAGCACGAGGTCGGCGAGCGCGGCCGTCTCGGTCAGGAACTGCTCGTGCACGGCCACGAACACGTCCGGCCGCGCGAGCCCGGCGCGCACCCGGGCGCTGTCGGGCGCGGAGACCGCGGGATTGGCCGACTGGATCAGCATGGCGCGGACCGGGGGCCCGCCCTGCAGGGCGTCGGGATCGTCGGCGAGCACGGCGCCGATCCGGCTCATGTCGAGCTCGCGCACGCCCGGCGCCCGGGCGTCGAGACCCTCTGTCAGGGTCTTGTCCCAGTTGAAGATCGCGGCGTGCTGCCAGAGGGCGCCGCCGCCCGGGTGCTGCCACGCGCCGGTGACGGTCGGCAGGCAGGTCACCGCGTGCAGGTTCACCGCGCCGTTGCGGCTTCGGGTGAAGCCGAAACCGCAGCGGATGTAGCTGCGCGGCGTGTTGCCGTAGAGGGCCGCGAAGGCCTCGATCGCGGCGGGCTCCAGGCCGGTGATCGCCGCCGCCCATTCGGGCGTGCGCGACGCCAGATGCGCCTCCAGCGCGGCCGTGTCCTGCGCGTGCGCGGCGAGATAGGCCCGGTCCGCGTGGCCGTCGCGGAACAGGACGTGGAGCACCGCGCAGGCCAGCGCCCCGTCGGTGCCGGGACGGGGCGCGAGGTGGAGGTCGGCCGCCGCCGCGGTCCCGGTGCGGTACGGATCGATCACCACCAGCTTGGCGCCGCGCGTCTTGCGGGCGCGGCTGATGTGGGTCATCGCGTTGACCTGCGTGCTGACCGGGTTGCCGCCCCAGACCACGATCAGGTCGGCCAGCGCCATCTCGCGGGGATCCGGCCCGGCGATCCGGCCGACCCCGGCGCTCCAGCCCGCGATCGCCACCGCCGTGCAGATGGTGCGCTTGCGCCGCGAGTAGCCCATCACGTGGGTCAGCCGGTGGATGCCGTCGCGCTGGACGAGGCCCATGGTGCCGCCCGAGTTGTACGGCCAGACCGCCTCCGGCCCCCAACGGTCCGCCGTCTCGGAGAAGGCCGCGGCAAGCCGGTCGAGCGCCGCGTCCCAGGAGATCCGGCGCCACGCCCCGCCGCCCTTCGGCCCGACGCGCTCCATGGGGTGCAGGATCCGGTCCGGGTGGTGGACGCGCTCGCCGTAGCGGCTGACCTTCGCGCAGATCACCCCGGCCGTGTAGGGGTTGTCGCCGCCCCGGACCGAGACGACGCGCCCGTCCGCGACTTCCACGTCGAGGCTGCAGGCGGAGGGGCAATCGTGCGGGCAGACGGTCCGGACCAAGCGACGAACTCCCGTGGCGCCAGCATGGGGAAGCAAGGACCGTGCGGTTCTGGGCCTTCCGCCGGGGGACCGCAAGGCGTGTTGCCGCCGGTCGCTCGGCGCAGGGCGCCCGACATCACCGACAGGGCACCGATCCCCTGGACCGCATCGGCCACGGGCGGCGCCGCGGAGGCGACCTCGCCGGCCTCCCCCGTGCAGGGTCCGCGCGCGCCCGCGGACCGCGCGCTCAGCTCACCGCGTCGAGGGACGTCTGCGCGATGCGGAACGCGAGCTGCTTGAGGGCGACCGCGCACGCGTTGGTGACGTGGAGGCGGGCCAGCTGCTCGGCCTTCGCGGCGTCCCGGGCCTGGAAGGCCGCGACGAGGGCGTCGATCTCGGCGAGGCTGTGCGGCAGCCGCTCGGGATGCATCAGGGACGTCGCGCGCAGCAGGTTGATCCGGGAGTAGAAGCCGCGAAGGGTCTCGCGGACCAGATCGTTCCCGCAATGGCTGAGCATCACGTCGTACAGGACGCCCTTGGCGCGCAGGACGCGGTCCGTGTCGCCGCTGCCGGCAGCCTCGCGCAGATCGCCGGCTGCGCGTCCGAACTCGGCGATCGCCGCGTCCGTGGCCTGGGTGGCGAATTCGTGCGCCGCGTAGCCCTCCAGCACGGCCCGCAGCGCGTAGAGCTGACGCGCCTCCTCCACCGAGATCGAGGCCACGACCGGGCCGCGATGCGGCACCGTGTGGACGAGCTTCTCGGCCTCGAGCCGGCGCAGGGCCTCGCGCACGGAGGCGCGGCTGACGCCGAGCCCCTCGCACAACTCGCGCTCGATCAGCCGCTCGCCGGGGGCGTAGACGCCGGACGTGATCGCCTCGCGGACGGCGTCCTCGACCTTTTGCCGGAGCGTGTCCGGCTGGATGGCCCTGATCTTGTTCATCGCTGGGGGTTCGGGGATCGCTGGCGAGCCGAAGCGGTGGCATGGCGCAGCCTCGGGTGGCAAGGCGTGCCCCGGCGCGCGTCGGTCAGCCCCGGCCCCGCGCGGCCAGTTCGTCGCGCAGGATCGGCGCGGCCAGTTCCGCGCCGTGCATGCCGATCAGGCTGACGATCTCGAGGACTTCCATCAGCTCCTCCTTGGTCGCCCCGTAACCGAGGGCGTTCTTCATGTGCATCTTCAGGCCCGGCACGTAGAGGTGCGTCGCCGCCGCGTCGAAGGCGCAGTAGACGAACTCCTTCATCTTCGGCGTGAGCACGCCGTGGCGCCAGGGCCAGGCAGAGAAGTCGAGGTAGCCCTCGAACAGGTCGGGATCGAGTTCGAGGAGACCGTCCCAGAACGCGTGCCAGTAGCCCCGGTCGCGGGTGAAGTCGGATTTCAGCTGCTCCTGCCGCGGCGTTAGCGGCGCGGGGCCGCTCCGCTGACCGGCCTCCTCCAGCACCTCCAGCAGCAGCGGCACGCCGATGTTGCAGGCGTGGATGCCGAGGGTCGCCGTGAGCGCGAGCACCTCCGTGATCTCCTCGGCCGTCGCGCCCGCGTCGAGGGCGTTGCGGATCTGGCGGCGCGTCCCGGGCGCGTAGAGGTGGGTCGCGGCCGTCGCGGCCGAGAGCGCGATCAGGGCGCGGTCCTTGGCGCCGAGATGGTTCTTGCGCACGGGGACCATCGCCAGCCGGGCCCAGGCGTCGAGGAAGCCCGGGGCCAGCTCGGCGAGGGCCGCCTGCTCCGCGTCCCAGTAACCGAGCTCGCCCTGCACGGTGTGCCGGAGGCTCTCCGGGCTCGGCGCGGGCCCGGTCATGCCGTGGCTCCGGCGTAGTCGGCCTCGACCACCTCGTCCTGCCAGTCGGTCTTGCCGAGCGAGATCGCCGTGTGGAGCAGGTAGCTGTCGGCGGCCGCGCCGTGCCAGTGCCGCTCGTCCGCGGGGATCCAGACGGTGTCGCCCGCGCGGATCGGCTGCGCCTGCTGGCCCGCGACGCAGATCCAGCCCTTGCCGGCGGTGACCTGCAGGATCTGGCCCTGCGCGTGCGCGTGCCAGAAGGTCCGCGCGCCGGGCGTGAAGAAGACGTTGTTGATCATCACGCCGCCCGTCGACGGCATCACCGGGTCGGCCCAGACCTGCCCGGTGAAGGTCGGCCCGCGGCTCTCGGACTTCGCGCTGTTCTCGCGGCCGTGGAAGATCTGCATCGTATCCTCTCAGTTCTCGTGTCGGTTGCCGTGGAGCCGGACGCCGCCGGAGACGTCGCCGATGGCGTCGACGACGCGGTTGGAGATGACGTCGCCGTAGCCGAGCGCCGTGGCGAGCCCGAAGCTCGCCATCGGGCCGGACGCGTTGAGGGAGGCGACGCCGAGCTCGTGCAGGAGATCGGTGTAGAGCACGACGTCCTTGGTCATCAGCTTGCCGGTCAGGCCGCCTTCCAGGTAGTCGCCGTCGACGATCTTCGGGAAACGGTTCAGCGTCGCGAAGTTGACGCCGCTGGAGGCGTTCAGCACCTCCAGGAGCCGGTGCAGGTCGAGCCCGGCCTTCCGGCCCGCGACCATGACCTCCGCGGTGGCGGCGAGGCTGACCGCGTTCAGGAAGTTGTTGAGCAGCTTGGTCGTGTGGCCGGCCCCCGATCCGCCCATCACGACGACCTTCTGGGCGATCGGCGCGAACACCCAGCCCAACCGGTCGATGACGGCGGGATCGCCGCCGACCATCAGGGTCAGCGTGCCTTTCTCGGCCGCGGCGGCGCCCCCGGAGATGCCCGCATCGACGTAGGCGACGCCGCGCTCGGCCAGCGCCGCGGCGATGCGGCGCGTCGAGCTGGCCGAGGCCGTGCTCAGGTCGACGACGATCTGCCCGTCCCGGCAGCCCGCGAGGACCCCGCCCGCGCCGAGCACGACGCGCTCGACCACCTTGCTGTCGGGCAGGGACATCAGGACCACGTCCGTCTCACCGACGACCGCGGCGATCGAGCCCGCGTCCGTCGCGCCCCAGCGCGCGGCGGCCTCCCGGTCGGTGTCGAAGCCGACCACATCGATCCCCGCGCCGATCAGGCGGCGCGTCATGCGGCCGCCCATGTTGCCGAGCCCGATGAAGCCGATCCGGTTCCCGTTCATGCTGCGTCCTCCGCGCGGCGTCCGGCTCAGTGGCCGGTGCCGAAATCGACGTCCTTGGTCTCCGGCCCGATGAGCGCGCCCACGGTGCCGATCAGGCCGCCGACGATGAGCAGGGCCACGGGCGTCAGCGCGAGCGGCATCAGCGCGCTCAGCCAGTCCATGTAGAAGGCGTAGAAGGACGGGATCACCACCGAGAGGCTGAAGCCGATGCCGAAGCCGGTGGCGCGGACATCCGTGGCGAAGCGCTCGTTGATGTAGGTGACGATGACGCCCCAGGGCGAGGTCACGATCACCGCCAGGAGGCTGACCAGCAGCACGCGGGTGCCGAACGCCATCTCGGGCGTGACGGTCAGCGTGTAGAGGATGTACGCGCCCACCGTCGCGATCAGCGGGCCGACGATCACGAAGAACCGCCGGCGGCCGATGACCTGCCCGAGCAGGCCGGAGCCGATGTAGCTGAAGAACAGGATCGTGTAGCAGATCATCAGCGTCGCGGTCAGCGCGAAGCCGTTGAGGTGCAGGGTCTTCACCAGCAGACCGGTCGGCAGGTAGATCGTGATGATGTTCTGCGTCGTCCAGAAGCCGGTCATCAGCAGCAGAACCTGCAGGAGGTCGCGCCCGCCCTTCCCGGAGAACAGACCCGCCATGGGCGATGCCTCGGCCTGTTCGGCCCCGGCAGCGGCCTCCTTCTTCCAGACCTCCGATTCCGAGACCTTGTGGACGTAGTAGAGGGCGAGCAGGCCGGCCAGCGCCGCGCCGACGATGAAGGGGATGCGCCAGCCCCAGACCGTGTAGGGCGACCCAGGCCCGTCGAGCGGGAACAGGTAGAACATCAGCATCGTGATGAGGTTGATGCTGACGTAGGCGGCCGGGAAGCCCGCGATGATCAGGCCGCCGACGAAGCCGCGCTTGTCCTTCTTGGAATACTCGATGGCGAGCGGCATCGCCCCGGTGTAGCCGCCCCCGAGGAAGATCCCGTCGAGGAAGCGCAGCAGCACCAGCAGGATGTACGAGGCGAGGCCGAGCGTCTCGTAGCCCGGCAGCAGGCCGATCAGCAGCGTGATCACCCCGAAGCCCGCCACCGAGTAGATCGAGGCGGCCCGGCGGCCGACCTTGTCGGCGATCAGGCCGAAGATGAGCGCGCCGATCGGGCGGCCGAGCAGGGTAGTGATGAAGACCAGCGAGGCCAGCACCGTCTCCATCTGGGGAGACAGGTTCTTCGGCTGGAACATGAACATCACCGGCGCCAGCGCGACCACCGGCAGGTAGATGTCGAACATGTCGATGTATTCGGAGAAGAACGCGCCGCGGATGGCGCTCTTCCGCTTCTCCTCGATCGACTGGGACGCGGCCGGGCGCGCACCCGCCGTATCCGTTGCCAAGGCTGCCGACGTGACCGACATGGCGTCTCCCTCCCTGTTCGTCTGCCGCGCGAGTTTTCTGACTGCGTCGGACCTGGGCGCGGGTGCGGGCTCAGCGCCCGCTGGCGTGCTCTCTGTCCCAATCGGCGATCGCCGCGGAGGCGGTCCGGAAGGCAGCCAGGGCCGCCGGGGCGCCGCAATAGACGAGCGCCTGCATCAGCACCGCCTGGATCTCGTCCTTCGTGACGCCGTTGTTGAGGGCGCCTTTGACGTGGACGCCGAGCTCGTGGTGCTGGTTCATCGCGGTCAGCATCGCGATGTTGAGCATGCTGCGGGTCTTGAACGGCAGCGTCTCATCGCCCCAGACCGCGCCCCAGCAATACTCCGTCACGAGCCGCTGGACCGGACGGTTGAACGCGTCGGCATTGGCCCAGGACTTCTCGACATGGGCGGCGCCGAGGACGGTCTTGCGGTTCTCGAAACCCTGGCCGAACAGCTCGCTCTCGTCGGACATCTGGTTCTCCTGGTCGGGGCCGACGCGCGCGGGCGCCGGCCGCATCGCGCGGGACGGATCAGTCGAGGCCGAAGCCGATCATCGCCTTGGTCTCGAGGTATTCCTGGAGACCGGCCTCGCCCCATTCCCGGCCGTTGCCGGACTGGCGGTAGCCGCCGAAGGGCGCGTGGACGTCCGGGGGCGGGTAGTTGATGTGGACCTGCCCGCCGATGAGCCGCCGCGCCACGGCGCGCGCCCGGTCGCGGTCCCGTCCCTGCACGTAGGCGGCGAGCCCGTAGCGCGAGCCGTTGGCGATCGCGATCGCGTCGTCCTCGCTGTCGTAGGCGAGGATCGACAGGACCGGGCCGAAGATCTCCTCCCGCGCGATGGTCATGTCGGGGGTCACGTCGGCGAAGATTGTCGGGCGGACGTAGAAGCCGCGGTCGAGGTGGTCCGGCCGCTCCGGGCCGCCGGCGACGAGCCGCGCGCCCTCCGCGATGCCGGTGCGGATCAGCCCGACGACGCGCTCGTACTGGGTGCGGTTGACCACCGGGCCGAGATCCGTCTCGGGGTCCGCGGTCGGGCCGAGCCGGAAGACCGCCGCCGCCTCGGCCGCGATGGCGGCCGCCTCGTCCATCCGGGCCCGGGGCACGAGCATCCGCGTCGGGATCGAGCAGGACTGGCCCGAATTCGTGCAGCAGGCCGCGACGCCGCGCCGGACCGCCTGATCGAAGTCGACGTCCTCCAGCAGGATGTTGGCGGACTTGCCGCCGAGTTCCTGCGCGACGCGCTTGATGGTCGGGGCCGCCGCTCGGGCGATCTCGATCCCGGCGCGGGTCGACCCGGTGAACGAGACCATGTCGATCCCCGGATGCGCGGCGATCGCGGCGCCGACGCCGGGGCCGTCCCCGTTCACGAGGTTGAACACGCCCGGCGGCACGCCCGCGTCGTGCAGGACCTGCGCGAACAGCATCGCGCTGACCGCCGAGTACTCGCTGGGCTTGAGCACCATCGTGCAGCCGGCCGCGAGCGCCGGGGCGATCTTCACGACGATCTGGTTGATCGGCCAGTTCCAGGGGGTGATCAGGCCGCAGACGCCGATCGGCTCGCGCCGGATCCGGGTGGTGCCGCGATCCTCCTCGAACGCGAAGCGCTCCATCACCGCGATGAGCGCGTTGAGGTGCGCCGGGCCCCGCGCCGCCTGCCCCTTGCGCGCGAAGCCGATGGGCGAGCCCATCTCCTGCCGGATCGTCTCCGCGAAGATCTCGAACCGCTCCTCGAAGAGCGCGAGGATCCGGCGGAGGAGCGCGACGCGTTCGGCGGGCGCCGTCTCCGAGAAGGCCGGGAAGGCGGCGCGGGCCGCGCGCACGGCCCGGTCGACATCCGCGGCATCGCCGAGCGCGAGGGTGCCGAACGCCGTCTCTGTGGCGGGATCGATCAGCGGGAACGGCTGAGCCGAAACCGGCTCGACCCAGGCGCCGTCGATGTAGAAGCGGCTCAGGTCCGTAAGCGCCATGGTCTCAGGCTCCCTCGGCCAGCAGGCGGTACATCTCGGTGTGGTCGGCCGCGGGCCCGACCTCGCCGGCGATGGCGTGCCAGGTCTCGATGCAGTGCCGGCCGAAGCCGAGCGGGTAGTCGACCGAGTCAGCCAAAGCCCCAGCGATGCCGAGATCCTTGTCCATCAGCTTCAGCGAGAAGCCCGAGGCGAAGCTGCCGCTGAGCATGAACTGCTTGACCTTGTTCTCGGAGGTGTTGCTGCGCCCGGACGAGGCGTTGAGCACGTCGGTCATGGCCTCCGGCGCGATGCCGAAGCGCTGCGCCACGTGGAGCGCCTCGACGGTGGCGAGCAGGCCCGCGGCGGAGACGAAGTTGTTCAGCGCCTTGGCGGCGTGGCCCGATCCCGCTTGGCCGATATGCAGGACGGATGAGCCCATCGCCTCCAGCACCGGCCGCCAGCGGGCGAGGAGATCCGCCTCGCCGCCGACGAGGATCGCGAGCGTGCCGTCCACGGCCCGCCGCACGCCGCCCGAGACCGGCGCGTCGAGATAGCCGAGCCCCTTCCCGGCGAGCGTCTCGCCGAGGGCGCGGGAGCGCACCGGCTCCGACGAGCTCATGTCGATCACGGTGGCGCCGGCCGGGAGCGCGTCGGCCCAGCCCTCGTCGAGCAGCACCGCCTCGACGATGGCCGAGTTCGGCAGCATCGTGATCAGCAGGTCGAGTTCGGACGCGTTCTCCCGCGTGAGCGTCGCCGCGCCGAGATCCCGGGCGAGCGCGTCGGTCCGGCCGGCATCCGCGTCCAGCAGGCGGAGCGCGTGCCCCGCTCGGGCCAGGCACCGGCTCATGGGATCGCCCATCATGCCGAGGCCGATGACGCCGATGGTTCTCTGTTCCATGCCGTGAATATCCCTCTGGGCGACGGCCGGACTGGCCCGGCGCCGCGTGTCCCCGTCAGCGCAGGGCGGAGAAGTCCGTGGGGGCGAGGAAGGTGTTCTCGATCCGGGCGACGATCGGCCGGTCCTTCTCGGTCTCGGCGCGGGCGGCGATCCAGTCCGGATCGGCCTGGAAGGCGTTCCAGCGCGCCTCGCGCTGGGCCATGTCCTCCCACTTGAGCAGGTAGGTGAGCGCGTGGTTGTCGGGACCGACGAGCGTAGTCCAGAAGCCGACCTGCTCGATGCCGTATTTCTGGAAGAAGCCGAGCGTGGTGGAGCGGAACCGCTCCAGCAGGGCCGGCAATCGGGTCGGGGCGCAGTAGTAAACGCGCATCTCGACGATCATGGAATCCTCCGGTCAGTAGGTCGGTGAAGCGGTCGGAGGCAGGTCGACGCGCGCGATCCAGCCGGCGACATCCGCGGACGCCGGCGGGTAGATCGCGAGAACCTGCGGATCGTGGCCCGGGACGATGTGATCCTCGGACTCGGCCAGATGCCGGACCGTCCGGTAGCCCTCGAACATGTCGCCGACATTGTAGACGATGGGATAGGCGAGCCGGCGACCGATATTGGCGTAGAAGTGCGCGGCGTCGGAGGCCAGTACGACCCAGCCGCGCGCGGTCCGGACTCGGACGATCTGCAGGCCGTCCGAATGGCCGCCGACCCGGTGGAGGGTGATCCCCGGATACAGCGTGTCGGTCGTCTCGCGGAAGCGGACGCGGTCCTCGAACAGGCGGTCCACCATCGCCTTCACGTCCTCGGCGGCGAAGGGGTGGCGGACCTCCGGATGGCACATGCACCGGCCGGTGCAGAACGCCATCTCGCGTTCCTGGACGTGGAAGCGGGCCGTCGGGAACAGGTCGTGGTTGCCGGCGTGGTCGTAATGCAGGTGGGTCAGGACGACGTCCTCAACCCGCAGCGGGTCGACACCGATCCGCGCCAGGCCCTCCTCGACCGGCCGCACGATGCTGCGGCCCCGCTTCGTCGCCATCGCGCGGTCGAAGCCGGTATCGACGACGATCGTCCTGCCACCGCCGACGACGACCCAGACGAAGTAATCGATCGGCATCGGGCCGTCGTGGATGTCCCCGCCGATGAAGTTCTCGCGGGCCATACGGTGATGATGCGCGTACTTGATCGCGTAGATCTCGTAGATCTCTGCGTCCATGCGGGCGTTTCCTTCGGGCGGCCGGTTGACCCGGCTCATCCTCGCGGATGCCTCTCATCCGCGGGCCGAATGGAGCACATCGTCCGACAATCTGTCAATCTGGCAAAATCTGGTCCGCATCCGCCGATCAGGCCGGCGCCCTCGGGCGACGCATCGCGAAGCCGAACACCCACAGGGACAGGCCGAGATTGATCGCCGCCACGGCCAGCATCACCTCCAGCAGGGGCAGCAGGCCGAGCCGTTCGGCGACGTAGCCGCAGGCCAGGGGCGTGATCGCCTGGCCGAGGAGCGGGAGGCGGGCGAGCCGGCCCATCGCCGCCGCGTACTGGCCCTGTCCGTAGAGCGCCAGCGGCAGCGTGCCCCGCACGACGGTGCGCATGCCGTTGCCGGCGCCGTAGAGCACCATCGCGAGCCACGCCAGGGACGGGATCGTCGCTAGCAGCAGGAGCCCCAGCCCGACGCTGGCGCTCGACAGGAGCAGGGACCAGGCCGGGTGGGCGCGGCGGCCGAGGGCCAGTTCGACGACGCGCACGCCGACCTGGGCGGGACCGATCAGGCCGGTCAGGGCCACCGCGGCGGTCGCGCCGACGCCCAGCGTCTGCAGCAGGTTGAGCAGTTGCACCGAAGTGGCGGTCATGATCATCGCCGCCATCGTGAAGGTCACGGCGAGCAGGCGCTCCGCCGGCAGGCGCGCCGCTTCGGTCGAGCCGGTCGGCTCGTAGGGCCGGGGCGCCGCGGCGGGCTCGACCGCGCCCCGGCTCCGGGCCGGCAGCGCCCAGGCGAAGAGTGGGACCACGAGGGCGACAGACAGGATCGCGTAGGTGAGGCAGGCCCCGCGCCAGCCGACATGATCGACCAGGAACCGCGTGGCGGGCCAGCAGAGCGAGACCGCGAAGCCCGACGAGATCGCGATCTGGGTCATCGCCCCGCGCGCGGCGGCGCCGTAGGCTTGGCCGATCGCCGCGAAGAGCGGGTCGTAGAGCGCGGCCGACATGCCGAGGCCGGCGACCATCCAGGCGAGCAGGAAGACCGGGAGGGACTGCGCGACCGCCATCAGCACGAGGCCCGCCGCGATGATCGTGGCGCCGGCTACGAGGACCGGCCGCCCGCCGTGACGCCGGATCATGCGGCCGACGAACGGCGCGGGCAGGCCCGACACGAAGATCGCGAGCGAGAGCGCGCCCACCACCATCGCCTGCGGCCAGCCGGTCTCGGCGACGATCGGGTCCGAGACGACGGCGGTGAGGAAGAACGTGCCGCCCCACAGGACGATCTGCGTGACGCCGAGGGCGACGTTGCCGGCGATGGTCGGACGCGGTAGCGTATCGGGCGGCTCTGAGCCGCGCGCGGTTGGGGCGCCGGGCACGATGATGATGTCTCCCAGTGGTCGTCTTCGAGGCTGCAGGGCCTCGAGCCTCACTAGCGCGCTACCGGGCCGATCAGCCCCGCAATCCTCGATCTGCAGCCGTGCGCGGGGTTCGGAGGTGACGGCGGGGTCGACGGCGACCGGCCTCAGGGCCGCGACGGATCCTCCGGCAGGAACCGCGCCACCGCGTCGTGGATCGTCGCGGCGATCTCCGCTTCCCGACGCTCGAACTCGTCGAGCAGGCCGGACACGGCGACCGCCAGCGGGCGGCCCTTGCTGTCGATGCGCCGGGGCAGCGGGACCGCGATCGAGCCGGCGCCCGGCGTGACGAGCCCGCGGGAGAGGAAGTGCCCGTCCCGCCGCAGCCGCGCCAGGTTGGTCAGGACGGCCGCGACCGCGATCGGCGGCTGCTCGGCCGGCGCCTCCGCGTTCGTGCGGCGGACCAGCGGACCGATCTCGGCCTCCGGGCTGTCGGCGAGGAGCGCGGTGCCAGTCGCCGACCAGACGACGAGGCGGCGCGTCCCGGGCGGAACGTGGAAGCGCATGGCGGTGCGCGCCTGCAGGACGTGGACGTACTGCGAGAAGATCGCGTTGCGCGCGGCGAGGATCACCGTCCCGCCCGTGCGCTCCGACAGGTGCTCGAGCATGCGCACGAGGCTGCCGTCGCGCACCGGTCCCTTGTCGAGCCACGCGCCGAGGAGCGCCACCCGGGGCGACGGCAGGAAGCTGCGGCTCGCCGGGTCGTAGTCGAGATAGCCGAGCCGGACGAGGCTCTTCAGGAGCACCGAAGTCGAGGATTGCGGGACGCTCAGCCGCTCGGCGATCTCGGAGACCCTGGCTTCCCGCTGGATCTCGTCGAACAGCTCCAGGATCTGGAGCACCCGTCCGGCGGACTTCACCAGGGCCACATCCGAACCGGCGGGATCGGCCCCCACCGTCAGGTCCGTGGACGCGCCCCCCCGAGCGCCGATGCGCTCACCCATGCCGCGACGCGCGAAACGGCGGCCCCGGAAGCCGCACGGTTCGCAACGGCCCTGGTCGCCCACGCGCGGATCCGTGGTGATCGCGGCGCATCGCCGGCACGTTCCCCCATCTGCCGCGGCGCCAGACCGCGTGCCGCTCAACAGCATTATAGAACCTGCACGATCGTGGAGATCCATCACACATGTGATATTGTACAGCAGGTGGGCGATGGCGGTTGATGCCGGGGGCGCGCTCTGCCCTACTCGCCCGCGGTGTCGGTCCCGCCTGACCGACCGGCACCGGGAGACCGCGCGGCAAGCGCGGCCCTGCTCGGGAGGAATGCCGATGTCGATCCGCCACGCGGCCGTCGCCGCGCGCCTCCTCGCCGCCACGCTGCTGCTCCCGGCCCTCGGCGGCGCGGCCCGGGCCGAAACCACCTCCGTCCGGATCGGCCTCCAGTACGGCCTCGTCTACCTGCCGGTGATGATCGCGCAGAGCGAGGGTCTCTTCGACAAGCGCGCCAAGGCCGCGGGGCTCGACGGCTTGTCGGTCACGCTGACGCGTTTCAGCGGCTCGACCGCGATGAACGACGCGCTGCTCTCCGACAGCGTCGAACTCGGCACCCTCGGCTCAGCCGGTGCCCAAATCGCCTGGGACAAGACCCGCGGGAGCCAGCAGATCAAGAGCCTCACCGCCCTGAGCTCGGTCGTCTACACGCTGTTCACCGGCAAGCCCGGCGTCGCCGCGTTGAAGGACTTCACCTTCGGCGACAAGATCGCGGTCCCGGCCTTCAACTCGCCCCAGGCGATCCTGCTGCGAGTTGCGGCGGCCCAGCAGCTCGGCGGATCGGCCAAGGCCGACGCGCTGATGGTGAGCCTGCCCCATCCGGACGCCACCGCGGCGATGCGCGCCGGACAGGGGATCGCCGGCTACTTCGCGACGCCACCCTTCACGCAGGTGCTGCAGGCCGATCCCAAGATCCGGACGGTCATGACCTCGACCGGCCTGATCGGCAGCGGCGACATCACCGCCGCGACCCTGAACGCGAAGCAGGGGTTCGTCGACGCGAACCCGAAGGTCGCGCAGGCGATCCGCGCCGGGATGGAGGATGCGGTGGCGCTGATCCGCAGCGACCCCAAGCGCGCGGCGTCGATCTATCTCGCCTCGGAGCAGGTTCAGATCGACCGCGCGCAAGTTGAGGCGATCCTGACCGACGGTTCCATCGTCTACGACGTGGCCCCGAAGGGAATGGTCGCCCTCGCCAAGGCGATGGCGACGCAGGGCTTCCTGCGGAAGGTGCCGGGCGACTGGCAGGAGATCTTCTTCCCCGGCCTCGAGGGCCGCGACGGCAGCTGAGCGCCGCGGATTCGGCACCGCCAGCCCGTCCCGCCGCTCAGGGAGCCCCGATGCACAGTTTCCGCTTCAGCGCCGAGCCGCTCCCGCCCGAGGCCGAGGCCGCCCGCGCGTCCGTCCGCGCCTTCCTCGACGCGGAACGGGCGGCCGGGCATTTCGTCCCGCACCGGACCTCGTGGACGACCTTCGACGCCGCCTTCAGCCGGCGCGCGGGGGCCGCGGGCCTCATCGGCCTGACCCTGCCGGAGGCCTATGGCGGCCACGGCCGCTCCGGCCTCGTCCGCTTCGTCGTCACCGAGGAGATGCTGGCGGCCGGCGCGCCCTGCGGCGCGCACTGGATCGCCGACCGCCAGTCGGGGCCGCAGATCCACCGGCACGGCACCGAGGCGGCCAAGCGGGCGATCCTGCCGCGAATCTGCCGGGGCGAATGCGCCTTCGGCATCGGCATGAGCGAGCCGAATTCCGGCTCGGACCTCGCCGCCGTCCGGACCCGCGCGGTGCGCGACGGCGACGGCTGGGTGATCAACGGCTCCAAGATCTGGACGACGAACGCCCATCAGGTCGATTACCTGCTGGCCCTCGTCCGGACCGGCGAGCCCGGGCCGGACCGGCACGGCGGGCTGACCCAGTTCATCGTCGACATGGCGGCCCCCGGGGTGACGGTCCGGCCGATCCTCGACCTGTCGGGCCATCACGAGTTCAACGAGGTGTTCTTCACCGATTACCGCGTCGCCGACGCGATGCGGGTCGGCGCCGAGGGCGCGGGCTGGGGCCTCGTCACGGAGGAACTCGCCTTCGAGCGCTCCGGGCCCGACCGGTTCCTGTCGGATTACCGGCTGCTCGTCGAACTCGTCGACCGGATCGGGCCGGAGCCGGACCGGTTCCAGGCGGTCGAGACCGGACGGATGGTGGCCCAGCTCACCGCGCTGCTGGGCATGTCGGCCTCGGTGGCCCGCCTCCTCGATCAGGGCGTCGTGCCGGGCGTCGAGGCGGCGCTGGTCAAGGATGTCGGCAACGGCTTCGAGCGCGCCGTGCCGGAGATCGCCCGGCGGCTCGTGCCGGTCGAGCCGAGTCTCACCGCGCAGGGCGACGCCTTCCGCGAGGCTTTGGGCGGCGTGACCCTGCGGGCGCCCTCCTTCACCCTGCGCGGCGGGACCCGCGAGGTCCTGCGCGGCGTCATCGCCCGGGGGCTGGGGCTGCGATGAGTCGGATGGACCACGCGGCGGAGGCCGGCGACCCGGTCGACGGGATCGTCCTCGATCAGGTCGAGCGGCTGCTCGCCCAGCACCTCACGCCGGCGCTGCTGGCGGCCTGCGACGGGGCCGCGGGCGCGACCGCAAGGGCGGCGGATCTCTGGCCGGCGGATCTCTGGACGGCGCTCGCCGAGAGCGGCCTGCCGCTGGCGCTGGTGCCCGAGGCGGAGGGCGGGATCGGTCTCGCCGCCACGACCGCGGCCCGGCTGATCCGGCGTTGCGGCCGGGCCGCCCTCCCCCTGCCCCTGCCGGAGACCGTCGCGGGCGCGGCGCTCTGGGCTGCCACGGGGGGACAGGTGGCCGAAGACGCCCTGTCGCTGGTCCCGGGCGGTGGCCCCGTGCGGATCGCGCCGCACGCGGAGGGGTTCGTCCTGGACGGCCGGGTCGCGCAGGTGCCCTGGGGCGGTTCGGTCGCGGCCCTGCTCCTTGACGCCGTCGACGCGGCCGGCATCCCGCACCTCGTGCGGATCGCCGCGCCCGGGACGCTCCGCGACACGCACCACAACCTCGCCGGCGAGCCGCGTGACACCCTCGATCTGACCGGCTGCATCGTCCCGGCCGCCGACGTCCGGGCCGCGCCGGGCTGGGCTGCCGGAGCGGGGGCGCCGTCCGTCGAATCCGTCGGCGCCTGGGTCCGGGCGCAGCAGATGGTGGGCGCCCTGGAGACCTGCCTCGGCTCGGCCCTCGCTCACGCCCAGGAGCGGCAGCAATTCGGCCGGCCGCTCGCCAAGTTCCAGGCGATCCAGCACATGCTGGCCGAGGCCGCGGGCCATGTCGCCGCCGCAACCGCAGCCGCCGACCTTGCCGCCGCCTGCTGGGGCGACCCGCGCTTCGTCCTCGCCACCGCCATCGCCAAGGCGCGCTGCGGCGAGGCGGCGGGCCACGTCGCGGCGATCGGCCACCAGATTCACGGGGCCATGGGCTTCACCCAGGAGCACCCGCTCCACCGCGCGACGCGGCGGCTGTGGTCCTGGCGCGACGAGTTCGGATCCGACGCCCTCTGGCAGGAGCGGATCGGGCGCGCGGTCTGCGCGGGCGGCGGCGCGGCCCTCTGGCCGATGCTGGTCCGGCTCCGGGGCGGCGCCGGCTGAGATGGGAGAACTGTTGTGCTGGATCACTCCGCCGAGACCCACCTCGCCGAGACGAACACGGCCGGCCCGCTCGCGGGCGTGCGGGTCGTCGACCTGACCAGCGTGATCATGGGGCCCTCGGCGACCCATATGCTGGCCGATCTCGGCGCCGACGTGATCAAGATCGAGACGCCGGAGGGCGATTCCTTCCGGCATTACCGGCCTGCCCGCGGCGCCGGGATGGGCGGCAACTTCCTGCACCTCAACCGCAACAAGCGCAGCGTCCGCCTCGACCTGAAGCGGCCGGCGGCGCGGGCCGCCCTCGACCGGCTGATCGCCACGGCCGACGTCCTCGTCCACTCCATGCGGCCCGACGCGATCCTGCGACTGGGCTACGGCTACGAGCGGGTGCGCGCACTCAGGCCCGACATCGTCTTCTGCGGCGCCTACGGGTTCGGGGCCGACGGCCCCTACGCCCATAAGGCGGCCTACGACGACCTGATCCAGGCGGGCTCGGGCCTCGCGGCGCTCCAGACCGCCGCGTACGGCCAGCCCGGCTACCTGCCCACGGTGCTGTGCGACAAGATCGCCGGACAGGCCATCGCCTGCGCGATCCTCGCCGCCCTCTACGAGCGCCGGGCCGGCGGCGGCGGGCAGGCGGTCGAGGTGCCGATGTTCGAGACCATGGTGGAGTTCAACTTCGTCGAGCACATGGTCGGCTACGCCTTCGAGCCGCCGCTCGGTCCGCCGGGCTTCAACCGGGTCCTGAGCCCGCGGCGCAAGCCCTACCGGACCCGGGACGGCCACGCCTGCATCCTGCCCTACTCGGACCGGAACTGGCGCGACTTCTTCATCCACACCGGCCGGCTCGAGTTCGTGGATGACCCGCGCTTCGCGCCGCTCGCCGTGCGGGTCGAGAACATCGAGATCCTCTACGCGCTGGTCGAGGAGGAGGCGCCGCGCCGGACCACCGCCGAGTGGGTGGCATTTTGCGATTCGGTGAGCATCCCTTGCATGCCGGTCCTCGGCCTGGAGGACCTGCCGGAGGACGCGCACCTGAAGGCGGTGGGCTTCTTCGGCAGCGCCGAGCATCCGAGCGAGGGGCGCTACCGCACCATGCGCCGGCCGGTCTCGTTCAGCGGCAGCCGCTTCGCGATCCGCCGCCACGCCCCGCGGCTCGGCGAGCACACCGCCGAGGTCCTGGCCGAGGCCGGGCTCGAACCGGCCGAGATCGCCGCCCTGATGGACGCGCCGGACAAGCCCGACACCGCGCCCCTGGAGGCCGCCCGATGAGTGCTGAAGCCGAGACACAGGACGCCGGCGAGGACCTGCTGTTCTCCGTCGCCGACGGGGTGGCGACCATCACGCTGAACCGGCCCGAGCGGAAGAACGCCTTCACCTTCCCGATGATCGAGGCCTGGACGGAGGCCCTGCAGCGCTGCCGCACCGACGCGGCGATCCGCGTCGTGGTGGTGACCGGCGCGGGCTCGGCCTTCTGCAGCGGCGGCGACATCGTCGAGATGGGCGAGCGCCTCGACCAGCCGCCGGCACGACGCAAGGAGGAGCTTTACGGGCGGATCCAGCGCATCCCGCTGACGCTGGAGGATCTCGACAAGCCGGTGATCGCCGCCCTGAACGGCGTGGCCACCGGCGCCGGCCTCGACCTCGCCCTGATGTGCGACCTGCGCTACGCCGCGCAGAGCGCCCGCTTCGCCGAGACCTACGTGCGGGTCGGCCTCGTCCCCGGCGCGGGCGGCGCCCATTTCCTGCCCCGCCTCGTCGGGACCGCGAAGGCGCTGGAGCTGTTCTTCACCGGCGATTTCGTCGACGCCGACGAGGCCCTGCGGATCGGTCTCGTCAACGGCGTCCACGCCGACGCGGACCTGAGCCCGGCCGTGGCGGCGCTGGCGCGGAGGATCGCCAAGGCGCCGCCGCTGACGCTGAGCCTGATCAAGCGCGCGGTCTACCAGGGCATGCGCAACGACCTGCGCACCAACCTAGACCTGATCTCCTCCCACTACGCCGTCGTCACCGCGACGCCCGAGCATCGGGAGGCCGTGCAGGCTTTCATCGGGGCGCGCGACAGGACCTGACGCGTCGGGCCCCGGTCCCATTGCCGCCCGCATCAAGACCGAAACGTTTGTGCGGGCGACATCTTCCCCCCGGCGTCGCACTTTCGCGCTTGTCGCCACCGCGCTCACCTGCAAGTCTATCCAAAATTCAATCCGCGCAACGACGCGGGCTCAGGTCTGGGAGGACGCGATGACGGCTCGGATACTCGGTGCGCTCGTGTGTGCGCTCGCCTTCGTCACGCCGGCCGCGGCGCAGAGCCCCATCGTCATCAAGTTCAGCCACGTCACCACCACCGACACGCCCAAGGGCCAGGGCGCCGAGCGGTTCAAGCAGCTCGCCGAGGAGCGCACCAAGGGTGCGGTCAAGGTCGAGATCTACCCCAACAGCACGCTCTACAAGGACAAGGAGGAGGTGGAGATGCTCCAGCTTGGCGCCGTGCAGATGCTGGCGCCGTCCACGAGCAAGTTCGGGCCCCTCGGCGTGAAGGAGTTCGAGGCCTTCGACCTGCCCTACATCTTCCCCAACGAGCAGGTGCTGCGGCGCGTCCAGGACGGGCCGATCGGCCAGGGCCTGTTCAAGAAGCTCGAGACCAAGGGGATCAAGGGGCTCGGCTACTGGGACAATGGCTTCAAGATCCTCACCGCCAACAAGCCGATGCACGCCCCCGAGGACGTGAAGGGCCTGAAGTTCCGGATCCAGTCCTCGAAGGTTCTGGAGGCGCAGTTCAAGCAGCTCGGGGCGCTGCCGCAGGTGCTCGCCTTCTCCGAACTCTACCAGGCGCTGCAGACCGGCGTGGTCGACGGCCAGGAGAACCCGCCGTCGAACGTGACGACCCAGAAGCTCAACGAGGTGCAGAAGCACGCCACGCTGACCTATCACGGCTACATCGGCTACGCGGTCATCGTGAACAAGGGCTTCTGGGACGGGCTGCCGGCCGACATCCGCACGACGCTCGAGGGCGCCATCAAGGACGCGACCGCCTACGAGCACGAGATCGCCGACAAGCAGAACGAGAAGGCGCTCGCCGACATCCGCGCCACCGGCAAGACCGAGGTGTACACGCCGACCGAGGCCGAGAACGCCGCGTGGCGCAAGGCCCTGGCGCCGGTCCAGCGCGAGATGGCCTCCCGCGTCGGCAAGGATCTGGTCGCGGCGCTGAACAAGGAAGCCGAGGCGGCGCCGAACAACTGATCCCGCCGCCGCGCCCGGACCGACCATGTTGCTGAAACTGCTCGATCGGCTCGAAGAGGTGCTGATCGGAACCCTGATGGCGGCCGCGACCGTCATCACCTTCGCCACGGTGGTGCACCGGTTCCTCTCCGGCATCCCGGCGCTGCAGGACTACACCGACCGGATCGACTTCGGCTGGTCACAGGAACTGTGCATCTACATGTTCATCTGGGTCGCGAAGTTCGGCGCGGCCTACGGCGTGCGCACCGGCATCCACGTCGGCGTCGACGTGCTGGTCAACCGCCTGCCGCCGGGCGCGCGCCGGGTGATGGTCCTGGTCAGCCTCGCGGCGGGCGCGCTGTTCACCGGGATCGTCGGCACGCTCGGCACGAACTTCGTCTGGCGCATCGGCCACACCGACCAGACGACGCCCGACATGGAGATCCCGGTCTGGATCGTCTACCTCGCGATCCCGCTCGGCTCCTACCTGATGTGCTTCCGCTTCCTGCAGGTCGCGTGGAGCTACTGGAAGACCGGGCACCTGCCCGCCCGCGACCACGCCCATGTCGACGGCGTCCCGACCGTCGAGGGCGTCGACCCGATCCAGCTCGGCCGCGAGGGAGGCCCCGCATGAGCGGCCTGATCATCTTCGGGCTGCTCATCGCCCTCATGCTCACCGGCATGCCGATCTCAATTGCGCTCGGCCTGACGGTGCTGACCTTCCTATTCACCCTCACGCAGGTGCCGATCGAGAGCGTCGCGCTCAAGCTGTTCACCGGGATCGAGAACTTCTCGATCATGGCGATCCCGTTCTTCATCCTCGCCGGCAACTTCCTGGCCCATGGCGGCGTGGCGCGGCGGATGATCGCCTTCACGACCTCCCTCGTCGGGCACTGGCCGGGCGGCCTCGGCCTCGCCGGCGTGGTCGCCTGCGCGCTGTTCGCCGCCGTGTCGGGGTCCAGCGTGGCGACCGTGGTGGCGATCGGCTCGATCATCCTGCCCGCCATGGTGGCGGAGGGCTACCCACGGCGCTTCGGCGCCGGGGTGATCACCACCTCGGGGGCGCTCGGCATCCTCGTGCCGCCCTCGATCATCCTCGTGCTCTACGGGGTGTCGACGAATTCCTCGATCGGCAACCTGTTCCTCGCCGGTGTGATGCCCGGAATCGTCCTGTCGGCGATGCTGGCGAGCGTCACCTTCGTCATCGCCAAGCGCCGCGGCTATCCGCGCATGCCGAAGGCGTCCTGGGCCGAGCGCCTGCGCGCCTTCCGCGAGAGCGCCTGGGGCCTGTTCCTCGTGGTGATGGTGATCGGCGGCATCTACGCCGGCACCTTCACCCCGACCGAGGCGGCCGCGACGGCGGCCGTCTACGCCTTCGTCATCGCGGTGTTCGTCTACCGGGACCTGAAGCTGTCGGACGTGCCCCGCGTGCTCCTCGCGTCCGCCAACATGAGCGCGATGCTGCTCTACATCATCACCAACGCGGTGCTGTTCTCGTTCCTGATGACGTCGGAGAACATCCCGCAGACGATGGCGGCGTGGCTGATCGCCATGAACTTCAGCCCGCTGGTCTTCCTGCTCGTCGTCAACATCATCCTGCTGATCGCCGGCAACGTGATGGAGCCGTCCTCGATCCTGCTGATCATGGCGCCGATCCTGTTCCCGATCGCGGTCAAGCTCGGGATCGACCCGATCCATTTCGGGATCATCATGGCGGTCAACATGGAGGTCGGCCTGTGCCACCCGCCGGTCGGGCTCAACCTCTACGTGGCGAGCGGGATCGCCCATATGGGCATCTCCGAGCTGACCGTCGCGGTGCTGCCCTGGCTGCTGACGATGCTGGCCTTCCTGGTCCTGGTGACCTACTGGCCCGCCCTGTCCCTGTGGCTCCCGCGGGCGCTCGGGGCGATGTGACGGCCTGACGACCGGCGGAAGGATCCGATCGTCACGCTCGGCGCCGGGACGGCCGCTCCGGGCGCCCGTCCCGATCGCACCGGCACGGGCCGGCAGGAAGCCTGAGCATCCCTGCCGCCCCCGGGAACCGCCGCTCAGGCAGGCTGCGCGACCGCGGTGCTGCTGTGCCGCAGGGTCAGCGACAGGCAGACGATGGCGAGGACGCAGGCCGCCAGCAGGAGAATGAAGCAGCCGTTCCAGCCGTAATGGTCGGTCGTGTAGCCGACCAGCGCGCTCGCCGCGACGGAGCCGCCGAGATACCCGAACAGGCCCGTGAAGCCCGCCGCCGTCCCGGCCGCCTTCTTCGGCACGAGCTCGAGGGCCTGGAGGCCGATCAGCATCACCGGCCCGTAGATCAGGAAGCCGATGCAGATCAGGGCCGCGAGGTCGACGCCCGGATTACCCTCGGGATTGAGCCAGTAGACCAGCGTCGCCGCCATGACGCCGAACATGAACACCACGCCCGTCGCGCCCCGGTTGCCACGGAACAGCTTGTCGGACAGCCAGCCGCAGAGAAGGGTACCGGGAATGCCGGCCCACTCGTAGAGGAAGTAGGCCCAGGAGGTCTTGTCGACCGAGAAGTGCTTGGCCTCCTTCAGGTAGGTCGGCGCCCAGTCCAGCACGCCGTAGCGGAGCAGGTAGACGAAGACGTTGGCGAAGGCGATGTACCAGAGCATCCGGTTCTTCAGCACGTGCTCGACGAAGATCTCGCGCGTGGAGAACTCGCGCTCGTGGTTCGCGTCGTAGCCGTCCGGATAATCGTCCTTCCAGGCTTCCACGGAGGGCAGCCCGCAGGATTGCGGCGTGTCGCGCATGGTGATGAAGGCGAAGACCGCGACGCCGAGCGCCACGGCGGCGGGCACGTAGAACGCCGCGTGCCAGTCGTTGAACCAGGCCAAGCCGAGCAGGAAGAGCGGGCCGATCAGGCCACCGCCGACATTGTGCGCCACGTTCCAGACCGAGACGACGCCGCCGCGCTCCTTCTGGGACCACCAGTGCACCATCGTGCGGCCGCTCGGCGGCCAACCCATGCCCTGGAACCAGCCGTTGAGGAACAGCAGCACGAACATGATGCCGACGCTGGAGGTCGCCCAGGGCACGAAGCCGAACAGGAACATCACCAGCGCCGAGAGCACGAGGCCAATCGGCAGGAAGTAGCGCGGGTTGGAGCGGTCCGAGACCATGCCCATCAGGAACTTGGACAGGCCGTACGCGATGGCGACGGCGGAGAGCGCGGTGCCGAGCTCACCGCGGCTGTAGCCCTGCTCGACGAGGTAGGGCATCGCCAGCGAGAAGTTCTTGCGCAGAAGGTAATAGCCCGCATAGCCGAGAAAGATGCCCGCGAAGATCTGCCAGCGCAGCTTGCGGTAGGTCGGATCGACGCGATCCGTCTGAATGGGTGGCCTGTGGGCCGCGGGAGCGAGAAAGCCGATCATGGCGCGCCTTGGTGCTTGAGACCGCGGATGGACCCGGGCTCATCCCGGGCGCATCTCGGATTGGACGGGGTGCTGAGGTGCCGCACTCAGCGTCGTGCCGTATCGGCGCGCCGACGCGCGATCCGCGCGTCCGGTCTCGACCTGTGGCGATGGTGGACGGCATGGTCCGGTCGCGGCATCGTTTCCTCCTGTGATGCGGCGCCTCTCCGGCTCGGCCGGGTCGCCGTCTCTCGGTCTCGGTGCGTCCTTGCCGGTCTCAGACGGCGGCGGCCATCGCGCCGTCGGTGCGGCCGGTCATGGCCGCGATCCGCGCTCGGAGCGCCGCGACCTCGTCGGGCGAGAAGGCGAGACCGAGCTTCGACCGGCGCCAGAGAACATCCTCGGCGGTGCGGGCCCATTCCCGGTCCATCATCCAGCGCAGCTCGCCCTCGTGGAGGCCGTGTCCCAGATCGGGTCCCAGATTCGAGGCGATGCGCAGCGCGTCCGTCCCGTAGGCGGCCACCATGCGCTGGACCGTGGCGGCGCCGAGCCGGGGCGCGGTGCGGGCGAGGCGCGCCTCGAGCTCGGCCACCCCGTCCACCGGGAAGTCGCCGCCCGGCAGCGCGGCGGCTCCGGTCCACGAGCGGCCGCGCGCCCCGAGGCGCTGGCCGATCTCCTTCAGGGCATCCTCGGCCAGCTTGCGGTAGGTGGTGATCTTGCCGCCGAAGATGTTCAGCACCGCCGCCTCGCCGGCCGCGCCGTCCGTCTTCAGCACGTAGTCGCGCGTCGCCTCCTGCGCCGCGGAGGCGTGATCGTCGTAGAGGGGGCGCACCCCCGAGAAGGTCCAGACGATGTCCTCCCGGCGAAGCGGCGTCGCGAAGTACTCGCTGGCGGCGCTCAGGAGATACGCGGTCTCCTCCTCGGTGATCGCCGCGTCGGCGGGATCGCCGGAGAAGTCACGGTCCGTCGTGCCGACGAGCGTCGTGTCGTTCGCGTAGGGGATCGCGAAGATGATGCGCCCGTCCGCGTTCTGGAAGATGAAGGCCCGGTCGTGGTCGTAGAGCTTGCGCATCACGATGTGCGAGCCCTGCACGAGGCGCACGTGCTTGGCCTCGCTCCGGCCGAGCGGCCCCTGGATCACCCGGTCGACCCAGGGGCCGGCCGCGTTGACGAGGAAGCGCGCGGCGATCTCCTCCTCGCGGCCGGTCCGAAGCTCGCGCCGGACGATGCGCCAGAGATCGCCCTCGCGCCGGACCGAGACGACGCGGGTCCCCACCGCGATCTCGGCGCCCCGCGCCTCGGCGTCGCGCGCGTTGAGCACCACCAGGCGCGTGTCGTCGACGCGCGCGTCCGAGTACTCGAAGCCGCGCCGGAACTCGGATTTGAGCGGGGCGCCGATGGGGCCGGAGAGGTCCACGGGGCGCGTGCCGGGCAGGCGCTTGCGGCCGCCGAGATGGTCATAGAGGAATAGGCCGATCCGCAGCAGCCAGGCCGGACGCAGGCCCGCGTGGAGCGGCAGGACGAAGCGCAGCGGGCGCACGATGTGGGGCGCGATCCCCCAGAGCACCTCGCGCTCGGCCAGCGCCTCCCGCACGAGGCGGAACTCGTAGTGCTCCAGGTAGCGCAGACCGCCGTGGATCAGCTTGGTCGACCATGACGAGGTGCCGCTGCCCAGGTCATTCTGCTCGGTCAGCGACACCGAGTATCCCCGGCCGGCCGCGTCCCGCGCGATGCCGCAACCGTTGATCCCCCCGCCGATGACGGCAACGTCGAACGTCCGCATGATCCTCCCCCTCTCGTGCCGCGGCGTCGGACGCGCGGCTGCGAAAGCAGAGGAATTGAATACGAAACCAAAGGAAAGTCAATCGAAACCGATACGCTCAGCGACCGGTTTCGACGAGCCGCACTCCGGACGCGCGGCACAGGTCGCGCAGCGTATCGCTGGGGCAGCGATCGGTCACGAAGGTGCCGACTTGGCTGAGCTGGGCGAGCCGGACCGGCGCGCTGCGCTCGAACTTGGTGGAATCGGCGACCAGCACGACGTGGCGGGCGTTGGCGATGATCGCCTGCGCGACCCGGACCTCGCGATAGTCGAAGTCGAGGAGGGCACCGTCCTCGTCGATCGCCGAGGCCCCGATCACCGCGAAATCGACCTTGAACTGGCGGATGAAATCCACCGCCGCCTCCCCGACGATCCCCCCGTCCGAGCGGCGGATCAGGCCACCCGCCACGATGCACTCGATCTCCGGGCTGGGCCGCAGGGCGAGCGCGACGTTGAGGTTGTTGGTGATCACCATGAGGCCGGAATGGCTCAGCAGCGCCCGGGCGACGGCCTCGGTGGTGGTGCCGATATTGATGAACAGCGAGGAGCGGTCCGGGATCAGGTCGGCGGCCGCGCGCGCGATCGCCGCCTTCTCGGGCGCCGCGATCGCGTTGCGTGCCTCGTAGTCGAGGTTCTCGGCGCCCGCGCCGAGCACCGCCCCGCCGTGGATGCGCGAGAGGAGGCGCGCATCGCAGAGGTCATTCAGGTCCTTCCGGATGGTCTGCACGCTGACCGCGAACCGGCCGGACAGGGCATCGACCGAGACGCGCCCCTCGGTCCGGGCGACGTCCATGATCGCATTCTGACGCTCCGAGAGCATGCCTTCAGACCTCCGCGCGGCGAAAACGAAACCGGTTTCGGTGCGAACGCGCGAACGATGCCGGAAAGCGAAGGCGCGCTCTGAACCGGCCTTCACGCCTAGCGGATTCACCTCCGGGAAGAAACTTCGGGACCCCGCGGCCCGGCCCGGCGGATGTTGACGATGCGCGCCCGCGCGTCGACAAGCGCCGCGATGGAACGGTTTCGGTATTCGCATCGATGACGCGCGCGGCCGTCCCGCAGAACTGGTCTCCGGTCGGAGGCGGGGATCTCGGCGACCTGATCCGCGGTCATGACTGGGCGGCGACGCCGCTCGGGGCCATCGCCTCCTGGTCCGCGCCCGTCCGGACCATCGTCCAGACCCTGCTGCTCTCGCCGGTCCCGACGGTGGCGATCTGGGGAAGCGACGGGATCCTGGTCTACAACCGGGGCTACGCGGAGGTCTGCGGCCCGCGCCATCCGGAGGCCCTCGGCGGGCGTCTCCTGGAACTCTGGCCGGAAGCCCGCGCCTTCAACGCGCACGTGATCGCGAGTGGCCTGGCCGGTCGCCCGCTCAGCTTCCGCGCCCAGGAACTGGAGCTCTGGCGACACGGGCGTCCGGAGACGGTCTGGATGGACCTCGACTACACGCCCATCCTGGACGACGACGGGACGCCGATCGGCACGCTCGCCACGGTGCGCGACATCACCGAGCGCGTCCTCAGCGAGCGTCGGATCGCCGAGAACGAGAGCCGCCTCGGCTTCCTCGACCAGCTGGGCCAGGCAACCGCGAACGCCCGCGACGCCGGCACGATCCTGGAGATCACCACGCGCTGCGTCGGCGCGCACCTGAACCTGTCGAATTGCGCCTACGCCGACATGGATCCGGACGGCGACGGCTTCACCATCCGCGGCAACTGGCACGTGCCGACGGCGCCCTCGATCCTCGGGCGCTACAGCCTCGCCGATTTCGGCGCCCTGGCCGTCCAGGAACTCAATGCCGGCCGGCCGCTCATCATCAACGACAACGCCGCCGAGCTCGCCCCGCACGAGGCCGAGGCCTTCCGGGCGATCGGGATCGCGGCCACCATTTGCATGCCGCTGGTGAAGGACGGACGGCTCGCCGCCCTGATGGCCGTCCACCACGCGCGGCCTCACCGCTGGTCGCGCGCCGAGCTCGCGCTCATCCGCGAAGCGACCGAGCGCTGCTGGGCGCATATCGAGCGTGTCGGCGCGGAGGCGAGCCTGCGGCTCAGCGAGGCGCGGCTCCGCGCCCTGGTCCACGCGACCTCCGACGTGGTCTACCGCATGAGCCCGGACTGGCAGGAGATGCGCCAGCTCGACGGCCGCGGCTTCCTGTCCGACATGGCGGAGCCGAGCGTGCGCTGGCTCGACCGCTACGTCGATCCGGCCGACAGGCCTGAGGTCATGGCCGCCGTCAACGACGCGGTCAGCCGCAAGGGCCTGTTCGAACTCGAGCACCGGGTCCGGCGCGCCGACGGCGGCGTCGGCTGGACGCTGTCGCGCGCGGTGCCGCTGATCGATCGGCACGGGACCGTCACCGAGTGGTTCGGGATGGCCAGCGACGTCACGTTCCGCCACGAGGCCGACGCGCGGCTCAGGGAGAGCGAGGCCCGCTTCCGCGCCATGGCGGACGACGCGCCGGTGATGACCTGGATCACCGACGAGACCGGGGCGTGCATCTACCTCAACCGGCGCTGGTACGAGTTCACCGGGCAGGCGGAGGCCGAGGCGCTCGGCCTCGGCTGGCTGGACGCGATCCATCCCGACGACCGCGCCCACTCCGAGCAGGTGTTCCTGGCGGCGAACGCCGACCGAGCGTCGTTCCGCCTCGAATACCGCCTCCGGGACGGGGACGGCCGGTACCGCTGGGCGCTCGACGCCGCGTCGCCGCGGTTCGCCTCCGACGGCGCGTTCCTCGGCTATTTCGGCTCGGTCATCGACATCGACGAGCGCCGCGAGGCCGAGGCGCGGCTGCGCACGCTGACCGACGTCGTGCCGGCCTTCGTCTGGTTCGCCTCGCCGGACGGCCGGCTGCATTACCTGAACGACCGCTGTTGCGCGTATACCGGCCTCGACACGCAGGCGTCGCTGCCCGATGGCTGGATCGAGGCGGTGCATCCGGACGATCGCGCGCGGACGGCGGCGGTCTGGGCGGACGCGCGCGAGTGCGGTGTCACCTACGAGATCGAGGTGCGCTATCGGCGGCACGACGGCGCGTATCGCTGGTACATGGCCCGGGCCGAACCGCTGCGCGATCCCGGGGGGAGCATCACCGCCTGGTTCGGGACATCGACCGACATCCACGACCGCAAGCTGGCGGAAGACGGCCTGCGCGAGCTGAACGAGACCCTGGAGAGCCGTGTCGCCGAGCGCACCGGAGAGCTGCTCAAGACCGAGGAGGCGCTGCGCCAGTCGCAGAAGATGGAGGCCGTGGGCCAGCTCACCGGCGGCGTGGCGCACGACTTCAACAACCTGCTCACCATCATCCGCTCGTCTGTCGACTTCCTGCGCCGGCCCGAGCTGCCCGAGGCGCGCAAGGCCCGCTACCTCGACGCGGTGTCCGACACGGTCGATCGCGCCGCCAAGCTGACCGGCCAGCTTCTCGCCTTCGCCCGCCGCCAGACCCTGGACCCGCAGGTCTTCGACCTCGGCGACCGGTTGCGGGCCGTGGCCGAGCTGCTCGACACGGTGACGGGCGCGCGGATCCGGGTCGTCACCGCGATCCCGGAAGTCTCCTGCGCCGTGCGCGCCGACCTGAGCCAGTTCGAGACGGCGCTGGTGAACATCGCCGTCAACGCGCGCGACGCGATGGACGGCGAGGGCACCCTCACGCTGCGATTAACCTGCACCTGCCCTCTGCCGGCGATCCGCGGGCACGCGGCGAGTGCGCGGCCGTTCGCGGCGATCGCGCTCACCGATACAGGCTCCGGCATCGCCCCGAACGTGCTGGACCGGATCTTCGAGCCGTTCTTCACCACCAAGGAGGTCGGCAAGGGGACGGGCCTGGGCCTGAGCCAGGTATTCGGCTTCGCGAAGCAGTCCGGCGGCGATGTCGCGGTCGAGAGCGTGCTCGGCGCGGGGACGACCTTCACGCTCTACCTGCCCGAAGTCGCGGCCGAGTCCGCGCCGTACGCCGCCGTCGCCCCCGCGGAGCCGGCCTCCCCCATCGGTTCCGGCCAGCGCGTTCTGGTGGTGGAGGACAACGTCGAGGTCGGCACCTTCGCCACGCAGATTCTGGAAGATCTCGGTTACGAGACCACCTGGGCGGCGAATGCCGAGGAAGCCTTGGACCGGCTCGGACCCGAGGGAACGGAGTTCGACGTCGTGTTCTCGGACGTGGTGATGCCGGGAATGGGCGGGCTGGCCCTCGCGCAGGAACTCAGGCGCCGGATGCCGCGGCTTCCGGTGCTCCTGGCCTCAGGCTACAGCCACGTCCTCGCGCAGGACGGCGCGCACGGATTCTCGGTCCTGCACAAACCCTACTCGGCCGAGCAGCTCGGACGCCTGCTCCGGCAAGTCACCGCGCGGAAGCAGGGCGCGACGGCGACGCCGTGAGCCGCTGCGGCGCGCACGCGCGCCCCCCGGCTGTTTGCTGATGCAACCGGCGGTGTAAGACGGGCGCCGACGACCCGGACGGATGACGGTGCCGTCCCCCCGCGCGCGACTGACATGACGACGCCTGAACACCCATACGCGCCCGCCACCGGCGACGGCGGCCCGTTCGACGCCGACGGCCTGCGGCTGACGCTGGACGAGGCCGGCATCTGCGGCTGGGCCCTCGACATCCCGACCGGGCGCGTCACGATCCTCCCGTCCTGCATCCGCCTGTTCGGCGTGCCGCCGGACCGTCTCACCACCCTGGACGAGATCCAAGCGCGCGTTCACCCGGACGACCGCGCCGCCCGGGCGGCGGCGATCGGGCACGCGCTGACGGACGGCGGAAGCTACGAGATCGACTTCCGCGCCGTGCATCCCGATGGACGCGTTCAATGGTTGCGCTCGCGCGGGCGCGTGCAGGTCGATGCCGGCGGCCGGCCGTGCCGGCACCGGGGCGTGGTCTTCAGCATCCACGCGCAGAAGCAGGCCGACGAGGAGTTGCGGGCGCGCGAGGCGCACCTGCGCTCGATCCTCGACACGGTCCCCGATGCGATGATCGTCATCGACGAGCAGGCGCAGATCAAGTCGTTCAGCGCGGCCGCCGTGCGCCAGTTCGGCTACGGCTCGGACGAGATGGTCGGGCGGAACGTCAGCGTGCTGATGCCGGAGCCGTACCGCAGCCAACACGACGCCTACATGGCCCGCTACCTCCGGACGGGCGAGCGCCGGATCATCGGCATCGGCCGCGTCGTGGTCGGCCAGCGCAAGGACGGCTCCACCTTCCCCATGGAGCTGTCGGTCGGGGAGATGCGCTCGGGCGGCGAGCGCTACTTCACGGGCTTCATCCGGGACCTCACCGAGCGGAACGAGACCGAGACGCGCCTGCAGGAGCTGCAGTCCGAGCTGGTGCACATGTCGCGCTTCACCGCCCTCGGCGAGATGGCCTCGACCCTGGCCCACGAGATCAACCAGCCCCTGACGGCGATCGCGAGCTACCTGAAGGGCTGCCGCCGCCTCCTCGGGCGCATGGAGGGTCCCGAGGTGCCCCTGCTCGCCGACGCGGTGAATCAAGCGGCCGACCAGGCCCTGAGAGCCGGGCAGGTGATCCGGCACCTGCGGGATTTCGTGTCGCGCGGCGAGAGCGAGCGCCACATCGAGGGATTGCCGAAGCTGATTGAGGAAGCGAGCGCCCTGGCCCTCGTCGGCGCCAAGGAGAAGGGCGTGCGCGTCCGCTTCGATCTCGACCCGGACGCGCCCCTCGTGATGGCGGTCCGGATCCAGGTGCAGCAGGTCCTGCTCAACCTCATCCGCAACGCGATCGAGGCCATGCAGGACGTCGCCCGGCGCGACCTGACCGTCGCCACGCGGGCGCTGCCCGCCGAGGGCCTGGTCGAGGTGCGCGTGTCGGATACCGGGACCGGCATCGCGCCCGAGATCGCCGAGCAGCTCTTCCAGCCCTTCGTGACGACGAAGGCGAACGGCATGGGCGTCGGCCTGTCGATCTGCCGGACGATCGTCGAGGCCCACGGCGGCAAGATCCAGGCCGGACCCGGTCCGGACGGCGGGACGACCTTCCGCTTCACCCTGCGCACCTTCGACCGCGAGGAGATGGCTCATGTCGAGTGACGCGCCCGTGCACATCGTGGACGACGATCTCGCGGTGCGTCAGGCGCTGGCCTTCCTGCTGGCGACCGACGGGCTGACCGTCCGCGTCCACGATTCCGCGACCGCCTTCTTGGCGGCAGAATCCGAGCGCGTCGGCTGCGTCGTCACCGACGTGCGCATGCCCGGCATCGACGGCGTTGAGCTCCTGCACCGCCTCCGTCAGCGGGGTAGCCTGCCGCCGGTCATCGTCATGACGGGCCACGCGGACGCCGCCCTCGCGGTCGCGGCCATGAAGGCCGGCGCGGTCGACTTCATCGAGAAGCCGTTCGACGACGAGGTGCTCCTCGCCAGCATCCGCTCGGCCCTGGCGCGCTCGGACCGGACGGCCAAGCGCGCGTCCGAGCGCGACGCGGTGCGGGCGCGCCTGGCCGAACTGACCGAGCGCGAGCGGCAGGTGCTGGAGGGACTGATCGCCGGCAAGGCCAACAAGGTGATCGGCCTCGATCTCGGCATCAGCCCGCGGACGGTGGAGATCTACCGGGCGAACGTCATGTCCAAGCTCCAGGCCGGCAGCCTTTCCGAACTCGTCCGCATGGCCCTGATCGCGGGGCAGACGGACGGCGACTGAGCGCGGGAGCGGTCCCGCGGGCGGCCGGTCTCTCGGGCGCCCCGGGCGCAGCATCCGGGGGCGGTGGTCCGAGCCGGAATCCGCGTCGACGCCGTCTAGGTCGTGGCCAGCATTCCTTCCCCGAGGAAGGAGCCGGGCCCCGGCACGCCGGGCAGAGCGAAGAAATAGCCGCCGCCGATCGGGCGGATGTACTCTTCGAGCCCCTCGCCGGACAGACGGTTCTGCACGGTGACGAATCCGGCGGCGAGGTCGGCCTGGTAGCAGACGAACAGCAGGCCCATGTCGAGCTGGCCGGCGGCGGTCAGCCCGCGGGAATAGTTGTAGCTGCGGCGCAGGATCAAACTGCCCTCGGTGCCCGGCAGGCGCGGATTGGCGAGACGGATATGGGCCGCCAGCGAGATCGCCTCGCCGTCCGGGTCGGCGGCGTAGTCGGGGACGTCGCGCTCGTGTCCCTGCCGGAGCGGCGCGCCGCTGCCCTTGTGCCGCCCGATGATGGCCTCCTGCTCGCCGAGCGGCGTGCGGTCCCAGCGCTCGACGAGGGTGCGGATGATCCGCACGACCTGGTAGCTTCCGCCCGTCGTCCAGGCCGGCTCGTCCTGCCCCGCTCCGACCCAGACGTAACGGTCCATCATCCGGAGGTCCCGCACGTCGAGGTTGGCGGTGCCGTCCTTGAAGCCGAGCATGTTGCGCACGGTGTCGGCCCCCATGGTCTTCACCACGTGGGGCGGGAGGAAGCCCTCCATCTTCCAGCGCGGCGTGAGGAGGCCGGGCGTCGCCTTGATGACGTCGCGCAGGGCGTGGATGTTGGTCTCGGCGGTGTTCGAGCAGAACTGGATCAGCAGGTCGCCGTGGCACTGCGCCGGGTCGAGGGCGTCGTTGGGGAAGCGCTCCATCGGCCCGAGATGGCGCGGGCGGGCGCGACCCAGGCCGAACCGGTAGTCGAACAGGCTCGCGCCGACCGAGACGGTGGCGGTGAGATTGTCCGGGAGGATGGTCGGCCCGAGGATGCCGGAATTGCGCGGCGGGAGCTGCGGGTGAAGATCGGGCACGGCACCGCCGCGCGTCAGGAAAGCGAGGCGCTCGGTGAGCGTCCGGAACAGGCGGGGCAGCTCGCCGCGCCGCTCGGCCAGCACGTCGAAGGCGACGTACAGGGCGGCGGCCGGCTGCGGGGTGACGATCCCGGCCTGGTGGGGGCCGTAGAAGGGCTGGGCGACGAGCGTCCCTTCCGTGGCGATGGTCGGCGTCGCGTCCTCGGCCCGGGCGGGCCCGAGGAGCGCGGCGGCGCCGAGGCCGCCGAGAAACCGGCGGCGGGTGGGAACCGGTGAAAGGAAGCGCATCGTCGCTCGGCAAAATCTGGTCGCGCTGCCGCCTTTAGCCACGAAGAGAGGCCACAGCGCGGCACCTCGGCAATGATATCAGTCTAGACCGAGCCGGCCACGCAGCGTCGACAGATCTTCAGCCAGAAGGGTGATGGGCCCCTTCAGGGCGTTGCGGTCCCGGGCGGTAAGGTTGTCGTAGCTCTGGAAGCCGCCGTCCGGACTGCGGTAGCGCGCGAGCAGGTCCTCGACCCGCTTGTAGCTGCGCTCGACCCGGGCCACGAAGTCCCGGTCCGTCAGCAGCGGCCGCAGGAGCGTGAACACCACCTTCGAGCCCTCGATATTGGCCTGGAAGTCCCACAGGTCGGTGCGGCTGTAGCGCTCCTCCTCGCCGCTGATCTTGGTGGCGGCGATCCCCTCGATCAGGGCCGAGGCCGCCCCGACCGCCCGGGCGGGCGGGATGGCGAGCGCCGCGAGTCGGTCGCGCAGGGTCACGGTCTCGGCGGTGAGCCGCTCCGCGACCTCGCCGAGCCCCTCCGTGGTGCCGAGGGTGAACAGCGCCATCTCCAGCCGATGGAAGCCGACGAAGGCGGGATCGCGCTCGCGCAGCTCGAACTCGTCGCTGCGCACGTCGAGACGCTTGATCAGCTCGGGAAACAGGGCCGCCACCGGCTCGATACGCTCGTAGGGCGCGCGCGCCGGGGCGTAGAGCCGGCGCGCCTCCGCGAGCTGCCCGGCCTGGATCGCCGCGACGAAGCGCGCGGTCTCGCGCACGAAGGCGTCGGCCTGGGCCACGACGTAGGTCCTGTAGGCCGCGAGGGCCGCGGCCAGCTCCGGCGGCACCGGCCGGGACGGCCGGGCGGGACGCGGGCTGTCCGGCATGTCGAGGGACCAGCCCGGGCGGGGATCGCCGACGCCGATCAGCGTCGCCAGAGCGAGGGCCGCGATGCGGGATCGGTCCCGGGCGAGGCTTGGAGACGCGGGCATGGGCGGCGGCGCATCGTGACACGGGGCGCGGCCCGAGCCGGCCGCATCGACCGGCTAATCGAGGCCTCACCGGCGGGCAACTGCCGACCGCGGCGGCGGTTCGCGGCGGGCCCTGGTCGACCGGCCTTCCGGCGGCCTCGCGGAGCATGATCGCGGCGCGCTCAGACGAGGAGCGGGATCACGATCGCGAGCAGGACATTCCCGCCGACGAGCAGGATCAGAGGAAGCGTCTCCATACCGGTCAGCCCAGGCAGGACCGGGCGCGGATCCCGGCCATCGCGGGCTTGACCGGGCAGGCGGGCGCGTCCGCGGCGTAGCTCCGGGTGCCGGCCGGCTGCCCGGTGACGGCCTGCGAGAGCGCCGGCAGGTAGGTCGTGCCGACCATGATGCCGGCCGAGAGCAGGAGGCGGGCGATGACGTCGAGCATGGTGTTTCCCCTCATTCGGCCTTCGAGGACCGTTGTGCGGGGCGGTATCTACGCAAGCGGTGCTGCGGGAATATTGCGTCCCGTGTTGCTTCAGCGCTCTCGGGAAGTCATCGCGCCGATGGCACAATAACGGACTGTGTCGTCGCGGAATCAGCGATGGATCGGGGAGCGGGACGGGTGACGGGGCGCGGGACACGGTGCGCGGCGCGATGATCCGCGGGTTGGGGAGGTCCGGGATCGCGCGCCGCGTCCTCGTGGTCGGCGCGATCCCGATTCTCGTCGCGGCCGCCATCGCGCTGGGCGCCTGGATCCTGCTCTACGAGGCCGAGCGGGCCCGGACCGGCGCCGTGGTGGCGACGGAGACCGCACAGACGCTGACGTCGATGAACCGGGCGCGGGCGGATGCCGTCAGCGGCGGCACCGCGCGGCGGGACGAGGCCGAGCGTCGCTTCGACGAGCGGGCCGCCACGGCGGCCGGGCAGCTCGAACGCCTGGAGGGTCTCGCGCGCACGCGCGGCCAGTCGGCTCTCGTGGCGACCGTCACGGGCGATCTGAACTCGCAGGTGACGCGCATGCGCTCGCTCCTGCTCTCCGAGCGGACCGCGAACGCGACGATCGCCGATATGGCCCGGCGGGCGGACGCCCTGGTGGCCCTGACCGACGTTGCGCGCCGGCGCCAGCAGCAGGACAACGCTCAGCTGATCGCCGTCCTGGCCGTCAAGGATGCCGAGCTGGAGCGGAACCAGGGCGTCGTCACGGCTCTCCGGGAGCTCCGGGAGGCGATCAGCACCGCGGAGCTGAACCGGGCGCGCATCGGTCGCCCGGTCTTCCCGATCGAGTTCGATGAGCTCGCCGCCGACCTTCGGCAGCTCGATGCGGTGGGCGACCGGCTACGCCGCGTCCTGCGGGTCGACGGCGAGGCGGGGGCGGCGGACCGGGCGACAAAGCTCCTGAAGGCGTACCGCGACCGGAGCCGGACCGAGGACGGCCTCAACAGGGTGCTCTCCGAGGGCTTCGAGCTGACCCGCGCGACCCAGGCCGGCCGCGTCCTGGTCGAGTGGTGCGACCAGCTCGTCCAAGTGAACGTCACCCGGCAGAACCGGCTGTACGAGGAGGTCGCGCTCCTGATCCGTCACTCGGTCCTCTCGAACGAGGCCGAGCTCTCCGCCCAGGACATCGCCCTCACGGCCCTGCGCCTGGCCCGGCGGACGGATGCGGCCCTGGCGCGCCGGGATACTGCGGAAGCGTCGCGGGTGCTGGAGGCGGGCGCGGAGCTGTCGGGCACGTCCCGGACGCTGCTCATCCCGGTGAGCATCCGGGACGAGATGGCGGAGGCGATCGACGGGTGGCGCACGCAGCTCGCCGCGACGATCGGGAAGATCGGCGAGCAGAACGAGACCATCGCCGACATGGACAGCCGCGCCGCCACGATGAGCGCCAACGCGCAGACCTTGAGCCGGGCCTTCATCGACGATGCCGACCAGTTCGGCAGCGTGATCCGGCAGTTGCTGGTCGTGGGGGCGGTCGGCGCCCTGTGCCTGGGGATCGGCGCCGCCGCCGCGGTGGCGCGCTCGATCACCCGGCCGCTGCACGCGCTCCAGCACAGCATCGTCACCGCCGCCGCCGCGCCCGCCCCCGAGGATATCGGCCGCGACAGTCACCTGCTCACCCGACGCGACGAACTCGGCGACATCGCCAGGGCGACCAACGCGTTCCTGGAGCAGATCCGCCGCCGCGAAGCGGACCGGCGCAACGCCTCCCAGCGCGCCGACGACGCGCTCACGACCCTGCGGCAGGCCCAGGAGGACCTGATCCGCGCCGAACGGCTCGCCTCGCTCGGGCAGCTCGTGGCGGGCGTCTCGCACGAGATCAGCACCCCGCTCGGCATCGCCCTGACCACGGCGACGCAGGTCCAGTCCGACTCGGCGGCGTTCGCGCGCATGGTCGGGGACAACCAGCTCTCCCGGTCGCGGCTGACCCAGTATGCCGGGCGGATGCGGGAGGGCGCGCAGCTCCTGACCAGCAACCTGATGCGCGCGGCCGATCTCCTCTACAGCTTCAAGCAGGTGGCGGCCGATCAGGCCATCGAGGACCGCCGCCCGCTGAACCTCGCGGACTGGATCGACGAGCTCCTGAAGAGCCTGCGCGCCCTGGCGCGGCCGGGCC